>JAJYJS010000037.1 GCA_021789215.1 Nitrospirota bacterium | reverse complement strand
CTGTTGTCCCAAGGGGAGAACGGTCTGCCACACCCTTAATTAAGTTCATAGCAAGTTTCCTCTCGTATAAACACTCCGTCTCCTATCATACAAGGGGAGAGGCAGGGAGAGGGTGCTTAATAATGACAGACTGATTGGTTATGCTAAAGATCTGGGAACCCATTCCACGGATGCTGAGCGATTATTATGGCGTCATTTACGAGCAAAACGCATGGATGGTTTAAAATTCAGACGTCAGCATCCGATGGGGAAATATATCGTTGATTTTGTATGCCTTGAAAAGAAGATTGTAATCGAGCTGGACGGCGGCCAACATACTGAACCGGCTGCAGAAGCATAGAACACCCTCCCCTTCATCCCCTCCCCTCAAGGGAGGGGGAATACCCACAGAAAACCCGGTAGAGCCTTATTATGTAATTTTCAGTGGAAAAGGCCCGGGGAGGTTTTTTTATGGCCTCCCCGGTGGAGCTAGAGGGTTAGGAATCCTTACTGGCCTACGGCTTAAAACCTGTACTGAAGCATCGCCGTTACGGTATTAAAGCTCTTCGACTGCGGGTTCACCTCCTTGTTGAAATCCGTCCTCGAATACTGCACGGTCACTCTGAGGTTTTGTCCGTCTATCAGATAGTTGACCCCCGCGCCTGTCCAGTCTATCCTCTGGTCGAACACATTGAACAGGTCCGCATATTTCCATTGCTCGTAGCGCACAAAGGGCTGCACCTGGCCAGGTCCCAGCCTGCGAGGCAGGAGATAGGCGGCCTTGACGTACCAGCCGTTTTTCTCGCCGTCCTGGCCGACGCTGTTGGGATCGGGGTTGCTTCCCCTGTATGCGCCGTTGAAAGACTCGTCGAGATATGCCGCCGAGAGGGTGACGGCGGACGTTCCCTTGGCAAGCGGATATTCCATGAAAGCGTCTGCCGTCCATGCATAATAGGTTTTTGCTCCGGTGTGCGTAACGGTGTTGTCATACACGGCATCGGGTTCGAACTGCGCGCCGGCGCCGAAGGTCAGCACTTTCTTCTTGCCCAGGTATGTCCCCTTGTATCCATAGGCATATTCGGGGTCCCAGAGCGAGACGTGAAACCTGGCCGTGTACATGAGGCTGCTTTGCGGCGAGTTGTTGTCGTCGTTTCCCTTTGAGACCTCGACGCGGTACTGGCTCTTGATGTTCGGCAGGTTGCCCCAGACCACGACGCCCGTGTCCCTGCTGTGCTTCAGGGTATAGATGAAAAGGGAGCGGTCGAGGCTGAGGGGCACAAAGCAGTCTTCCAGGTTTTCCCGCGTGAGCTGTATTTTCTGCTTGCCCGCGTAGACCCTGAATTCGTTGCTGAAATCCGCCATGAAATACGCGTCCAGCACGGAGAAGCTGCTGCCTGGCACATCGTTTACGATGAGGTCGTCGACGTTTCTTTCCCCGACGTACTCCAGTTGCACGATCGCTCCGTACCGGCTCGTGCCGTGCATCCAGAACGTGAGCCTGTTTCTTCTGAAAAACAAGTCGGTGGAATCCCCCTGTTTACTGGCTCCGGAGCCGGTGTCCCTCCATACCCCGTACAACTGGCCCTGCAGGGCCATTTTGAGAAAAGCTCCTTCGTTGCCGATGACGATGGGGGGCAACGCATATGCGTTGCCGGCCGCAAGAAAGAGCATGGCTGCAAATAGCGCAAGTACCAGGACCTTTATTTGCGCTGCCTTCATGATACGCCTCCTCGTCTTTGTAAATGCCGCAATTGGGTTTTTATCGGGCGACCGTCTTTTTGTCAGCATCCTATGTTGACTCCGCTGCCGCTGTTGGTGTTGCCGCCGCCGCCGGAGAAGTAGGCGCTGTCTTGCTCCTCTATCTGGTTCAAGTCAGTGTCGAAGGAGTTCACGGTATACGCGCCGCCGTCGGTCGCATCCTCGATGCCCGTGCAGGCGGGCGGGGTCCCGTTGAAAGTGAGATTTTGAGTGCGCTGAGGGGTGTCCGTTCTCCATGGGGAGTTGGGGTCCAGCGGGCCGCAGTTGGCCGTTGAGGCCAGCATCCCCCACTGGCTCCAGGACCCGTCGTAATTCTTGACCGGCCAGCCCAGGACGGCGTCAAGCGCGGCGAACCCCGAGGAGGCGATGACGCCGGTGCGGCAGTGCACTACGATCATTTTTGTGGAGTCCACTCCGGCGGCGGTGAAAACCGAGGCCATTTCCTGGGGGGACAAAAAGACCTTGTAGGTATAGCTTGCGCCCTTTACCGTTTTGAAAAATTTCTGGGAGTTGATGGCAATGGCGCCCCTTATATGGCCCTCGAACGCCACCCATGTGCCTGCCTTCCACACGCCGGGAGTCTGGTCCTTGTCCCCGCTGTAGGAGGATTTGACATCGTACCCGTCGCCGTCCTGGCCCCTGGTATCTATTACCACGGTGTTCGGGACTTTGCCGTCGGCTATGTTTATCATGTCGGCCAGTGACGCCCGGAGATCGACCCTGAAAGAGGGGTTGTCCCTGACGCTGTAAGTGGAGGGGGTAACGGCCGGCGGGGCATCGGTCGTCAAACCGTACTGGTCCGCGTAGGCGGCGTCAAGGCCGTCAAGGATTTTGAGCCTGTCCTTGGGGAACCCCCAATAGCGGAAAGTCCAGTACGCCCTGCAGACGGTCCAGTACGGCACTATGCTTGCCGACGTGGGGTCTGCGCTTGTAAATACAATGGTGGTGTTCCCGTCTATGCCGTACTTCTGGACGAGGGCGTCCATGGTGGGGCCGTCAAGCACCATGTTGACGTCCTCGATAACGCCCTCGTCGCGATTTTCGTAAATGTTTGCGGAATTAAGGAACTGGGCGCCCGGAATGTGACCTTTGCTGTAGTTTGCCGCGCCGCCCAGGTCGAGAATCACCACCCTGTTAAATCCCGTTGCGTTTACCTTACCGCTGTCCACCCAGCTTTTGACTGTGGCCGCGCTGACGACAACGCCCGTCGAGGTGGTGGATGGCGTGGCATAACCGTTTCCCCCCGATCCGCCGCCGCAGCCCTGGAACCCAAGAGCAAGGGCAAGCACCAAGAAAAGGAGCACGCCTATCTTCTTGCCAGGTTTTCTTGTCATAGTTACCTCCCCAAGCATCTTTATTTTTCCTGGTTTAATTTTTCCAAAACACGGTCCCCTGATTATTTCTGTATCAAAAAAATGAATTCACCTCCTTCATCCCTCTGGGACAGAAGCTTGTACCCGGCCCTCTCGCAAAGAGAGGGGATGGAGTGTTTCACGCTGCTGTCGTTTGCGACCACTTCAAGGGTATCTCCGGGGTTCATGGTCTTCAGCAGGTTCATCGTCATGACCATTGGCCTGGGGCAGACAAACCCCTTTACGTCCAGTCTCTTGCTGGCTGAAACAGCCTTTGCGTCCGTTTTGCCGGTATCGGTGCCCATGTTTCCTCCTCGAAGGTATTTTTTTCCTGTTCCCGGTTCAGCCTTCCATGTATTTCCTGAACGTCCTTCCGCTGAACCATGTCAGCAGCAGCGCCCACAGGACGATTATCCCTATCATCAGGGCCACGGCGAGCGGGTAGCTGCCCAGTATGTGCGGCAGGTACACATCCCTGATGTTCTTTGAGCCGTAAGGGGCAAAGATGGTCTTGAACCACGGCTCCTCGCGCATCGGGAAAAACCACGAGGAAACGCATATGAGGGTCAGAAGGCCGATCCATATCTTTACCTGCCCCTCCGCCGTCCTCCAGAGACTGTCGCTCACGCAGGCGCCATTCAGGGCCATCCCCACCCCAAAGAGTGCAGCTCCAATCAGCACGCCCACTCCGGCCGGGCTGATGGCGAATATCTCCGCATAGGCAAGGTCCGGAGTGGCCGCGCCGAGCAATTTCATGGGCAGGAAACCCAGTATCAGCAATATATACAGGAGGGCCATTGCCCTGGACATGTCCGCGAACCCCGAGAGGAAGGGCTCACGGTACGCATGTGCAAAACAGATGCCCCCGCGCTGCATTGCAAACCCGGTAAGAGTGGCCGCGCCGAATGAAAGGGCAAGGGCCGGGTAGCCGATGTGGCCGAACCTGAACAGCACGGCCACCATCGCCAGCATTAGCGCCAGCGCCAGGTGCGGCTGGTATTTTATGGAGGCCGGCTCGCCTCCGTCGGCCGACTCGGGCAGCCTCGGCCATATGGTTCTCGTTTTTTCAAAGTGCATCAGGGGCCTGTAGCCCGCTCCGTCGCTGAAGGCGAGCTTTAGCGCCATTCGCCGTTTTTCGAGCCACACGATTATCTTCGCCCCGAAATAAGACCCTATGGTCATCCCTGTCACCATCAGTATCGACTGCACGCCCATCGCGCCAATGTTCGTAGTGCTCACAAGGGGGCAACCGAACATGAAGACCGCGCCGAAACCCATCATTACGCCGCCGCTGACGGCAAGGCCGTACTCGCTCTTGTCAAGCGGCACCTTAAGCGCGAATTCCTTGGCCAGCAAGGCCGCGACGAGGCCCCCGAAGAGGATGCCAAGCATGGTGCCCGCCGTGGGTTCAAGAAGGGGATTCGGGTATTGCCTGAAGAAATTGACAGTGCCGTCCGGCCAGATATAGCCGCTGAAGGGGTAATGCGGAAGCCCTATTTTCCCAAGGAGGTTGTTTATTATGCCGCCCAGTTCCTTCAGCCCCAGGAACGTGCCGAGCGGTTTTGACTGGTCGTAAGGGTTTGCCCCGCTTACGGTCCTTGCAAGCGACCAGGTGGCTATGCCGTAAGCCATGATGCCGGAGATGGCCATGAAGATGGCAGACAACCAGAGGGGCCATTTTTCACGGAAAAATTTCTTGTACCATGCCCTCCACCAGCCGAGTACGCCGAATTCGAATTCATCCATGTCTTCAGGCCTCCTTTCCTAGCATCCGCCGACGCCGGCGGGAAGGAGCATGAACTGTATTATTCCCCTGCCTATTTCTTTTTTCGTTTTTGCGTCCACCATCACAACCAGCATGTCGAACCTGCCCAGGGGCATGCCGGGCGGGCATGAGAACTGCGCGTTTGACCGGGCCATCCCGTTTACGACCGTGACTTCCTCAGGACTGATCTTTATTCCCATTTCCGCGAATTCCCTCGGGATGCCGAACTTCACTCTTGTGCCATCCGCGTTTTTCACGGCGAACTCAAACCGGAGGCGGGTGGCCCTGCCGAGGGCTATCTGCGCCCTGGTGATGCCCGGCCTGTTCGCGTGCCAGGAAAAATTCGCACCCGGGGCCGCCTCGGCGTACGCCGTCCGGGTGCCGCTTTGAATCCCGCCGCCGGACAGCGCCGCTCCGAAGACTATAACCAGACATGAGACCAGGTAAATGATGACTCTGAGGCCGGGTTTTACCCGCTTACGCATTTTGATACCTCCCACATGTTTTTTATTGTCAGTCTTCCGTTAAAACTGCCTTCTCCCAAAGTTCCCGAGGCCCATTGCACACAGTTTTCCACAGCCTCAAAAGACGAGGTCTTTGGACTGTTTTTTGATGTCGGGGGCCTGGGTATGGATTTTTGTCTTCGCAAGCGCCTTTAGCGGTGCATCCAGGGGCGGAAGCATAAACCCCATAGCCAGAAGCGCGATCAGCACGGCAACCCAGAGCCAGGGCAGGGTCAGCCCCGATTTCACCTCGCCGCTCATTCTCTATCAAACCTCCTTTCTTTTTCGGGCATCCGCCTTTAAGATGGATGAAATCTCTTTCATGCAGCTTTTGCAGAACTCGCGGTTTTTGTAGTCCGTGTCCGCCAGGTTGAATGAGAAGAACATGACGCACCTGTGGTCCTTGCAATGCCGCAGGCCATATGAATGCCCGAGTTCGTGTATCGCCGTCTTAATGGCCCTCTGGGCGATTTTCCCGGGGGGCGCCCCTTTCGCCCTGAAACGGAACAGGGATATGACCGATATGCGCGATTCGGGGTCGGTAAGGCCAAACACATGATTTACGCCGGGATAGGAAAGGTCGGCACTCGCGACGCCAAGGACCCTTTCGAAGGCCGCGCGCAGGGGGGAAAGGCATTCGATGAGATCGGATGCCGCATACTGCCGTCTTTCCACGTCAAAGCCTGTCCATCTGCAGTTTTCCCTCCCGATTACCGTCACCTCCGCGCCAAACGCGTCTTTAACGGCCGTCCGTATGTCTTCATGGATATGCTCGCCTGTGCAGCCCAGCGGGACAAGAGCGGTTGCGCCTTTCTCCACTTTTTCCTCCATGCGGAGCCCTTTTTGTTATTTATTGGATGTGGGCCTGACGTCGTAACAGCAAGATGGGTGCCAGACAGGTATGTTGCCCCTGAAGCCTGAAAAGCGGGGCCGCAGTGGGATGGAAAATCGGATCGCCCCGGAAATATTGCATTTCAAAGTGAAAAAGTTTTTCATTTTGAAATGCAGGAAGGCGGGTTCTTTATTCCAGGTTGAGTTTCTTGAGTTTTCTCCAGAGGGTCGTGATGCTGATGCCGAGGGCTTCAGCCGCCTTCGTCTTCTGGCCGTCGAACACGCTCAAGGCCCTCTGGATGAGGAATTTTTCCGTTTCCTCGATCCTGAAGACGCCGGTATGCATGAACGGATCGCTCTGGTGTTTCTTTTTCAGGACTTCAGCCGGAAGTGACCTTGCGGTTATACTGCTTCCGCCTTCAATGACAACGGCGTGCTCCAGGCAGTTTTCAAGCTCCCTGACGTTTCCGGGCCATGGGTACTCCGCCAGGGCGGCCATGGCTTCCGGGGCGATGGACTTTATTTCCTTTGAAAATCTCTTGGCGTATTTGGCCAGGAAATGAGAGGCAAGATATGGGATATCGTCCTTCCTCTCCCTCAAGGGGGGAATTGAAAGCGTAATGACGTTCAGGCGGTAAAAAAGGTCTTTCCTGAACCTCCCCTCATCCACCTCCATGGCGAGGTCGGCGTTGCAGGCGGCTATTACGCGCACATCAACCGTTACGGGCTCGACACCGCCGACCCTCAGGAAGCTGCCCTCCTGCAATACCCTGAGCAGTTTTATCTGAAGGGACCGGGACGCGTTGTTTATCTCGTCAAGAAATAAGGTGCCCCGGTTGGCCGACTCGAAGAGCCCTTTCTTCCGGCCCGCGGCCCCCGTGAAGGAGCCTTTTTCGTAGCCGAAGAGCTCGGCCTCTATGAGCGTTTCGGGGAGCGCCCCGCAGTTTACGGGCAGGAACTTTTCCTCAGCCCTCGGGCTGAGCCTGTTTATGAGTCTTGCGATCATCTCCTTGCCCGTCCCCGTTTCCCCCTGGATAAGCACCGTAGTGTCCAGGGGGGCCACTTTCTCCACCAGTTTTTTAAGCTCCAGTATCGCCTTGCTCGAGCCGATGAACTCCTGACCGGAACACCTTTCAAGCTCCGCCGACAGTTTCAGGTTTTCATCGGCCAGCCTGTGATATTCGGCCGCTCTTTTTACGGCAAGCAGAAGGGCGTCAGGCTCAAAGGGTTTTTGTATATAGTCGTAGGCCCCTCTTTTCATTGCCTCGACAGCGGAATCCACGGTGGCGAAACCGGTGAGCATGATAACCGGCGTGCAGGGGCTTGCCTCCCTGGCGCGGGAAAGGACCTCCATGCCGTCAATATCCGGCATCCTGAGGTCCGTGAGGATAACATCAAAGGTCTGCTCTTTTATAAGGGGGAAGGCATCCTTGCCGTCGTGGCTGGTGGTGACGCTGTAGCCCTGTTTTTCAAGGAGTTCCTTGATAAGCCCCCTCATCCTGAAATCATCTTCGACTACCAGGACCCTGAACAAAAATCCCTACCTCGTTTCAACCGGATGCGGGGCCCCGGATGCCGGCAGCAGGAATACGAATTCCGTCCCCCTTCCGGCCTCGCTGCTTACGTGAATCGATCCCTTGTGCTCCTTGATGATCCCCGAACAAATCGAAAGCCCGAGCCCCGCGCCCTTTCCGATGGGCTTTGTTGTGAAGAACGGGTCGAATATGCCGGGCAGTACCTCTCCGGGTATCCCGGGGCCGTTGTCGGCTATGCTCACCCGGACGAAATCTCCGTCGCGGCTCGCGCCGACCCTGATCGTCTTGTCCCGCCTGCTTACCGCCTCAAAGGCCTGGATGGAATTTAGAAGCAGGTTCAGGACGACAAGCTCTATCTGGCGCGGGTCCGCCCGGACGATGAGCGCGCCGGGGAGCGCGACGTCCGTTTTGATCCTCTGGGAGCTGAACCTGTTTTGAAGGGTGCGCATGGTCTTCCCGATGATGCCGTCTATCGCGACATCCGAGAACGAAGGGACCGACTGGCGGGAGAAATCGAGCAGCCCTCTTATGATATCGCTGCCCTTTTTCGCCTGTTCCACGATTATCTCGAGCTTTTCCCTGTGTTCCGGCGCCAGGCCGGATTCCCTGTCTTTCAGCACGAGGGTCGCGTAGCCCAGAATATTGCCCAGCGGGTTATTAAGCTCATGGGCTATGCCTCCGGCCAGAAGCCCGATGGCAGTAAGTTTTTCGGCCTGGTGCATAAGCTCCTCGGCTTTCTTTTTTTCAGTCACGTCCATCGAGACCTCGATGACGCCGGTCACGTTGCCGTCCGAATCCTTCAGCGGGGATGTGACGATCTGGAAATGCTTGTTCTTTTTTTTCACCTCCCGGATGAAAACGGGCCTGCCCGTCGCCAGGGTTTCCACTGCGGGGCAGTCGAGGCTCGGGGAATCCTTGCCGCAGTAAATCTCGTAGCAGTGCCTGCCGATTGCGTTTGCATCCGGGGAGACGAGGAGTTCCTTCTGTTTTTCATTGCAGTTGACGATCCTCATGTCCTCGTCTATTATCGATATGCAAACCCCGGCGGTATCAAAAACGGCCTGCAACTGGTCCTTTGCGACGGTAAGCCTCCTGTTGGTCTCCTTCTGGTGCTCAAGGACCTGCGCAAAGGAACGCGCAATTATCCCTATGGGATCCAGTTCTATGAGGGTGCTGTCGTCCAACTCCTCCCTGCCCAGGGGTTTTGTGCCCATGACGGAAAGCAGATGGTTCACCTTGTCCCGGATATATTTTTTCAGCCTTTCATTGCTTGTCCTGAGGTCCTTTTCCTCAATTTTCCCGGCGCTGCTCATTTCTCATGCTCCAGGGTTATCTCGTAGTGCCTGTCCTTTTGCACCACCGATACACTGTACCCCATGGCAAAAGCCGCGCCCGGTATCGTCCTTGTCGCGTCGCGGTGGTCGGTTTTTACGATCATTCGGGCCTTCGCGCCCTTGAGCCGTTCCTTGTTGTTGTTCAGCTCGCTCAAGGTAATCAGCAAACATGCCGGGCATATCTGTCCCCTTATGTCGAGGACAATATCTTCAACCGTGCGCTCCATTTAACGTCCCCCTCTCGTTATCTGATAACAACTTTCCTCAGAAAGACCGATCCCAGGAAAGCTCCGCCTGCGGCGCCGAAAACAAAGAGTATGCTTTGAAGCGCAAATACGGGCAGCCCGCCGATCATGTGCCAGAGATTGCAGCCGCCTGCCGTCAGCGCTCCGGCGGCCATGAGCACCCCCCCGGAAAAAGCTGAAAAGGCCTGCCTGGCAGGGGGCAGCCGCCGTACCTTGAACTCCCCAAGCCTCAAAGATGAAATGAAAGCACCCCCCACTACGCCCGCCATCAGGGGAAACTGGGTCAGGAATACGGAATCAACCACGGGCCCCGCCCCCCCGTTCATTATGCCGCCGTACAGCAACCGCGGCGACTGCACTCGAAAAAATGCTATTTTCCCGGTCAGGACAGGCAGAAACAGGACGCCCAGAAAACCTGAAAGCTTGGCAAACCCGGTGCTTACCGCTAGGGGGCGCCCGGAAAGGGCCACCGTTGCCGCTATGACAAAGGCCATCATGAAAGACGCCTTCCAGAGCGAAAGATATCCGCGGGCATAGGCCCTCTGCGACCATCTCCCGGTTTTTGCCCATCTCCAGGCAAGGGCAATCGCGGGCAGCGAGATCAAAAGCACGGGGGCCGCGGCGCTTCCCATGATATGCTCCAGGGAGGTCTTGTCCTTTAAAAATGCGGTCGAGCTTGCAAATGACCGGATGAGGGGATAGAACACAGCCGAAACAAACCCGCCAAGCAGGACCCCGCAGAAGGTTATGCAGCTTGCCGTGCTGCCGGCCCCAAGCTTGTACAGGGTGCTTATCAAACACCCCCCGCCAAGCACCATGCCCACGCCAAAGAGGAGCCCGCCAAGCAGATTTGCAGCCGACGGAACGCCGAAAAAAGACGGAGGGTAGGTTGATATGACCTTGAAAATCCTCATCAAATAAAGAATAACGGCAAGGAGAGAGACGAGGAGGAAAAACGCCTTCATCCTCAGATAATCCCTGAAAAGGAAAACGTCCCGGAATACGCCGGCCATGCAGAAATCAGACCTGTACAATATCGACCCGAGTGCCAAGCCGGCCACAAACTGCGAAGAAACAATATAGAATACATGCAGCGCGCCCGTACTTCTACCTTCCCCGGAAAAACCTTTTCCCCAAAAAAGTTTTTTTTGCTTTTACTATAATTCGGCGTCCATGCAAAGTCAAATTGCAATACCCTGCAGGAAAATCTGAATCTGCCCTGGCATATATCTTGCAAAATCTTATCCGGAAGCCTTTTGATTTTGATATCGAATTGCAGGATGCAATGCCGGGGGAAAGGATAAAAAGGGTGAAGAAATGGCAAAGAAAATAGCGGTGCTTGTGCGGGACAGACAGGATGAGGCGCTCCGGATGTCGCTGGGGATTACCCTTCTTGAAGACACAATCGATGTTTACGTCCTCGACCGTCCGGTAGTGGAATCGGAGCAGAACATGACGAACATTGGGACGATGAAGGAGATGGGGATTGGCCTGTACACGAATTTCGTGGGAAACGGCAGCCTTGAATACGTCTCTACCAGGGACATTGCAAGGAGGCTCGCCGGGTACGACCATATCCTGCCGTATTGAAAATTCAAAAAATCGGGAGGAGCAGTGAAAATTCTTTACATCTTGCGCAGCGAGCCGGACGACACGCTGAAAATTTTCATTGAGGAGCAAAAAAGGGAAAATGATGTCACCGTGTTCGACCTGAGGACGGACAAGGATTACGCGGGCCTTCTTGATCTGATGGAAAAGGGTGGTAAGGTGATTCCCTGGTAATCGGAAAAAAGATAACAGCGAAAGGCTGGGAGAAAATGAAGCTTGGCATACTCGTCAACACGGACAAAGGCCTCGAAGACGTGATCGGCATTACGAAAGAGGCCCTTTCAAGAGGGCACGAGGTTAGCATATTCACCATGGATGCGGCAACGAAGCTGCTAAAAAACCCGGATTACTCGGGCCTATGCAGGCTTGAGGGCGTCCGGATGGCGTTTTGTGCGCACAGCGCGCAGGGGGAAGGGGTCGACGCCGGTCTGGTTCCGCGGGAGATAACTTGCGGAAGCCAATTTGACAATGCCATAATGAACAATGAATCCGATGTCGTGATTGTGCTTTGAGAACCCCTTTTTCAGTTTGCATTTCAGGGTTCCTGAGCTTCCGGGCATGCGGCTTGATTAGCGAACAATGCCCTTTTACAACAACCGGAAAAAAACGTGGTGAAGTTTTTTAACGACAATCGCAAGAGACTTTTTTCAAAAGAGGTCTTCTTTGCCTTTGTCTTCGCTCAATTTATATTTGTAATAGCCTTTTCCGGTTACAGGGCCTGGCTTAACTCCAGCGCCGGATGCGTGGCATGCCACGCAAACAGGCAAAAGCTTGCGAGACTCGGGTACCCCCAGTTTTACATCACCCCGGAGATGGTTGCCAGGCAGAGCCATCACCCGAACGTGACCTGCCGGGACTGCCACCTTGGAAACGGCAGGACTGACAATATGGAAAAGGCCCACAAGGGGATGCTGAAAGCCCTCCTCATCGGGTATAACGGGAAAGTTCTGAACAGAAGGGACGTGTTTTCAGGCGCACTGCTGCCCACCGGCACGGATAGTATAAGGATGATGCTGCCGAAGCTGAGAGCTCCTGACGGGAAGCTTTATGTGAACCCCGAGGTAAGAAACCTTCTCTGGCAGGACAGGAACCCGGTCACCTTCAACTTTGACCCTTCGATAGCCAGAAAGACCTGCGGTCGGCCCTCCTGCCATCCCGACCAGTTGAAGCAGTTTTTGACCACGGACATGGGCACCAACC
>JAJYJS010000036.1 GCA_021789215.1 Nitrospirota bacterium | reverse complement strand
TGCTCCGTGAGGAGCCTCAGCGAGAGGCTTCCCGGCGGATAGAATTTTTCTATTAATTCGAGGGGTTCCACGGGTCAGCACTTATTATAACACGGCAATATTCTTGTAATTGCCGTGTTTTTAAGTTATTCTAAAGAAAAGGAAATTCCGGGAGGAGCGTTTTCATGTTCAATATAACCGAGATGGCGGCAAACAAGGCCAAGGAATTGCTGAAGGCCGAGGGCAAGGAGAATTTCGGCCTGCGGGTATACACTGTTCAGGGCGGTGGCTGAGGCTGTGGCCCTTCCTATGGAATAGGAATAGAAGAAAAAGGCTCGGCAGGCGATGAAATAGTCGAGAGGAACGGGCTCAAAGTGTATATGGATGCGAAGACTTCCATGAACCTCAGCGACATGGAGATGGACTTCGTCGAGGAGGCCGAGGGCTCCGGGTTTGTGCTGAAGGGCGGCTCGCAGCCCGCGGGTGGCAACTGCAGCAACTGCGGTCATTAATAAAGAATGTTCAGGCCCAGAAGACTCAGGAAGAACGAGACGGTCCGCCGGATGGTGAGGGAGACAACCCTCAGGCCGGCGGATTTCATTTATCCCCTTTTTGTTGTCGAGGGCAAAGGGGTGAGGAAGGAAATCTCCTCGATGCCCGGCTGCTTCCAGGAGTCCATAGACGAGGCGGTGAAGAACGCCAGGGACGCCTGGTCGCTTGGCGTTCCGTCGGTGCTCCTGTTTGGCATACCGGAGCACAAGGACGAGGTTGGCTCCGCCGCTTACGACGAAAACGGCATCATCCAGAGGGCGGTAAGGGAGCTCAAGAACGCCCTGCCGGAGCTTTACGTCATCACGGACGTCTGCCTGTGCGAATACACAAGCCACGGGCATTGCGGCGTTGTGAGGGACGGCGACGTGCTTAACGACGCCACGGTGGAACTCCTTGTGAAAGAATCGCTTTCCCACGCCAGGGCCGGGGCCGACATGGTCGCCCCCTCGGACATGATGGACGGCAGGGTGGGGGCCATCAGGGACGCCCTTGACGAGGAAGGTTTTACGGGGGTCCCTGTAATGAGTTATGCCGCGAAATATGCGTCGGCTTTTTACGGGCCTTTCCGCGAGGCGGCGGAATCCACCCCGCAGTTTGGCGACAGGCGCTCCTACCAAATGGACCCGCCAAACCGCAGGGAGGCGCTGAGGGAAGTCGCGCTGGACATCGAGGAGGGCGCGGACATAGTGATGGTGAAGCCCGCGCTTGCGTACCTGGACATAATATCGGACGTTAGGGCCGCCTTCGATGTGCCCGTTGCCGCATATAATGTGAGCGGGGAATACAGCCTGATAAAGGCCGCCGGAAAGCTGGGCTGGGTTGACGAGGAGCGGGTGATGATGGAATCCCTCGTTGCGATAAAGCGTGCCGGGGCCGACCTGATACTTACCTACTTCGCAAAAGACGCCGCAAAAGCCCTTAACCGCTAGAAAAACAAATTACCCTCACCCCTGCCCCTTTCCCGGAGGCAAAGGGGTATTCGCACAACTTCCCCCTCTTGGTTTAAGGGGGGGTGACGGGGCGTTACTTCAGTTGGCCCCTTATCTCGCCGTCCGGGTGGGCCTTGGTGTGTACGTTCACGTATGTGTTTCCGGCCTCGATTTCCTTTATCAGGTCCCCGACAGTCTTGCCCTTCATCGGGCCGATAAGGTCTTTGGCCGTTATCTTGCCCCTGGCCAGCATCCCGCTGAACTTCCCTGCTTTAACGTGCTTTTTAAGGAGGTTGACAACGGGCGGGCCGTTCTGGCCCGCGGGGGCCAGATGGATGTGGGCCATTGTGGGGCCGGTGATGTCCTTGACGTGGACCATATAGCGGAGTTCTTTCCCCTTTTCTTCCACATCCACCATTGCCTTTCCGGTGGCCCTGGTCTGCACAGCGGGGACTTCATCGCCGCCTGTAAGCTGGGCGGAGAATTTCTTCTCGGCCGCGGCTGCCGTGGACACTGCCGCCAGCAGGAAGAGCAGGGCGGCAGCAAGGAGAGTTGTTCTTTTCATGGCCTTCATTTTTACCCTCCGGTTTCGATTGGACTGGCCTTGGAAGAGGCAGTTTTGCCGCTTCTTAACTAACTTTTAATACAGGGGCAGGGTGCTGTCAAGCTCTCCAGGGAGGGGGGGCTACATGAGGCCGCTTTCCAGGAAGCTGTAATAGCCTTTTTTGGAGATTATGAGGTGGTCGTGCACCTTTATCTGGAGGCTGCGCGCGGCCTGCTTAAGTGCCTCGGTGAGGATGATGTCGTCCTTCGAGGGGCTGAGGCTTCCGCCGGGGTGGTTGTGCACGAATATCATGGAGGACGCCTTGTAGTGAAGGGCCCTTTCCATGACCTTCCTCGGATAGACTACCGACTGGTCAACCGTGCCCTCGTGGATTATCTCGTCCGCGATCACCTCGTTTTGCGAATTGAGGAAGATGGTGCGGAACTGCTCGTCCTTGAGTCCCTGCATCTCCACGCGGCAGTAATCGAGCAGGGCCATCGTGCCGGAGATAAGGTTGTCCTTCCGCATGTTCTGCTTGAGATAAAGGCTTGCGCTGGCCTTTACCACGGTGAGGAAGGTGGCGGCGTTTTCGCCCATCCCCCCGACCTGCATTATTTTCCCGAACGGGGCGTCCAGCACCCCCTGGAAGCTCCCGAACTTGTCTATAAGCTCCTTGGCGAGGGGTTTTACGTCCTTTCGCGGGATGGCATAGGTGAGCAGCAGTTCAAGCGCCTCGTACGGCTGAAAGCCGTCGAAGGCGGTCTGCCTGAACCGCTCCCTGAGCCTTTTCCTGTGCATGAGATAATGAGCGGACTGGCTCTGTTTTTTGTTGTTATTGCCTTCCAATGGGCGCTCCCGTAAGCGTTCTTTTAAATTATTATATTCCCAATTACCAGGAGGAAAAAAGCATCCTCAGGTTGTGCATCTCCTCAGTGAAGGTGCGGGGGGCCTCTTTCATCATCCTGCTGGCATATGTGGAGACGGTAATCCCCCCGGCCCCCATCTCCACCTTCACGGCACCGTCCCTGTCCGTGCGGAATATTTTTGCGCCCGCAAGGGCCCTGAGGGTTTCTATATGCGGGTGGCCGAAGGAATTGTCCCTGCCGGGCATTATTACCGCAATCTCTGGCGAGACCGCGTTTATAAAAGGCATCCAGGACGAGGTTTTCGACCCGTGGTGAGGGACTTTGTAAACGTTGCTTTTAAGCTGTCCGGAGAGAGAGAGGAGGTCTTCCTGGGCCTCGCGCTCGATGTCTCCGGTAAAGAGGGCGCTGTGGCCGTATCCGTCTTCAAACCGGAGCACCAGGGAGTTGTTGTTTGCCGAGACGTAATCCGCGCCGTCAACGGTTTCAAACCCGTCATACGGATGGAGGACTGTCATCCGGCAGCCATTCCCATCGAGAACATCTCCACGGGAAAGTTTTTTTGTTTTCCCCCCGATCCCCCCGAATGTGCCTTTGTCATAGACAAGACGGCCGTTGTCCCAGACTTCTTTTACATTGAAATGCGAAAGTATGTAGGGCGCGCCGCCTGTGTGGTCGCCATGCGAATGGCTCAGGACAAGGGCGTCCACGCCGGTTTTCCCTTCGTAATTCAGGAAACGCGCGGCCTCGTACCCGCCGGCGCCCGTATCGAGCACGAAGGTCTTGCCGCCGGGAAGCCCTATTACCGAGGACTCCCCCGTGCCCACATCCAGGAACGTTATATTTAACGGCCCGTCATGATAATGGAGCCCGCCCCATACGAGAAACGGGACCAGCGAGACAAGGAGATACCTTTTTTTCTTCAAGACGAAATAGAAGGCGGCACAGGCATAGAACACAAGAAGAAGCCCCGGCGGGAACGCGGGCACCGCCGTCCAGGCGTGGGGCATGGAGGCGAAAAGATTTGTGAGCCATAAGGAAAATGTTGAAAGCCGGTCGGGCAGGACTGGGAGCACCCTCCACCCGGAGGCGAGGTAGATGAACCCCTCAAGCATTGAAAGCGGAACGAGCAGGAACCCCACAACCGGCACGACGGCCAGGTTCGCAGCGGGCGCTATTATGGAGGCGTTATGGAACCGGCAGGCCGTAAGCGGCAGGAGGCCAAGCGTAATTATTATTGTGAGCAGGAGGGCTTCCAATATGTGTTTTCTGAAAAAAATGGTTATGAATGTCCCTTTTCCTTTCTCTCCGGCCTGCTTTTCCTTCTTATGGTCTGCCGCAACCCCTATGAAAAATACCGCAAGGAACGAAAGCTGAAAGGAGACGTCCGTCAGGGCTTCCGGCTGCCACAACAGGATGACGAGAGCCGCGAACAGGAGCGAGTTCAGCCATGCCTTTTCCCTCCCTATGAGAAGCCCTGTAAGAAAGAGGCCCATCATTATGAAGGACCGGAGCGCTGGCACATCCATGCCGGAGATGAGCAGGTACACCAGCAGGAACGGGAAGCTGAGGGCCGCCCCTATCTGGGATGGGCTTGCGTAAAGCGTGAGCCTCTCGACCGCGCCAAGCGGCAGGAGCCTCAGCGCCCACTGCATGAGCGTGAAGACGAGCAGGCTGAAGATGCCGAAATGCGTGCCCGATATGCTTATCAGGTGGGCCAACCCGGCCTTGCTGAAATCGCTCCAGAGCGCCTGGTCGAGGAGCGCCCTCTCACCAGTTGTAATGGACATTACAAACGCCGCGTTCCGGGGTGAGAGGCTGCCAAGATAGAAGCGGTCGAGCCGCGCCCTGGTGCGCTCGATAATGCCCGCCCGTCCGCTGCTGACGATGCAGGTTATCTTTCCACTGGGCCTTGCGTAGCTGTTGTCAAACCCGGGGTTGAGGAGTTTTTCGGGCGGGATAACCCCTGCTTTGAGAGTGTATAAAACCCCCTCCTTGAGCGGTTCGCGCGGGAATAGCCGTATCTCCCTGAAGGGTGGAGCGCCTGAGGGCGCCTGCTGCCCGCCGGTCCACCGCAAACTGCTCACGCGGAAAACCTGCGAGTACCCGTTTTCGCCGCGCACCGCCGGGGCGGCAACGCCTTTTATGACCGCCTCTGCCGCATGGTACTCCATGGGGGGCGCGTATCTCAAAAGGGCGTAGGAGAAGCCCGCGATAAGGAAAAGCGCGATGAAAAATTTTTTCCTGGATGAGAACGCGATGAGGAGGGCGAGGCCGGCAATCGCTGTAATGCGGGGCAGGAAAAGCCAGGACTGAAACAGCGCTACCCCGCCAATCCATGCTGAAAGGGCGGCCGGCATTTTTCCCCTCCCCGTGAAGAAAGAATTTTCAGGTTTTAATTTTTTTGTTTTTGGCTTTTTATTATGCCCGGCAGGGTGGCATTAAGACAAGCACCCATTTCATTTTTTCTGTTAGAATGAAAACAGGGATGCTTTTTTTCAGGCGGCATAAATCGCTTTCATTCGCAACAGGGATTTTATTTACTCTCGCAATCGGGTTTATCGATTATATTACCGGATACAAAGTCGCGCTTTCCGTGTTCTATCTGGCCCCCATCGGGTTTGTGACCTGGTTTGTGGGCAGGAGGGCCGGGTTTTTCGCATCGGTTTTCAGCGTCATAACATCGTCCCTGTCAGATTATGCCGCCGGAAAAATCTATACACACCTCTTCATCGAACTGTGGAATGTCTTTTTGCCCCTTGTTTTTTTCCTTATCTTCACCTGGCTGCTGTCGGAATTGAAGTCCACGCTGGAGAAACGCGAGAGGCTGGTTCTGGAGCTGGAGCAAATCAAGGAAGCCCTGGAACGCAAGAAGGACGAGCTGGAGCATTCCAACGCGGAACTAAACCAGTTCGCCATGATTGTCTCGCATGACCTGCGTTCGCCGCTTGGCACTGTGGGCAATTTCATAACGCTGCTGGAACGCAAGTACGGGGCGGCCCTGGATGCGAAGGCGCATGAATACATATTCTTCGCCAGGGAAGGCATAAAGAGGATGGAACAGCTTATATCGGGCCTGCTTTACCTGGCCAGGGCCGGCAGGCCGGAGACAGTCTTCGCCAGGGTGGACTGCAACGCCGTCCTTAGGCAGGCGCTCTCCAACCTCGGTCGCGACATGGAAGAGAGCGGGGCCAGCGTGGAAGCGGCAGGGCTTCCGGCCCTTGACGGCGACGAGACCCAGCTTGTGCAGCTGTTTCAAAACCTGCTGGGCAACGGCATAAAATACAGGAGGGCGGGCGTACCCCCCGTGATAAGGGTCCGCGCCGAGCCGCGCAGCGGCGAATGGCTCTTCAGCATAAAGGACAACGGCATCGGGATAAAACAGGAGTTCCTGAAACGCATCTTCGAGCCCCTTCAGCGCCTTCATACCCGGGCCGAATATCCCGGCACCGGCCTGGGCCTCTCCATATGCAAGAAGATCGTGAAACGGCACGGAGGGGACATATGGGCCGAATCCGTTCCGGGCGGGGGCTCCACGTTTTATTTCACGCTGCCGAAGAAATAAAGGGATAATTTATCTGGTTCCCGCCGCCCACCCTTTCAAGGTATAGGGGCGCTGCCCCTATGACCCCGGAAAGGCAAGAACCTCCAATGCGGATTAAGCGCATTTTCCCGAGCAGAAAGAATTTTTTATGTTGGGCTTCAGGGAAGGAATTTGTCTCTTCCTTCTTCGCGGGGCATGGGGCGCAGCCCCTTACCGTGAAAGGGCGGGCGGGAATTGCAATTAAGCCGTTTCCCGTTAGCAAGCAGGGGCCTTTTGGCCCCCCTCATCAGGCCGTCTTCTCTTTTATATACGCCGCGATGTTCTTTGCGATGGCGTGCACGGATTTCTGGTTGCTCCCCTCGACCATCACCCTTACCTTGGGCTCCGTGCCGGAGGCCCTCACAAGCACCCTGCCGCTGCCATCAAGCTCTCTTTCGGAGTCCTTGACAACATCCTCAAGCCCCGGTATCTTCGAGACCGCGGTGCCCTTTTTCACCTCTACGTTTATAAGCACCTGCGGATAGATCGGGATAGGCGCCTTCAGCTCCGAAAGCGGCAGACCGAGTTTTTTCATGAGGTGGATTATGTGGAGCGCCGTTATCGGCCCGTCGCCCGTGGTGTTGAGTGCAAGGTTCACTATATGGCCCGACTGCTCCCCGCCCAGCACAAAATTTCCCTTCAGCATCTGCTCCGTCACGAAGCGGTCGCCCACTTTCGTCCTCAGCAGCCTTATACCGTTTCTTTCAAGATAGTGCTCAAGCCCAAGGTTGCTCATCACCGTTGCCACAACGGTGTCTCCCGTCAGTTTGCCCATGTTCTTAAGCTCCACGGACCAGATGCCGAGCATGTGGTCGCCGTCGGCCACCTCGCCCTTTTCGTCCATAAGGATGGTCCTGTCGGCATCCCCGTCGTGCGCGACCCCCACATGCGCCCCGTGAGCGAGCACGGCCTCCTTCAGTTTTCCGGGGTCCAGGGAGCCGCAGGACTCGTTGATATTCACGCCGTCCGGTGAATCGTTGATGGAGACCACCTCGGCCCCAAGCTCCTCGAGCACCCAGGGAGTTATCTTGTATGCGGCCCCGTTGGCGCAGTCCACCACCACCTTAAGCCCTTCGAGGGTGATGCCTTTCGGGACTGTGGACTTTATGTACTCTATGTACCTGCCCCTTGCGTCTTCCAGCCGGAACGCCTTGCCGATGGCGGTGCCGGAGGGCCTTTTGGCGAAGGCCTTTTCGTCCCTCAGCATGGCCTCTATCTCTTCCTCAACGTGGTCGGGGAGCTTGAACCCCTCCGAGCTGAAGAACTTTATCCCATTGTCGTCATAGGGGTTGTGGGAGGCGGATATGACAATGCCCGCGTCCAGCCTCAGTGTCTTGGTGAGGAAGGCCACACCGGGGGTCGGCATGGGGCCCACCAGTATGACGTTCATGCCCATGGCGCAGATGCCGCTGGTCAGGGCGCTCTCTATCATGTAGCCCGAAAGCCTGGTGTCCTTGCCTATGAGCACCATGTTCCTGCCCTGCTCTTTTTTAAGGGCCCTGGCGGCGGCCATGCCCACCCTGAGCACGGTCTCCGGGTCCATCGGGTGATGGTTCACCTTGCCCCGGATGCCGTCGGTGCCGAAGAGTTTATGCATCATCTCCTCCTTATTATCACGCTTATCCTGACCTGCTCGGGCGACAGGCTGACAACCTTGTCCGGCAGCTTCAGGTTTATCTCCCCGTTTACGCTCTCTTTTGCCCCGGAGATGTCAACAGGCTCCGTAACGATTTCCCTGAGCTTTTTCAGCTCCCTCTGCGCGCCTTCAGCCTCCACCTTGCCCGGGGTTATCTCTATCTTCTCTATGATGTATCCGTCCGCAGGCTCGCCCTTTATGTCCGCCTTGACCGGCAGGACGGTTGTGGACCTGGTCTCAAGCGTCACCCAGACCCCCGGCGGGTTTACGCTCACCACCGCAACATGCGGGGGGGCCTTTATGTCTTCAGTGTCTATGGAGACAAAGGTCTTTCCCTGCCCGGCGTCCTTCAGGTTGAGGTATATCCTTATGTTTTCAGGTTTCAGCCGGTGCAGCATCCGTTCGTTTCCCCGGAGCACTACCCCCACCGCCTGCGGCCTGCTCTCAACAAGTATAAGCGGAGACGGTGTTTTTATGAAGTGGGGTTCCACCTCCATCGAGACCTCGGCCTGGCTCCTCAGCATGACGAAAAACCAGAGCGCTATGGCCATCAGCACGGATGCCAGTTTCAGCCAGAGGTTATGCAGGAGTTTCTTCTTTTTCATGTCTTTTGCGGCTTCTTGGCCGTGAAAAGCTCTGTCAGCATCTGCCGCAGAGCGGTCATGTCCAGCTGCTCGATGAGCCTGCCGTTCATCGCAATCGATACGGAGCCCGTCTCCTCGGAGACCACTATCGCGACCGCGTCCGTCTCTTCCGTAATGCCCAGCGCCGCGCGGTGGCGCGTCCCCAGGGCCTTTCTCAAATCCGCCGTCAGCGTTATCGGCAGAAAGCACCCTGCGGCCGCTATCTTGTTGCCCCTTATTATCGCCGCCCCGTCGTGGATAGGGGAGCTCGGGTGGAAGATGGAAAGCAGCAGTTCCCTGGACACCCTGGCGTCGAGCGGCACGCCGATCTCGATGAAGTCCCTCAGCTCCGTCTCGCGCTCCAGCACTATAAGGGCGCCTATCTTCCTGTTTGCAAGCGACACCGCGGCCCGCACTATCTCCTCTATGGACTTAAGCTCCTCGGCCGTCGCGAAGCTTTGCAGGAAGGAGGTCTCCCCCATCTTGGCAAGCGCGCGTCTTATCTCCGGCTGGAATATGACTATGAGCGCGATGACTATGTAGGACCAGAAGCCTTGCAAAAGCCAGTCCAGCGTGAGGAGGTTCAGGAAGCGGGCGACTATCGAGGCGGCCAGGAGCACCACGAGCCCGATGAGCATCTGGGCCGCCTTCGTCCCTTTTACTATCAGCAGGAGCCTGTAAAGGACTATCGCCACAAGGGCGATGTCCAGCGCGTCGTAGATGCTTATCTGGCTCAGTATCCCGCTCAACCGTCAGACTCTTTTTCTAAGCCATGAAAGCGGGTCGGCCTTCTTCAGCCCGCCGTTTCCGTCCGAATAGACCACCTTCGCAATCCGGGCGTTCAGTATCATCCGCTGGCACATCATGCAGGGTTCCGAGGAACACTCGGCCCCCGCGCCCCCGTCCGCGCCGGAGATGTAGATGGTGGAGCCGTTCAGCTCCTCCTGCGAGGCACGCATTATGGCGTTGGCCTCGGCATGGACGCTGTGACAGAGCTCGTATCTTTCCCCATGCGGTATCTGTAGCACCTGGCGCGTGCAGGAGCCCGCCTCCAGGCAGTCTTTCATCCCGCGCGGAGCCCCGTTGTATCCCGTGCTTACAATAGTGTTGTCCTTCGTTATGACGGCCCCGTACCTTCTTCTGAGGCATGTGGCGCGCAGCGAAACGGCCTTGGCTATATTAATGAAATATTCGTCCCAGCCGGGCCTCTGTTTTCTGTTTTCTTTGCCCTTTTTTTCTTCCAAAAGCGCCTCCCCCCTGAGATAGAGACAAAGACCAAAAATAAACAGTCCGGGAAAACGGGAATAAAGTTTATTCTATCATAAAACGCCGCCGTTTAACGCCCTGAAGCCCGCCCCGGAAGAATCGGTTATAATCAACGGTGAGCGGAAAACACAGGATAGCCCGGGCCGCCGGGGTGATGTCCATTGCGACCCTGATAAGCAGGCTGCTGGGGTTTGCGAGGGACATGACGATAGCCTTCTATCTTGGGGCCACGGGCCTTTCGGACGCCTTCTACGTCTCTTTCAGGATACCCAACCTGCTCCGCGAGCTTTTTGCCGAGGGCTCCATGTCCTCCGGCCTCATCCCCATCCTGAGCGAATACCACATGAAGGAGAGCCCGGAAAAGGCCAGGGAGCTTACAAGGGTGGTCTTCACCTTCCTCCTCTTCGTGGTGGGTGGCATCTCGGTGCTGGGCATCATCTTCGCCCCGGCGATCATAGGCCTCATTGCCCCCGGGTTCCTCGGCAACCCGGAGAAATTCCACCTGACCGTGATGCTCACGCGCATAATGTTCCCGTTCCTTCTTTTTGTGAGCCTGAGCGCGCTCCTGATGGGGGCGCTGAACACGCGCGGGGTGTTCTTTATCCCCGCCCTGGCCCCTGCCGTCCTGAACGTCGTGATGATAGTGGTCGTGATATCGATAGCCTCTTACAGCCCCGCTATCGCCGCGGCCGTGGGTGTTGCGCTTGGGGGGCTCGTGCAGTTCGCCTTCCAGATACCCTCGTACATGCGTGCGGGCTACGACCTGAAGCTCGCCCCGGAGTTCCGCCATCCGGGGCTTGTGAAAATAGGCAGGCTCGTCCTTCCGGCCACGCTTGCGATGGCGGTCTCCCAGATAAACGTGGTCGTGAGCAACATCCTGGCATCCTTTCTGCCCTCGGGCAGCATTACATATCTTTTTTATTCGATGCGCCTCATTCACTTTCCGATAGGCGTCTTCGGTGTGGCGATGGGCCTTGCCGTCCTGCCAGCGCTCTCGCAGCACGCCCTGAAGGAGGACTACGAAAGCCTCAGGCACGATTTCTCCTTTGCCTTGAGGGTCCTGTTCTTCTTGAGCCTGCCCTCGATGGCGGGGCTCATAGCCTTAAGGGTGCCTATTGTGAGCACGCTTTTTCTGAGGGGGAGGTTCGATTACGCGGCAACGGCCGGCACAGCGGGCGCGCTGCTTTTCTACGCCCCTGGCATCTGGGCGATGGTAGGCGTCCGGGTGCTCACTTCGACATTTTATGCCATGCAGGACACCAGGCGGCCGGTCAAGTCCGCGATAATCGCGCTCCTTGTCAACCTTGCGCTAAGCGCCGCGCTCATGTACCCGATGAAGCACGAGGGGCTTGCCCTGGCCAACGCCATAGCCTCCATTGTGAACTTCAGCGTGCTTTTCTATTATCTGAGGCGAAAGATAGCGCGTGTGGACGGGCGCAGGATTTTAAGGTCAGTGTCAAAAACAGGCTTTGCATCCCTGGTGATGGGTATTGCGGGGTACATGGTCCTGCGGTCTGATATCTGGGACAAACCGGGGCTTTCGGCCCAGAAGGCGGTGAGGCTCGCCGGGGGCATCTCCCTTTCCATAGGGATATATATTTTATTATGCTATCTTCTGAAAAGCGAGGAGCTTGCGTTCATGCTCGATGCGTTCAAAAGGAGGTTTTTCAAAAAGGCCAATGCTGTTTGAGGCGATTGAAACCGGGCCCCTTGGGGCAAACTGCTATATCGTATGGGATGAAGCGGCAAAGGAAGGCATGGTCGTCGACCCCGGCGACGAGCCCGGCAGGATAATTGAATTTATCCGGGGCAAAGGGCTCGCAATCAATTACATAATATGCACCCACGCGCACTTTGACCACGTGGGGGCCGCACCCGAGGTGAAAAAAGAGACCGGGGGGAAGATAGCCATCCACGAGGCCGAGCTTGAGATATACTCCGGCGCCAGGGACCAGGCCGCCTTCTGGGGCTACGAGCTGGAGCCTCTCCCCCCTCCTGACATCCTGCTCAAAGACGGGGATGAACTGGCCACAGGGGCGATGAGCTTCAGGGTGATCCATACCCCCGGACACAGCCCCGGAGGCATCTGCCTTTTTGGCGAAGGCATTGTGCTCACCGGGGACACCCTCTTTGCGGGCTCCATAGGGAGGTCGGATTTTTATGGCGGTAATCACGGTCTTATCCTCAAGTCCCTGGAAAAACTTGCCGGATTGCCGGGCGGCACCCGTGTCCTGCCGGGGCATGGCCCTTCCTCCTCCATTAAGGAGGAGGTCGAAACGAACCCTTTCTATGAGGACCTGCATTAAAGACTTGCATTAATCCGGGAAAGTTTTTATAATATTAAGCTTTGTCGCGCTCTTTGAAAGGTTTTTTTCAGGCCGTTTGAGTTTCCCCGCCTTTTGGCGCAGGATTAAGAATCCGCTAAAAACGGAGGATTAAGGCGCGAAAAAGGGCTTTTTTGGGAAAACTTGATTTTTTTGTTTTTATTGTCTGATAAAGACGCTAAAAGCTGATAAAACGGTTTTTTTTAGCTTTTCATTCTTTGTATTAAGTGTTATAATAAATTTGTAAGGATTGAAAGGCTGAATCAGGAAGCCAATGGTCATTGAAATTTGAGCGGTCCATTGGGATGCGCTTCATGTTCTTTTTTTCTCTGCGGCATACTTGGGGGCAAGTGAGCCGAGGGAACAATTTTGGGAATGGGAGCCTGAGTGCGGTCTGTGGTGTGCCGTCCCGCGAAGGCGGGATAGCCTAAACGGCCGTCGGGGCACCCACTTAAAAAGAGCCTCTTGGCTCTCCGAACCCCAAGTTGCTGCGGAGAATAAAGTTTTAGTTAGTTTGCTTTTTGTTCTTTGAAAACTGTAAGCAGGCCCCGTTAAGTTTCAATTTTGACGGTTTTTGAGTTACGGATGAGAGTTTGATCCTGGCTCAGAACGAACGCTGGCGGCGTGCTTAACACATGCAAGTCGGACGGTGATACAGGGAGGGGCAACCCTTTTTGTATCATAGTGGCGGACGGGTG
>JAJYJS010000012.1 GCA_021789215.1 Nitrospirota bacterium | reverse complement strand
TCATGGCCGGGGTGGGGTTCGACGCCGAGGCCGTCTATATGGTAAACAGGAGATTAAAAAAATACTCCGGCAAAGGCGGGTATTTCGCAAGCGGCCTTAAGGTGCTTGCAGGCTGGAAGCCCGAAACTCTGCCGGTGCTGGTAGACGGCAGGCAATACAGGGCCACAAGCCTTATCGTCTGCAACGGGGCCAAATACGGCGGGCACGTCAAGGCGGCCCCGGATGCGAACCTCTTTGAACCGGGCCTTTACGCCATCCTCATGACAGGCTCAAAACGGAGGGATATTTTAAGGTACGCGCTTGGGATATTGACCGGGGGGCATACAAAACTGGGAGATGTAAAATATCTCCGGTGCATGAAGGTTGAAATAAACGGCACGGCCCGCATCCAGGCCGACGGCGACTATATAGGGACCGCGCCCGTTGCCATCCTGGCGGCCGGGGAGCGGCTAAAACTGGTCTGCCCATAACTTTTTGTTTTTTCAGAGATGTATCTTCTCTTTCTTCTTTCTGCCGTAGGCAAGCCAGCCAAGCATCAGGCCGGCTATAATGCCCACGAGCAGCGAGCCGAACATCAGCAGGCCCTTGGGGAGACTGAAGCTCCAGGCAATATATGTAATGCTCACGCTCTGGGTGTTCTGGAACAGGAAGACGGCAAAGAGAAGGATTATGATAATAAAAACCGCAAGCCTGAAGCCGAAGCCGCCAGAGTTTTTCCCCATTCATCCCACCTCGCTGGAAAATTTTTAAATCTTTAGCAATTTTATTTCAAACCGGAAAATACCGCAATGGGGTGAACAGACCGGATTATTGAAAGATGTATAAATAATGTCCTATCAGCTCAATTCCCCTCACTGAAGCAATCTCACGGCCAGATTCTTCGCTTCGCTCTGAATGACTTATTAAAACTATTTGCGAGACATCACAATAATATATTTTTATTGTCATTTCACAACCGATGCGATAATCTATTTAGCAGTATTTCAGCCGGGACGTGGATGGAAATAAAAGATATGGAAAGATACGGCGCGCCGCCGCGCCTTTTGCCGTTGCTGGAAAGCACGGGCCTGAAGCAGCTTTACCCCCCTCAGGCTCAGGCTGTCGAGGCCGGGCTTTTCAAAAGCGGGACATCGTTCGTGGTGGCGGCCCCTACCGCCTCGGGCAAGACCCTTATTGCAGAGATGGCGGCGCTCAGCGCCTTCCTGCGGAGGGAGGGCAAGGTGATTTACCTGGTCCCCCTGCGTGCGCTGGCAAGGGAAAAATACGACGACTTCACCTCGAAATACCATCGGAAGGGGATGAAGGTAGTCCAGAGCACGGGGGATTTCGACAGGGACGAGCCGTGGCTTAAAAACGCCGACCTTATAATCTCCACAAACGAGAAACTGGACTCCCTCATAAGGCACCGTGCCCAATGGCTTAATGAAGTCTCGCTCATCATCGCCGACGAGGTCCACATGATAGGCGACGGCCACAGGGGGCCCACACTGGAAATAGTGCTTACCCGTTTGAGGGCCATAAACCCGCACCTCAGGATAATGGCCCTGAGCGCGACTATCCCCAATTCCGACGAAATAGCCCACTGGCTTGACGCCAGCCTCGTGGAGTCCGCGTGGAGGCCCGTCCCCTTAAAGGAAGGCGTATTTTTCAACGGGGCGGCCATCTTCAATGACGGCAGCGTCAACTGGGTGCCGGCTGAAAGCGGCATGGACGTTACCGACCTGTCCATTGAGACCATAAACCAGGGCGGACAGGCGCTGATTTTCGTGGGTACCAGGAAATCCGCAGAGGCCTCGGCAAGGAAATCGCTGAAGCACATCCGCAGACTGCTCTCCCAGGCCGGCGCGGAACACCTGAAAGGGCTCTCGGAGGCCGTGCTGAACACATCGGCGGAGCCCACAAAACTTTGCAAACGGCTTGCCGAGTGCGTGGAAAGCGGCGTGGCTTTCCACCACGCCGGGATACTCTACGGGCAGAGAAAGCTTGTCGAGGACGCTTTCAGGGACAACAGGCTCAAGCTGATAGTTGCGACCACAACGCTTGCCATGGGGCTCAACCTGCCCTCAAGGCGGGTCATAATCAGGGACTGGTGGCGGTACGAGCCCGGACTGGGCATCCACTCCATTCCCGTAATCGAGGTCAAACAGATGGCCGGAAGGGCCGGGAGGCCAGGCTACGACAAGTTCGGGGAGGCCGTCCTGATAGCAAGGAACAAGAGGGACGAACGGCACCTCTTCGAGAAGTACATAAAAGGCGTCCCTGAAAAGACCAATTCACAGCTTGGCAGCGAGCCCGCCCTGAGGACTCACATACTCGCCTCCATCGCGGGACTCTTTACGAGGAGCAGTACGGAGCTGCTGGACTTCCTGGGGAAGACTTTTTTTGCCTACCAGGCGGGCACCGATTACCTTGCCCGGATAGCGGAAGGCGTGGTCGAATTCCTTGCCGAAGAAGAAATGGTACAGGTGTCGGAGGGGAATTTATATAGCGCCACAAGGTTTGGCAGGAGGGTGTCCGAGCTGTATCTGGACCCGCTCTCAGGGGTCATCATGCGGGACGCGCTGGGTATTCTCAAGGAAAAGGCGCCGTTCCCGCTTTTCCACATGCTGGCCCGGACGCCGGACATGATGACGCTTGCCCTGAAGAAAAAGGACCGCGACGAGATGATAGAGGTCTTCAACGTGCACGCCGAGACCCTGCTTATGCCGGAGGAAGACATCTACATGACGGACGAGATGCTCTCGTGCCTCAAAACGGCCTCCGTGCTGATGCAATGGATTCTGGAGATGCCCGAGGACAGGGTTGTCACGCATTTTGGCATCGGCCCCGGAGACCTGCGCACCCTGATCGAGCTTTCCGACTGGCTTCTTTATTCCGCCGCGGAAATCGGCAGGGTATTCGGGCTCAAGGAGGAGGCCAAAGTGATAGCACAGCTCCGGGCAAGGGTGCATTACGGCGTGAAAGAGGAACTCCTGCCGCTTGTGGGCCTCAAAGGCATAGGCAGGGTGCGGGCAAGAAACCTTTTTGGCGCGGGGTTCAAGACGCTGAAGGACATAAAAGAGGCCTCCGGGGAGGCCCTTTCATCTGTTCCCAATATCGGGAAAGTCATAGCCGCGGACATTAAGCGGCAGGTGCTTTCGTAAGGCGCCGCCCTCAAAACCCAACACTGCTCCCTTCGAATTGCTTATAATGTGTGCTATACGCCCTTTTGCACATGGACCGGGGAAAAACCGGGCCGGAGAGAAAAAAATGACTGGTAAAAAAAGAAAGCCGATTATCATAACCATCCTCTTAACAGCGGCTGTTGTCCTGGCCGCCGTTTTCGGGAAGATGGGCTACAGGGAAAAGCCGCAGGACCTCTCCGGGACGGTGGAGGCCGAGGAGATAAACCTGAGCGCGGAGATTGCGGGAAGGATAATCAATATGCCCGCCGGGGAGGGGGACGCCGTTAAGGCCGGGGAAGTGGTGGTCACGCTGGAGGACAGAAAGAGCCAGACACAGCTTGAACAGGCCGTGGCCGCGCTTGCCGCAAGCAGGGACGCCCTGCGGGAGGCCCAGGCAAAGCTTGGCTCCCTTGAAAACAAACACGCGGGCGGACAGGCGCAGCTGGCCTCAAGCCGTGCCGAAAGCCGGAAGGCGCTCGCCACGTATGAAGATTCCGCACGCAACGCAGGCCGGATGGAAAAGCTCTTTGCGAAAGGGTACGCCTCCCAGAGGGAATACGATTCCAGCACGACCAGCGAGCAGGAGGCAAAGGCCGCTCTTGCCGCATCGAAGGCCAACATCCGGGAGGGAGCAGCCAGGCTCGACGAGCTTGCCTCGGATATAAAGGTCCAGGAGCGGGCCCTCGATACCCTCAGGGCGCAGATAGACGAGGCAAAGGCCAACGTCGGCTTCTACAAGGCAAAGCTTGACGACACGAGGATTATCTCCCCCATAAACGGGGTTGTTGTTTACAGGGCGTTCAGGCCTGGCGAGACCGTCCCGCCGGACACCACCGTCCTTACGGTTGTAGATCCGCAGGACAAATGGGTAAGGATAGACCTCGACGAAACCCTGCTTGGCAGGATAAGGCCCGGACAGAGGCTTGAAATAAGGGCGGCGGGGCTGATGAGGCAGGTCCTCACGGGCACAGTGTTCGACATCGGCAGGGAGGCCGGGTTCGCCACCCAGCGGGACGTCACGCGGGGCAAGCAGGACATCAGGACTTTCAGGGTGAAGATAAGGGTTGCAGACCCTCAAGACCTGCTGAAACCGGGCATGACCGCCATCGTGCGCATCCCGTAACCGGGCATAAAAAGATGATTTCGATAGAGGCGGAAAACCTCACAAAGAAATTCGGGGAGCTGACCGCCGTTGACAATGTAAATTTCAAGGTCGATGAAGGCGAGTTCTTCGGGTTCCTGGGGCCAAACGGCGCGGGGAAGACCACCCTCATACGGATGCTTACAACCCTTCTCAGGCCCTCGGGCGGCAGGGCGGTCGTGGCCGGATGGGACGTGGTGAAAGACCAGGACGAGGTCAGGAAATCCATAGGCGTCGTCCCGCAGGCCATGACAAGCGACCTCGACCTCACCGGTTTTGAGAACATGGACATCTACGGCAGGTTTTACGGGATGCCCCGTAAGGAGCGGCTAGACCGGATTTACCACCTGCTTGAGCTTGTGGGGCTTTCCCAGAGGGCCGGAGAGCTTGTGGCCGCATACTCCGGAGGGATGCGGCGCAGGCTGGAGGTGGTCAAGGCGCTGGTCCACAAGCCAAAGATCCTTTTTCTTGACGAGCCCACGCAGGGGCTTGACCCTCAAAGCCGCAGGACTGTCTGGGACTTTTTGCGCGAGTTCAAAAAACAGGGGGATCTCACAATTTACCTGACAACCCATTACATGGAAGAGGCCGAGGCCCTTTGCAGCAGGGTGGGGATTGTGGATTACGGCAAAATAATTGTCCTGGATTCCCCTGCAAACCTCAAGGCCCGGCTTCCGGAGCAGGACACGGTTGTGCTTGAATTCAGGGAACTCTCCGAGGGCATTATGGAGGCCGCGAGCGGGCTTGAGCTTGTCCATGGCGTCGAGCGGGAAAACAATACGCTTTATATAAAAACGGGAAACGGCGCGCACGCCATCCCGCCCCTCCTCCAAAGGATATCCTCCGCCGGAGGCATCGTTGTGTCGGTAAACATAAGGGAAAAATCCCTTGAGGACGTGTTCATCCATTTTACGGGCCGCTCTATCCGCCAGGAGGAGGCAAAAAGGGTGAGCAGGATTATAGGGGCCGGCATGCCCTCCAGGTGGACACAGAGATGATAAGGCTTATCGCGGTCATAAAGAGGGACCTGCTCAAGTTCAGGAGGAACCCCGTGGTTATCGCGATGAGCCTCCTGATGCCCATCGTGTATCTGGTCGTCCTCGGCAACTCCTTCCAGGGAAAGCTGAAGGAACTCCCCATAGGGGTTGTGGACCAGGACGGCGGCAAGGAGGCCCTTTACCTGATGAGGCGGCTCCAGGCCATTGAAGGAGGCCCCAGGACGTTCAAGCTTGTACTCATGAGCGACCAGAAAGCGGCAATCGGCGCGATCAGGGAAGGCACCCTCAAGGCTGCCCTCATCATCCCGCCTGATTTCACCAGAGACTACCTTGCAAAAAAGAGGGCGGAGGCGGGCCTCTTCCTTGACAACACTGACGCCATATCCACCGCCACGATAAGGGAACTTATGGCAAGCGCGTTTGCTTCCATCAATGTGGAGTATTACCCGTTAAGGGAAAACCCGGCAGGCTCCTATCTGAGAGATGTGGACCTGTACCGCAAGGTCGATTACGACCAGTCCCTTGTGCCCGGCGTGCTGATAATGGCGATATTCCTGGGCACGCTCACCACGGGGGCGTTCAATCTCGTTATGGACAGGTTCATGGGGATAGACGAGAGCTATCTTCTGACCCCCCTTAAAAAGGGCGACATCGTCGCGGGGCTCATAATCAGCGGCGTAATGATAACCACCCTGATAACCTTGATGGTCTTTTCCCTGAGCGTGCTCATTACCAGCATACCCATTTCGGGCGGGATCGGCAAGTGCGGGCTCATCCTGATGGTGATTGTGCTTACCACGCTTGCCCTTTTGAGCATGATGTTCATCTTCCTGGGGAGGATCGGCCACCCAAGGGTGGTCGGCCTCTTAAGCGGCTTCATGAACGTGATATTCTTTTTCCCAAGCGGCGCCGTTTATCCGGTGGAAAGCTTCCCGCCGTGGCTCAAGGCCTTTGCCAGGGTAAACCCCGAGGCCTACGCCGTCCACGCGCTAAAGTCGATACTCTTTAAAAACACCGGGATTATGGCCATATACCAGGACATCGCGTTCCTCGCCGTTTTCACGGCCATCATGATGACGATAGGTATTTTTTCATTTAAGAGGACGCTGTAAAAAACCAGACAAGGCACGGTCGCGCCCTAAACGCTCACCGCTATCAGAATGGCGGCGAAAATAACGGCCTTTACCGCTTCCTTTAGCCCTATGGCCCTGAATTTCTCCTTCCGGGGCCTGAGCGAGGAATACAAATCCTCAACCAGAGGCAGAAAGGAAATAAATATCAAATGCCCTTTCAGCGCCAGCGCCGCGCTTGAAAGCAGGACAGCCCCGGAGTAGATTACCCCCATCAGGCGGTACTTTCTGTCCTTCGAGAAGAGCCTCACCCTGAATGAGCTTGCAAAATAGAACACGAAGAACATGGGCCAGAGATAGGTCCAGGGGGCCATATCACCCGCAAGCGATGCGCCGATTACGGCGGCAAGCCCCATTACGGCCATGCCGGCGGCCTCTGAATAAATCAGCGGAAGTTTTTTCCTTTTTTCAAGGTAGTAATAAAGCGCGAAGAGAAGACCGCCAGCAAGATACAGAAAGGCAAGCGGGGGGTTCATCCAGACCGACCAGGAAAGGATGCCAAGACCCGGCAGGAGATAGGGCAGAAGGCCGCCCAAAGCGTCTTTTTCCCCCTTTCTCAGATAACCGAGCAGAGGGGCCTTGGCCATGAGCACGAGGGCCAGCGCCGCAAAGACAAGCACCGCCCTGGGGGTAAAGCCGGAAACCGCCGCCCCTGTAAAAAAGGCCACGGCAAACATCACCCAGCTCCCGGGCTCCTTTGTGAACGGGAGGCCGCCAGACACGGTTTTTTTTACCTGGGGCATCCTCGCTTCGGCGCTTTTATACGCTCTAAGATTTAGCATGGGCCTGTTACCAGTATAGCCCCGTGCGGGGGGCGAGGGTATGACTATAGTCATAGGCCCGGTTGCAAAAGCGAAAAAGGCCCGGCGGAAACGGCTTTCGCCGGGCCTTGAGAAGAAAAAGCCCCCTCCCGTACCCCCAGGGGTTAAAAGCTCACTTAACGACGAGCACGGGGCAAGGCGCGCTCAGGATGACCCTCTCCGTCGTACTGCCAATTATCGCCTTGCTCACGCCCCTCCATCCGTGGCTTCCCATTACGATGAGCGCATTTTTCAGTTCCAGCGCACTCTCCACTATTTCCCGGTCGGGCTGCCCCTCGCCAACTTCCGTTTTCAGCTCCATTCCGGGACAGGTTTCCGAAACGATCTTTCTGGCCTCGGACATTATCTTTTCCGCTTCCTGCCTGAGGCTTTTCTTTATCGCATCGGTCTTGAAGAAATCCATCATCTCCTCGTAGCGGGGGATTACATAAATGACTGACAACTGCGCGCCGTCAGCCCTGGCAAGCTCCGAGGCCCGTCTCAGGGCCTTCTTGCCAAAATCCGAGCCGTCATAAGAGACAAGTATGGAGTCGTACCTGCCCTTGCATTCCGGACAGGGGTTCTTGACCACAAGCACATCGGAGTGCGACTTCGTTATTATCCCGTATGTGACGCTGCCCATTATAAGACGCTTGAGACCCTTTTTGCCGTAAGTGCCAGTAACAATCAGGTCCGCGTTTTTCTCCCCCGCCACCCTGACGATGACCTCTGGCGGGTCTCCCTCGCAGACTATGGTCTCCATGTCCACGCCAAACCGCGGCCCGGCGTCAGCCCTGGCCTTGTAACAGATGGACCTCCCCGTCTCCAGCCGCATCTCATGGCTGCCGGCGGACAATTCCTCCTCGTCCCTGGATACCGCATGGACTATAGTAAGGTTTCCGCCCGAGCTTTTGATCCGGCTTGCCGCCTCGTAAAGCGCCGACTTGCTGAATTCCGAGCCGTCTATCCCGACAATTATGTTCTTGTACATGATTAGTGCGCCCCCCCGCCTTTCCCGAATATCATGCCTACGCCAAAGCCCGCCCCAACGGCCACTACCAGCGAAATAAGGCCGTAAAGCGCCGCGTTCTTTTTGGCCATATCGGCAAAAAGCTTCACCGCTCCAACGTGCTCCACGGTGATCTTAGCCTGGGACCGGGCGATGACTTTTCCATCTCTTACCTCGTAAGCCGTCACGGTATACTCGCCGGACGGGGCCTGGTAGGGCCAGTTTATCTCCGTGCTGAATTCCCTCTTGCCGGAGGGGTCCGCAACCGTTATGCCGCCCGACGGCGAGAACAGCCTTGTGTTTTCCTTGTACTTGACAAGCTCCGAAAACCACCTGGCCTTTTCCTGCTCATCCGCGCAGGGCTTTATCTCCATGTGCCTGCCGAGCGCGCCGTAGCCGATTACGTTTGCCTCCAACTCCTGCGGGGTGAGGATAGATTCCGGCTTTGCCGTGCTCCTGATGAAATAAAGGTCGGGCACGCGCTCGAAACTGAGCGAGCCCGTGTTCATCCACAGGACCCCCGCGGCCTTGCCTTTTTTCCTGAGCACCTGATGGCCCTCCGGGGCCGTTATCTTTATTACCACGCCGGAGCCCGCTCCGGCGGCCCCGCTTACCTTCACCGTGCTGCCGTGATAGAAAAACCCCACTTTTATGTTGTCGTGGTTCGCCTTTACCGATAGTGCCCGCGCGTCATCGGGCATGGCCCAGAACCCTCCTGCAAGAAGCAGGGCAAACAGATGCAGCGCCTTCAGATAAATGGTTTTCTTTCTCATCAGTGCCCTCCCGCCTGCGAAAGCAGGAGCGACGGCGTGAGGGTAAGCTCGAACACTATCTTTACGGTGACCACAAGCACGATTACCGCCAGGAGTATCTTCAACTGGTCGGCCTTTAGCTTCCTGCCGAATACAGTGCCCACCTGCGCCCCCACCGTGGAGCCAATCAGAAGGAGCACGGCAAGGACGAAGTCCACGGTGTGGTTGGTGTAGGCCTGGAGGAACGTGACCTCTATGCAGGTAAAGAGTATCTGGAAAAGGCTTGTACCCACGACAACGTGCATGGGCATCCTCAGCATATAGACCATGACCGGCACCATCAGGAACCCGCCGCCCACGCCCATTATGGCGGCAAGCACCCCGACAAAACCGCCAAGCACTATCGGGACGAGCGCCGAGTGGGTGACGCCCGATTTCTCGAACCGGGTCTGGAAGGGAAGCGACTTCAGGAACGCGCCGATGGCGGAGGTTTTTTCCTCCTGTTTTTCCTGCACCGCCGCTTCCTGCCCGCCCTTCTTCTTCATGCTTGCAAGGCTTTCGATGAACATGTAAATGCCAACTATGCCAAGCATGAGGACGTAGGTCATCTTGATGACAAAGTCCGCGTTGCCCATGGCCCTCAGCACCTTAATGACCTGGACGCCGCCCAGACCGCCAAGGAAACCGCCGATGAGCAGATAGATGCCCATCTTGAAATCCACGTTCCCGACCTTCCAGTGGGCATATGTCCCCGATGTGGATGCCGCCACTATCTGGTTGGAGTCGGTCGCGGCGGCGACCGTGGACGGTATGCCCATCATGATAAGGAGCGGCGTCATGAGGAAGCCGCCCCCCACTCCGAAAAGGCCGGAAAGCAGGCCTACCAGCAGCCCCAGCCCCAGGGGCAGGAAGATATTGATGCTTGTCAACGCAACCGGCAGATAAAGATACACGGAAAAGCCCTCCTTTTCATTTTTTCTCTCTTTTTTTTTCTTTCTCCGCCCAGCCAGCCAGAGTTTTTTTGCGCCGCCCTGCCCCGCGTGGCTGCCGGGATATGGTCACGACAGGCCTCGATGCCGCCTTCAGGAACCTGTTAAGCTCGCCGGAGGTGAACCTCCGGCCGCTTGTGATGCCCGGACTTAAAAGCACCACATCGATTCCGGGCCTGGCAACAATAAACTCCTGCATCTGGAGGGCCGAGCCGATGTCCCACATGAAGGCGTCAAGCCCTATGCCCGCCTTCCTGCAATCCTTCCTAAGACCGGCGTACTTCCCGTCCCCGCGCAGTTCGGGGCCGTCAACGGCTTCAGGCCCGCAGGGGGCACCGTCTCCGCCCCCCGCCGGCCTCCCAGGTTTCCTCTTGCGGACAAAGAGCGCAACGATGTTTTCATTCATCATCCCGGCCAGGTCAACGGCGTAGCTGAAACCCTCAGCGAAAGAATTTTTCTCATCCAGGCAGCCCACAAAAAGTATCTCCCTTTTTCTCATTAACTGGTTGTTCCGCGCTCCATCGGCTTTCGATTCATCACCAATAGATAGAGCAACAGGGATGCCAGGAAGGAACCGCTTGATTTTTAAGTTTTTTTTATCTAAATCTGAGAGAACCCTGTTTCAGATTTAAACAGGGCTGAACGCTACTCTTCCCTGAGTATGCGCCAGAGGCTTGTCCTTGAAATGCCCAGAAGCTCCGCCGCCTTTGACCTGTTGCCGCCCAGAAGCTCCACCACCTTCATGGCGTACTCGCGGTTCAGCTCCTCCATGGTCTTTATCCTTCCGGGCTCAACTGTTTCAATTTGATACATCATTATCTCCGGCGGGAGGCTCTCCGGCGTGATGAGCGGGCCTTTTTCGAGGATGACGGCACGCTCTATGATGTTCTCAAGCTCCCGGACATTGCCGGGGAAGCTGTAATCGAGCAGCACTTTCATGGCCTCCTTCGAGAACCCGCTTATTTCCTTTCTTGCCCTTGGCAGGTGCTTTTCGAGGAAATACCTGCCCAGAGGCTCGATATCGTCTTTCCGGTCCCTTAAGGGGGGGATGAACACCTCCATGACGTTCAGCCTGTAGTAAAGGTCTTCCCTGAACCTGCCTTCGGATATGAACCGCCTTACGTTCTGGTTGGTCGAGGCGACGAACCGGACGTCCACGTTTACAGGCCTGGTGCCGCCCACCCTGTAGAACTCACCCTCCTCTATGACCTTGAGGAGCTTGGCCTGAAGGTTGGGCGACATCTCGGCAATCTCGTCAAGGAAGAGGGTGCCGCTGTTTGCGACCTCCACAAGCCCCTGCTTTGATTTAATGGCTCCGGTGAAAGCGCCTTTTTCGTGGCCGAAAAGCTCGCTGGCCAGAAGCTCCTCGGAAAGCGTTGCGCAGTTTATGTTCAGAAAGGGGTTTTCGCCCCTTGGGCTGGTGTAATGGATTATCTTTGCGAGGAGGTTCTTGCCCACGCCGCTTTCCCCCGTAAGCAGGACGTTGCAGTCGGAGTCCTTGATGCCCTCGATGGTCTCCAGTATCTTCCTCATGCTCCGGCTCTTCGCGATTACAGATATCTTCTTGTCAGCGCCGGTGAAGGTCTTGAGCGAGACGTTTTTCTTTCTGAGAAGGCTCTGGCCGCGTATCTTCCTGACCTTGGCGATAAGCTCGTCCAGGTCGAAGGGCTTGGTTATGTAATCGAAGGCCCCCCTCTTTATGGCCTCCTTGGCGGTGTCCACGCTGGCAAACCCGGTTATGATTATAACGTCCGTTTCGGGAAAGCGCCTTTTTACCCTTGCCAGCAGGTCGAGGCCGTTAAGGCCGGGCATACGGATATCCGCGATAAGGAGGTCGTAGCTCGCGTCCTCCATCCGGCCAAGCGCGTCGAGTCCGTTTTTTGTCCCGTCGGCCTTGTAGCCCTCCTTCTGCAGCACATACAGGAGGTGCTTGAGTGTAATCTCCTCGTCTTCGGCCACCAGTATCCTGAACGCCATTATGTCCTCCGCCCTCCGGGAATCTTTATCAGAAACGCCGCCCCTTTTCCGCCGGGGCTTTTTCTTTCGAGTGAAATCTCGCCTCCGTGCTTTTTGATTATTCCAAACACTATGGCAAGCCCCAGGCCCGTCCCCCGCTCCCTGGCAGTAAAGAAAGGCTCGAATATCTTTTCCCTGTATTCCCCGGGCACGCCGGGGCCGGTGTCGGAGACTTTTATGAGGATATTCTCCCCGTCCTGGCTTTCCAGACGCACCGATATCCGCCCCCTGCCCTCCATCGCCTCTATCGAATTAGTGAACAGGTTTATGAATACCCTCTCCAACTGCTCCGGGTCGGCCTGGATGTATATGCCCTTTTCACCCCCAACCTCAAGGCCCACACCTTCGGTCCCGGCCGCGGCCCGCCTGAACGCCTCCCTTATAAGGCCTTCGGGCTCCACATTTTTTTCCAGCCTGGGCTCGCCCTCGCGCGCGAAATCCAGAAGGCCGCCCACGATGCGCTTTACCCTTTGTGTCTGGCTTTGGATGTCCTTTATCGCCTCCCCGGCCATAGCTGGGAAGGCGTCTCCCTTAAGCTCCCTCGAAAGCACCTGCGTTGAAAGATGGATGTTGTTGAGGGGGTTATTTATTTCGTGGGCAACGCCGGAGGCAAAGGTCCCGATTGCCGCCAGTTTCCTGCTCTGGAGGAGTTCGTTGTTCTTTTTCGCAAGCTCCTCCTCTCTCTGTCCGAGCCGGTCTTCCATCTCGTTGAATTTCGATATGAGCACGCCGACTTCGTCATCGGGGCCCGCGTTATCGGCCAGCGGCTTGAAATCCCCCCGCCCCGTGCGCTCCACAACTGAAATAAGGAGCTTAAGCCGCCTGACCACGCCGCTTGTTATCACGAAAAGCGCCCCCAGCCCGACCACGAGGAAAAGCGGGAAAAAGACCAGAATGGCCGTTTTCGAGGTGCGTATCAGTCCGTCGGCCTTCCCGCGCGCCTTTCTGTCCAGCCCGTTTGAAATTGAAAGCAGGTCCTCGCCGCTTTTCCTGAGCGCGGTGATTTCCGAATCGAGGCGCTTCAGGCCGGAAACCAATGAGCGGACCGCTGCCGGATTTTCTCCGGGAAAAGTCCCCTCTTTTTCAAGCAGGGCGGCAGCCTGAAGAGGGTGTTCGTAAAAGAGCAGCCCCGCAACATTAACGGCCCCGCCGGAGGGCCGCATCCGTGCCATGTCAGCCGAGACCTCTTTCAAACCCGATTCTATCCCCGAGAATGTTTTTGAATACTCATCGAGCGCCTTTCTGAACCCGTCCAGTCCGGCCGCCCTCTCCGGCTTTACATTCGCCCCGAGCATCCCGCGGAGTCCGGCGAGGTCATTCCTGACCGCGGCGGATTCCGCGCCCCCGTTCAGCGGGCCGTAGAGAAAGAAATTCTTCTCGTGCCTCCTCAGCCTGAGCGCCCTGCTCCTGAGCGAATCGGCAATCTCCAGGTATCTGATTTCGTTTGTTATTTGGACAAAGTTGACATACTCATAGACCGCCAGGGCGGCGATTATGGAGGCGCTTATGAAAAAACTCAGGGCTATCTTCTTTTTAAGCGGCATCCTCTTTGGCCTCCGGGCCGGGCTGAAGCCGGGCTGTTTCCATACTGTTTATTATTGTAACAGTTTTTGTGGACAGGGTTGTGCGGGCAATAAAAAAAGGGGCGCTTGCAGCGCCCCTTTTACGGTTCGAGCGGAATTTTTTTATTTCTGCTCAGCCGGAGCAGCCTCCTTCTTCTTGGGAGCCGCTTTCTTCTTGGGAGCAGCCTTCTTGGCAGCATGAATGCTGACCAGGCTTGCCACGTTCTTGCCGTCGACCACGCTGTACCTGGCGTAAACCTTCTCGCCGGTCTTGACGTCGGCAAGGGTCTTCTTGGCCTTGCCGGCCACTATCCTGGTCTTGTCAGTCGTGTTAAGGCTGACCTCGGCTTTCTTGCCCTTTACAGTAAGGGTGTTGGCGGTAGCGTCAACGGCCGTGACCTCGCCAAAAACGGCTTTGTACTTCGCCGCCTTCTTGACCTTCTTGGCAGGAGCCTTTTTCTCGGCCTTGGCAGGCGCCTTAGCGGCGGGAGCTGTCGCATCCTCCGCAAAGGCAACGCCAGCTATCGACACCATGAAAAGCATCGCTATAACCAATGACATTATCTTCTTCAATTCAATCACCTCCTTCCGCTATGGTTTTTTATAAGCCTCGATTTTATTCCGGGCTCCTATAACAAGAAACGTGCCATGGGGTTGTTTCCAAAGAAAAAACTTTAAAAAACTGGCAATTGTTCTTTTCTACAGGATAGCAGAAATTTCCAGAAAGAGAAGATTATCCCGATTTAGGGAACATCTTCCTTTTTTGGGGAAGAATTCCCGGCATTGAGCTTTTCCCATCGGTACCAGAAAGTCTTGTAGCTCATGCCCAGGAGCTTTGCCGCCTTTGCGGCCACATTGTTGGCCTTGGCCATTGCCTTTTTGAGGAGCTCGTTCTCGAACTCCTCGAAATTGATGCCCTCATCCGGCAGTTCGAGGTCGAGTATCTCCTGTTTCTGCGATGTCCGGAGCTCGCCCTTTATTTCCTTCATGGAAACGGTGCTGCCCTCGCACATGAGCACGGCCCGCTCGATTACCGATTCCATCTGCCTTATGTTGCCGGGCCAGTGGTACTCCAGAAAGGCCTTCATGACCGGCTCCTGCACGCCCCTTATACGCTTGCCGAACTCCCTGTTGTATTTCTCAAGGAAATGGCCGGCAAGCTCCGGGATGTCCTCCCTGCGTTCCCTGAGGGGCGGGAGGTCTATTGTCACTATCCGGAGCCGGTAGTAGAGGTCCTCGCGGAACCTGCCGTTTTTAATCTCTTTCTCCAAATCCTTGTTGGTGGCCGCGATGATCCGCACATCTATCCTGATTGCGTCGCGCCCGCCAAGCCTTCTGACCTCTTTTTCCTGGAGTATGCGCAGTATCTTTGACTGGGTCAGGAGCGGCAGGTCGCCTATTTCATCGAGAAAGACCGTGCCGCCGTTTGACGCCTCGAAGAGGCCGGCCCTCCTTGCGGATGCCCCGGTAAACGCGCCGGGCTCGCAGCCGAAAAGCTCGCTTTCAAGAAGGTTTTCCGGGATTGCCGCGCAGTTTATCGCCGTAAAGGGTTTTGAGGCCCTGGAGCTTCCAAAATGTATCGCCCTCGTGACAAGCTCTTTTCCGGTGCCGCTTTCACCCAGTATGAGGACCGTGACGGAGGTGTCGCTCACCTTCTGGATGACCTTCACCACTTCCTTCATTACACCGGACTTGCAGACAATCTCGTTTATGCCGATCTTGTCGTAAAGGGCGTCCCGCAGCTCGCGGTTTTTCCTCAATAGCTCCGCCGTATTGAGGGCCCTCCGCACGGTAAGGAGCACCATTTCCTTCTCCAGGGGCTTGGTAAGGTAATCGAACGCCCCCTTTTTCATCGCCTCGACAGCGGAGCTGACGCTGCCGAAGGCGGTCATGAGGATGACGGCCGGAAGCTCGCCCTCGGACTTTATCTTCTCCATCAGCTCTATCCCGTCTATCTGCTTCATCTTGAGGTCGGTGAGCACCACGTCGGGGTTGACGGACCTGACCATCTTTACCGCCTCCTCTCCGGAAGAAGCGGCATGCGCCTCGTAACCCTCGTCGGAGAGGATGTTTTTCAGTATCTCCCTCTGAAGCGGCTCGTCGTCTACTACAAGTATCACGCCCATATCCGGATGGAACAAAGACCCCTTTCCCTGTTTCTCACTTCCTGAAACCGGTGGCTGCCGGGCCCAAACCGGCGATTGCCGGGTCCGGCAGCGGGATGCTCATGGTAATGGTGCTCCCCTGCCCCGGAACGCTTTCAAAAAAAATCTTGCCCCCGTGCTCCTCGACTATACGTTTTGTGGTGGCAAGCCCAAGCCCGAGCCCGCTGTTTTTCGTCGTGAAGAACGGCTCAAAGACTTTCGACAGGTTCTCCTCCGGCACGCCCTGCCCGGTGTCGCTTATCGAAAGGACAAGGGTCTGGTCCTTTTTCCCGGTCTTCAGCCGCAGGGTGCCCCCGCCGGGCATGGCTTGAAACGCATTCAAAATTATGTTGTAGATGCACGTCTTCATGAAGTCCGTATCGATGAGCACCTCTGGCATGTAATCGTACCGGGTCTCTATGTGTATCTTCTGGGCATCGGCGCGCGCCTTGACTATCTGGAAAAGCTCGTCCAGGAGCCCCCTCATGTTCACCAGCCTGGTGTTGAGCCTCAGGGGCTTGCCATAGTCAAGAAAGTCCTTGACGAGGTTGTCCAGCCTGAATATCTCGTGTTTTATGCTTGAGACAAGGGAGTTGAATTTTTCGGAGTCCCCGTCCCTGGGCCCGTAATTGCTTTTCATGTAATCTATGCTCAGGCTTATGAAATTGAGCGGGTTTCTTATCTCGTGCGCCATGCTCCTTGAGAGCTGGCCCACGGCGGAGAGGTGCTCCGCCTCCCTCAGGCGCTCCTCAAGCCGCCTGTTCTCCTTCAGGCGCTGCACCATCTGGTTGAAGCTCCTTGTCAGGGAGCCTATCTCGTCCTTCCGGTCCACGGGGAGGTTCTGTTCAAAATCCCCCGCGGCGACCTTGCCCGCGGCCTCGATAAGCCCGTTTATCGGCCTGGTGTACCTTGTAGCGAGGAATACCGCTATGGCTATGCCGATAAGGAATACCATGAGCGCCGCTGCAACCCTTTTTATAGTGTTCTGTTTGAGGAGTTCGGAGAAATCGTCCTCGTTTATGGTGAGGTGGATATATCCGTAATGGGACTTGCCCGCCTTGACCGGCAGTATGACATTGTAAGTCTTGCCTTCCTTTGAAAGCGGGTCTCCAAGTTCCGCCTTTATTATCAGCTCTTTTCTTCTCGGGCTGACCGCCGCCCCGACCTTCTTGGGGTTGCTGCTGGCTATTATCTCGTCGTTGTTGCCTATTATCGAAATCTCGTTGATACCCTTTGATTTCAGGCCCTTGAGATAGCCCTTCAGCCTGGATTCATCCGTCGTGCCGCTCTGGGTGACCTCCTCGACCCCTATCTGGATGGCCTTGGACAGCTCCGCCGTATGGCTTTCCACCTTGTTTATCATGACCTTCTCGTCCTGCAGATAGATGAAAAAAAGTGTGGAAAGGAGGATAAAGCTAAGGAAAAGCATCATCAGGACAAGCTTCCTGTTTAGAGAGAGGTTAAGGAAATAATTTCTGATCATCTTTCAGTATGCTGAATAATAAAAAAATACCCGTTTCCGGGCAAACTGGCGTGGTGTCCCGTAAATTTCCATCATATGTCATTGCGAGGGATATTTTTCTATCCCGAAGCAATCTCACGGCCAGATTCTTCGCTTCGCCCTGAATGACTTATTAAGGTTATTTGTGAGACTCCACACTGGTTGATATTAACATAAAAGGCAAGGTTAGAAAACCGCAGGTTTGAAAACCCCATAAAAAAGGCGGGAAAAATCCTCAGAAATACAGGGGCAGCTCGTCAGGCTGTCCGGAATGAAAAAAAAGCACACTCCTTCAACTCCGTCATTTCCGGGCTTTGGAAATCATATAAACCCAGTCATCCCGTAGAGGAAAAAACCCGGCCGGAGGCGTATGGCCCTATTTTTCGCTCTTTTCGGCTGTTTTTGCGCTCTCTATCGGCTTTGCTTCTTCATCCGGCGAAAGTGCCTTCTTGAACTCCCTTATGCTCTTGCCGAGCCCCGACCCTATCTGCGGCAGCTTCCCCGGCCCGAAGATAAGCAGGACGATAAAAAGTATTATGAGCATGTGCATCGGTTGAAACAGACCTTCAAACATCTTCGTTCACCTCCTTGCCACTTTGAATATCTATTTAATTATGAATGAACGCATCCGAAATAGCAATCTCGGTCCTGTTTTTACCGGGTGGCCGGAAAAAACCCGCCTGCGTTTCGTCATTACATTGCGTTATTATATAGAGTTAAAGGCAAATGATACAGGCAAGCGGAATATTCAAGTCCTACGGCGGCCAGGTGCTTTTCGAGGACGCCGGGTTCACGGTAAACGCAGGGGAACGCATCGGGCTTGTGGGAAGGAACGGCCACGGAAAGACCACGCTCTTCAGGATGGTGCTTGGCGAGGAGCATCCCGATGCGGGCCGGATATCCGTCCCTGATGGCTATACGTTAGGCCACCTCTCCCAGCACATCGGGTTCACGTCCGGGACCGTCCTTGAGGAGGCATGTCTCGGCCTCGGCCGGGACGAAGACGGCGCGGACGAGACCTACAAGGCCGAGAAGATACTCTCCGGACTTGGCTTTTCCAGGGAAGACTTTGCCCTGAGCCCTTATGCCCTCTCCGGCGGGTACCAGATAAGGCTGAACCTCGCAAAAGTCCTGGCGGGCGGTCCCAACCTCCTGCTGCTTGACGAGCCGACCAACTACCTGGACATACTCTCGATAAGATGGCTCTCCAGGTTTCTGAGGGAATGGAAAAACGAGCTTATACTCATAACCCACGACCGGCGCTTCATGGACAGCGTGACCACCCACACGATGGGCATACACCGGGCACGGATCCGGAAGATCGAGGGCCCCACGGAAAGGCTTTACGGCCAGATACTGCTCGAAGAGGCGCATTACGAAAAGACCCGCCTGAACGATGAAAAAAGGCGCAGGGAAATAGAGCGCTTCATAAACAGGTTCAGGGCCAAGGCGACAAAGGCCAGCGCCGTTCAGTCCAGGATAAAAACACTTGAGAAAAGGGAGCAGATGGATGAGCTGGCCCGGATAGATATGCTGGATTTCAGGTTCAACTGCGCCCCGTTTGCCGGGAAAAAACTCCTGGAGGCCGAGGGCCTCCGGTTTTCCTACTCCGGGGCCGCCCTCATAAACGGCGCGGGAATTTCCATAGGGGCCCGGGACAGGATTGCCGTGATAGGGAAAAACGGCAAGGGCAAGACCACTTTGCTGAACATGCTGGCCGGGGAGCTTGCCCCCCAGGGCGGAGAGGTGCGGCAGCACCAGGCGCTCAGGCTGGCCCACTTCGGGCAGACCAATGTAGACCGTCTCGACCCCTCGAAAACGGTCGAGGAAGAGATACTGGACGCCCTCCCCGAATACAGCCGCAGGACGGCAAGGGGCATATGCGGGCTGATGATGTTCGAGGGCGGCCTTGCCCTAAAGAAGATAAGCGTTCTTTCAGGCGGGGAGAAGAGCCGGGTGCTGCTTGGGAAACTCCTTGCAAGCCCGGCCAACCTGCTGTTGCTCGACGAGCCCACGAACCACCTGGACATGGAATCGGTCGAGGCACTGAAAGAGGCGATAAACTCGTTCGAAGGGGCCGTGGTCATCGTGACCCATAACGAGGAACTGCTCAATGAGGCCGCGGAGCGCCTCGTCATATTCGACGAGGGCAAAGTAAGCGTATTCGAGGGCACTTACGCCGAATTCCTCGAAAAAAAGGGATGGAGCGATGAACGGCAGGAGGCCCTTTTTACCTCAGCCCCGGGCGGAAACAGGACGGCAAACAAAAAGGACAGGAAAAAAGACCTGCGGAGGCAGAGGGCTGACGTTATCTCCGAGCGCTCAAGGGCGCTGGGGACGCTTCAGAAGGAGATTACCGGGGCCGAGGACAGGATAACGGAACTGGAAGGGGAAATAGCCATGAACACGGAGTCCCTCATCAAGGCATCGGAAAATGGCGGATGGGAGGCCATAAAAGACCTTTCAAAGTCAATCAAGGACGCCAGGGAGGAGATAGAGGCGCTCTTTACGAGGCTTGAGGAGCTTACAAAGGAATTTGATTTGAAATCGGGCGAATTCGACAGAAAAATGAGCGGAATATGATTTAAATCATCCCCGTCCAGGACCCGAAAGTTTTAAAATCCTCTCATGAAGAAAGATTTCCTGTTGCCACTGTACGCGGCCGTTTCCGGCATGGCCCTTTTATTGCTTCCCGCGAATGCCCATTCCCTGTGCACGACATGCCACAGCAAAAACCCGAAGCTGGTGGCAATGCACAAGGCCCTGGGTTTCAAGGACTGCTTCAAGTGCCATCCGTTGAAGGCAAGTACGCCCGCGGAATTGAAGGCGCAGATGGCCGCGGACCCGCTCTGCACAAGGTGCCACGGCGCCGGAAAAGGCAAGACGGAAGAGGCTGGAAAGCCCCTCCGCTAAAACTCCGGCGCTCAGAAGCGGAATTCGCCTCTGAAAAACCTGTCCCTGTATTTTTCCACCGAGGCGTCATCGGCCAGCACGGCGTCAAGCTGCCGCGTGAAGGCTATGAGCCGCCCCGCCTGCTCAAGTATCCTCACTATTTCCTCCCTGCCGACGTTTGAGAGCCTTGCCGTGATGAGGTCCCCTTTCGTGCTTGAGACAAACCCGTATTCTTTCAGGACATCGGCTATAAGCTGTATCCGCCTTGAGCGCTTGGTGATATCGGTCGCCCCGCCCACAAACCTGAAGTAGATGTGGTTATTGCCCGGCCTGTCCGAGCAGAAACAGTCCAACAGGTTGAAATGGTAGCCGAAACGGAGTGTCAGGTTCAGGTATTCGCCGGAGATGACGGCTATGTTTCTGCCAGCGTACCCGGCCCCCTCCGCCGTGATGTCCGGCATGCGCATCATACTCGCAAGGAAGTCTTTCATCTGGAGGGAAACGGCCTCGGCGTGCCATACCCCCGGCTGAGTCATCCCTTTAAGCAGCGCCTCAAAAGGGACGGACGTCACCTGTTCCATCCTGACGGGGTCCTTTGCGTCCGGGGCAAGCCCCCCGCCTATGTCGATTACCTGGATGCCTGCTGGCACCGGCAGGTCCAGCCTCCTCAGCGCGGAATGCCCGCCCGCCTCCCTTGACGCGCTGATAAGCTCCTGCACCGATTTCTCGTGGATGAACCTTATGATATCGTGCATTGTCTTGCACTTTTCCGGCGTAAAGTCGTCAGTAAGCGGGTTTACCAGGTTGAGGGGGGCGATATACCTCATTAAATACCTCTTTTTCCTGAACTCGTAAAGGTCTTCAACTTCCGCAAGGCCGCGCCTGCCGCCTTCCACCAGCTCCCTGACGATGCCGGCGTAAACCGTCATGCCACCGTCCTCACCGGCCAGAAGCGTAAGCTCCTGCCCGCTGCTGAACACCTGCGTGGCGTTGCCGGTGTTCACGACAGCAGGTATCCTGAATTCCCTGCATATGGAGGCCATATGGCTTGCGGGCGCCCCCGTGTCCGTGATAATGGCGGAGATGAAAGGCATTACCCTTATGAACTGGGGGGAGTCGTTTTTGGCGACAAGCACCGCGCCCCTTGGGATTTCATCCATCTGGCCAGGGCGCTCCAGTATGAAGGCGGGGCCGGCAGCCGTCCCCCTCTGCACCACGAATCCCCTGCCGCTCATCAGCACAGGATTCATTTTACCGCCGGGGCGCAGGGCTTTTTCCCTCTCGTCTTCGCGCCCGCTTACTTTCAGGGGCCTTGTCTGGAGGATGTAAAGCCGCCCGTCCTTGCCGAACGACCATTCGATGTCCTGCGGCCTCCTGTAATGGTTTTCCACCCGGAGCGCAACCCCAGCCAGTTCCAGTACCTGTTGCCCGGAAAGGCAGGGTTTTTCCCTTTCAAGCCCTGGCGGAGTTTCAATCTGCTTTGTCCCGCCCTCCGGGCTTGCCACGGTCATAGCGGCCTTTTCCCCGGTCTTCACCTCGGCAATCTCCGGTTTTTCTCCCCCCTCGCCCCTTCCGATGACAAAAAGGTCGGTGCCGGTTGAGCCCTCAACCACGGATTTGCCGAGCCCCCAGGCGGCGTTCACTATCATGGCGTTCTTCCGCACCCCGAGCGGGTCTGCCGTATAGAGGACGCCGCTTGCCGCGGCGTCCACCATCATAACGCACCCAACGGGCATCCTGGCCGCCCCGGTGATTCCCATGCCCTTCCGGTAGGCGGCCGCTTCTTCGGAAAAGAGGCTGGAAACGACCTTTTTATAAGCCTCTTCTACCGCCGTTTTTTCTGCCCGCACGTTGAGCACCGTCTCGAACTGCCCGGCAAAGGAGTAAAACTCGCTGTCCTCCTCCTCCGCGCTGCTCCTTACGGCAAGGGATATCTTATTGCGCGGGGAAAAATTCCTTGCCTTCATCTTTTCGACCGCGCTGCCTATGGCGGCGTCAAGCGGGGCGGGAAAACCGCCCCCAAGGACAAGCTCCCTCAACTCCCGGAGTTTTTCTTCTTCGGCGCCCCCTTCTGACAGCGCCTCTATTTTCTTTTCAAGACCGTTGTGCCTTATAAATTCATCGAAGGCATGCCCTGTTATGGCGAAGGCATCCGGCACGTTCAGTTTCATTGCGTTTTTAATCTCCGAGAGGTGGAAGTTCTTGCCCCCGGTCTCGCGCAGCATGTCCCATGTGATGTCCTCGTAGAAAAGGACCATTTCACCGCCTCCCCCAGCCGGAGCGCCGTAAATCATCCTGCCGATGAGGGAGTCTATGCGCTCGAACGCGGCCCCGATCGGATAGGCGTTGCCGGTCAGGGAATTGAACTGGCCGATGGATTCCCGTAAACCGGAGGAAAGGACGGAATAGGACTGCTTTATGTAATTGATGTCGAAGATATAGGCGCCGCCCAGCTTCTCGCCCATGTCCGTAATGGCCTCAAGAGCTCTGTTGTTGCTTTCGAGCACCTTCTTGAAAAGGCTGAAGACATTCCCCAGCCCGGTTTTTTTGCCCCTTGAGAGGCCGGGCAGTTTGCCCCGCAGAAGAGGCAAAAAAACCCTGGAGAGGATTGAACCAAGCATCTGCCGGGCATTTTTCATGGAATTAAATAAAAACCTCCGCTACTTCCCTGGCAGGGTGCTGAAAAAGTCTCATTTTGAGTCATTGCGAGGAGCTTAAAGCGCCGACTGGCGCAAGCGACGAAGCAATCTCATAAGTTGCTGATTAATATGAAAATGGATTGCTTCGCTTTGCTCGCAATGACAGTCAAAACGTTTTTCAGCATCCTGCCACACTAGACGAGGGCCTTCTTTATGGATTCTTTCAGCTCCCTTATCTTCACCGGCTTCGGGAAGAAGTCGTGGACGTCGCCCCTTATGGCCTCTATCGCCACGTCAAGGTTGGCAAAGGCCGTTATCATGATCACCTTGGTGGCCGGATAAAGGTCCTTCACCGTCCGCAGGACTTCGAGTCCGTCTATGCCTTTCATCTTCAAATCGGTGACGACGATGTCGAACTTCTGCTCCTTCAGCCTCTCCAGCGCCGGGGCGGCATTCAGGAAGGTCTCCACCTCGTAGCCGTCCTGCTCAAGGGATATCCTGGCCATGTCCCCCACTATCTTTTCGTCATCGATGATCATTATCCTGTTGCTCATTGCCCTCTCTCCTTCTATGATTTGAAAATTGGAATTGCCACCGTAAAGACCGTCCCGGCGCCGGGCTTGCTGTCCACCTTTATGGTGCCCTTGTGGTTTTTGATTATGCCGTAGCTTACCCAGAGGCCGAGGCCGGTGCCGCCCTCCTCCTTCGTGCTGAAGAACGGGTCGAATATGTGGGGCAGGAACTCCGGCGGGATACCCCTGCCGGTGTCCGCTATCTCTATGATTACGTCCTGCACGCCGCCTGCCGGATACCTCGTCGAGATCGTGAGCACGCCGCCCGGGGACATGGCCTGGATGGCATTTATGATGAGGTTTACGAGGACCTGCTGTATCTGGTGGCTGTCCACAAAGACGGCGGGCAGCCCGCTGCCCAGGTTAAGCCTGGTCTCTATGTTCGATATGTCCAGCATGTTCTGCACAAGTTTTAGCGTATTTTGTATGAGGCCGTTCATGTCCGTTTCGGCAAGGTTCGGCTCCTTGGGCTTTGAGAAGTCCAGCAGGTTCTTGACTATCGCCTTTATCCTCTCGGTCTCCCCTTCTATCTTCTCCATGAATTCAAGCCTCTGGCCCCTGTCCAGCTTGTCATAGACGTCAAGGTAAGTCTGGGCTATCATCGATATGTTGTTGAGGGGGTTTGTCAGCTCGTGTGAAACACCGGCGACGAGTATGCCCATCGAGGCAAGCTTCTTGGACTGTATTATCTCCTCCTCGCGTGTCTTCAGCTCGTCGGACATGGAATTTATGGCCTTCATTACGGAGCCCAGCTCGTCGTTGAGGACCACGCCTTCTATCTTGTTGAAATTCCCATGTGAAATCGTATTGGCCAGCTCTTCTATCTTTCTGAGCGACCTCACTATCTTCTTGGAAAGGAGGTGGCCGACTATGATGGCCGAAGCGAAGATGGCCCAGAAGGAATAAAAGAGGATGTCCTTGGATTTCGAGATGAGGATGTTGACCCTGCTCCTTTCAAGCCTGGTTATGCTGTCGGAAAACTCCCTGAGCCTTTTGCCCCGCTCCCGAAGCATCTCCTCGGACTGCATGTCCCTGCGCCTGCTCCTGTCGAGGCGGTCTATCGTATCAAGGTATTTGTTGAGATTGGATTTAAGCTCGTCCATGTTCTCCCGCCCTATGGCGCGGACAATGTCGGGCTCCACGATGCTCATGGTCTGCGTCGTCCTGTATATCTTTTCCTTTATCTCCTCCAGCGCTGAATTGTCCCCGTAAAGGAAGTAGTTCTTCTCGGAAAGACGCATCTCGAGGAAGGAGGCGTTCAGGTCGTCGGCTATCTCCACGAACCTGAGCTTTGTGAGCAGGATGTTGAGGTTCTGCATGGCGAAAAGCCCTATCAGAATGATAAGGGCGATATTGAATATGTTTGAAAAGAATATCTTGTTCTCTATTTTCATCCGGGTTTTCCACTGCCCCCCGGGACCGCCGAAAAAAGACCGGGGAGGCGCCTCATTCGGAGAGCACGATGCTTCTTGGGACTTCGGCCTGTTCCCTGCGTACGGGAACGTACCACATCATCCCGTCAACTACCATCAATATCCCGGCCATTATGAGCACAAGATTGAAAGAGGTGCGCCAGCCCAGGCCGTAATAGCTGAGAATGCCTATGCCTATGCTCATGAACGTTATGCCCGTCCGGATGAACGCAAGCCCCGTCCTCGCCCTCGAGTAGATGGTCCGGTAGCAGGCCGCTATGCACCGCTGGGCCGCAAGCACGTTGCGCTCCCTTGCGAGATGGGTCCTTTCCTTGCTGGCGGGCGAGGGATAGAGTATTGTGCAGTGGCTGGCCAGCAGGTCCCCCATCCGCGCAAGCATCGTCTCCTTGGAGCCGGGCTTTACCGAGGTGTCTATGAAATGGTAGTTCTCCAGGAAGTGCATCAGCGCGGAGGTGACCTCAATCAGCGTATGGTTGCCCGGAGGGCTCATCCTCGACCTGCGCGCCTTCAGGTAATTAGGCAGGCCGTAGCCCGCGGCTATAAAGCCAAAAAGCAGGACTGAAGAGTAAAGCAGCGGATGGAGATGGGCGTTCTTGCGCAGCATCGCGTTGGCAAGCGCCATAAAGCCCAGCCCCCACCTCATGAAGGCAAGCCCCGTCATGGCAAGGGCAAGGTCCGTCCTGTAACAGGCGAGCCTCGTCCTCCAGTGGGCCATCGTGCTCCGCCAGTACGCGAGCCCCGTCCGCTCCGTGCCAATGATAAGGCCCGGCTTCGCATGGAGGAAGTCCTGTATATACCACCTGATGTCATCCTCAAGCGCCACCCTGAACTCGTATTTTTCCGCCTTCAGGCACCTTTCCACTTCCTCCCTTACGACAGGGCTCCACGGGTTGTTTGCGGCAATGACAACAGTCCCGCAGGAGTCTTTAATGACAGGCATCCAGAGGTTCAGGTAAAGGGCGTCCGAGTCCAGGTCATGAAGCAGACCTGGCGGGATGGGGAGCCGTTCGTCATATTCTATCGCGGGGCAATCGTAGTAACCGGAAAGCGCCTGGAGGAGCACGAACTTGGGCACTTCGTACTCATCGGTGAGTATGCGCTCCATGCTGACTCCGCGCGCATACGAGGCGGCCTCCGCCTGGGCAAGCTCCTCCGCAGTGATGATGCCCCATTGGGCAAGCCTTGAGAATATCTGCCCCGATCCTTCCTGCAAATCAGATGTCTTCATGGTTGAAAACAGCTTTCCTCCATGTGCAGGCGGGCCTGCCGTAGTCCGGTATCACTATATCGAAGTCCCCGAAACAGTATGGGAACTGCATCCTCAGCTGCTCGGCCGGCACCTTCCACAGGAACCCGTCCGCCATGAACCCCGCTCCGGCTATTATCAGCACAATATCAAAGACCGTCCACCACAGGGAGCCGGTGCCGAAATATACCAGAAGGCCCGCGCCCACGGCCGAAACACTGGTGCCTGTCCTTATGAAGGACATGCCCGTGCGCGCCCTGGCCATGACGGTGCGGAGCTTCGCCATCGCGCTCCGCCTTTCGCATAGCAGGGTCCTCTCGGTGGCGTGCCCCGTAGTGGCCCAGATGCCGGGCATATGGGAAGGGTGGACGGGGCAGAGCCTTTCGTCCTTTTTTGGCCCGCTCCGCCTGTGCCTGGGCGGGATTATCGAATTCCAGATATGGTCCATGAGTTCAGCCTTGAGGGCGGACCTGAGCCCCTCTGTGCCGCCGGGACGGCCCCCGAAATACCAGTGGAACCCCTCGATGGACATAAGGAGGCCCACGGTTATCAAAGAGGCGTCCAGCATCGTCCATGTGCTTGGATGAAAATACCTGATGAGCGCTGTCCCAAGCCCGATGAAGGCCACGCCAGTGCGCGTGAACGCAAGGCCGGTGCGGGCTTTTGCCAGGAGCGTCCTGTGGGACGCCAGGTCTGTGCGGTCTGCGGCAAGGTCGGACCGGTCGCAGGCGAGAAACCTTCGCCTCATGACCGGCGAGAGCTTGTCCCATCCGGCCCTCAGCTCCGCGGCCCCTTCCACGGTCTCGCTGCGTCTGAACCTGGGAAACGCGCACTCATTATACGCCTCCAGGGCGCTTGTGCCCTGGGTAGGCTCAGAGTTTATGCACTCAACCTCTCTCTTGCCCACCTTCCTTGTCGGAAGATACCATTTGAGCCCGTCATATACCATATAAATGCCCGCGATGAGCAGGGGCGTCTCGAAGAAAAGCCATTTGCCTGCTCCGAATATCCTTAGAAAAAGGAGCGAGATGGTGAGAAAAGACACGCCCGTCCTGATGAACGCAAGGCCCGTCCTGCCCTTTGCAAGCAGTGTCCTGTCCTGCGCATAGAGAGAACGCCTCATCGAAAGATAAGTCCTCACCTTCGCAAGCGGCGTCCTGCCGCCCGCAAACGGGAAGCCCGGATTGAGGTCGTAATTGTTCTCTATTATGCGCACCAGGTCCTGCGGCAGAGCCACAAGGAAATCTATCCGGCTTACGCCAAGGGTGTTTTTTATGTCCTGGACGGTTCCGGGGTCCTCCGGACGGTACGCGATGACTTCTGCCCGGTTTTCGTAGACGGCGAGCGGGAACCACAGGGCCGCCTTCAATTTTTCGAATTTAATGGGCCTCAGTATCTTCTGGGACGAGACCACGCCTTCGTCATATTCCACAAAAGGCAGGTTGTAGTATTCCGAGATGGAAAAGAGGAGTTCGTGCTTCCTGACGCCCCTTTTAAGGAGAAGCTGTTCGGGGAAAACGCCTTGCTCCTCCGATTCGCGCAATACTTCCGCGAGCCCGGCAGGGGTCAGTATCCCCCTGGTTACGAGCCTTCCGTACCGGCCGATATCCGGCAAATTCCTTTTTGCGGGTTGTCCAGTCACTCCCCCCTCCCTGAGGGAACTTATATTCATTATAAAATTTTCATCCCGGTTTTTTCAAAAAAAATCAGCCCTTAAACCGCCTGGGGCGCGGTTCCCGGTGTTTTAAATGGCTCGCAGGGGTTGTGCCGCTCCGCTAAAACCAGAGGCCGACAAAGGAGTCCAGGTTGGAAAAGATATCCGTAATGAAGCCGAAAAGAGGCATGAACATATCGGCAAACGAGTAAAAAACAGCAAAGGAGACATCCATCATGTCGGAAATGATGGCCGCCGCAAAGGGCATATCGAAGGCAAGGACCACCTGGGCTACAAGGCCCAGCGTCAACCCGGCAAACACGCTGTTAAACGCACTGCCAGTGCTGCCTTTTACACTCATGCCCCCTCCTTGAACGCCAAATCACCCATACATAGTTTACAGCCGGGGGAAGCCGAAGTCAACAATAATAAGCACAATAATAAGCAATAATAAGCGGGGAAGGTAAAACCCGGAAAAGCGCTAAATTGAACGCATAAATTGTTTAAATGCGGACAATTAAAATTTTAATTTGTATATTTCAGGCCGTTTTTTTTAAAATAGAATCAAGCGGAGGGGCACCGCCTGGGGGTGGGCGGATGTTCAAAATGCAAGGAAAAATAGCAGTCCAGGATTTAGCGAAGCAAGCGGTGGATACTGAAGATTTCGACGGTTCTCCCGTAGATTTTCGAAACTCAGCAATTCCGTAAACAACTTGGAGTAAAATTGGCGCTCTTGCGAAAGGCATTGAGGGCCTGAGTTACGTTCAAACAAGCAATGAGAGGTGGAGGGAGCAGATTTGAGTAGAATTATTTCAAGAGAAATCCTAATGAAAGAGGAGGTTTGTTCAAAGTGAGCAAGGGCAAGGGTCTTACTTTGCCGCATCCGTTCTTTTCATCGCGGCCTAGCTGGAAATGGTTCATTCTTACCACGGTCCTGGTAGGAGCGACCATGTCGGCCCTCGACGTGAGCATTGTCAACGTGGCCATGCCGACATTGAAGGACGAGTTTGGCGTGTCGATGGCGCTTATCGAGTGGGTGGCGATGGCCTACATGCTTACCCTTACGATATTCCTTCCACTGTTCGGCAGGCTTGCCGACATGTTCGGGAGGACGAAACTCTATACGACGGGTTTTGCGGTCTTCACGGCCGGTTCCGTGCTTTGCGGAATGGCGCCTTCGGCCGCCTTCCTTATAGGCGCGCGTGTCATACAGGCGGTCGGAGCGGGCCTTTTGCAGGCCAACTCGGTTGCGATAATCACCCAGGCGTTCCCCTCAAGCGAAAGGGGCAAGGCCATAGGCATACAGGGCGCGGTGCAGGCGGTCTCCATGTCCGTCGGCCCGTTTGTGGGCGGCATCCTCATAGCGGCCGTGGGCTGGCGTGCGATATTTTATGTAAACCTTCCCATAGGCATAATCGGCATCGCTTTCGCCCTGCTCATCCTCCCCAAGAGCGAGAAGAGCGCAAAGAAGGAGAAGATAGATTACTTCGGCGTGCTTACGTTCGCCTCGGGCCTGGCCTGCCTTGTGCTGGCGCTCAACGAGGGCGCAAAAGAGGGCTGGACGTCCCCGCTCATCCTCACTTACTTCATTCTGGCGGCAATACTCCTGCCCGCCTTCGTCCTTACCGAGCTTAAAGTCCAGTACCCGATGATAGACCTGAAGCTCTTCAAGAGCTATTCCTTTGCCGTGGGCAACCTGACAGGCATGCTGTCCTACTATGTGCTTTTTGCGGTGCTCTTCCTCATGCCCTTCTATCTGGAGCAGGTGATGGGGCTTGGGGTCGCGCTTACGGGCAGTCTTCTGACGCCGATACCGCTTGCGATGGCGATTGTCGCCCCGTTTTCGGGCTCCATTTCGGACAAGTACGGCTCAAGGGTAATGACCGCCTCGGGCATGTTCGTGTGCGCGGTCTCCATGTTCTTCATGATGTTTGCAGGACAACATTCCAGCCTTGTCCTGCTGGTCTCCGAGCTCGTAGTGCTCGGCATCGGAATGGGCATGTTCACCCCGCCCAACAACAGCGCCATCATGGGCTCTGCGCCCAAGGAGAAGCTGGGCGTCGCGGGCGGCGTTCTCAACATGATGAGGTCTCTGGGCCTTATCTTCGGCGTGGACATCTCCGGCCTCATCTTCAGCACGCTGAAGAACCAGTACCTGAATGAAAAGGGTTACGCAAGCCATGCCTCAAACATACCCGTCACCGTCAGGGACAGTGCTTTCATGAGCGGCTTCGTGGTGGTCATAGTGGTGCTTCTGGCCATAAACGTCATCTCGGCGATACTTTCCGTAGCCAAGAAAGATGCGGCCCTCGACTCCGAAGCGGCAAAGGAGTTTTTGGCCGAATAGCGGTCTGTTACCGGTTTTTTAACTGAAGTCAGGAAGGCCGCCGGGTTTCCGGCGGCCTTCTTTTTTTGGTCCCGGGGTCACAGGGGCGCAGCCCCTATATAAAACACCCCTCAACCTGAATCTATCTGGGCAGTATGAAATAAAAATTGTTCCCGTACTGGGTGGGCTCGTAGCCGGCGATGCCGCCGTGCAGTTCAATTACGTATTTTATGAATGCAAGCCCGTGGCCGGTGCCGGGGATATTGGCGGCGTTCTCTCCGCGGTATTCGTCCTCGAAGACCTTTTGGCGCTCCTCCCGTTTTATATGCGGGCCTGTGCTGAAGACGTTGTATTTTATCCCGTCCTTGCCGGGGCCGAAGAAGTCCTTTATCACCTCACGCCCATACGACATGTATTTTTTCTTCTCGCCGGAATAGGTAGTCACCTCGCGGGTATACTTCAGCGCATTGGAGAAGAGGTTTGCATAGACCTGGGCCATAAGCCCAACGTCAACGACCGTTATGACCTCCTCATCGGGTATTCCGCTCAGCCTGTCGTCTATCTCGATGCCCATCGCCCTGAAGCGGTCTGCGTAGCGCTCCAACTGGGGATGGACGACGTCCCTGAACATATTGCAGGGCTTTGTGCGGAGCGTAAGGTGGCCCTTGTCGAAGTGGTCCCTCCTGAAGAGGGTCTCAAGGAACAGGCTCATGTTCCTGTAATGCCTGTTTATGTTCTCGAACTCGCCCACAAGCCCCCTGTTCACGTCGGCCATCTCGGCCAGCACGTCTTCCACGCCCGGGGGCCTCAGCCTCTCGTCGGAAAGCAGCTCGTTAAGCATCTTTTCTATCTCCACGTTCTTCGATATCTTCCCCTTCAGGTTGCGCAGGAAGAGCCTGTAAATCATGTTAGGCACTATGATGTTGTGCTCGATATCGGCGACGAGGGAGCGGATGAACCTCAGGTGCTCTATGTTCTTTTCGATTATGTAGCGGTTATGCAGGTTGAAGCCGATGCGGTTGGCGTACTTCTCGAAAAAGAGCTTGTTGTGCTCGCTCAGTTCCCTGACCGGATAGACCTCAAGGATACCCAGGGCGTTATCGACGGTCTTGAACGGGAGCTGCTCCATGAGGATCTTTTTGCCCCGGATGGTGAGCACGAGGCTGCCGCCGGTATAATAGGGCGCCTTGTCCGGACGGATGCCGGGCGGAGGGGGCGTGTGCATGCCGACCTCCGGGTTCTCCGTCTTGGCCATGAGCACAAGCTCGTTTATCCTTGGCGATATGAGATAGAGCCTTGCCTCCAGGCCGAAAAAGCTCTTGGGGACGGCCACGCACAGCTTGTAGAGGTCTTCAATCGTGTCGAACTCCTGCGCCAGGTCGAAGAATGCCGTGAGCGCATTGTCCTCAAGCCGCGTGAAGTTGTAGGCCTCGTAATCGCTCTTTTTCTCCTCAATGCGGCCCATTATGTGCTGAAGCGTTTCCATGGAAAAAAAAACTCTCCCGCTCTATATATCGTCCCTTTTCACCTACAGGTTTACCTCAAACTCCATCTCCTTGTAACCGAAGATGAACCGCTTCCTTGCAACCCTGACTTTCACGGACTGTCCGGGCACCTTGTCGAACATGGCTATTTTAACATCGGCAACCGAGTCCACCTTCCAGCCGCCAACCGATTTTATGATGTCCCCTTTTTCAAGCCCGGCCTTGAAGGCAACGCTTTCAGGCGCGAAGTTCTCTATAACGGCGCCTTCTTTTGCGTCCTTGAGGACGACGCCGAGTTTCGCGCTGAAGGGAGGCTCCGCCGGCTGGGGGAACAGGACATAGCTGCCGATGTCCGCATCATACACGCCGTTGATAAGCGTGGCATACTGCTTCCCCGTGAGCCTGTACGTCCTTGAGGGTATCCCGGAGTCGTACATGATGTGCTCCGCCCCGGCAAGCACCACCATCTGGGTGTCCGGGTGCTCCTTCAGATAGCTTGCAACGGAATGCGCCATCGTCTCGTCCCACAATATCTGCGACTGGTAGAAATTGGCGAAGCTCACGCCTGCGGGATGGCTCTCGAATATCTCCTTAAGTCTTTTCCTGTATGCCTCGCCGGCCATGTTCATGTCCGGCGGTATCTCCTTCATCTCCTCCGGCGTAAGCGAATCCAGCCCGCCCTTTGCGACCTTGTTCACTATCCTGCTGTCTATGTTCAGGGCTATGACGGGGATGCCCTTTGCCCTTGCGAACTCCAGTATCTCCCTGTAATAGTTGTAGTCGAACCCCCACTTGTTGAAGTAGTCCGTCTTTTTGAGGAACTCCCTCTCCCCTATCTTCCCCGATATGTAATCGTTTATCGGCTGCTGATAGGGTTTCTGGAACATCTCCATCCCTATCGCGAATTTTTTGCCCATCTTATGGAGCTTCATTATCACATCCAGCTCGACCTTGTGGTCTTCATAGTTCGTATGCCGCTCGCCAATAAAGATTATGGGCTTGCCGCTCACATCATCCGTTATAGCGCCCAGGGCCAGCGAGCGTTTGGGCCGCACGCCCATTACAGGCTCGTACATGTTCACCGTCATCCCGTCGCTGCTTTTTGCCGTCTCCTTCTCCACGTTCCTGCCCATCTCGAAACGGAGTGTACTATATTTGCCATACCTGAATATCTTGCTGGCCGCGGCATCCACTTCCTCTTTCGAGTCTCCGGCGGCACAGGCGACGACATGGGTCCTGTCCAGAGGATTTTTGAGGACGGTTATCGAAAACCCCGCGCCGGGCTTCCGGACATTCGCAAAGAGCCGTTTCAGCACTGGGTTGTCATAGCCAAGCACAAGCAGAGACGAGGTGCGGACATCCTTGTCCTTAAGGTCTTCCGGCTCCCTGGCCTCAAACCCCTCGGACTTGAATATGCCTATAAGGCCGGAGTACGTCTCCCCGTCTTTTTTCTGGTACGTTACGATTTTCTTCTCATCGCCAAGGAGCCTCGATATCACGGGCGGGAATTCATCTTCGGAAAGGCCCCTCATAAGCTCGTAATCCGGGTCGAAAACGAGCGCCGTGGGGACGGATTCCGAAGGCAGCTCGAACGTATGCCTTTCCTTGTCAACATTGAGAACGGTCTTTGCTGCCCCGCCCTCAGCGGTCTTTATGCTTACCGGCAGCCTGAACCTGTAGACATCGCTGTCCTGGGTCAGCTCGAACGTGGTAACGGGTGCGCCCTTAAGGACCAGGGAGCGCGGATGGAGCACATCTATCATGGGCAGCCCCTTGCGGTCGAGCCACTGGCTGAAGAACCATCCCAGCTTCCTGCCGGACTCCCGCTCGAAGGCTGTTTCGATGTCCTGCCATGTGGCCCGCCTGAACTGGTTTGCCTCGATAAGCGACCGCAGGGATTTGTAGAAGACCTCCTCCCCCACAAGCCCCCGGAGCATTTCAAAGAGCATCATCCCCTTGCCATAGCCTACGGCGGCGGAGGCAAAATCCGTCCTCTCCCTGAACTCGCGGAGAGGGAACTCGTTTGCCGGGTGGACATAGCTCTGGTAATTGACGAGCACGTTTTTCCTGTATTCCATCCCTTTGCCCTCAAGCTCCTTGTACCTGTAATCGGCAACGAACACCGTTACAGCCTCAAGCCAGTTGCCTTTCGAAAAGTCCGCGTAAACGTAATTGCCAAACCACTGGTGAGCTATCTCGTGCCCCAGGGACGTTTTCACTATGAAGGGCAGTCTCAGCACCTCCTCACCCAGGAGCGTGAATGTGGGCATCGAATAGCCCGTTTCAAGGACGTTCTCCACCACGGAAAACCTCTTGAACGGATACGGCACGAGGAGCGCGCTGTACATCCGGAGGTATTTTTTCGTGTATTCGATGTACCTGGCCGACAGCGGCTGGTCCTCCCTGAAGAAATAGGTGCTCACCTCTATGCCATCAACGTTTTCCGTGCTCACGGCGTAATCGCCGGCTACAAGGTCCACGCTGCCCATCGGATGGGGGAAACTGAACGAGAATTCCCGTCCGGAAGGCGTTGTCTTAACGCTGATGGTGTCCGCCTCTGATATGGCGGTGAAATTCTCCGGAACGGTTGCCGAAAGCCGGTAATATGCAAGCCCGCGGAGCATGGGATACCAGTTGCCCGTAAGCGATATGGCCTTTTCGCTTATCAGCCCGGTTGAGACCACGCCAACGTTCTCAAGGCTCTGCACCCCTCCGCCCTTGAACACCCCTTCGTAGTCAATCTCAAGCGTGCCGGGCCCCGTCACCTTGAAGCCCCCCTCCACCATACGGGGCTCAAAGGGGCTGCCGTTGAGGGTGATTTTGGATATGCGGAGATTTTTCCCTGTCTGGATGCTCCTCTCCGCTGCGTCCTTCAGCTCTATCAGGGCCTTACCCCTGACCAGGCTGTTTTTCAGGTCGAACGATGCGGAAAGGTTATATACAGGCAATGTGCCCGCGGCACCCTCCACGGCCCGGGAATTTTGTTCTCCCGCAAACAGGGCGAAAAAAAAGAAAAAAACAAAAAAAACAAAAAAGGCGGATGTCCCCGGCAACAAAAAGAGAAATCGGAAAAAATGCCTCATACCTGGTGTTATCATATCCGGCTCCAGTTGTCCAGTTTTTTCCGGGCGGGGCACATGCCCGCCTAAAGCAAAAACAAAAACGCAAGCACGGCAATACAGACAGGAAAACTATAGCAGAAAAGGGGCCGGTTATTTACACCCGGCGGCCCTCATGAATATTATATATGTATTTGCCGGATGGCGATTGACTTTTAGGGAACCGGCCTGATAAAGTAAGTAAGCGCTAACATAGTCATCTGCGTTCCGAATGGACAAACCGGGCAGGCGCAGGGGAAGAAGTCTTTTTATCATTCATTGATCATGCCCCGGCCGGAAAGGAAACGGTTTTTTAGCATGAACAGGCCCTTTTTTTTGTTTTTAGCCGGTGCCGTTTTGGCAGCGGCCTTGTTTCCGCCTTATCCGGCAGGAGCGGAAATGTCCATAAAACCTGGCGAGACGCTCACGATGCGCCAGTGCATCGGCATAGCGCTGGCCAAAAACCCCGCCATCAGGGCAGGCATAGACAACACCTTCATAAGCGAAAACAGGGTTGGCGAGGCCAGGTCCAACTATTACCCGCAGGTATCCATTTCGGCCTCTCAAAACGAGTATTCTCTTCCCAGCGGGTCAACAACCGGGACAATGGTGAATGGGAGCAGGAAAAACATTACCCAAAGCGGGTTTTCCGGGGCGGCCTCCGTTACGCAGAATATTTACGATTCCGGCAGGACATCATCGCAGGTGAAGGTGCAGAAGTCCAACCTGGGTGCCTCACGCGAGGACCTGAAGAGCACCGAGGAGAACCTTGTGCTGGCCGTAAAGCAGGCATATTACGGCCTGCTCCAGGCAATGAGGAACAGGGACACCGCCCAGGAAGTGGTAAAACAGTTCGGCCAGCAGCTGAAGCAGGCGGAGGCCTTCCATGAAGCCGGGGTAAAACCCAGGTATGACGTGACCACGGCCGAGGTGAACCTTAGCAACGCCAAACTGGCCCTGATAAAGGCGGAGAACGCGATAAAGCTGGCCAGGGCAGCCCTTAACAACACCATGGGCGTGCCGAATGCCCCGGATTACAATATCGAGGACAATATGGCTTACGAAAAATACGGTATAACCTTTGACGAGGCCCTCAGGAAGGCGTTTGAAAACCGGCCGGACCTCAAATCCCTGCAATTCAGGCAGATGGCCGCGGCGCAGTCCATAGAGCTTGCGAAGACGGGATATTATCCGAGCATAGCGGGCAGCGCAAGCTACGGCTATACGGGAGACAACCTCCCGCTGGACCATTACTGGTCCGCTGGCGTGACGGTATCTCTCCCCCTGTTCAACGGGTTCCTGACGAAGTACCAGGTGCTGGAATCGAGGAACACCCTCGACCTCACAAAGGCGGCCGCGGAATCCCTCCGGCAGAACATATATTACGAGGTGCAGAGCGATTTCCTGAACCTCCAGGAGGCCGGGGACAGCCTTGCCACGGCCAAACTCTCGGTGCGGCAGGCAACGGAAAACCTGGACATTGCAAGGGGCAGGTACAATTACGGCGTGGGCAGCCCCATAGAGGTGACCGACGCCGTGGCGTCTTACAGCACCGCGCAGACGGCGTACACAAACGCGCTTTATAATTACAAGATAGCTCAGGCCCTGATTGAAAAGGCGATGGGATTATATGGAGGTGGCGAGAAATGAACCGGAAAAGCCCGCGTGAGCCGCGGACGCTAAAAATGATTGCTCTTTTTTTACCCCTGGCCCTGATTCTGGGCGTAATGCCCGCATGCAGCGGCAAGCCCAGGCAGGCCCAGCCCAATCCCGTCGTGCCTGTCATCGCGGGCAGCTCGATACAGAAGACCATACCGGTCCTGCTGAACGCCATAGGGAACGTCGAGGCCTATTCGACCGTGTCGGTCAAGTCCCTGGCCGGCGGCCAGCTCATGAAGGTCTATTTCAGGGAGGGGCAGTTCGTAAAAAAAGGCAGCCTGCTGTTCAGGATAGACCCCCGGCCGTTCCAGGCGGCCCTCAGGCAGGCCGAGGCCAACCTGGCAAGGGACATGGCGGTGGCAAAAAACGCCAGGGAGGACGCAAACAGGTACGCGTTCCTTGTCCAGAAGGACTATGTGGCAAAAGAGCAGTACGACCAGCTTGCGGCCAACGCCGCCTCCAGCGAGGCCGTGGTCCAGGCGGACAAGGCGCTGGTTGAAAACAGCCGCCTCCAGCTTGCGTACTGCACCATCCAGTCCCCCATCGACGGCAAGACCGGAAGCCTCCAGGTGCATGAAGGCAATATTGTAAAGGCCAACGACGTGACCCTGCTTACAATACAGCAGATCACGCCGGTTAACGTCACTTTTGCCATCCCCGAGCAGCTCCTTGCGGAGGTGCAGAAATACATGGCGAAAGGCAAAAAACTCCGGGTAAAGGCGTTCGTAAACGGGGACACGGAACACCCCGAGGAAGGCGTCCTTACGTTCGTGGACAACAAGGTCGATACGGCGACCGGCACCATAATGCTGAAGGGCACCTTTGCCAACAGGGACATGCGTCTCTGGCCGGGCCAGTACGACAACATCACCCTTGAGCTTACCACAATGCCCAATGCCACGCTCGTCCCCTCCCAGGCAGTCCAGGCCTCGCAGAAAGGCTCTTATATCTACGTTATCAAGCCGGACATGACCGTCCAGTACAGGGAGGTCTCGACAGGCCCCTCGTATGAAGGCTACACCGTCATAACCAACGGGGTCGCCCCCGGAGAGAGCGTCGTAACGGACGGGCAGATGAGGCTTATGCCCGGCGCGAAGGTCCAGATGAGGCAATCTCTGGACGGGGCCGCAAAGTAGACGGCTGATGAACATAGCAGAGATATTCATAAAGAGGCCCATAGCAACCACCCTCGTGATGCTGGCCATCCTCATATTCGGCATCATAGGGTACAAGCTCCTGCCGGTGAGCGACCTGCCGAACGTCGACTTCCCGACCATACTCGTCACCGCGAGCGTGCCGGGCGCAAGCCCTGATACGATGGCTTCAGCCGTCGCCACTCCGCTTGAAAAGCAGTTCTCGACGATTGCGGGGCTTGACTCGATGACCTCCACGAACGCGCAGGGCAACACGCAGATAACGCTCCAGTTCAACCTGAGCCGCAGCCTTGACGCCGCCGCCCAGGACGTGCAGGCGGCAATCGCGAAGGCCGCCAACCAGCTGCCCCCCGGCATGCCGAGCCCGCCCACCTACCAGAAGGTGAACCCGGCGGACCAGCCGATACTTTACCTGGCGCTCTATTCCCCCACGCTGCCGCTTTCGACGGTGGACGAGTACGCGGAGACCCTGCTTGCGCAGAGGATATCGATGGTGTCCGGCGTGGCCCAGGTCTCGGTCTTCGGCTCTCAGAAATACGCCGTCCGGGCCCAGCTGGACCCCAGCGCCCTGGCCTCAAAGGGCATAGGCATAGACGAGGTCGAAAACGCCTTGAAAAGCGGCAACGTGAACCTGCCCACCGGCACTCTGTGGGGGCATCACAGCGCGTTCACCGTCCAGTCGACAGGCCAGCTTACGGACGCCGCCCAGTACAGGCCGCTTATCGTCGCCTACAGGAACGGCGCCCCGGTTCGGCTTGAACAGCTGGGCAGGGTGATAGACAGCGTGGAAAACAACAAGATAGCGAGTTGGTACAATGGCACGCGCGGGGTCGTGCTGGCCATCCAGCGCCAGCCCGGAACGAATACCGTTGAGGTGGTGAACTCGATAAAAAAGCTCCTCCCTGTGCTCCACACACAGATACCGGCTTCCGTCAACCTGAAGACCCTCTATGACCGTTCCGTGTCCATCCGCGATTCCGTGAGCGACGTCAAGACCACGCTCTTCATAGCGCTCTGCCTCGTGGTGCTCGTGATATTCCTTTTCCTGAGGAACGCCTCGGCCACCCTCATACCGAGCCTTGCCCTGCCCATGTCCCTTATCGGCACGTTCATAGTCATGTTTGCCCTGGGCTACAGCCTGGACAACCTCTCGCTGATGGCGCTGACGCTTTCGGTGGGCTTCGTCGTAGACGACGCCATAGTCATGCTGGAAAACATCGTGCGGCACGCCGAGCACGGCGAGCCCGTAATGACCGCCGCCCTGCGCGGCTCAAAGGAAATAGGCTTCACCATCGTGTCCATGACGATATCGCTCGTCGCGGTCTTCATCCCCGTGCTGTTCATGGGCGGCATCATGGGGCGGCTCCTGCACGAGTTCGCCGTCACCATAAGCGTGGCCGTCCTGACCTCCGGGTTCGTCTCCCTGAGTCTCACGCCGATGCTGTGCAGCCGTTTCCTTAAGCCCCCGCAGGAGGTGCGCCACGGCAAGGCATACGAGGTCTCCGAGCGCGTCTTCAAATGGATGCTCAATGTCTATGAACGGAGCCTCAAGGTGGTGCTCCGGCACGGCAGGACTGTAATGGTGCTCTGGGTGCTGCTCCTTGCATCCACCCTCTACCTGTTCAAGGCTATGCCCAAGGGCTTTCTCCCCAGCGAGGACACCGGGCAGATATTCGCCTTCACGGAGGCCGCGCAGGGCATATCCTTCGACTCGATGGCCAAGCACCAGCTCGCACTGATGAACATAGTCGGCAAAGACCCTTATGTCGACTCGTTCATGTCGGCAATCGGCCCAAGCGGCCCGAGCGTTTCTGTCAATTCGGGAAGGATGTTCATAAGGCTCAAGCCCCGCTCCCAGAGGCCTGGCGTCGAGCAGATAATCGATGAACTCCGCCCGAAGCTGGCGAAGGTGCCGGGCATCCGGGTGTTCATGCAGAACCTGCCCCCGATACGCATAGGCGGCATGCTGACCAAGAGCCAGTATCAGTTCACCCTCCAGAGCCCGGACACGCGCGAGCTGTACCAGAGCGTGCCAGCCCTTGAGGCAAAGATGAGGGGGCTTCCGGGCCTTCAGGACGTGACAAGCGACCTGCAGATAACAAACCCGCAGGTGAATGTGGTGATAGACCGCGACAAGGCGTCGTCGCTGGGGGTAACGGCAGAGCAGGTGGAGGACGCCCTTTACAGCGCCTACGGTTCCAGGGAGGTCTCGACCATCTACGCCCCAAATAACGAGTACCAGGTCATCATGGAACTGGAGCCCCGGTACCAGTTGGACCCCGCGGCGCTTTCAATGCTGTATGTGCACTCATCCCCGGGCAAACTGGTGCCCCTCAGCGCGGTCGCATCGCTCACGCGCGGGGTCGGCCCGCTCACCATCAACCACCTGGGGCAGATACCCGCCGTCACCATCTCGTTCAACCTGAAGCCGGGGGTCTCTCTGGGCAGCGCCGTGGACTCGGTGAAAAAGATAGCCCAGACCATTCTTCCCCAGACGGTGACGACCAGCTTCCAGGGCACGGCCCAGGCGTTCGAGTCCTCGATAAACGGGCTTGGCATACTGCTGATAGTGGCCATACTCGTCATATACATAGTGCTCGGGATACTGTATGAGAGCTTCATCCACCCGCTGACAATCCTCTCCGGCCTGCCCGCGGCGGGCTTCGGGGCGCTGCTTACGCTCATGCTGTTCAGGATGGACCTCAACATCTACGCCTTCGTCGGCGTGATAATGCTCATAGGGATAGTCAAGAAAAACGCCATCATGATGATAGACTTCGCCCTGGACGCGGAGCGCAAGGAAGGCAAGTCCCCCGCGGACGCCATTTACGAGGGCTGCCTCATACGGTTCAGGCCGATAATGATGACCACCATGGCCGCCCTTATGGGCACGCTCCCCATAGCGCTCGGCATCGGGGCGGGGGCCGAATCGCGCCGCCCGCTGGGGCTGGCCGTCGTTGGAGGGCTGCTTTTCTCGCAGCTCATCACGCTCTATATAACGCCGGTCGTCTACGTCTATATGGACAAATTCCAGATCTGGGCAAGGGCCCGCCTGCTCAGGAAAAAGGCCGCGATAGCTTAAAACGGCAGCAAGCGTATCCCCCCTGCCCCGGGAAACAACCTGGTTTTCCGGGGCACTCTTGCCGTGCCGCGCGGCAATCTGTTTTTTCCCCGGAACCCCGGTTTTCATTTGACACGCGCCGGAACACTATTTGAATTGCCCTCCGGCTTTCCATTATATTAGGAATAAGGGGAGGCTTGCCAGGGGAAAGGGCGCCGCCATTCCGGCGTTTTCTCCCGGAGGGAAGCTGGACCAAAGAGGGGGAAGTGTTCTACAGGCCCAGGAAACTGATAGCCAAATTCATGCTGGGCATCGGCGTGATACTTTTCTGCGCGGTCGGGCTCATATCCTTCCTGTTCTATGAAAACCTCAAGGACCTCTATATAAAAGAGGCATACCAGAAGACGGAACTCGTCCTGGGGCACATAGAGGCGACGATGGAATACGTGCGGGACGAACTGAGACCCCAGATGTACCACGTCCTGCAAAAGGACGCCTTCGTGCGTGAGGCGATGTCCACGTCGTTTGTCAACAAGGGGATAATGGACAGGTTCGTGAGGATATTCCCCGATTACATATACAGGAGGGTCGCACTGGACCCGATGAACCCAAAAAACAGGACGGACGGGTTCGAGACGGCCCTCCTCGGAAAATTCTCCGCGGCTGGCAGCAACACCCCCTGCAAATGGAAGGGCATCATAAAAAAGGACGGCAGGAAATACTTCGCGTATTTCAGGGGGGTGAGGATGGAGCGTCAGTGCGAGCCCTGCCACGGAGACCCGGCGCACGCCCCGGCATCCCTTCTCCTGCATTACGGGAGAAAGAACGGCCATTACTGGAAGACCGGCCAGATAATAGGGCTTGAGTCCATCGCCATCCCCATTGACGAGACGTTCAACCGCATGAGGCAGGTCGCGTTCTCCATCTTCCTGATAGGCATAGCTGGCATGGCCGCCCTTTTCCTCGTGCTGAACTACCTTTACTACCTTATCGCCGTAAGGCCGATAAAAAAGACAAGCGCCTTCTTCAAGTCTGTCGCGGGAGGGCAGAAGGGGCTCGATTCGAGGTTCGACCTGAAGGGCGACGACGAGATATCGGAGCTGGCGGAATCGTTCAACCGGATGATATTGCACCTTAAAAAATCTCAGGAAGACCTCAGGGCCTCCGAGGTGAAATACAGGCAGATATTCGAGGGCTCAAAGGACGCGATAATAGTAACCGACTGCACCGGGCTGGTGCTTGACATAAACAACTCCGGAGTGGAGCTGCTGGGCGCCAAAGGCAAGGGCGACATCGTGAACCGCCTTACCCTGTACGACTTCATGGCCGGCAAGGAAGCGGTAAACAGGTTCCTGGGCCTGATGGAGGATGCCGGCTTCGCCAAGGACTTCGAGGCCGTATTCAGGAGGGGCGACGGCGGGGAGGCAAGCGTGCTCCTTGCGGCAAACATGAGGAAGGAGTCCGAAAGCGGCGTCTGCGGCTACGAATGCATAGTGAAGGACATCACCGAAAGGAAGAAGATAGAAGAGCAGATAAGGCAGGCCGACAAGCTGGCCTCGATTGGACAGCTTGCGGCGGGTGTGGCGCACGAGATAAACAACCCGCTGAGCATAGTGCTGGGCTATACCGGGCTCGCCATGAAAGAGGCCCCGCCACGGATGAAGGAAGACCTTTCGCTCGTCCAGGGCAATGCCAGGCTGTGCAAGAAGATAGTGGAAGACCTGCTCGATTTTTCAAGACAGACGAAAAGCCAGTGCGAGAGGGCCGACATAAACGCCTCGGTCGAGTCCATAGTCCAGGTGGTGGAAGGCAAGTTCGGCGAGGACATTGCGGTAAAGAGGGATTACGGCCGCGGGCTCCCGCAGGTTACAATAGATAAAGGCAAGATGAAGCAGGTCTACATGAACATACTCATGAACGCATACCAGTCCATGGGCTCCGGGGGGACCATCACCGTCTCCACCCGGCATGACGCAGGCTCCGGACGGGTTGCCGTCTCGTTCGCGGACACCGGATGCGGGATTCCCAGGGATATACAGGGCCGGATATTCGAGCCCTTCTTCACAACCAAGGAGCCGGGCAAAGGCACGGGGCTGGGGCTTGCCGTAAGCTACGGAATAATCAAGGAGCACAACGGCGAGATAACGTTCGAGAGCACGGAAGGCAAAGGCGCCGTGTTCACGGTATGGCTGCCCGTTGGAGAGGGGAAGGGATGAGCCCGATACTTGTAGTCGATGACAAGCACGACATGCTGAGCCTGCTTGAGAGGCTGATTGGCGGTGGGCTGAACATGGATGTCCTTACGGCGGACAACGGCCCCGAAGCGCTGCGGATTATGGAAGAAGGCCGGGCCGGGGTTGTGCTGGCCGACGTGAAAATGCCGGAGATGGACGGACTCGAACTGCTCCGGCGCATAAAAAAGCTCAACGGTCCGGCGGTCGTCGTCATGATGACGGCGTACGGTACGATTGAGACCGCGGTAGAGTCCCTGAAGCTTGGCGCGTACGATTTCATAACCAAGCCCTTCGATGAGGAAAGGCTGATACACGCCGTCAGAAGGGCGGTTGAATACAATGACCTGCTCAGAAAGAACCTGGACCTTGAGAAAAGGATAAAGGACAGGGAGACCCTTGAAAGCTTCGTGGGCAAGTCGCCGCAGGTGCAGAGGCTCGCTGAGACCATACGCCTTGTTGCCAAGACCGGCGTAACCGTTCTCATCACCGGGGAGACGGGCACCGGAAAGGACCTTGCCGCCCGGATGATACACGCGCTCTCGGACAGGGCGGGAAAGCCGTTCATCGCCGTCAACTGCCCCGCAATCCCTGAAAACATACTGGAAAGCGAGCTGTTCGGCTACAGGAAGGGGGCGTTCACCGGCGCGGCGGCGGACAAGGACGGCCTGTTCCAGTCCGCAAACGGCGGCACCATGCTGCTTGACGAGATTGGCGACATCTCCCCGGTGCTCCAGGCAAAGCTCCTGCGCGTGCTCCAGGAAAAGGAGATAAAGCCCCTTGGAGACAACAGGACGTATAAAGTGGACGTGAGGATACTCGCCTCCACGAACCAGGACCTGAAAGCCAAAATTGCATCGGGCCAGTTCAGGGAAGACCTCTATTACAGGCTTGACGTCGTCTCGATACACACTCCTTCATTAAGGGAGATGCCCGAGGACATCCCGCTGATAGCCGGCCACTTACTGGCCGCATCCTGCGCGGAATTCGGCGTGCCCCGGAAAAGGCTCTCGGAAGAGGCCATGCGGATGCTCGCATCGGCGAAATGGAACGGCAATGTGCGGCAGCTCCAGAACGAGATAAAACGGGCGGTCATATTCTCAAAGAGTGAAGTCATGGAGGCCGGGGATTTTTTCGGCTGCGAGGCGATGAAAAACATCTGCCCTGAAGAGGATATCCCCGCAATCTCCGGCATGGACTACAAGTCGGCAAGACGGGCCATACTGGAAAGGTTCCATAAGCACTACATCGGCTGCCTGCTAAGCGGCACCGGCGGCAACGTCTCGCTCGCCGCAAAAAGGGCCGGGCTGGAAAGGCAGTCCCTTCAGCACCTCATAAAAAAATACGGCGTGAAGGCCGCCGGGTTCCGCAGGGATGCAAACAATACATAGCAGTGCAGTGGAATTTTTGCACCCGCCGCAGTCCCAATTTTATAAATCCTCCTGAAAATCCCTTTATTTTCAAAGGGCTTGCCGGTAACACGCCGATGGTACAACTGTTGCAATGTCCAAGGGCAAAATCTCTGTGAGGGGAGGAGACCAATGTCAGAACATGCAGCAAAACCGGGGGCGGATTACTGCGAGACAAAGACCTGCGCGGAAACGCCGCCCAAGGCGCCGATGGGATGGAAGGAGCTTTACCTCAAGGAGGACTGGTGGGCGATATACCTTGGAATAGGGATAACCATAGTCGCCCTTATCGCCTTCCTGAACGGCAGCACATTTGTAAAGGCCCTTGCCATCAATCCGGGCGGGCTCAAGTGGTCCTCGCTGGGGCAGCTGGCCGATCACTTCAGCAAGAACATCGGGATGTACATCCTCCAGATGATATCGTGGCTGGTCATCTTCGGCGTATCCACCAGGATAATGGGGATAAAAAGCTCCGAGTTCATACCGTCCTTCATAATCCTCTACCTGCTGTCCATAGCGATGTTCGCGATAGGCGGATGGGTGAACGCGCCCAAGTACAATCTCGAGCCGCCGCTTGTGGCGCTGATAATCGGCCTGATAATAGCGAACGTCATACCGCTTCCAAAGTGGATGGATGCCGGGTTCAGGGTGGAGTACTACATCAAGACGGGCATCGTGCTGCTTGGCGCGACATTCCCCATAGCGCTGGTGGTGTCCGCCGGACCGATAGCGCTCTTCCAGGCGACCCTCATATCCGTCACGACATGCGTCGTGATCTACATGGTCGCGACGAAGGTGTTCGGGCTGGACAAGAGGCTTGGGGCGGTGATGGGCACAGGAGGCGCGGTCTGCGGCGTTTCCGGGTCTATGGCGATAGCCAGTGCGGTCGGCGCCAAGAAGGATTACCTCTACACCTCGGTTACGCTCGTGGTGGTCTGGGCGCTGGTCATGATACTCTTCATCCCGTTTGTGGCAAAGTCGTTCGGCCTTAACCCTGGAATAGCCGGGGCATGGGTGGGCACCTCGGAGTTTGCCGACGCGGCGGGGTTTGCCGCGGCAAGCGCGTACGGGCGCATGGCCGGGAACGAGGACGCCGCCATACAGGGCTTTACGCTGATGAAGGTCATCGGCAGGGACATGTGGATAGGCATATGGTCCTTCATCTTCGCCCTCATAGCCTGCTTCAAATGGGAAAAGGAGGAATGCGGCACAAGACCAAACGCGATGGAGATATGGTGGAGGTTCCCCAAGTTCGTCATCGGGTTCTTTGTGGCCTCGTTCTTCATGACGGCGATTACGGCAGGCTATTCTTCAGCGGACTTCGGCAAACTCGTGAAGCCCGGCCTCATATTGCCAATAGTGTCGCTTCGCACATGGGCATTCATCTTCTGCTTCTTGAGCATCGGGCTCACCACGAGGTTCAAGGAGCTTAAATCGGCGGGGCTTAAACCCTTCTTCGCGTTCACGATAGGGGTCATAGTGAACGTGATGCTGGGCTTCATACTGTCCGTCTATGTGTTCGGCGGACACTGGTCCACGCTGGGGGCCCCCCTTGGCAAATGAACGCACGGGAGGAGCGCAATAAAATGGGCACCTGTTTCGATTGCAGGCATTTTGTAAACGACCCCAGGCAACTGGAGCTTTCGATACCGGGGCTGAACACGCTCAGCTCCGCATACGCATCCGTGCGCGGGGAGTCCGGGCTTTGCAGCCGCCTGGACCTGTTCCTTGCGCCGGGAGGCGACTGCCCTAATTTTGAGCGCGAGGGCGAAGCACCTCTTGCTGATTGACCCTTCACAAAGCAGGGCGGGGCGTTTTTTTAATACGCCCCGCCCTGCCCTTTTCTCCGCTTTATTTTTCAGATGTCATCTTTTTGGGAAGCGGCGGCGCCGGCACGTTCGAGCCGTGGCAGTCCGTGCAATTATGCTGGCCGGTAATGCCGCAGGTCTTTGACGGGATGGTCCCCTTTGTGGCGTACGTGTTGTCTTTCCACTGGTTCAGCAGCTCCACCAGATGATAAGCGACGCTTGCCGTCACCCGCGCGCACCTGTCCTTCCGCTCCGGGCTCATAAGGTCTTTATTGGCGGCCTTCATCCATCTGCCCACAGAGATGTGGCAGAGCGGAGAATTGCTCACGGTCTTGGGTATTTCCGTCTTTACCTTCGGGTTCTTAGGCATATAGACGGGCATCCGGGCCTCCGAATACCACTGCATCATCTCGCTGCCCATGAGCATCCCGTCAGCCGACTCGGCGATCCTGGGGCCGATTATGCAGTTGGAAACGATATTGGCGCCCGCATTGGAGCCGCAGACCGTCCCCCATCCGGATATTCCGCCTTCCAGGAACACGAATGCGTCCACCGGAAATGAATTGTAAGGCTCCCCGACCTTTTCCCTGAGCTGGCTGAAGACGCTGTTTACGACCGCCGCCCCACAGAAAAGCCGGTACCAATCGTTGTAGGCGATCTCGGCAGTCGTTTCAGGGTCCAGCTTCACATACGGCCAGGGCCATTTTTCAGTCCTGCCGCCCTTTGCCTCCGCCCCGGACAGGAAACTCAGCCCTCCGGCCGTCATCGCGGCCGCGGCAGTTGCTCCTATGGCCAGTTTTCCCGCATTCCTGAACAGCCCCCTGCGTGAGATGCCCTCAGATGATAATAAAACCTCTTCTTTTCCCTCTCTCATGCACCCCTCCTTGGATTTTTTGGGCGCACTCGATCCCCTTCCCAGGCATATTATAATTCAAAAATCATGGAAAATAATAAATAAAATTTTAGAATGTTGAAAAATTATTTTAGTTTCATTTCGAGCGAAGCAATCTTGCTTTAAATAATTAGAACCTGTCTCAAAATCGTCAATTTTGTTGAAAGTCTGTCATACCGGCGGGAAGCCGGAATGACGAACAGAGGCCGATAATGAGATTGCTTCGCCGCTTGCGCTAATCAGCGCTTACGCTCCTCGCAATAACTTGAAATGAGACTTTTTCAGCGCCTGTTAGAACGAAAGAATGGTGGGTTTTTTAAGAGATCCGCCCGAAATGGGGACGCTGTCCGGTATCTACCCTCCCCCGCACGTCTTTGCAAGCAGGACCGAGCACGCGGCGTGCCCCAGGACCCTGCGTGATACGCTCCCCATCATGCCCCTGAAGCCCCTCAGGCCGCGGCAGCCCACGGTTACAATATCGGCCCCGCTGCTTTCCGCCTCGGCCAGTATCTCGGCGGCGGGGTCGCCGATTTTAACTATTTCCGTCACCTTTGAGAACCTGTCTCCAAGCAGGGCCTTGGTCTTGCCTATTATCGCCTCCGACCGCGCAAACTCGCTTGCCCTGACCCTGGCGACCTCCTCCCTTACGGCATCGGTCACCTCCATGATGAAACGCTCCGGGATATCGGAGACCGCTGAAAGGCCCACGTTGATGACCGACATCTCCGTGCCCTCTGGAAATGGGATGCCGGAAAGAAAACGCGCGGCGGAATCGGCGGAATCCGAGCCGTCGGTCGCAAAGAGCACCTTCATCTTTTCAGACGGCTTCTTTTCTCTTGACGAGTTTTTTACCACAAGGACGGGGACCGGCGAGCTTATGGCGACCGCCCTCGTTACGCTTCCAAGGAAAACGGACTTGAGCCCCTTTATCCCCCTGGCCCCAAGCGCTATCATGTCCGCATTGGAACCGATTGCGGCGGCGACAATGGACTTGTCCGGGAAACCCTCATCCAGCGCCGTGCTGAGCCTTGCGCCGGAGGGCTTCAACACCTCCAGGGCGGAGTCCAGCACCTTGCCGCCTATCTCCTGCTTGAGGAACTTGAGGTTGGCATAATAGGACTGCTTGTCCTCTTCAAAGGGCACCCAGCCTATGACATGGAATATGGTAATCCCGTCATTTGAAGTAAGGTTGAATTTTGTAAGCAGGCGAGCCGCGTCCTCTGAATGCTCCGAGCCGTCGGTTGCAAACAATATCTTCATATTGCCCCCTTGTGGGTATCGATTTGCAAACCTTAATCAACTCATAAGCTGAATAAATCGTATCACATAACGGAGGGGAGAGAAAGTTTTTAACGCACGGCTGCTCCGGGTTTTAAAAAGTGCTGAAAAAAATGTTTTTTTGTCATTGCGAGCGAAGCAATCCCCGTGGCAAGGGGCGGAGCCAGGCGCAGTCGCGCCCCCATACCTTGCAAGGGCGGGTGGGCGGGGCCCGGCCAATGCCGTTTCTTAAAAATGCATCTCTTTTTTTATCTCCTCATGAACCATGTCCACGCTCACCGCATCCATGCACTTCATTTCATTGCAGCGCCTTTTCCTGCATGGAGCGCATTTGGCGGCCTCCCTGACAACCACCCTGGGCCCCTTTCCATAAGGCCCCGTCAGTGCGGGGTCCGTCGGGCCGAATACCGCGAACACAGGTATGCCAAGGGCGGCGGCTATGTGCATCGGGCCGGAATCGTTAGTGACCATGAACCTTGAATATCTTATTATCTCCACCAGTTCCTTGAGCGTGCTCCTGCCTGCAAGGGAGACGGCCTTCCCGCCAGCCTGCTCCACCAGCCTGTCCGCAAGAGACATGTCCGAAGGCCCGCCAAGCACGACGGAGCGCATGGGAAGCCTCCGGGCAAGCTCTGCGAACCTCTGCACGGGCCATCTTTTGGAGTCCCACCTGGCACCAGGCAAAATGACCGCGTATTCACCTGGAGGCGGGGCATAGCCTTCCATCCTGGGCAGGGGGAATTCCAGCTCCGGCCTGCACCCGGCAAACTCCGCCATTTTAAGGTACCGCTCCACCGCATGTATTTTCCCGCCGCCTTCAACGCGGTGCGTGTAGAAAAGCGGGCCGCCCTCCCTCGCCTCGCGGAAGCCCACCCTGTACGGGGCTTTTGCGGCCCTGGTTATGAGGGCGCTCCGCAGAAGGCCCTGAAGGTCAAAGACAAAATCGAATTTTTCCTCTTTCAGCGCCTTCGAGAGCCTGCGGAATTCCCTTGTGGTCTCAAGTATCCTGCCGGGCTTCTTCCAGTTGTCCTTGTTTATCACCCACAGCCGTTCTATGAGGAGGTGCCCCTCAAGCAGCCCGGCAAGGGAGTCCGCTATGACCCAGTGCACCCTCGCCTCCGGGACGCATTTTTTGAGTGTGAACAGAAAAGGCAGCGAATGGACGACATCCCCAAGTGAGCTGGGTTTTACTATCAGGACCTTCAGGCCCCTCTTTTTCAGGCCCTTTTGTAAAGGCTGTTTATCCATATTATGTTAAAATAGCTGGCTTCGTCCTTTAAAAACTGTCTTATTGGCGGTCCGTCCTCACAGCCCCTCTTGTAGCGGTTAAAGTGCTTCTCAAAATAGGCCGTCACGGTCTCCTTCATCGCACGCCCAAATGGATAGACACACGAGCCCATTACCGGCCCGTTTCCAAAATCGGGTATCCGTGCGCCGAAAAGGTCCCCCGCCTTCATGCCCTCAAGCGGCATGGGCCTTAAATCGACGGTGCCCCCCTGGAGCAGGTCTTCGAGCGTGGCCGCTTCCCCCGCCGTTTTCACTTCATACAGGCTTATCACGGAGTCCCTGAGCTTTTCCAGCAGGGCGGCGTCCTTTGCGCCTTCGTTTTCGGCAAGGTAGAGGTCTATCACAGAGCCGCTTTCGCAGTCCTTGAAGTCGCATATGAACCAGTCCTCAAAATTCACAAATGCCAGTTCGAGGGGGAGCCCCGAAAGGAAGTCCTCTGGGTATTCCTCCTCCCAGAACATGTCGTAAGCCGCGTCTATGAGTTCGGGGTGCTTTGCCCTCATGTGGCTTATGACCTGTCCGTAAAGCTCCGTCTTTAAATCCCGCTGCTCACTTGCCATCCTTTTCCGCCTCCAGTCTGATTATATAATCAACGGCCTCCTTAAGCGAACCGGCCGAAAAGTCCGCGTCCGCGGCAGAGCTCTCAACGCCCGTCTTTATGAAAATCCCGCGTGCCCCGGCGGCCTTCGCCGTGAGCATGTCGGATTGCCTGTCGCCTATCATGAAGGATTTTTTGAGGTCTATGCCCATGTCCCTCCTTGCCCTGAAGAGCATGCCGGGGGAGGGCTTTCTGCAGGAGCAGTGGTCATCGGGGTGGTGCGGACAGTAATAGAAGGCGTCGAACCCGTGCTCCCTCGCAAAGAAATCGTGCACCTCGTTGACGAACTCTTCCCGTATTATGCCCCGTTTTATCCCGGACTGGTTGGTTATCCCTACCAGCCGGAAGCCCGCGCGCTTGAGCCTTTGCAGCTCGGAGAGGTTCTTGAACGGCTCGAAGTCCTGCCACCGGTTAAGATAGTTTGCCTCGCGGCAGAGCGTGCCGTCCCGGTCGAAAAAAACCGCCTTTTTCCCGGGGAGGACACCTTTCAGCGCCCCAACAAAGACCTCCTCCGCCCCGATTCCCTCCATGCAGGCCGTGTCCTTTCCGGGACACTCCCTTTTGAAACATGGCGCACAGGACAGGGCCTTTTTCACAACCACATTGCCGTCTTCAGGCGGGCCTGTAAGCTCCGGGCTGGTGGAGCCGAAAAGCGCCACGACCGGCGTGCCCACGGCATAACCTATGTGCATCGTGCCGGAATCGTTGGAGACAAGCGCGTCGCACTCGGACACAAGCGCGGCAAGCTCCCTTAAATTGGTGCGGCCCGCAAAGGAAACGGCCCGCGAGGGGTCGAGCCCCTCCACGATCTCCCCGGCTATGGGGGCCTCTTTTTGAGAGCCGAAGACGGCCACGCTGCCGCCAAGCCCGTTGATAACAAGCCCTGCCAGTTCCCTGAACTTTGAGGGAGGCCACCTCTTGGAAGAGCCGTAAACGGCGCCGGGGTTGAGCCCGATGACCGGCCTCTTGAAAACCTTCAAAAGCCCCCTCGCCCTGAGCCTTTCGGCAATGTCAATGAATATCCACGGGTCCGTCTTTTCCGCGGGGATGCCCATTTCCCTTAGCAGGTTCAGGTAATAATCCGTGTGGTGCAGCTTTCTGTCTTCACCGTTAAAGGGGATTTTTTTTGTGAGCAGGATCATCCTGCCGTCGCGCGCATAACCCATACGCTCCGGTATGCCCGCCAGAAAGGTTATCAGGGCGGCATCGAAGGCGTTCTGGAGGAGGACCGCGCTGCGGAAGCGCTTTTTTCTCAGCATGGAAGAAAGCGCAAGCCTGCCTCCAATGCCGCTGAACCTGTCTTCGTAGAGAATAATTTCATCGATATCGGGGTCTTTCTCAAAGAGCCCGGACACCCACGGTTTTGCAAGAAGGGAAACCTTTTCTCCGGGGTCTTTCCTGGCGCGGTGTATCGCCCTGATTGCGGGGATTGTCATTACGGCGTCCCCAACCCAGTTGACCCCCCTTACAAGTATGCCCTCGCGCTCCATTGTTGTAGTTTAACCGTGAGGACACAGAGGGGTCAAATAACCGGAGCGTTTCAAACCCCCTGTTTTTAAAGTTTTAAATGTTTTTATCCTTTAAACAAGGGCACGGGAGCCAAAAATCCGCCTGCCCTATTGCATCTCCGCAGGCGTCACCACCGCAAGCACCACCAGCCTCACGCCTTTGGATGCCTTGAAGCCATGCTCGACCATCGGGTCGCAAACGATCGCGGTCTTCTCATCGGCGTCTATCTCCTCTCCGCCGGCCGTAAAAGTCCCCCTGCCCTCCACGCAGTACATCATGAGCCTCAGCGGAGCCTTGTGCGGGGCCAGTTCCTGCCCAGGCTCCAGGCACATGAGGGCAATCCTCATCTCAGGGGTCTCGGCTATCATCTCCCTCGATATCTTCTCGGGGTGGAATTTTATCAGCTTCTTCAAATCCAGCACCAGGGGCATCGTCTTTTCCTGTTTCATGACATCCTCCTTTTTCAAAGTCTATCATGCTGCTGAAAAAGTCTCATTTCGAGTCATTGCGAGGAGCTTAAAGCGCCGGCTGGCGCAAGCGACGAAGCAATCTCATAAGTTGCTGATTAATATGAAAACGGGATTGCTTCGCTTCGCAATATTCATTGCTTCGCTCGCAATGACAATTAAAATAGTTTTTCAGCATACTGCCAGCATGCTTATTTATACCAACTGCAAAGACGGCAGGCCATGAGGCAAATCATATATTATGTTCCCGCCCGCCCGCCCTTACAGGTATGGGGCTCCGCCCCATGCCCCGGAAAGGCAAAAATCAAAAAAGCCTGTTTCCCAAGGTCATGGGGGCGCCAGTGTCCCGGAAACAAGCTTGACAAGTCTTGTCATTCCGGCTTCATTTTACCCTCCTTTTTTTAGTGTTCAGATTCAGGTTCGCATCTCCTTGATTTAAAATTATTTTTTGGAAATTTTTGTTCAACGTGTTCAAATGCCCCATCCTTTTCGTCATGTTTTTCCCCCTCGCCCTCCGGGAGAGGGGCGGGGGTGAGGGAACAGGGGTTAAAGACTGCCCCGCCCTCAATCCTAACGGACAACCGCGGACGCCGGCAAGGTGAAGCACGACATTGCAACCGTGTCCGCACAGTTTCGCGTACAGGGGCGTTTGCCAAAAATGCTATTATAGAGCGGCTGGAAATCTCAGTTATTTCGAGGTATTTTTTTATGGCAAAAGAAGACGAGAAAAAACTCCGCCGCTCGCTGATGAACCACCTTACGGATTCGCTCGCAAAAGACATGCACTCCGCGACCGCATGGGACAAGTTCAACGCCGTTGTCCTTACCGCGAGAGACCGCCTTGCACGGAAATGGATAAAGACCCAGCAGGAGTATTACCGCGTAGACGCAAAGAGGGTCTATTACCTGTCGCTGGAGTTCCTTCTTGGCAGGCTGCTGAGGAACTACATCCTCTACCAGGGGCTTGAGGAAGATTACAGGAGCGCCGTCCATGTGCTGGGGCTGGATTACGAAGACCTCCTGGAGCACGAGTGGGACGCCGGGCTCGGAAACGGCGGACTGGGCAGGCTTGCCGCGTGTTTCCTGGACTCCATGGCCACGCTTGGGTATCCGGGCTACGGGTACGGCATCCGCTACGAATACGGGATATTCCACCAGAAGATAAGGGACGGCTACCAGGTGGAGTCGGCGGACAACTGGCTCAGGTACGGCAACCCGTGGGAGTTCCCCAGGCCGGAACTGCTTTATCCCGTCAAATTCTACGGGCGCGTGAACACATTGACTGAACCGGGCGGCAGATACAGCATGGAATGGGTGGACACCGAGGACGTTATGGCAATGGCCTTTGACTACCCGGTGCCCGGTTTCATGAACGATACCGTCAACACGTTAAGGCTCTGGGCGGCCAGGGCGACAAGGGAGTTCAACCTCGGGTATTTCAATAACGGCGATTACATAAAGGCGATGGAAAACAAGAATTACAGCGAGACCCTCTCCAAGGTGCTCTACCCGGACGACCACTCGGAGGCAGGCAGGGAGCTTCGCCTCAAACAGCAGTATTTCTTCGTCTCGGCAACCATAAAGGACATAATCAGGAGGTACAGGAAGGTCCACCCGTCATTGGCCGGGTTCCCGGACAAGATTGCCATGCAGCTAAACGACACCCACCCGGCCATTGCCGTGGCGGAGTTGATGCGTGTGCTGGTCGACCTGGAGCACACCGGCTGGGACGAGGCATGGGACATTACCCGCAGGACATTCGCCTATACAAACCATACCGTCCTCCCGGAGGCGCTTGAGACCTGGCCCGAAGAGCTGTTCAGAAACCTCCTGCCCCGCCATTACCAGATAATAAGGGAGATAGACAGGAGGTTTTTGATACAGGTGGGCGAGAAATTCCCCGCCGAAAAGGGGCTCCGGCAGCAGTCGGCCATTATCACCGGAGACGGGCAGAAGACCGTCCACATGGCCCGGCTCGCCATCGTTGGAAGCCATAAGGTAAACGGGGTCTCGGCGCTCCACAGCGAAATACTTAAAAAAAGCGTTTTCGAAAAGTTCAATCTCATATACCCCGGAAAATTCATGAACGTGACAAACGGCATCACGCACAGGCGCTGGCTGCTGGAATCGAACCCCGCACTTTCAGGGCTTATAACGGAGGCCATCGGAGACGGCTGGCTAAGGGAGCTGGGCGAACTGAAAAGGCTTGGGCCTCTTGCGAAGGACAGCGCCTTTCTCGACCGTTTCCGGAAGATAAAAGAAGACAACAAGGCGAGGCTTTCCGGCAACCTCCTGAAACACCATGGCACGCATCTTCCCCCGGGTTATCTTCTGGACTGCCAGGTCAAGAGGTTCCACGAATACAAACGCCAGCTCCTCAACATCCTGCACGCAATAACGCTCTACAACAGGATCGACGAGGGCGGTGCCGGTTTAAAAACGCTCCATGCGCCAAGGACGATACTTTTCGCCGGCAAGTCCGCTCCCGGCTACTACATATGCAAGCTGATAATAAAGCTCATCCACAACGTAAGCGCCGCCATTTCCGCCCACCCGGACGCTGGCAGGCTGCTCAAGGTCGTGTTCGTCCCGAACTACGGTGTCAGTCTCGCCCAGCTCATAATCCCCGCCGCCGAGCTTTCGGAGCAGATTTCAACGGCCGGCTACGAGGCCTCCGGCACGGGAAACATGAAGTTCACTCTGAACGGGGCGCTGACAATAGGCACCCTTGACGGCGCGAACGTGGAGATACGGGAGGAAGCGGGGGAGGAGAACTTTTTCCTGTTCGGCCTGAAGGCGGAAGAGATATCGCGCCTTGCCCCTTCCTATAACCCGCGCCGGGTCTACGAGGAAAACTCCCAGTTGAGGAGGATTATAGACCAGTTGGCGCAAGGGTATTTCTCCCCTGAAGACCCCGGCCTTTTCCGCCCGGTCGTGGACTCCCTGCTTGGGGGCGACAGGTTTTTCGTCCTGGCCGATTACGCCTCCTACATAGAATGCCAGGACAGGATTGCCGAGGCGTACACGGACAAGACCCGGTGGGATGAAATGTCGGTGCTCAACGTGGCGCGTTCGGGGAAGTTCTCAAGCGACCGCGCCATCCGGGAGTACGCGGAAAAGATATGGGGCGCGGAGCCGGTCCGGGTCAGCGAAGAGCAGGAAGAGGAAAGGAAAAAGGCGGTTTAAAGGAAAGGCGCTTTCGAATCCGGACTGAAATATTGAAAACGGGGGCAGCCGTTTTATGCCAGGGGCAGACCCATGTGTCTGCCCTGATGCGGAAACCCGGAATACAGAGGGCGCACACATGGGTGCGCCCCTGCAAAAATCCCCTTGGGAGAGGGCCGGGGTGAGGGGAAGTGTGTTACTCGTACCCCATTTTCTTCACCCATTTCGCATGGCGCTTCCTTGCCCAGTCAAGCGGCACCGTCCCGCTTATCATTATCCTGACGGTGCCAGGGTTGGCAAGAGTCGCGAGATAGATATGAATGGGGATGAAGAAAAGCAGCGCCGCATAGCAAAGCGTATGGACAAAATGAGAGGCAAGGACAAGCTCCCTGTTTCCTGGCAGGAGCCATATCGCAAGCCCGGAGGCGGAAATCAGGCCCCCTGCAAACAGCACGCCGAGGTAATAAAGCTTCTGCCCCGTATTTATCTTGTCCTGCGGGGGGACGTTTATCTTCTTCCTTGAGAGGTACCCGCCCCCCTTCATAAGCCAGTCGATGTCGTCGTAGCTGAAACTGAGCGAGACGCCCAGGTAATTGAACACCGTGCCCGCAAGCGATACTGCGAACACGACGCCCGCCCAGTTGTGGATGCCCCTCATGCCCTGCGGCCCGCCAAAGAGTGCCGCAACCCCTTCCAGGTGATACAGGAAGCCCGCGCCGGAGAGCGCGAGGACAAAGAAGCTCAGGGCCAGCGCCCAGTGGTTCAGTATCTCGAACGCGCCCGCCTTTCTAATCATTCTTTCACTCATGTCTGGTCTCCTCCTCTTCCCTTTTCGGGCCTATCGCGAGGTAATGCAGGAGGGATGCCCCGACCGCAAGCCCGAAACCCGCGTACGCAAGGGGCTTCAGTATCTCGTTCCAGAAGACGAGGGTCTCCGGCATCGCGGGGTTTTCCTTCAGGCCGTAGACCTTCGGGGACTCCTTGAACGCGTAAAGGACGGAGAGGCCGGCAAGGTCTTCCTCGCCGTAGAGCTTGTTGTATCCGGCCGTCCTCGCCAGCGATATCATTGAATTCCTGTCCCCGAACTTGAGCGCCCCTGTAGGACAGGTCTTTGCGCAGGCGGGAGAGAGGCCCGACGCAATCCTGTCGGAGCACATGTGGCACTTGGATATGCGGTTTTTTTCGTCGAACCTCACGAGCCCGAACGGACAGGCGCTGGAGCAGAGCCTGCACCCGATGCACTTGTCCCTGTTAAAGGCGACTGCGCCCTCTTTGGTCCTGAATATCGCGCCCGCGGAAGGGCATATCGTCATGCACGGGGCGTCGCCGCAGTGCATGCACCGCTGGCTCACGAACATCCAGCGCGGGCCGCCCTCCGTGGGCATCTCGATGAACCTTATGCGGTTATAGGCGGTCCTCGAAAGGTCCGGGGGGTTCTCGAAGGTGCCCGTGTTCCTCGTCTTCTGGACCGAAAGATGGTTCCATTCCTTGCACGCGGTCTGGCATCCCCGGCAGCCGATGCACAGCTCGGGGGAAACCAGCAGAGCTTGTCTTGCCATTTTCAACCCACCCCCTCTAAGCTTTCTCGACGTTGACCATGAAGGCCTTCGTCTCAGGTATCATCGTGTTGGCGTCTCCTATATTGGGCGTAAGCAGGTTGGAGCTGTCTCCGCCGCTGCCGTCGTCCGGGCACTGCCACCCGAAGCACCAGGGAAGGCCGACCTCATGGACGGTGCCGCCCATTATATCGAAGGGCTTAAGGCGCTCCGTCACAATCGCGATGGCCCATACCTTCCCCCTCGCGCTTGAGACGTTCACCTTGTCCCCGCTCCTTATGCCCTTCAGCCCGGCCAGCTCCCGGCTCATCTCGATGAACTGCTGGGGGACCATCTCAAGCTGCCAGGGCAGGTGCCTTGTGAGCACGCCCGTCTGCCAGTGCTCCGATACCCTGTACGTTGTGGCGACGAACGGGAAGCGGGCGTCAAGGCTGGCGAATACGTCCTCGGGGAGGCCGCCCTTTGGCGTGTAGAAGAGCTTTGCCGCGGGGTTAAGCTTCTGCCTCGAAAGGGCGTTGTTCACTGGCGTCTCAAGCGGCTCGTAATGCTCCGGGAACGGCCCGTCCGCAAGGCCCGGCCCGAATATCGCACCCATCCCGTCGGCCCTCATTATGAAGGGATATTTGCCGCCCTCCGCCGCCATCGGCGGCGCGGGGCCGTCCGGCACGTCGCCCACCCATGCGCCGGGTTTTTTGGTTACAGCGTCCGGCTTGGCGGGGTCCCATCTTATGACAGGGCGCTTTTTGTCCCACGGGTTGCCGTTTAAGTCCACCGAGGCCCTGTTATACAGGATGCGCCTGTTGACCGGCCAGCACCATGCCCATTCGGGATAGAGCCCGAGCCCCGAAGGGTCCGCCGCCTTCCGCCTGGCCATCATGTTCACCACCTTGCCGTCTTTTTGCGTATAGCTCTGGCTGTAAATCCAGTTGCCGCAGGATGTGGAGCCGTCGTCCTGGAGGTGGACGAACGTGGCCGCAAGCTGCCCCTTTTTGCCAAGCTGCTTGGGAGGGGCGGCCTTTTTGTCGAAGACGTCCTCAAGGTAATAGCCGTTTATCTCCTTTGCGACCTCATGGATGCTGATTTTTTTGACCCTGCCCTGCGCGTCCTTCTCGCCGTATTCCCAGGTGAGGTTAACAACAGGCGCGGGGAACTTGCCCCCGTGCCTCTGGTAGAGGGCCTTCACCCTGAACTGAAGTTCGTTCATTATCTCCGAGTCCGGCCTGGACTCGCCCATAGGCTCAATCGCCTTCACCCTCCACTGCGCCAGGCGGCTGGAGTTCGTGATGCTGCCCTCCTTCTCCACGGAGGTGCAGGCGGGGAGCATGAATACCTCCGTCTGGATTTGGGCGGGATCCATACCGGGGCCGCGCCAGAAGGAGCCCGTCTCGTTGTCGAACAGGTTCACGTTGACCATCCACTTGAGTTTCGAGAGCGCCTTCCTGACCTTGCCCGCGTTTGCCCCGGAGCAGGCCGGGTTCTGGCCCCATGCGAAAAACCCCTCGAACCTGCCCTTCACCATCTGGTCAAAGAGCATGAGCCACGAGGCGTTCATCCCCTCGTCGAGCTTTGGCAGCCAGGCGTATCCGAAGTCGTTGTCCTTTGAGGCGTGGCTGCCGTAGATGGCCTTGAGGTAGCTCACCATGTACTTGCCGCGGTTGGACCACCAGTTCACGCTTTTGGGGTCTTTTGTCTTCGGGGTGTTCTTGTCGATGTACGTCTTCAGGTCCGTCCATGCGGCGGACGGGGCCGGCATGTAGCCCGGCAGCACGTTGAACAGGAGGCCGTGGTCGGTGGAGCCCTGCACGTTGGACTCCCCCCTCAGCGCGTTTATCCCGCCCCCGGCCATCCCCATATTGCCAAGCAGGAGCTGGATTATCGTCATCGCCCTTATGTTCTGGGTGCCAACGGTGTGTTGCGTCCATCCCATCGCATAGAGCTCCGTCCCGGCCCTGCCGGGCCTTCCCGTGGAAGCGTAAGTGCGGTAGACCTCAAGGAGCACCTCTTTGGGAGTCCCCGTAATCGAGGAGACCTTCTCCAGCGTATAGCGCGAATAGTGCCTCTTCAGGAGCTGGAAGACGCAGTGCGGGTCTTTAAGCGAGGGGTCCTTTTTGGGCAGGCCGTTTTCCATCTGGAACGCCCATGTCTTCTTGTCGTACTTGCGGGCCTTCCCGTCATAGCCGGAGAAGACGCCCTCAAGCTCGCCCGGGGCCCTGAAATCCGGGCTCACAAGGAACGGGGCGTTCGTGTAATTGGCGACGTACTCCCTGAAGTAGAGGTTATTGTCCAGGATGTACTTTATCAACCCGCCGAGGAAGGCGATATCCGTGCCGGAGCGCATCGGCGCGTATATGTCCGCCTTCGTGGCGGTCCTTGTGAAGCGGGGGTCTACTACTATCACCCTGGCCCCGTTTTCCCTCGCCTTCATTATCCATTTCATGGCGATGGGGTGGTTTTCCGCCGGGTTCGCCCCCATTATGAGGATGACGTCAGCGTTTTTTACGTCTATCCAGTGGTTCGTCATTGCGCCGCGACCGAACGACTCTGCCAGAGCCGCTACAGTTGCGGAGTGTCATATCCGGGCCTGGTGTTCTATATAGACCACACCCCATGAACGGAGCATCTTCTGGAGCATGTAGCATTCCTCGTTGTCGAGCGCGGCGCTGCCGACGTGGGCCATGCCCTCGGTCCTGTTCACGACGAAGTCCTTCTCCACCTGGGCTTCAACCCCAGCAGCGTTTTTCTCCTTCACCTTCGATCTGGATTTTATTTTGAAGGTCCTGTCCCTTGTGTCCTTTATCCTTCGGGCTATCTGGTCGAGCGCCCAGTCCCACCCGACCTCTTTCCACTGGGAAGCGCCGGGGGCGCGGTACCTTGGCTTCAGGAGTCTCTGGGGGTTGTTCACTATCTGGTAAAGCGAGGCCCCCTTTGAGCAGAGCGCACCCTCATTTATGGGGTGTTCCGGGTCCCCCTCGGCGTTTATCACCTTGCCGCCTTCGGAATAAACGGTCAGGCCGCAGCCCACGGAGCAGTATGGGCATATGGTCTTCGTCTGCCTGGCGTTTTCGGTCTGGAGCCGAGCGGCTTCGGAACCGGCGAGGGCCGGCCCCGCGGAAAGGTTTTTTCCCAGTACGGCTGATCCCACGGAGAATTTCAGGAATCCCCTTCGAGATACGTCCATCTCGGACACCTCCGTTTCTGTTTGGAAAGCAGGTACTTTCCTAAGTCCAATGATACCACCAACTATTTTTTTTGTTAATAAATTAATAATTTTTCTCAATAAAAAGTCAAGAGGAATTTTGATGGGAAGCCTTAAAGAGAAGAGATTTTTTTCAGGCAGGCGCTTTGGTAGTCTTCTTCGGTGTCGATATCCATGACAACGCCTTCGTCGGCCGTCTCAAGCCAAATAATTGCGGATGAGTTTTCGTTTACGATGCCGCGCAGGCTGCGCCCTGGCAGGAGGCCCTTTAACAAAAATGCCCTTGGAAAGAGGCAGGGGTGGCCGTTTCTGCCCCTGTAACGGGGTATGATTATGCTTCCGGGGTGTGAAAAGTGGGCGCGGGCGATTGCCGCATAGGTCTCAGGTTTCACAAACGGGTGGTCGCAAAGACATACGAGGATGCCGGTCGCCCCCGCATCGGACAGTCCGATCCCGATACGCAGCGAATCGGCCATCTCGCTCTCATTTGCGTTATTGAATGCGATCCTGACCGGGAGGTCTCCAACCGCCTCAAGCAGCCCGGCCCTGTCCCGGATTACCGCGATGACATCTTTTATCCCGGAGACCAGTATGTCCTCAAGGCACTTCCTTAACGCCGGTCTGCCGGATATATCCAAAAGCTGCTTGGGCTGAAGCATCCTCCGGGAGGCCCCCGCAGCAAGGAGCACCGCCGACACCTTTAATGGCACCTTTCCTCCTGAGCCCGATTATCTGGGCCATTATGCTTACCGCAATCTCTTCCGGCGTTACCGAGCCTATCGGGATTCCGACCGGGGTCACCACCCTGCCTGCGTCATCTTCAGAATACCCTTCGGCAAGCAGGGCCTTTATAAGGAGCGCCCTCTTCCTCCGGCTGCCGACCAGCCCTATAAAGCCTGCACGGGTGCCAAGCGCGGCCCTCAGGGCCTCCATGTCCCCCAGGTGGCCTCGCGTGGCGATTACCACATGATCGCCCGGGCCCGCGCCGCAGGCACTGAATGAATCCCTGAAAGGGGACACGAATATTTCGCCGGCGGAGGGGATGTTTTGCCTGTTTGCGAACTCCTGCCTGTCGTCGATGACCGCCGTCCTGAACCCCGCGA
>JAJYJS010000035.1 GCA_021789215.1 Nitrospirota bacterium | reverse complement strand
TGCTCAGAAATACCAAAGGCATAAAAATGATATACTTTAGCGAAAAAGATGTTGTACGGCACAAGCTCGTACAGGATATACTCAGGGCATATGAGAGATACGAAAAACGGAAAGACTCTGAAGAGCAAGAGTAGCAAGCTTGCCCCGGCGGCCGCCGTCCGTGAAGCGGAGCGCGGGATGACTGCCGCCAGATACGGCTATATGGCGCTTTTCAGCATGCTTTCCTCGCTTGCCATCTGGAGGGGGATGCACCTTGAAAGCCTCCTGGGGGCGTTCTTCATATCGCTGCTGCTGATGGTGGTCTTCTACAGGGACATGCTGCGGTACAAGCCCAGGTTCATATCGAGCGGCAGGCGGCTCGTGCTGCTTGGGCTGATGCTTGCGGGCACGCTGCTTCTTTCCAGGCTCTCGGAGTTCGTGCTCACGGGGATGTCGAAGGGGCTCGGCTTTCCCGGAGGGAGCATCATATACGCTATCCCCGTAGCAACCGGCGCCATGCTTGTGATGCTGCTTTTCGACTCCCATACCTCGATAATGTTCTCCTTTGTCGTAAGCCTGCTGGCGGGCCTCTGGCTGCGCGACGCGGCGTATACGGTCTATGTTTTCATGGGCAGCCTTACGGCGGCCTTCAGCGTGATACGCTGCAAGAAAAGGACGGAGATACTCAAGGGCGGGGTTTACCTGCTCGGCATAAATGTTGTCACGGTCATATTCATACTCCTTTTCCGGGGAGAGCTTTTTACCGTGAAGGCCGGGTTTTCGGTGCTCTTTGCCGTGGTTTCGGCCTTTGGAGTCATAGCGGCGGTTTCCCTGTCGCTGCCGCTGCTGGAATACCTGTTCGGGATAACCACGGACATAAGCCTGCTGGAGCTTCTGGATTTGGAGCACCCGCTTATGAAGACGATGATGATAACGGCCCCCGGCACCTACCACCACAGCATAATAGTGGGCAACCTCGTGGAGGCGGCCGCCGAAGACGTGGGGGTGAACCCCCTGCTGGCGAGGGTGAGCGCCTACTATCACGACATAGGCAAGATAAAGATGCCGGAATATTTCATCGAGAACCAGGCGGGGGCGGCCAGCAAGCATGAACGCCTTACGCCGCATATGAGCAGCATGGTGCTTATCTCCCACGTAAAGGAGGGAGTGGAGCTTGCAAAACAGTACAAGCTGCCGGAGGCGGTCATAGACATAATAAGCCAGCACCACGGCAACAGCCTCATCACCTACTTCTACCAGAAGGCCAAGGAGAAATCCGAGGAGCTTGCCGAAGACGAATACAGGTATCCAGGCCCCAGCCCTCAGACAAAAGTGGCCGCTCTCGTGATGATGGCCGATGCCGTGGAGGCCGCATCGAGAGTGCTTTCAGACCCCACGTCAACGCGCATATCGGCGCTTGTGAACAAGATAATAAACCACATATTCATAGAGGGGCAGCTCGACAATTGCGAGCTTACGCTCAAAGACATCCAGGCGATAAAAAAGAGGTTCATCTATATACTTACCGGTATCCTCCACAAGAGGATAGATTACCCCGGGTTCGATTTTGAAAGGGAGGCGGGCAGTGCCGGTGCAGATATCCAACCTCCAAGGCCGGATACGGCTAAACCTCAGCAGGATAAGGAAAGACAGCCTCAGGCTGCTTCGTTTGTCTGGTCTCACCGGAGCTGAACTGGACATATCCTTCGCGGGGGAAAAGAGGACGAGGACGCTAAACCGCACCTTCCGGGGCATAGACAGGCCTACGGACGTGCTTTCATTTCCGATGTTCAATTCCCTGAAAGAGATAGAGGAAGCAAAAAACGCGGCGGGCGGCCCGGTGCACCTTGGGGACATCGTTGTCTGCCCCGCGGTGGCCCAGGGCAATGCCAGGGAAAACGGCATCCCGTTTGATGACGAAATCAGGTGGCTCCTGGTGCACGGCTTGCTGCACCTGCTGGGGTTCGACCACGAACGCAGCCTGTATGCGGCCCGGAAGATGAGAAAAAAGGAAACAGAGCTTTTAGATGCCCTTGAAAAAATGGCTTGAGAGCGCCAGCAACGCGATAGAAGGCATCCTCCATGCCGCAAAGACCCAGCGGCACCTGAGATACCATTTTTACGCCGCTTTTGCCGTGCTTTTCCTGTCCTTTGTCATGGGCGTCACAAAGATGGAGTTCCTGGTCATTTCCATTGCGGTGATACTCGTCCTTCTGGCCGAGATGCTGAACACCGCCATAGAGGCCACGGTGGACCTGCTCTCGCCGGAGCGCAGCGAACTGGCCCGGATAGCCAAGGACGTTGCCGCCGGAGCGGTCTTCATTACCTCCTGCGGCGCGGCGGCAATAGGGGTTATAGTCCTGTACCCGTACCTTGGCCGCATTTTCGCGTCGGGCTTCAGCGTGGCAAAGCACGCCGGGCAGGACATCGCCATACTTTCGTTCGTGTTCGTCCTGATAGCCGTGGTGCTCCTCAAGGCCCATTTCGGCAAAGGGCACCCTTTAAGCGGCGGGATGCCAAGCGGCCATTCCGCTCTGGCCTTCTCCGTATGGATTGCGATTACGTATATTACAGGCAATTACATCGCCTCGGCGCTCTCGCTGGCGCTTGCCGTGGCCGTCGCAAGGAGCAGGGTGACAAAGAAAATCCACAGGCCCTTCGAGGTCGTTGCCGGGGGCGTGCTTGGCGCGGCATTGACCTTTGCCCTGTTCAGGATATTTTCCTGAATGGAAGGGAAAGCAGGGGAGCTTATAAAAAAATTCCTCAGGCACATGGAGCTTGAGAAAGGCGCCTCCCCCCACACCCTCCGCGCATACGAGAGAGAGATAGGCTCCTTCTTCGCCGAATGGAAGTTCTCTGCGCCGGAAGAAGTGAAGTTCCCGGACATCAGGGCCCATATCGCCTCGCTTTCAGCCAGGGGACTTGAAAAAAGCTCCGTTTCCAGATCGCTTTCAGCGCTCCGGGCCTTTTTCAGGTTCCTGAACCGGGAAGGCTACATGAATTCCAATCCGGCAAAGGTCGTGGCCTCCCCGAAGCTCGAAAAAAGGCTGCCCCGCTTTCTTGACGTGGACGAGGTCTTTGCGCTCGTGGACGTGCCGGAGCCCCGCGGGTTCAGGGAGGTGAGGGACAAGGCGATACTCGAACTGCTCTATTCAAGCGGGCTCAGGGTGAGCGAGCTTGCCGGGCTGGACCTGGACGACATCAACCTGAACGAGGCGGCCGTGAAGGTGCGGGGCAAGGGCAGGAAGGAAAGGCTGGTGCCTGTCGGGGCAAAGGCAATCGCCGCGCTCCGGGCCTATATCCTGGAGCGGTTCCTGTTGAAGAGGGCGCTCAAGGGAAAGGGGCAGGGCGCGGACGGGAAAAACGCTTTTTTCCTAAACCGTTTGGGCCAGCGCCTTACGGACAGGTCGGCAAGGCGCATTGTAACGGGGTATGCAAGAAAGGCCCTTCTCGCCAGGGGCGTAAGCCCGCACACGCTCAGGCACAGCTTCGCAACGCACCTCTTGCAGGCTGGAGCGGACCTGCGGGTGATACAGGAACTGCTCGGGCATTCGAGCCTTTCCACGACGCAGAAATACACACACCTGGACATAGCGCATTTGATGGATGTGTACGACAAGGCGCACCCGCTGGCGGATGAGGACGCTGACTCCTGAACTAAAACCTCAACCCGAAGACTATGAAGCTCCAGTAGAGCACCGGGGCGGAAAACAGGGGGCCGTCGAGCTTGTCCAGTATGCCGCCATGTCCGGGAAGTATGTGGCCGGAGTCCTTAACCCCCGCGTCCCGTTTGAACATGGACTCTATCAGGTCGCCGATTATGGCCGACCCGCCCATCAGAAGCCCAAGCGCTGCCGCCCATATGTAGGATATCCCAAGCGGGAAGACCGCCCTGATTATTATTGCCGCCGCCATCCCGCCGGTGATTGAGCCTATTGCGCCCTCCACTGTCTTCTTGGGGCTGACGGACGGGTATAGCTTCCTTTTGCCGATTGAGGAGCCCACGTAAAGGGCGAGACTGTCGCCAACCCATACCGTCCCGTAAAGGAAAATAATCCATTGCGGCCCGCCTTCCCTGAGGAGCATCTGGAATATAAGGAGCCCAGGGATATACAGCAGGGCGATTATGGAAACGGAGATGTCCCTGAGGGCACCGGATGGCTCTTTCAGGGAAAAAAGCCTTGCCGTTGCGGCCACGAGGATGAAAACGGCGAATATGTCCGGGAATACCCGCCCCGCCAGTGCCGTGGAAGCGAGCAGCAGGGCGGCCATTGCCAGCCCGGCCATTTTCAGGGGCACAGGGGAACCGTAGAACGTGAGGAACTCCCATGTGGCCAGAAGCCCCATCGCTGCAACCAGCCCGGCAAAAAATACAGGCGGCAGCTTCATGATATAGAGGTAGAAGAACGGCAGCAGGATTGCCGCTGTCAGCAGCCTTTTAAGGTGCATCAGAGCCTGACTGTGCCGAAGCGCCTGTCGCGCTCCTGGTAGCTCCTGAGCGCCTCCAGGAGTTCCTCCCTGCCGAAGTCGGGCCAGAGCGTCTCGGTAAAATAAAGTTCGGAGTAGGCTGACTGCCAAAGGAGGAAATTGCTCATCCTTTTTTCGCCCGAAGTCCTTATTACGAGGTCCGGTTCGGGCAGGCCGGCCGTGTCCAGGAAGCCGGAAAACGAGTTCTCGTCCAGTTCGTTGGGATTTATGCCGGAGGCGATTGCGCGTCTTGCGGCCCTGAGTATCTCGTTCCTGCCGCTGTAGCTTATCGCGGCGATAAGGGTCATGCCGGTGCAGGAGGCGGTGAGGGCCTCGGATTCCTTAATCAGGTCCTTTACGCTTGCGGGGAGCTTTTGTATCTCGCCGATGGCCCTGAAGCAGATGCCCTCTTTCTTGAACTCGTGCATCTCGTTCATGAGGTAAAGCTCCAGGAGCTTCATGAGCATCCTTATCTCCGGCTTGGGCCTTTGCCAGTTCTCCAGCGAAAAGGTGTACAGGGTAAGGACTTTTACCCCGATTTCCCGCGAGGCTTTTATTATCTCCCTGGCGCGCTCGGCCCCGCGGCTGTGGCCCTCGAAGCGGGGCAGCCCCTTCATCTCCGCCCATCTGCCGTTGCCGTCCATGATGATGCCCACATGATAAGGCATCTTTTCAAGCGGCGTGCCGGGACCTTTCAATTACCCTCCAGCGAATACATGTAAACCTGTCTGGTGAAGGGCGACTCGCCCTGGAGTATCTTCGAGAATTCCATGTTCATGACGGGGCTTGCCACCACCGCCAGCTTGTCGCCGGTGACGGCGAAATCGAATATGGTGCCGGAGAGGTCGTCTCCAAGCACCATCTCCTGCATGGCGATCCCGTTCCACCGTAACACCCACATCTGGGAGTCCTTGTAGCCGATGCCGCGCAATACTTTTGCCATCCGGTTCCTCTTGGCCACAATGACGTCGGAGCCCATGGCCGTTATCCTGTCCTTCAGCGACCACTTGCCCCTGTCTATAAGCTGCGGGGACATGGCGTCGTTGATCGCGGCGTCCTCATCCGCCTCACGGCTTCCGGGGCTTTGCCTCTTGAAGGAATCAAGAAAACCTCCGAAATCAGACGGGCTGGTCCAGAGGAGTTTTTTCCCGCTCGCGTCATAGACGTTCACATGGTCCTGTCCGTTGAAAGCCGCGACATATTTTTTGCCGGAGTAATTCAGGAACGCGAAATCGTAGAGGTCCACGCCTTTTGGCAAATTCAGCTTGTCCCCGGGGTTTTCCTTCATCTTTCCGTTTTCGAACGAGATGCCGAATACGCCGCCCGTGTAACCTTCGCCGCGGACTGTCTTTTGCGCGTAGAGTTTCCCGTCGATTTCCCGCACCACGAGGTTGCCCCTCCAGAGCTCGTCGAAGCCGTCCTTGTTATTGTAGGCGTATATGGCCGTGTACAAGGCGCCGTTGTTCATTGAGACTATTATTATCTCATCCTTGCCGTCCCCGTTTATATCGGCGGCGCTGACCCGCAGGAACTCATCCCCGGAGCGGCCTTTTATCTCCGCCCCGTTAAGGGCCGGTTCCAGTGCGGATGTGTTGTAGCTGTAGAAGACGGCCTTGCGGCCGTTTGCCAGCATAAGCTCCGCGCCGCCCTTGCCGTCCACGTTGGCAAACAGGACGTGTTTGGTGCTCATTGGCACCTTGAACGAAATGGCTGCCGATTCGTTTTTGGGCATGAAGAGCTTGTCCCCGATGGTCAGGGTTTTGTAGAGGTCCGCCGGTATCGGAGAGCCTGAGACCATGACCTTGCGGCCATCCGGCCATATAAGTTTCTGCACAAGCACGTTAGTGCCGCCCTGCTTCTCCTGGGAGAGCACCAGTACGGCATCAGCCTTCAGCCTTTGGGCTTCGGAGCCGGCGCTGGCCTCGTCATCCAGCGAGGACGCAAGCAGCTTGAACCTGCCAGTCTCGCTAAGTGTCTTGTAATATTCATCGCCCAGCCCCCAGCTTACGTTGCCAAGCTGATAGAAGAGGAGCCTGACCTTGGCCCTGGATATCCTTAATACGTCTCCGGGTTTGGCCTCGCCCTGGACAATCTTCAGCTGTACGCTGCCGGCCGGGGCCGCTTTTGTTATCTCGGCCATGCCGACTGGGGTTTCGAGCCTTTCAAGCGGCTCGTGGGTGACCGGATGGTAGAACTCGGCGCCCTGCCTCATTACCCTAAGCCTCATCCCTTCCTTCAATACGGGCGCGTTTGTCAAATCCGCGGTTATGATGCCGTCCTTGACCGATATCACATCGCCTTTCATGGGCGGGAAAAACGAGAGGACAGAGTCCCTCATGGAAGTGAGGGGGACAGCCGTTTCAGCCTCGCTTGCCGCATTTGTGAAAGGGATGAAAAGGGCCGCCATAAGCAGAAAAACCAGAAAACTTGAAGTCTTGCTCACCAAACGCCTCCCCTTGCAGATAATCTGAAATTATAACATAACCCTTTGTTATTGAAAAAACGTCTTTTTTTGCCTGAAATTGCGGACACGGAGATCATTTGTTTTTCTTATGGTTTTATTTGACACGGCTTGATTTTATGTTGTATTCTCTATGAGATATTTTGTTTTCTCAAAAAACCTGAGGAGGGTTTGTCCCTATGCCTGAAATATTCAGAACTCAGCTCATGGTGGTACTCCCGGAAACGCTCCTTGCCGTGTTTGCCATGGCGGTCGTCCTGCTGGACCTCGTAATAAGGAAAAAGAGCGTGCTGGCCGGGATAAGCATCGCCGGCGCGGCTGCCGTGTTCTACAGCCTGTTTTACACGCAGGGCTTTGCGTTCAACCATATGTTTGTGGCCGACGGCTACGGCATATTCTTCAAGTTTATATTCCTCGTAAGCCTTGTCCTTGCGGTCCTGCTTTCGAACAAGTACCTGAGCGTGGAGGGCGTGAACCACGGCGAGTATTACGGCTTGATGCTCTTTGCGACCGTGGGCATGATGGTCATGGCCTCAGCATCCGACCTTATAACCGTTTACCTGGGGCTTGAACTCATGTCCCTTTCCGTTTACGTGCTTGCGGGCTTCATCAGGCACAGCGCCCGTTCAAGCGAAGCGGCGCTCAAGTATTTCATGCTGGGTGCGTTTGCGTCAGCCTTTCTGCTGCTTGGCATCTCCCTTACCTATGGCCTTACCGGCACCACCAGCATTGGCGGGGTGGCCTCTTATCTGCAATTGCACGGGCTTGCCAAAAACCCGGTGCTCATCCTCGCGACCATCCTCTACGTGGTTGCCTTCGGGTTCAAGATAGCGGCCGTGCCGTTTCACATGTGGGCGCCGGACGTTTACGAGGGCGCGCCCACGCCCATCACGGCCTTCATGTCGGTGGGGCCCAAGGCGGCCGGCTTTGCAGTCATCGGAAGGGTCCTGCTGGTGGCGCTTGGCTCCATGTCGTTTGAGTGGAGCACGCTCCTGATAGTCCTCTCCATACTCAGCATGGCTGCGGGCAATATCCTCGCGATAGCCCAGACCAATATAAAAAGGATGCTCGCGTATTCATCCATAGCGCACGCTGGCTATGCCCTGCTAGGGGTGATAGCTTTCAGCCCGGAGGGGCTTGCGAGCATGATGAACTACCTTCTCATATACGCCTTCATGAACATCGGGGCGTTCACGGTGGTCACCATATTGAGGACGGAGGGCATGAAAGCGGAAGAGTTGTCCGATTACGAGGGGCTTTCCAAAACGCATCCGCTGCTTGCCGCCCTGATGCTCATCTTCATGTTCTCGCTTACGGGGATACCGCCCACGGCGGGCTTCATCGGGAAGTTCTACCTCTTCACCGCGGCCATCAAGGCTGGCTATACATGGCTTACCGTTGTCGCCGTCCTCATGAGCGCTATATCGGCCTACTTCTATCTCCGGGTTGTCATGTACATGTACATGAAGGAGCCCGCGAAGCAGCTTGAGATGGCAAAGTCCTATGGGGCAAGGTTCGCGCTGCTGCTTACCGGGCTTGCCGTGCTGGTAATAGGCATTCTCCCGGCAGGGCTTATAGACATGGCCCGCGCGGCGATAATAGATTTCGGGAGCTGACCTTTTTACCGGTCCGGAAAAAGAAAGAACCAAACAAACAAAAACCCCCTGTAAAAGGGGGTTTTTTTGATTTCTTGCAGGGAATTTTATTCTAATCGAACAGGCTTGTCAGCATCGAGGCTTTCTGCGAGATGCGGTCCGTAATCTCTTTCTGTTCCTTCCGGAGCGTCTTGTATTCGCCTGCTATGTTCAGCGCGGCGAGAATGGCGGCATTCAGCGGGGTTATGTTGGGTGACTTGTCGAGCACCTCGCGTATCCTGCCGTCAACATAGGCGGCAAGCTCCTTCATCTGCTCTTCCGGCAGTTCGCCTTTAATGGTGTATTTCTGCCCCAGTATGCGTATTTCTGTCTTGGGCATGATAAAAAAACTCCCGTGCTTATATCTCTATATTCTGAAGTTCGGCCAGAAGGCCCTCTATCTGGCCTTTTATGGCGTTCTTTTCCGAGCTAAGACGGGATATCTCTTCAGCCTTTTCGTCCAGCAGGCTTTCGAGTTCCCTGACCCTGCGCTCCAGCATTGCCCTTTCCTCTTTCAGTGCCCTTATCTTTTCAACGGCCATCGATATCTGTGTGTCGAGGTTCTTCAGCGTCTCCAAATCCTGTGCCTCCTTGCCGCTTTCTTGCTGGTTATCGAACAAACTCTTATCCATTCTGGTCCCGCTCCATCCGAATATTCAGAAGCTTTTCTCTTATCCCCCGGTTTTTTTTAATCTTTTCAGAACGTCCCGGCTTTCTCCGGGCGGAAAAAACCTTTGGCCGCTTTTTCGCCCCGGTATTGATAATAGGATGTTATTATACGCTTTACGTAATTTTTTGTCTCGAAGTATGGTATGTCCTCGATGAACTCGTCGTAGGATGCATAATTGCCGCTGGAAAGCCAGCTTTTCACCGCGCTCCTGCCGGCATTGTAAGCGGCGAGGGCGGGCGGCACGGCATTGAACTCGCTGTAAAGCTTCTTCAGATAATACGCGCCCACCTGGAGGTTCAGTTCAATCCGGTATATGTCCTCATCAGAGCTTTCCGTAAGGCTCAGGGCCCGCGAAAGCCTGTGCACCGTGCGGGGCATGAGCTGCATGAGGCCGATTGCGCCGGCCGGAGAGCTTACGTTCGGGTCGAACCTGCTTTCCTCTCTCATCACCGAAAGGAGCAGATAAGGGTCCAGCCCGTTTTTGGAGCAGCTCTTCTCGACCGTGTTCCAGTAAGCCCTGGGATACATTATCTCCCTCGGCTGCATCTCCTCGGGAAGGCCGTCGGCCACCAGTATGGCCCTCCTGAACGCGCCAAGCTCCTTCAGCTTGAAAGCGATGGCTATCAGGGCTTGCGGCCTGGAAGTCCTCCTGGCGGCGGCTATCAGCTCCGACACAGCCTCGTCCTTGAGGCCTGCCTTAAACAGGGTTTGGGCCCTCAGGAACGCATGGACATTCTTCTTCACCGGCTTAAAGGCGGCCTCCTGGGCATTTTCAGGCGCCCTTGAGGCGCCTTTTACCCTGAATGAGGCCAGGACGCCGTAATACTCGTCGTTATCGCGGCTCAGGGCGTTATAGAGGGCGCTGGCATCCATCCCGAGGGCCTCCATGCTCTTTGCCTTCCAATAGATGTAGCCTGGCTCCCGGTATCTGTCCGCGAGTTTCGAGAACACATGGAGGGCGTCTTTGAAGTCCTTCTGCATGTAATAAAGCCAGCCTATCTCCCACAGGGTGTCTTCCTTCTCAAGGGGGTATTGCTCCAGGACATTGTTTAGTATCTGGAGGGCCCCGTTGTAATCGCCGCTCCTCCTCTCTTTCGCGGCAAAGGCTATGAGCAGGTCGGCGGCCCTTTCGTCCTTATCGCCTATAAGATAGTTAAGTGTCTGCTCGAAATCGTTTTTGTCGCCCGCGCGGAAGTAGGCCCTTGCGGCGAAGAACATATTTCCCGCCGTCACGAACTGCCCGGCCGCCTCAATATACCTTTTCTGCATGAAAAGGGATTTCCCAAGCAGACTCGTTAATTCCATTTCAAGCTGCTTGCCCCTGCCGGATTGGGCATTGACGGGGAATATTTCAGGCTGCGCCCCGGCTTTCACCAGTGAATTCGCGGCAGGCAGGGCTTTAGCGGCGGCTGGCGAATCGGCTATTGGCGGAACGGATGCGGGCGCATTTATTATTCCCGGATTCGCTGTTTGGGGCTGTGCGGCCTGCTGAACGGCGCTCGTCCCTGAAGGTTGGGGAGCATTGTCAAGCGCGGCAGCGGCAGCCGGCTCCGGCATGTTGGCCAGGGCCGACCTCAGCTCCCGCTCGGCCCTCCTGTATCTGTATGCCCTGATGAGGTTTTCCGCCCTCAAAAGGGTTTCCGCTGGCATTGGAGGTCTCCCAAGCTCTTTCAGCGCTGCCCCTGCAGCGGGGCCCGCCGCAACGTAAAGCCTCGTAAAAAGCTCGTTTGCCTTGCCGGTTTCACCTTTTGCCTTGAACATCCGGGCCAGTTTGAAAGCCATTTTCCCGTCTCCGGGATACCGGCCCACATATTCCTTTAACAGACCGTACAGCTTCCCGTCATCCGTTGTCATCCCGATTATCGCAAGCCTGGCCTTCCTTATAAGCGGGCTTTTCGGATAGGACGCGAGCAGTTTTTGCAGGGCGTCCGTTGCGTCGCCAGTGTCCCCAAGGGCACTGAAGGCCCTCGCCTCGTAAAGCAGGGCGTAGTCGCCTATCAGCGGCATCCCGGCAATTGCGCGGTCGAATTCAGGTATGGCCGCCCTGTATTTTTTGGCGCGCATCATGGCTACCGCGTTTACGAAATGCGATTCAGCGGTCTCAAAAGCAGTTCCGTTATACGCGAATGCGGAGATGGAAGCCCCGTTGTCTATCGCGCATATCTGCGCAGGCCCGCTCTCCGCGATTTTTGGCCCGTCTGCTAATGCCCCCGAAGAGGCCAGGAAAACAGGCAGGGAAAAGGAAAACAACAGCAGCAACAAACGCCTCATAATCCAGATATGATATCCAAAATGCCATTTATAAGGCAATGCCTTTGTAAATTTGAATACCCTGTGTTAATATTTCCAATGATCAAGGACCTCAGGTTCCACGGTTCTTTGGGACGGGTGGACTTTTCCGTGCATATCTGCGGGCCCGAAGCAAAAAACCCCTTCCTGTACGAGGAGTCCCCGGAGTCTGTCAGGTTTTTTTCCAAAGGCAACGAGCTAATCATAACAGCCGGACAGGTCAGGTACAGGGGCACGGGCGGCTCCTTCTGCGAATACATGTTCGGGGTGGAAAAATCCCTGAAGGATTTGGTCAAGAAAGAGGTCCTGAACAGGCTCATAATGTTCGGGGCGTTTCTGGACAGCTCCGAAAGACTTGTGTTTACGAACAACACCGAAGGCTCCGAGCCTTTTGAAAGGCTTTTCCTGCAGGGGAACGCGGTAAAGAATTATTACTTCTTCATCTCTTCGGATTACGGCAAGGAGACCAGGAGGCGTCAGAAGGAGATACTGGGCGAAGTCGGGAAATTCCTGAAACGGACGGACCTGCTCTCCCAGGAGAGGGACAGCGAGCTGATTGACGGATTCCTGAAGGCGCTTAAGGAGCCAGCGGCGACGGTCTTCATCTTCAAGCTCCTGCACAGGAACAACCAGGCCTATTACAATGCCTTCAAAGAGCTGTATTTCAGGGACAAGAACCTGCGCCGCGATGACGAGTTGTACCTGTCCGAGCTTGCCGCTCGGCTTGGGATAGAGCTCTACCAGCAGGAGCGGATGAAGATAGACATCATGTACAGGCACCCTGAAAACAGGCCTATCGCGGACCAGCACAGGGACATCCTGATTTCCGCCCTCGAAATGGGGGAGCTGGAGTATTCCCAGCTTGCGAGGCTCAGGCGGCTCAAGACCCTTAGCATCCGCAACCGGATACCGGGCCTCCTGTTTGAGAAGCTGGACGGGCTTTTGCTCAGGGGAGGCAGCGTGCAGGAGCCTGAAGAGAAGGAATACCTGAGAGAGTCCCGCTCGATACTTGAAACCCTCTTTTTCAAGGACCCGGCCCTGAAGAGCAACATAATAAGGGACGACATAATAAAACTCATACGCGCCAAGCACAGGGCATACACTGAAGGGGACATGGGTTTCGAGCAGCTCCTCCTTGATGTGGGCAAGCTCTGCGACGAAACGGCGAGGGAGTCCGGCGACTACAGCCCGCTTGAGGAACTGAGCTCCATCATCACCTATTTCGACCGTTACGACCACGTCCAGTCCAACCTGAGCCAGCTGGCGTTCAGACAGGACATGAACCTGAAAGATGATTTTTTGAGGAGCCTCATCGGGAATAAAAAAGAATTCGATTCACTGGAAGACGGCCTTTTCAACGAGATCTTCGTGAAAGACCTGCTGGGCAACAAATACATTACAAACTACGGGAAACGGAAGATAAAGACATTGGCCGACGGAGTGGGGCGGGTTGTCACCGGCGACGCATCCCTGAGGGACGTAATAGCCGGGCTGAGGATGATTTCGGACGAGGAACGCCTTTACGGAATTGTGCATTCCCTGGTCAAACAGAAACTGAGGGGCCTTTACCCGGAAGCCGATTCAAAAGAGGGCAGGGAAGAGATAAGACGCGAGATAGAAAGGGAGCTTATTGAAAGGGGGATTGCCGTAAAAGTCCCGGGAAAGCTTTTTGAGAAATGCTTTTATGACATCAGGAAGGAATCTTTTTATCTGAACCACCTCCTGCCGGTCATCATCAAGACGACCGATACCAGGCTCAGGGAGGATTTTATCCTCAACAGCGGGCTGGACAGGTTTTACATCGAGACCATGGAAAAGAACTATTTCGAGGAAAAGAAGCTCGATAAATTCCTTTTGGAACTCCTCAGGGAAAGCGCCGAACCTCAGCCCGGATAGGCTGCGGGCCTGACCAGGCCATGGACTGAACCGGTTTTTTACTTGTTTCTGCTCTTCAGGAAAAGCCCAAGCGATTTATCGAAACTTATTATGTGCTTTACCAGCCAGTCCACAAGTGCGATATTGGCCTGAATGGCAAGCTCCGAGGACGGGCCTGCGGATTCCAGTTTTCTTTGAAGCTCCTGCACCGTTTTTACAAAGCCGTCGTGCTGAGACTTGTGCATCGCGAAACTCTGGTAGCCCAGGTCCGCCATCTGCCTTTCCTCGTGTCCGAAGTGCCCGGCTATATAGCTGTTCAGGAACCTGAGCGTCTCGCTGATTTCTTCCTTGCCCTTGCCCTTTTTGCAGGCCCCGGCAAGACGGTCGATGGTCGCGAACATCTCGATATGCGCCCGGTCTATCTGTTCGATGCCGGTTGAGAGGTCGTCTGTCCACTTGAACTTCATGGTTTCCCGTTTAAGAAAAAGAATTATGGAGGCGGCGAGCGGATTCGAACCGCTGCATCGAGGTTTTGCAGACCTCTCCCTTAGCCACTTGGGTACGCCGCCGGGGGGACTGGTTTGCAACAATGGAGCGGGTGGCGGGATTCGAACCCGTGGCCCCAACCTTGGCAAGGTTGTGCTCTACCAGCTGAGCTACACCCGCTATCGTATTGGCCCTCTTTTCTTACAGAATCAAGATATATATTATCCGTATTTGGCACTAAAAAATCAATGCCCCGACTTGCCTCATCAGAAATCTAAACGAAACCGATTCGTTGCCTCATTTAAGAATCTAAACGAAAATAGCCTCTTGGATTTCGATTCAGGAGGCGGGAATGGGGCTGACGATGGACGAGAAGAGGT
>JAJYJS010000034.1 GCA_021789215.1 Nitrospirota bacterium | reverse complement strand
CTTGACGACAAGACTCCCGATGATGTTTACTGGACTACACTACCTCCCGGGCAGGTAGCGGCATGAGGCAGAGCGGCTTATCACTTAAAAACTGCTTCCGGCTGTCTAAACAAACCCGGCCACCGCTTTGTCCCCACGCACGTGGGGGTGAACCGTTGGCAAAAAGCGGTGATAGTGAGGCGTATCAATTGTCCCCACGCACGTGGGGGTGAACCGTTAAGGATGTTATGGGACAATGATGCTCTTTAATTGTCCCCACGCACGTGGGGGTGAACCGCCCTGCCCTTTCAATGTCATGTTCAGATATGCATTGTCCCCACGCACGTGGGGGTGAACCGACCCTCACCGTGGCAGAATCGCTTTCAGTGAGATTGTCCCCACGCACGTGGGGGTGAACCACCGTTTGACGAGACCATAGCTCGTGAATATTTATTGTCCCCACGCACGTGGGGGTGAACCGCTGGTCATTCGGGCAGTTAGCTCACGCAATCCATTGTCCCCACGCACGTGGGGGTGAACCGCATCTCCCCTATAACAGTAAGGACTACATCCCATTGTCCCCACGCACGTGGGGGTGAACCGCTCGCAGGTCGGCGTAATGAGGGAAAGCTCGCATTGTCCCCACGCACGTGGGGGTGAACCGCATATGACCGAGTCGTTAAGGAGCTTGACAGTGAGCGACTCAAGAAATAACGCTCTCCGCAGATAACCATTCAAGCGCCCCCGGTGTAACCTTCCAAGCCGCCTTGTTGTCGTTCACATAGATGACAGCCTCCTCCTCACTGCCGAAGCTATAATGAGGTGGAAGACTGCTGGGCATTCTCCTGCGGCCAAGGAGATAGGCGGGAACATGCTTGTTTTCCTTAAGAGCCGCTTTCAGCGACTTGCGTGAGGCCGGTGCCTCCCCATGCTTCCGGAAATCCAGGAGCACCCTCGAATACATCCAGAAAGCAGAACCGTCATCACTGTAATGGGCAAAAAGCTCCTCGGCCTCTTCATCACGCCCAAGTTCAATCAAGCGCGGCATTAGCATAGCACGGAGCCCCTGATTGTCATTGGGATTGAGGCGGAGCATGTCCCGATAGTGCTCAACCGCTTCCTCGCGCTGCCCTGCGTCCCACAAGCATTGAGCCAAACCGGCACGGGCGCGCATGTAAGGCCGGGTCTCAAGTATGCCCCAGAAGTGTCCCACATCCGCAGTAAATGCCTTTTTACCGAGGGCCCGCTCGCCTGCTTCCACTCCCTTCCGGTAGAGGTCTATTTCCTTCGTAAGCGATTTGGCTGTCTCCTGGGCAAGAAGCACATATGCGTCCGCACAGTCGGATGATATTTCAAGCGCCTTCCTGGCCAGGGCAATTGCCCCTTCGCGTGTCGGGGCATCCCATGCGTCATACATGATATCCTGTGCCTCATCAACGGCACGACCTTTGCCGCTGCCGAAGATACTGGCCAGCGAACCTTCCATTGCCTCACGGCGCGGCAAGGAAATAACGTCGTCGGTCTGTTTTTTCTTCGTCGACGATTTTGTCTTCTTTATCTTCTTTGGCATGCATTCTCCTGAGCTGAATTTTCGGTCATTTGAAATGATAACTGGTGATTATCTCCATAACCAGCCTCTCCGCCTTTTCCCGATCAGGCTCAGGCGGCAAAGGACTTTTATAGTAAGATTCCTCCATCAGGGATAATAAACTTTCTGCTTCATCTTGCACCTGCGTGAGAGTCCATTCACCTTTTTTGATGGCAATCAATTCGGCGGCATCTGCTCTATGCACGTAAAGTCTGCCGTCATTTAGAAATTCAATGCCCATCCTGAGCAATCTGATCAGATGAGAGGCGTTTCTCGTATCATAGCCATGTTTGTCGACCAGCTTTTTTCTTTTTTGGCCCATATAACCTTTATATTCATGGTGGGTCATCTTCTTGAGCTGGCTGTATGCATATCCGCAAAACGTATAATATGATTTTTTCGAGGCGAATATGTTCCGCTTGTCAATTAATATCTGCCCTACCGGATGTTTAAAGACATAAAGGCTTTCGTCCAGCCACAGCAAATTAAGGACATTTGGGTTGCATTTAAGAAGCAGTTTGACGAACTTTATAATCTCGTAGCTTACTGCATCCCACTCGTCGACAAATTTGTTTTTATTGTCTGACCTGCCAAAACCCATGTAGTGTTCGAGAGGGGCCACGAAAACGCCCATTATATCCCTGTCGTCAGTGCCTTCAGGACTTGATGGCGGCATATAGGTGCCATGAGCCAGGCTGCCCCTGTACCCAAGCAGTATCAGATTATCCGGCAGCACTTCTTGAGGGATGTTCATTTCACGTTCATTTCTCCGGAGAGATCGAGACCTCCGGGCGCCTTTTTCTGGAAATAATACAATTCCGTGTCGCTCCCGGTCAAGGACAGCATCCCGAAAAAAAGCTTTGAGCCTCGGACTCGAACCTCTCGGATGATTGTTCTCACGCGCGTGGGGGTGAACCGGCTTGGCCTGGTTGTAGGGCCCGCCCTTTCATCTGAAGCCCTAACGCTTATCGTCTTCTAGCGTTTGTGGACGTTTTGTTAAACTAGCCGCCATGGATTTTAATCAAACAATCGAGATCCTTAATAGGATTTTGACTGCAAAAGACCCTGATACGTTCAGCAGTTACTGGGTGCTAAAACACGCTCCGCAGTGTTACCGATTTATCTGTAAAAATATCAGAACGGAAATTGGCCGCATAGACTGGGACAAGGTCACCTTTGCCCTGGAGAAGAAATTTCAGCGCCGCTGGAAGCCGGAGCGCAAAGCAAGCAGACCGGTGCCCTATGAAGACCCCTCTGAAGTGGATGCAGTCCTCAATAAATATCCGGACAAACTTTACGTCTTTCTCGCTCCTTCTGATCGGGCCGACAGGCTAATCCGGAATGTAATCGCTATATCCTCTACAAGGTGAAGGCGCTGCTTGGTCATAAGTCGATCATTATGACTATGGGTATTCCCATCATTACCCGGAGAGGCACAATTTTGCTGCACTCAAGGCCATCAGCAATTGACCCAATGGCAAAAAATCTTTTAAAATCAATGAGCGAGAGTGGCGGAACTGGCAGACGCGCTGGACTTAGGATCCAGTGGGGCAACCTGTAGGGGTTCAAATCCCCTCTCTCGCATTCCAAAAATTTTTCGTTTAGGGCGCCTTTTCCACCTTGTAATTATAAAAGAGGTCCACTTCGTCCATGCCTTTGTTGGTCCACATCAGGCAGTAATACTGCTTTTCCTTCGGGTAGAAATTGCCGCTGCCGGAGGAAATCCCGGTCTTGGATACGGCCTCGATTATCTGGCCCCCCTCATGGTGGTGGATATTGAAGTCCAGCGGCCCGGAGGACTTCCAGGAATAGCTCATATACTGTCCGGGGCCGAGTTCAGCGCAATCCTCGTGCGCTGACAGATGGCCCAGAACGGCCGTCTTCTGGCTTTTGGGCTTTATTGCGGCACATCCGCATGCAAGGGAAGCCGCCGCCAGAAGAAGAAACGCTGTCTGCATCGATTTCAGTATGCGAATTTGGTTAAACATGGGAATCCTCCTGTGGGGAAAAAGCAACCTTCCTTTTTCCAAATTCTATCACAGATGCTGGACGGGAGGCTTGAAGATCAGGGGAAGAGGTTTTTAAGCCATCTCTTGTAGAAATCGCAGCTGTTCCGGCAGTAGAGTATCTTTTCGGAGAATGTGGCCTTGCGGAGGCTGCCCTCGGCGCAGTTTGTGCCGGTCACCTTCCAGCATTCCTTTCCCATATGGGGGTAGGCCGGACACGTCCTGCACATCTCTTCCGGGCAGTGGTTGTACTCCCAGCAGTTTGGGATTGTTTCGAAAGACAGCTTTTCCTCAGTCAACTTGTTACCCTTGCCCCGGAGAAAAACGCGAATATGCAAAATATCAGCCTCTACGACCGATATCTTATAATTTCCCAATAGTCCCCGGTGTGTCAAGTTTTTTTGTTTTATTTTGTTAAGCCTTCGAAACGAAGGCCGGTCTCTTCCGGGGCAGGATTGGATTTTGTTGCCGGACCGGCGGCCCGCTGATTAGAGGGCTATGTCCTTAAGCCAGGCGCGGTTTTCAAGATACCAGCGCACCGTTTTCTCCATCCCGTCTTCAAGCGCAACAGCGGGCTGCCAGCCCAGGATTTTTTTGGCTTTCCCGATATCGGCCCAGGTGGCCTGCATATCGGCCTTGTGGAAGGGTTTCTGGTTTCGGAGGCATTTTTTCCCAAGGTTTTTTTCTATCAGCCCGATCATCAGGTTCAGCTCGTAGGGGCTGTTGTTGCCCAGGTTTATTATCTCGTACCCTGTGCGGGCCTCAAGCGCCGCAATGGTGCCCCTTGCGATGTCGTCTATATAGGTGAAGTCCCTGCTCTGGGAGCCGTCGCCAAAGAGCTCTATGGGCTTGCCCTCGTCTATCCACTTTGTGAACCTGAAATAGCTCATATCGGGCCTCCCGGCAGGCCCGTAAACGGTAAAGTACCTGAGCACGGTTACATCTGTGGAGTAGAGATAATGGTATGTGTAGGACATGGCCTCCGCGCTCTTTTTGGCGGCGGCGTAAGGCGATATTGGCGTGTTCACGGGCAGGTCCTCTCTGAAGGGCATCTGCTGCCCGGCATAAAGGGACGAGGTCGATGCCAGCACGAATTTTTCCAGCCCGTGCTTTCTGCCGGACTCCAGCAGGTTCAAGGTCCCAAGCGCGTTGGTGCGCATGTAGACATAGGGGTCTATGAGGCTGTACCGCACTCCGGCCCTGGCCGCGAGATTTATCACATGGCCGAAGCGGTTTTCCCTGCACAGGTCTTCCACCGCCTGAGAGTCTTCTATGTCGAGCCTGCGGAACGTGAAGTTTTTATTTTCCTCCAACAGGGCCAGCCTGTATTCCTTCAGGCGCACGTCATAGTAGTCGTTCATGTTGTCCACGCCGGTCACGCTATGGCCCTGCTCCAGGAGCATCGAGGCCGTCTTCCACCCCACGAACCCGCATGCGCCCGTAACCAGTATGTTTTTTATTAGACCGGTTTCTTTTTCCAATTTTTTCCCTTGTCCGTCAGCTTTTTTATTTTTCCCCGGATTGAGATTGATTATAGCACCAGGGGGAGTTGTTCAAAATACAAAAAAAAGATTCTTCTTTTTTCAGCCAAGGGGTTCAACCCTGGTGAACTTCCTTTTACCGACGCTTATGACGTAGGAGCCCCTGGGCAGCTTTAAATCCGGGTCTGTGGCCTTCTCCTCATTCACCTTCACGCCGCCCTGCTTTACGAGGCGCACGGCCTCCGACGTGCCCTGCACAAGGCCGGCCAGCTTGAGTATCCTCGGAAGCCAAAGCCGCTCCTCGTCCCACTCGATCCTCACAACGGGCATGTCCGCCGGAAGCTCTTTTTTCCTGAATACCTGCTCGAATGCGGCCTTGGCCTTATGGGCCTCATCCCGGCCCCAGTAAATTTCCGTTATCTCCAGGGCCAGCGCCTCCTTGGCCTTCATGGGATGCACCGTGCCGTCCTTGATGCCGGCTTTCAGCCTTTCCATCTCCTCTACGGAGATATGGCTTAAAAGCTCGTAATACCTGAGCATCAGCGTGTCCGTTATGGACATAAGCTTCCCATACATCTGCGAGGGCCGCTCCGTTATGCCGATGTAGTTTCCAAGGCTTTTCGACATCTTCTTCACGCCGTCCAGCCCTTCGAGAAGGGGCATCAGCACAAGGCTCTGCGGCGCCTGCCCATATGCCTTCTGAAGCTCCCTGCCCACAATGAGGTTGAACTTCTGGTCCGTGCCGCCAAGCTCTATGTCGGCCTTCAGATGGACGGAGTCGTAGCCCTGGATAAGCGGGTACATGAACTCGTGGATGCTTATGGGGCTCTGGCCCTGGAAGCGGGTCTTGAAGTCCTCGCGCTCAAGCATCCGGGCGACTGTATACTGGCTGGCAAGCCGTATCATCTCCTCGGCGTTCATGCGGCTCATCCATCCGGAGTTGAACTCGATGCGTGTCTTCTCTGCATCCAGCACCTTGTATATCTGCTTCCTGTACGTCTTTGCGTTTTCCAGCACGTCCTCGCGCGTGAGCGGCTTTCTGGTCTCGCTCTTTCCGCTGGGGTCCCCTATCATGCCGGTGAAATCGCCTATGAGGAAGATGACCTCATGCCCAAGCTCCTGGAACTGCCTCATCTTCTCAAGCAAAACGGTGTGCCCCAGGTGGATGTCCGGCGCGGTAGGGTCGAAACCCGCCTTCACCCTGAGGGGTTTCTGTTTTTTGAGCTTGCCCAGAAGCTCCTCTTCGAGGATTATCTCGGAGGCCCCCCGCCTGATTATCTCCAGTTGTTTTTCAGCGCTCAGCATAGGAAAAATATGATAAACCCTGCGGGCACGGGCAGTCAAATCCCTGCTTACTTTTCAGGGCTGGTGTTGTAAAATACGCTCATGAAAAAGATAGCCATAACCATGGGGGAGCCGGGGGGGATCGGGCCGGAGGTAAGCATCAGGGCGGCAGCCGACCCGGGCGTGCGTTCCGCCTGCGCCCCTCTCATTATAGGCGACAGGGCCCCGCTTGAGGAGGCCCTTAAACTCCTTGAGCTGCCTTTCAGGCTCCGCGAAATAAAAGACCCGCTGGCAATAAAAGACGTCCCCGAGGCCAAAAAAATAGACTTCATGGATATGCGCGCGCTCAGGGGGAAATTGACCAAGGGCTCGCCCGGCGCGGACGGGGGGATGGCCTCCTGTGAGTACATAAAAAAGGCCTCGGAGCTTGCCTCGGCCCGCGAGGTGGACGCAATATGCACGGCCCCTATCTCCAAGGAGGCCCTGAAGGCGGCGGGGATAGAGTTCCCCGGCCATACGGAGATGCTGGCCTCCTTCACGGGAGTTTCAGAATACGCAATGATGCTTACGGGAGGGCCGCTCCGTGTGCTCCTTGTGACCACTCACACCGCGATTAAAAACGTCCCCGGCCTTATCAGGAAAAAACTGGTGCTTAAAAAAATCCAGCTTGCGATGAAGGCGGCCCGGATGCTCGGCATAAAAGAGCCCCGGATAATGGTCTCGGGCCTGAATCCCCACGCCGGGGAGGGCGGGCTTTTCGGAGACGAGGAGATCGGCGAGATAGCTCCGGCAGTCCGGGAGGCGCAAAGGCTGGGCATAAACGCCACAGGCCCCTATCCGCCTGACGCCCTCTTCAGGAAGGCGTACATGGGAGAGGCGGATATAGTTGTGGCGATGTACCATGACCAGGGGCTTATCCCTCTCAAGATGATAGCCTTCGACAAGGGAGTGAACATCACCGTCGGGCTTCCGATAATAAGGACCTCCCCTGACCACGGAACGGCCTACGATATCGCGTGGAAGGGGATTGCCAACCCGGCAAGCATGATAGAGGCCGTCTTTACGGCCCTCAGGCTGAAGTTGCAGCCTTGAACTTTTTGTTTACGTAGGCCTGCTGCGCTATCGAGAGCAGGTTGTTTACCAGCCAGTAGAGGACCAACCCCGAAGCAAAGTTCAGGAACATGACCGTGAAGATGACGGGCATCAGCATCATCATCTTCTGCTGTTTCGGGTCTCCCATGGTGGGGGTCATCTTCTGCTGAACGAGCATCGTTATGCCCATGATTATAGGGAGCACGTAATAGGGGTCTTTGTGCGAGAGGTCCGTTATCCAGAATGCCCACGGCGCTCCGCGAAGCTCTATTGCCAGCAGCAGCACTTTGTACAGAGCGAAGAACACCGGTATCTGAAGGAGCATCGGCAGGCATCCGCCCATCGGGTTCACCTTGTGCTTCTTGTAAAGCTCCATCATCTCTTTCTGCATGCGCTGCGGGTCTTTCTTGTATTTCTGCCTTATCTCCTGGAGCGCGGGCTGGATGGCCTGGAACTTCCTCATGGATGTCTGTCCCTTCATCACGAGCGGGATGAAAGGTATCCTTATCACGATGGTGAGTATGATTATGGCCCAGCCGTAGTTGCCTACCACGGAGTGTATCTGTTTCAGGAACCAGAATATGGGCCGCGAGATCACCGAGAAGAAGCCGAAATCCACTATGTACTGGAGGCCTGCCCCCGCTTTTTCAAGGTAACTGGTCTCCTTCGGCCCCGCATAGAGCTTGAACTCCTCAACCGACGGGCTTTTCGCCTGAAAGGAGATAAGCGCCGCGCCCTTTTCGGCCCATGCCCTTGCTGCGTCCATTTTGCTGACCGGCACCAGGGCGGCGCAGAAATACTTGTCCTCCTGGGCGATCCACTTTATATTGCCGCTGTAAGAGACAACGCCCTCAAGCTTCTTGGGGTTGATCTCCATGGTGCGGGAGTCCGAAAGGAGCACGGGGCCCGTATGCACGCCTTTTTCCGTCCTGGAATAAATGCCGAAATCCGGCCCCATCGTTATCTGGTAGTCAGGCAGGCCCGAGACCTCGTCCCTGAGCCCCACTATATAGGAACCGTCATGGAATGTGTAAGTCCTCCGTATCGATATCCCGCCGGATGAATATTCGAAGACCAGCGTGCCGGTATTGTTGTTTTTGTTCAGCGTTATATTCCCCTGGCTTGTGGAGAAGTTGAGCATGCCGCCCTGGTAATTGCCACCCCAGCCGATGGCGAGCGCCGGAGGAGTGCCGGGCTCGGCAAGGATGTTCACGTTTTTATTCTTGTGGCCTTTTTCGCTCTCGTATTTCTTGAGGACCCACGAGGTGGGCAGGCCGCCCAGAGTGGTGAATGTGGCTGTATAATCGCCGGTGCTGACCGTTATTATCTTTTCGGGCACGGTTGAGGGCGTGGCAGGGACAGGCACGCCTGGTGCGGCCTTTACCGCATTGGCGGCCGTTCCGCTTGCGGCGGTGTTTGCCGCCGGCGACGGCGCGGTCTGCGGCGGCTTTATCTCCTTCGAGTAGAAATACTGGAAGGAAATGAGCACCATCATCGAAAGCACTATTGCGATTACTGTCTTGTTGTCCATGTCTCAGTCATTGTCCTTTTTTCATTCGAAGGCGAAGGCCTACCTGACCGGGTCGTAGCCCCCGTCGTTCCACGGATGGCACCTTAGAATCCTTTTCACGCCCATCCACCCGCCCTTCAAAAGGCCGTAGCGCTCTATGGCCTCTTTTGAATAGAGAGAGCATGAAGGTGTGAAACGGCAGCTTGAAGGAAGGTAAGGCGACAGGGCCGCGCGATAAAACTCTATAAGGAGCAAGACCAGCTTCTTAGCCATTTTGCCTTACAGGACACGGCGCTTCCGCTAGGCAGAGAGTCTCTTCCTGCCCTTTGCCCTTCTTCTTTTAAGGATATCCCGGCCGCCTTTCGTGCTCATCCTCTCCAGAAAGCCGTGGTTCCTCTTTTTCCTTCTCGAATGTGGATGGTATGTAGTGTATGTTCCGCCCATAGTCCCCAAGTATAACCCGCGCATCCGGCGGTTGTCAACAAATAAAAGATTGTGCTTTAAAAATACGGGTGATTGGAGTAAAATAATCCTTTCCAACAGTTTTTTACTTTTGTCCGGGAGGAGGTGGACTATGGGTTTCATGAAGGCGCTTAGATGCAGGGAATGCTCAAGGGAATATCCCATAGAGCCTGTTTATGTGTGCGAATTCTGTTTCGGCCCCCTCGAGGTGGTCTACGATTACGACGCCATAAAGAAGGCCCTGAGCAGGGAAGTGATAACGGGCAGAAGGAAGAACCTGTGGAGGTACAGGGAACTCCTGCCGATTGACGGCGAGCCCCAGGCCGGCCTGGATTCGGGCTTCTCTCCGCTTGTGAAGGCCGAAAACCTGGCGGAGGTCCTTGGCGTGAGAGAGTTGTACATAAAGGACGACACGGTCATGCACCCCACGCTCTCGTTCAAGGACAGGGTGGTTTCGGTGGCCCTTACGAAGGCCCTGGAGTTCGGGTTTGACACCGTGGCCTGCGCGTCAACGGGCAACCTGGCCCATTCGGTCTCCGCGCTTGGCGCGCGCTCGGGGCTTAACAGGTTCGTGTTCATCCCGGCCACGCTGGAGCAGAGCAAGATAGTGGCATCGATAGTCTACGGGCCCAACCTTGTCGCGGTCGACGGCAATTACGACGACGTCAACAGGCTCTGCAGCGAGATAGCCAACAAGTACAAGTGGGCGTTCGTCAATATAAACATAAGGCCCTATTACGCCGAAGGCTCCAAGACGATGGGCTTCGAGATACTTGAGCAGCTCGGCTGGAAGGCCCCGGGCAACGTGGTGATACCCTGCGCGAGCGGCTCGCTCCTCACGAAGATATGGAAGAGCTTCAAGGAGTTTAAGATGCTGGGCCTCATAGACTCGCTGGACACAAAGGTGTTTGCGGCGCAGGCGGCGGGCTGCTCTCCGATAGCGGCCGCCATAAAGGCCGGCGTCGAGGTGATACGCCCGGTGAAGCCCGACACGATAGCCAAGTCGCTTGCGATAGGCAACCCCGCCGACGGCTTCTACGCGACTGCCGCGGTGAAGGAAAGCGGAGGATGGGGCGAGCACGTATCAGACCAGGAGATAATAGACGCGATAAAGCTCCTTGCCAGCACTGAGGGCATTTTTGCCGAGACGGCGGGCGGCGTGACGCTCGCGTCGGCAAAGAAGCTTATCGAGTCCGGCAGGATAGACAGGGACTCCAGCACCGTCGTCTGCATAACGGGCAACGGGCTCAAGACGCAGGAGGCCCTTGCCGGACACACCGGCAGGGTGCACCATATAAAACCCAATCTGGCGTCTTTCGAGGACGTCATGAAAAGCATCGGGAGGTGATTGTCCAATGGCAGTGAAGGTAAGGATTCCAACGCCGCTCCAGAGGCTCACTGGAGGCAAGGAGGAGGTCGAAGCGGCCCCCGGCACCATTTCAGTCATAGTGGGCGCCCTTGACGCGCAGTTTCCGGGGATCGCCGAGAGGATATCCGAGGGCGGCAAGATAAGAAGGTTCGTCAACGTGTACGTCAACGAGGAGGACATTCGTTTCCTTCAGGCCGAGAACACCCAGGTGAAGGACGGCGACGAGGTCTCTATTGTGCCCGCGATAGCGGGCGGGAGGAGCTGAAATGAAAAAGCGGGTCAAGCTGACTTTCCCCCAGCAGCTTATAAAAGAGCCTGTCATCTTCAGAATGGCCAAGCAGTTCAACGTGATGCCGAACATAAGGAGGGCCAGGGTGACCGAAACGGCCGGCGAGATGGTGCTGGAGCTTGAGGGCTCCGAAGCGGACCTGGACAAGGGTATACAGTCCCTCCGCGAACAGGGCGTGAACGTTGAGCTTGTCGAAGGCGACATAGTAGAGTAAAAACATGCTCTGGAGAGGGATTGTTCACCAATACGGGAAGTTCCTTCCCGTCAGCGATAAAACTCCGTCCGTAACGCTCCTTGAAGGCGGAACGCCCCTTGTGAAGGCGGCAAACATAACCCGGAGAGAGGGCCTGGACGTTGACCTCTATTTCAAGTTCGACGGCGCGAACCCGACGGGCTCGTTCAAGGACAGGGGGATGGCGGTCGCGATACCCAAGGCGCTGGAGGAGGGCTCAAGGGCCGTCATATGCGCCTCCACGGGGAACACCTCGGCCTCTGCCGCGGCATACGCCGCAAGGGCCGGGATGAAGGCGATCGTGCTGATACCGGAGGGGAAGATAGCCTTCGGCAAGCTGGCCCAGGCGATAATCCACGGGGCGCACGTGCTCCAGATAAAGGGGAATTTCGATACCGCCCTGAACCTGGTCAAGACCGTCGTGCAGGAGTACCCCGTAAAACTCGTAAATTCCATAAACCCGTTCAGGATAGAGGGGCAGAAGTCGGCGGCGTTCGAGATATGCGATGTGCTCGGCGGCGCGCCAGTTTATCATGCCCTGCCCGTGGGCAACGCCGGTAACATTACCGCCCACTGGAAGGGGTATAAGGAATATCATGCCGCGGGAAAAACGGCCGCGCTGCCCCGGATGCTCGGTTTTCAGGCGGCGGGGGCCGCGCCGATAGTGCTGGGCAAGCCCGTGGAATTCCCGGAGACTATAGCAACGGCCATCCGCATAGGGAACCCCGCAAGCTGGAAAGGGGCGCTTGCCGCTGTGGAGGAATCCGGCGGCCTGATAGACTCGGTGACCGACGAGGAGATAATTTCCGCATACAGGCTGGTGGCCAGCGGGGAGGGCATCTTCTGCGAGCCCGCCTCGGCCGCGTCGCTGGCGGGCGTGCTGAAACTCAGCAGAAAAGGCTTTTTCAAGCAGGGCGGCAGCGTAGTCTGCACGCTCACGGGGCATGGCCTCAAGGACCCGGACTCCGTCTTCAGGAGCGCGGCAAGGGAGCCGCTCAAGATAGAGGCCGAATTAGACGCCGTAAAGAAGGTCATAGAGGCGATACTCTGAAATATATAATCCTCATAGGCGACGGCATGGCCGACAGGCCGGTTGGTGAGCTTGACGGCCTGACGCCCCTTCAGGCCGCAAGGACGCCCAATATGGACAGGCTTGCAAGAGAAGGCTCGGTCGGCATGGCAAAGACGCTGCCCGAAGGCCTGCCAAACGGCTCTGATGTGGCGAACCTGGGCATATTGGGCTACGACCCCAGGAAATACTATACGGGACGCGCCCCCCTCGAGGCCGCAAGCATGGGCATAAGGCTTGAAAGCGGGGATGTGGCCTTCAGGTGCAACTTCGTCACTTTGGATTTCAATCCCAGCAGGCCGGACGCCGTGATGGTGGACCACAGCGCGGGGCAGCTTGCCACGGAAGAGGGCCATAAGCTGATAGAGGAACTCAACCGCAGACTGGCCGCCGGCGGCATAAGGTTCTATCCCGGCGTGAGCTACCGCAATATCATGCTCTGGGCCGGGGGCGAGGCCGGGCTGGACTGCACCCCCCCGCACGACATCCTGGGGAAAAAAATACGGGAATACCTGCCGAAAGGGAAAAGGGCCGAGGTCGTGAAAGACCTCATGCGCGCCTCGGTGGACATCCTTGAGGCCCACCCCGTGAACAAGGGGCGGGTTGCCGGGGGCAAAAGGCCCGCCAACAGCATATGGCTTTGGGGGCAGGGCGGGAAGCCGGAGCTTCCGCCGTTTGCGGAGGTTTACGGCCTGAAGGGCGCGATGGTTTCCGCCGTTGACCTGGCAAAGGGTCTGGCCGCTTCCGCGGGGCTTGAGGTCATAAACGTCCCCGGCGCAACAGGCTATCTAGACACCAATTACGAGGGCAAAGCCATTTATGCGCTCCAGGCGCTTGAGAAGGCGGATTTCGTTTACGTCCATGTCGAGGCCCCGGATGAGGCCTCCCACGAGGGCAAGCTAGAGGAAAAGATAAAGGCGATAGAGGACTTTGACGCCAAGGTTGTGGGCACGGTGCTTGAGGGCATCGGACGGTTTCCGGGCGGTTGCCGCATCCTCGTGATGCCGGACCACGCCACGCCGCTTGAGGCAAGGACGCACACGCAGGAGCCGGTGCCTTTCATCGTGTACGACAGCACGGGGAAGGGCGGCGGCGCAAAAGCCTATGATGAGTCGATTGGCTCCGCGGCTGGCGTCTTGAGGATTGACGCGCATAACCTTATGCGATTTTTGCTGGAAGGAGAAGTCTGAAAGGATGCTTATAGTGCAGAAATACGGGGGGACCTCCGTCGGCAGCCTTGAGAGGATAAGGGCTGTGGCAGAGAGGGTTGCGGAAACGGTCCGCGCCGGAAACAGGGTTGCCGTCGTGGTCTCCGCCATGTCCGGTGAGACGGACAGGCTGATAGGGCTTGCAAGCCAGTTGGGCAAGTCGCCCGATGAGAGGGAGATGGACCTCCTGCTCTCCTCCGGCGAAAGGGTGAGTGCGGCGCTTACGGCGATTGCCGTTCAGGATTTGGGCATCAGGTCGATGTCCTTCACCGGCAGGCAGAGCGGGATAATAACGGACACCGCCCACACCAGGGCGAAGATAGAGAAGATAACCGGCGAGCGGATCAGGAAGGCGCTCGAAAGCGGCGCGGTCGCCGTGATAGCGGGCTTTCAGGGCGTCACGGAGGGCACCGGGGACGTCACGACGCTTGGCAGGGGGGGCTCCGACCTCACCGCCGTTGCGCTCGCCTCGGCCCTCAAGGCGGACCTGTGCGAGATATACACGGACGTGGAGGGGGTCTACACGGCAGACCCCAACATAGTGCCTGAGGCCCGGAAAATGGAAAAAGTCTCCTATGACGAGATGCTCGAGCTTGCGAGCCTGGGGGCCAAGGTGCTCCAGACGCGCTCGGTGGAGTTCGCAAAGAAATACAATGTCCCGCTGGTCGTGAAGTCCAGCTTCAACAACGCCGCGGGGACTTTCATAGTCCAGGAGGATGAAGAGATGGAAAAGGTGTTGGTCTCGGGTGTCACATACGACAAGAATCAGTCCAGGCTGACCATTCTTGGAGTCCCCGACAAGCCTGGCATCGCGGGGAAGCTGTTCACCCAGATAGCCGGGGCCGGACTCGTTGTGGACATGATAGTGCAGAATATCTCCCCCGACGGGAAGGCCGCGGACATCTCCTTCACCATACCTCGCACGGACAGCCGGAAGGGGCTTGAGATAACCAGGAAAGTGGCCGGGGAGCTTGGCGCGAAGAATGTCGACCTCAAGGAGGACATCTCCAAGGTCTCCGTTGTGGGCGTTGGCATGAGGACGCATTCGGGGGTCGCCTCAAGGATGTTCGACACGCTGGCCAGGCACGGCATAAACATAATGATGATAAGCACCTCGGAGATAAAGGTCTCCTGCGTGATAGAGGCCAAGTATACGGAGCTTGCCGTGAGGGCCCTGCACGAGGAGTTCAACCTGGAAAAAGCCGCGTAGCCTGAAAGTCAGGAGAGGAGCTTGAGACCGGGGATGCTTTTGAAGTGCTCGTCGCGGGTGAGCACGTAAAGGCCGTGCTCAAGGGCCGCAGCGCCTATGAGGAGGTCGGATAAGGGAAGGGTGACGCCCTTTTTTCTGAGCCCGCATGAAATATTCCCGGCCTTTATCCATACGTCCGCCGTGGTCTCGGCAAAGCCGAGGGCCGGCAAGAGGTCTATGAAGCG
>JAJYJS010000002.1:5761-218886 GCA_021789215.1 Nitrospirota bacterium | reverse complement strand
CTCCGGGAGAAGATAGAGGACGAGCCCGCCAACCCGGAATATATCCTCACAAAAAGGGGACTTGGTTATTATTTCAGCGAGGAGTTCAGGCAGAAAAATTTTTCCGTCTCTTTTAATCTTCCTAAAATAGAATAGACATTATGCCGCGCATCCGGTCATGCCGGCTAAAGACATGCCGGCATGACGGGCAAAAGATTTTTAGCCGTCATTCCGGAGGTATTAATCCGGAATCCGGCGGCTTTGCGGTAAAGGGGCATTTTCGGGTCAATGACGCCATGGGATGTTCAGACTATTGTGAGAGCATTAATAAATCCAGCCGCTTTGAATGGATAGCGGGCGGATATGGAAAATGAAAATCCCTTGCACCAGGAATCTCAATTCCCGGAACTGATTGGATAAAACTATCTCTTATGAGCGGTAAATTCCTATGGGGGGTGGCCACCTCCGCATTCCAGCTTGACGGCTCTCCGTCTGCGGACTGGACATCCTGGGATCCGGCCCTTGGGGAAAAGCCGGGGCTGACAGGGCACCGTGAAGTGTACAGGCAGGATTTGCGCCTTCTGAAGGAGCTGGGCGTAAACGCATACCGTTTTTCAATTGAATGGAGCCGGATCGAGCCCGAAGAGGGCAGATGGGACGAAGGGGCGCTGGCGTTTTACGGAGAACTGGTTGAGATATTGCGGAGTTATCAGATCGAGCCGATGCTTACCCTCAATCACTTTACCCATCCCTTGTGGTTTGCTGAAAAATACCCATGGCACCATGAAGGTTCGACGGAAAAGTTCCTGAGGTTTGCGGGCAAGGTGCTTTCCGTTATTAAAGGCGTGCGGTACTGGATAACGTTCAATGAGCCGTATGTGCTTGTGCTGGGCGGGTACTTCGAAGGATGCATGCCCCCCGGGCTGCGGGATCCCTCCAGGGGGTTCAGGGCCTTAACAAACATCCTCGTCTGCCATTCCGGACTTTACCGGATGATTCACGACAGGGTCCCTGGCGCGATGGTAAGCCTTGCCCATAACATGGCCGCTATAGCCCCGTGGCATCCCTGGAACCCCCTGGACAGGCTGCTCTCGAGGTTGGGGACGCGTTTTTACAACCGTTCCCTCATCGAGGTGTTCATGACCGGCATACTGAGCATGAAACTGCCCTTTTCGAAGGAGTTGAAAACAGAGGTCCCTGTAAAAGGCAAGCTGGATTTTCTTGGCGTGAACTATTATACAAGGACGCACCTGAGGTTCAATCCTCTTAAGAATTTTTTTGTGGAACTGAGGCACAAGGATGTCCATGGCTATGGATTGACGGACCTTGGCTGGGAGGTCCACCCCGATGGGCTCCATAAGGTCCTGAAATACGCCTCAAGGCTGGGTGTGCCCATCATAATTACCGAAAATGGCATAGCCACAAAAGACGACGAGAAAAAGAAACAGTTCATAAAAATGCACATGGACGCCCTCCGCGGGTGCATTGACGGCGGCATCGGCGTAAGAGGTTACTTCTACTGGAGCTTCATGGATAATTACGAGTGGCTTCAGGGGTTCGACAGCCGTTTTGGCCTCTACAGGGTGGACTTCGACACGATGGAGAGGAAGCCGACCAGCGCCGTGGAATTCTACGCTGCCCTGATCAGGAAAAGCTCTTCTTTTTAACAGAGAGTTCATCTCTCCTAAATATTCCTGTAATCTTCAATCCCTAAAATAAAGATATATGCTGTTATGCGATTTTCATATCCATACCAAATACTCCGATGGCTCAGTTGAATTAAGAAGGACAATCGATCTTTACGGACAGGCCGGTTTCGACGTTATCGCCATAACGGACCATGTTGTGAACGGGGACAGCCTGATCGGGAAACTTGCCCACAGGTTTAGGCTCTCGGTGACCGAAGAAAACTTTAACGGATACATTGACGCGGTCAGGGAAGAGGCCGAAAGGGCGAGAAAAAAATACGATATGCTCGTTATCTGCGGCGTGGAGATAAGCAAGAATTACCTGACCACGGACAAATCGGCCCACATCCTGGTCCTGGACATCAAGGAATTCATCCCCGCCTGCTGGGGCTATGAAAAGATATTCCTGGAAGCCAGGCGGCAGAAGGCAATCACCGTGGCATGCCATCCGCATTACATGTCCGACAACTCAAGGGACACCCTTTATCTCTGGAACAACAGGGAAAAATACGACAAGCACATAGACGCCTGGGAGATTGCAAACAGGGATGATGTCTTCAACGTCATAAGCCTGAAGAAATACAACTATATAGCAAACGGCGATTTTCACAGGCCGCGGCACCTTTACTCATGGAAAACCCTTCTTAACTGCGACAAAAGGGTGGAATCGGTAAAGGAATGCATAAAACACAACAAGGGTGTTGCCATAACGCTCTTCAGGAATTAGAGGTAAAAATGGCGCTGTTCTGGATTTTTGCAGGGCTGACGGCTTTAGGGCTTGCTGGCTGCTTCCTCCAGATATTTGCGGTAAGGTCTTATCTCGGCCGTCCATCACGGAAGGGCCTGTCATACGTGTTTCCTCCCGTATCGATTTTAAAACCCCTCAAAGGGCTGGATGACAATCTCTTCGACAACCTTGAAAGCTTTTGCAACCTGGATTATCCGGAATACGAGATAATCTTCTCGCTTCAGGACAGAAACGACCATGCCTGCAAGGTGGCCCGGAAAATCGCCGGCAAGTACCCGGACAGGGCCAGGGTAATAGTCGAAAAATGCAATGAGGGACTTAACCCCAAGGTGAATAATCTTATCCCCGCGTACAGGGCGTCAAAATACGGCCATGTCCTGATAAGCGACAGCAATGTGCTGGTGGACAGAGATTACCTGAAAGAAATAACGGCCCGCATGCAGGAAAGCGGCGCCGGTCTTGTGACAAACCTCGTAAAAGGCGTGGGCGGCCGCTCGATCGGCTCCATTTTTGAGAACCTCCATCTGAACTCGTTCGTAATGGGAAGTGTCTGCTTTCTTGAGAAATTCATGAAAATGCCCTGCGTGGTCGGCAAATCCATGCTGATGAGCAAAGAGGACCTGGAGGACATCGGAGGGTTCAGGGCGGTAAAGGATGTGCTTGCCGAGGATTATCTTATAGGCAAGCTGATGCACGATGCCGGGAAAAAGGTGGTCCTGTCCCATTACATGGTCCAGAACATGAACCAGTACTGGGGGATTAAAAAATTCCTGAACCGGCATGCCAGGTGGGGAAAGCTCAGGTGGAGGATCGGGGGCGTGAGGTACATTTCAGAGCTTATCGGCAACCCGGTTTTCATCTCCCTTATCCCGCTCCTTTTTTCTGGCGCGAGTGCCTACGCTCTGGTTCTGGCGTCCGTGGCCTCCCTGGCGAAGACTTTGGGCGACTGGTATCTGGGAAAAAAGACCGGCTCCGGGATCAATGCGCTCTGCTATGCCCTCGTTCCCTTTAAAGACCTTGTCATAGGCATACTTTGGTTCGTGCCCGTCCTGTCGAAATCCGTCGTATGGAGAGGCAACAGGTATCTGATCGGCAAGGACTCATTTCTACAGCCTTATCCGGAGCGTACAATCTGGGCTTTCAGGTACAGGGTCATAAGCGCCATAAAAACACGTTTTGCATAAGAGGTATATAAAATGGAAAAAATCAGCTGCCCCTACTATAGCAAAAAAATCGATCTCTGCATGGCCTCGCTGTTCTATTTCGCCATAGATAAATTGAGGGAGGAATATTACTGCGGGAACGAGGACTACGACCAGTGCCCAATGTTTCTTTCCAAACTCCTGCGGACCAGCTCAACCGGAAGACTTGAGAAGAAAGCTCCGCTTGCCAGGACCGGCAATAAGTAATCTTCGGCCCTTTCAATCCGTGGCCATTGACTGTACAAGGGATACCTGATAAAAAGAAATCAGGAATACGCAATGCCACCCCGAACCAAGGCAAAATACGGGTGACCGTATGACGCAAAGCCACCTGTCCGGCGAAAACCGGATAGAGGGGTTGCTGAGGTGGCAGAAATATAAAAAGCCCGTCCGCAAGACGGGCTTTTTATTTGCAACGCAAACTTTATCATGACGGCAAAAGCGACATGGCCGTGTCCAGCAGCCGGTATGCCTTTTCGATGCCGTCGAATGAGCGGTGGACCCAGTGGCTCCCCCAATAGAAGTTGCAGCTTGTCTCGGCCACAAGTATATGGTCGTATGCGGCCGTTATCATGTGCCGTATTTCTTCGGGGTTGCCTGCGCCCTGGTGCCGCTCGTCGAAGGCGTGCTTCGCCCTCTGATAATAATCGCTTGCGCGGTGCAGTTCCTCCAGGCCCTTTTTTTGCAACAGCGAGCCCGTCCACTGGGTGAAATCGCCGCCCCAGTGGTGCCCCGTGTTCCATGCGCCGCGGTGGACCTCCACCTCCTCGACTGGCGGGTGCATATTCAGGTACTCGGTTATGTGCACGGGCCGGAACCCGAGGGTGCCGGCCCTGTAACGGTTCAATATCTCTTGATAAAAATATCCCCAGAACCCGCTGCCTGTGTGGACAGTGCGGAACCAGCCCCCGTTGTCCCCGTCGGTCCATGTGGTTACGAGGGCCGGAAAGTCGCAGTGTTTTGTCCGCTGGTATACCTCGTGCTGGAACCATCCGGGGTCCAGCCCTGAAAGCTGGGCGTCTGAGAGTTCGCGGTCGCGCGGGACAACTATTATCTCAGCTCCGCCGTATCTGGCAATATAGGGCCTGTAGCGAAGCTCCTCCCAGCGCATCTGCCTTTTGGGTTTTATGTACCAGGAGTCCACGACAACGTATCTGTAGCCGTGCCTTTTCAGCATGGGCACCATCTCCATGCAGAACCCCATCTCGGGCGGCCAGAACCCCTGGAACCAGTCACGGCCAAGCAGGTGCCTCCCCAGACCTATCCACCATGAGGTCTGAGCGTCCCAGTCGGCGGGAGGTATCAGGGGATACACCGGGTGATAAAGGCCCGTTCCAGTGAATTCTATGGGAGACCTCCTGAAGCGCTCCAGGATGTCCTGGATGTCCACCACGTCGTGGAACGTCTCGCGGATGGCCGGGTCCTCGAACTGCTTTAGCAGTGTCCCCGAGAGGCTCATGTGCAGGCGCGCCACATCCTCGTAGCCCTCAAGCATGCGGGTCGGCCTGTCATAGCACCAGAGTATCTGCCTGCTTTCCCACCGCTCATCGGAGTTGTGGAGGGAAAGAAGGTTGCCAGGCGGCTGATGCATGTTAAGTCCAAGCGCGTGATAGATATGTGCCATGGCTGCTCCTGATAGTTGATTTTTTTTGGAGAAAAATTGATGAGCTTACTTTCTTAACAAAAAGTATATAGCGAAAAAAAGGCCCTTGCAACCGGTTAATCCCAGAGGTCCGTTTAAAGGTTTTCATGTAAACTATAAATAAAAAATATTTAACGGCAGGCCGGTCATGATCAGGGAAGAAACAATTCGTACGAATACGGGCGTTCACATATCCGCTTTGGTGCGTGAGCTTGACGGCAGAGTTGAAGTCACCATCGGCGCTGATGCAGTAAAGAGCTGCATCCTGCACTGGGGGGTCACCAGCCATTCGCACGAGCCGTGGCGGGTGCCCCCGCGCGGCTACTGGCCGGAAGGAAGCCGCGCTTTCGGTTCCTCCGCCATACAGACCCCCTTCATGGAAAAAAACGGGAGGAAGATAACGGTGAGGTTTGAAAGACCCGTGAGCGCCAGGTGGCTGAATTTCGTGCTCTTTTTCCCGGATGAGGGGTGCTGGGACAACAACAACGGGTCCAATTATCGCATCGAGATACCCGCTCCCGAGGCTTTTCCCGCGGGAATGCCTCTTTCGCCAGTGGTTAGCCCGATAGCGCAGGAGATAATAGAAAAAGAGATGGGACGCCAGTCCTGGACGCTCATGCACCGTTTCAATCTCTGCTATCAATTATTGGACAGGATAGGGAAGGGCGGCGTCGATGGCCTTTCCCTTCTTTATGTCTGGCTTCGCTTTTCCGCCCTGAGGCAGCTCGACTGGCAGAGGAACTATAACACCAAGCCCCGCGAGCTTGGGCACGCCATGGACCAGCTGACCCAGAAGCTTGCCGCCAGATATGCCGAAGCCATGCCCCGCGAACGCGGGATGATAAGGCTCATAATGACCACCCTCGGAAGGGGCAGCAACGCCCAGCGCGTCCGGGACGAGGTGCTCAATATCATGCACCGGCATAATATAAAAGAGATATCAGGCCATTTCATGGAGGAATGGCACCAGAAGCTTCACAACAACACAACCCCCGACGATGTGGTAATCTGCGAGGCCTATCTTGAATTTCTCCGCTCAAATGGAGACATGGGCCGCTTTTACCGGAGACTCGAAGAGGGCGGCGTGACGAGGGACCGTCTCAGGAGCTATGAAAGGCCGGTAACCACAGACCCTGATTTCATACCGCACCTGAAGGACGCCCTTATCAGGGATTTCGAGCACTTCTTGGGCATCCTGAAAGAGGTCCATGCGGGCACCGACCTGGGTATCGCCATGATGAACGCAAGGCATCTCCTGGGCCCGGAGATGCAATCGGTGATGGATTTTATCTGGACACATCAAAACGGCCCCGAAGCGGATGCCCTTATCGAAAAAACGGTTGAGGCGCGACGCCGGCTCTCCAAAGAGTTTTTTGTTGCCGGGCCGGCACACAGGATACGTGACCTCCTGTTTCTGGATATAGCGCTGGAGGATTTCGTCCGCCAGACTGTGGAGAGGAGTCTGGGACAGCTTGACCTGGGGCGGATAGCCCATGAAACCGGGTTTGCAATCGAGAATGTAAGCCTGACCGAGGCCGATGAGGAATTTTCAATTTCACTCAGGTTCTGGCGGCGGCTGCTTCAGGAGGAAAGCGGGTCCGGGAGGGAATGGCCGCTGCGGGCGGAGTCTGCGGTGGACCGGCTGCTGAGGGCCCTTGGCTCATTTGCCCAACGCTATCACGCGTTGCTCCAGCCAAAGGCGGCATACCTTGGCGGAGAGTTTCATGCCTCGCCGTGGACAGTTGACCTCTTTACGGAAGAAGTGCTCCGGGGGCGTCCGGCGTTTGCGCTCTCCATGCTCCTGCGAGCAATTGACCCGGTGCTGAGAAAAAATGCGGAGCTTGGCGATTGGCAGATAGTAAGCAGGGGGAAGGGCGTGGGGGAGGTAGTCGTAGTCGATGCCCTCAAGGCGATACAGGGAAAAGATTTTCAGCGGCCAGGGGTCGTAATTGCGGGCTCGGTGGCGGGCGATGAAGAGATACCGGGCGGGGTCAGGGCCATTATTACCCCAGCCATGGTGGACAGCCTTTCGCACCTGGCCATAAGGGCAAGAAATTCGGGCGTGCTCTTTGCCACCTGTTTCGACCCTGCGAAGCTGGAGGAACTGAAGTCTTACAGGGGACGGCTGCTGAGGGTGGAGGCACTCGGGGCGAGCGGCGTGTCATTTGCGGAATCGGAAAGCGAGGAGGCCGCGCCAATGCGCGCAAGGCCCGCGCGGGCTATGCTGATACGGCATGGCTTTACGGCCTATGCCCTGCCGATGCGGGATTTCACTTCCCGGAACGTGGGCTACAAGTCGAATAACCTGAAGCTCGTGCGAGACAAGCTGCCCGAATGGATAAAGATGCCGCGCTCGGCGGCCCTTCCGTTTGGCGTCTTCGAGGAAAAAGCGCTCCCGGATAAGATAAATCAACGGGTCGCCCTCGAGTATGAGGGGCTTCTCCAAGGGCTTGGGGCCGCCCCGGCAAAAGCTCCTGAACTGCTCCCCCGCATACGGGAAACCCTGCTTGGCCTGGCAGCACCGGCCGGGCTTGCCAGTGCCCTCAAAGACACAATGGATGGTGCCGGGCTCCCCTGGCCCGGCGATTGGGACAGCGCCTGGCAGTGCATAAAGCGCGTCTGGGTCTCCAAGTGGAACGAAAGGGCGTATTTCAGCCGGGTCGCAAATGACATAAGGCACGAGGACCTTGTAATGTCAGTTCTGGTGCAGGAGGTGGTGAATGCGGATTACGCATTCGTTATCCATACGGTGAACCCCTTCTCGGGCGAGCGTGGAGAGGTCTATGCAGAGGTGGTGCTGGGGCTTGGCGAGAGCCTGGCCGCCAATTATCCGGGAAGGGCGCTGGGCTTTGTGTGCAGGAAGGGGGCAAAGGAGCCGAAGACGCTTTATTTCCCAGGCAAGAGTACGGGGCTTTTCGGAGGGGGCCTCATATTCCGCTCGGATTCAAACGGCGAAGACCTCGAAGGCTATGCGGGGGCTGGCCTCTATGACAGCTTCGTGCTGCCTCCAGCGCGGAAGGCCACGCTGGATTACTCTGAAAGCCCGCTTGTGTGGGATGAAGGCTTCAGAAACGGACTGCTGGCGGGGATAGCTGAGATGGGCAGGGTGGTGGAAGACGCGATGGGCCGGCCCCAGGACATTGAAGGCGCCTTTTCGGGGGGGCAGTATTACATAGTGCAGACACGCCCCCAGGTGGGTATTTGAAAATCGGGTATTTAGGAAATCAGGGATTTTTTTTAAAATCAGGAGAGGTGAATATGACGCCGCAGAAAATGATCATTTATAATCTGTTCCCCCTCCTTGCCGGAAAATTCACAGGCTGGAAGAAGCACATCGAGCGGGCCTCGACTATGGGTTTCAACTGGATATTCGTGAATCCGGTCCAGCGCACGGGGGCCTCCGGGAGTCTCTATTCCGTGGCCGACTATTTCGGGATTGATCCGCTTTTCGTGGACGAAAAGAGCAGGAAAGGAGCCGGGGACCAGTTAAAGGACGCGATAAAAACCGCTGAAAGGTTCGGCCTCAGGGTGATGACCGACCTGGTGCTGAACCATTGCGCGGCCGACTCGGAGCTTTTGAAAACGCATCCCGCATGGTTTGCCTGGGAAGGCAGGGGGAAGGTGGAGCACCCCTTTGCGATGGATGCCGGGAAAAAGGTGGTCTGGCGCGACCTGGCGAAGTTCGACCACCGGAACTCAAGCGACAGGGAAGGGCTGTTCCGATACTCGCTTGAGGTGGTCGAGTTCCTTGTAAGGCTGGGCTTCAAAGGGATGCGCTGCGATGCCGCCTATCAGCTGCCAAGGAGTTTCTGGGAGAGGCTTATAGCTGAAACAAAACAGCGGCATCCGGATGTCCTCTTCCTTGCCGAGACCCTCGGCTCGCCTCCCGGCCTCACTAGAAAGACCGCCGCGTCCGGATTCGATTATGTCTTCAACAGCTCCAAATGGTGGGACTTCACAAGCCCCTGGCTCCTGGAACAGTACGCTCTCACCAGGGAACTGGCCCCCTCGATAAGCTTCCCCGAAACCCACGATACGGAAAGGCTGTGCAAGGAGCTGGACGGAAACATCGACGGGATGAAACAGCGCTATCTGTTTGCCGCCCTTTTTTCAGCGGGTGTGATGATGCCCATAGGGTTCGAATTCGGTTTCAGGAAGAGGCTCCATGTGGTGAATACAAGGCCCTCGGACTGGGAGGAAACAGGCGTCAACCTGAGCTCTTTCATAGCCAGGGTGAACGGCATAAAGGCGGCAAACAGCGTCTTCCACGAGGACGCACCCACCAGCGCGCTTTCCCATGCCAATCCGAACGTGCTCCTGATGTGGAAGGCGTCAACGCGCACCGAGCAGGAGTCGCTCCTCATCCTGAACAAGGACATCCGGGGCAAGCAGAATTTTTACGCGGAAAACCTGCAGAGGTTTTTGCAGGCGGGCGCGCCCGCCGTGGACATCTCGCCCGAGTATCCGCTGGACTACATCCCCCAGCCTTTCTCCTACGACCTGAGGCCGGGGCAGGGCATAGTGATTGCGGCCGCGAGGGACCGCTTCCCCGAGGAATAAAGGCTCAGCCGTTATAGACGGAAAGCACCTGCTCTGAAACGGCGTCCCACGTGAAGGCGCTCTCTACCGCGACCCTTCCGTTTTGCCCCATCCACCTTGCCCACTCGAAATTCGTGAAGAGCGTCCCGACGCCCCATGCGATGGACTGGGGCTCGGGGCAAATCTTGAGCCCGTTTACCTCGTGCCAGACGTATTCGTCAGGCCCGCCGTTTTTCGTGACCACAACCGGTTTCCCGGCGCTCCAGGCCTCCAGCACCACCAGGCCGAAGGGCTCGTTGCGGCTTGGGACGCAGACCAGGTCGCAGGCCTTGTAGAGGTCTCCAAGCTCTCCGTTGGACTTGTGTCCCACAAACCTTGCCGCATGGGCAACCCCGAGGTGGTGCGAAAGCCACTGGACGTGCTGTCTCATTTCACCGTCGCCCACAAAGACGAACTTAGCCGCCGGATGATAGCGGAGGATATAGGGTATGGCCTGGACCATGAGATCGGGCGATTTCTGGTAGACCATGCGGCCGCAAAAAAGGACAGTGGGGTCCATGTGGCCTATCCCGTAGCGGCGCTTCACGTCTGCAGGGCTTATCCAGCCGTCGAACTGGCGCAGGTTGACTCCGTTGAAGACCACCGAGACCTTCCATGAGGGTGCTTCATACATCCACATTATCTCTTTTTTAAGACCCCATGAGACCACTATCACCTTGTCCGCCCATTGGGTGCCCGCCCGCTCCAGGTCCCTGACGGCCGCCGAGCGGCCGGGGAAGAAATTGTTGCCGCAGCGTCCGTACTCGGTCGAATGCATGGTGAAAACGTACTTGCGCATGGCGTTCTTTTTAAGCCATATCAGCGCGTTTGCGGCCATCCAGTCATGGGCGTGTATCACGTCGAACTTTGCGCCCATGTAGGTTTCGGTCTCCAGGACGTAGTGCACGAACGAGCGGCACATCCAGTTTGTCTCTTCAACGAAGTCCGGGTCGAGCCGGAACGGGCACCTGTGATAGTGCACCCCGTCTATGAGTTCATAATGGGACTGTCCCTGCCCCATCCTTGTGAATACGTGGACTTCGTGCCCCCTCCGGTCGAGGGCCGCGGCAAGCTCGGTCACATGGACGGCCACGCCGCCTACCGCAATGGAATGGAGCGATTCCCAGCAAAGCAGACCTATTCTCATTTCTCCCCCGATGACCATGCAGCGTTATTGATGGAGGTGTCCGGTATTCAGCCCAGGCAGACCCCGGGTTGGAAAAACCTAAAATCATTCTATCACTTTTCAGGCACAAGAAAAGCCCGGTTTGCCGGCGGGACGGATTTTTATTCTTTCCCTATTACGTGCAGTTTCATCAGCCGGGTTGTGCCCTGGATATTGGGGATGCCCGCGGTGATGACGATTATGTCGCCTTTTTTGGCGAGCTTTTCGGACAACAGGGCCTTTTCCACTTCCTTGAACTGCGCGTCCATGCTTTTTAGCTTCCGTATCCTGCGCGCCAGTACGCCCCAGTACAGCGCCATGCGGCGCATCACGTGCTCTGAGGGGCTGAAGGCTATTATCTCCACTTCGGGGCGCAGCATGGAGATAAGCTTTGCCGTGGAGCCCGATTGGGTGAATGCAATAATGCACTTTGCCCTTACGCTTTGCGCGGCATCCGTTGCGGCGCGGGCCACGGCCTCTGAAAAAGTGCCCCTCTGCTGGTAGCGGCCGGGGATTGGCAGAGACAGCTCCGTCTCCTCGATGATCCTGCCCATCATGTCCAGGGTCTCCAGCGGATATTTGCCGACCGATGTCTCCTGGGAGAGCATCACGGCGTCCGCCCCGTCAAGTATGGCATTGGAGACATCGGTGGTCTCGGCCCTCGTTGGACGGGGGCGTTCGGTCATGGACTCAAGCATCTCCGTCGCCACTATAACGAACTTCCCGGCCCTGTTGGCCTTTTCTATGAGGGACTTTTGCGCTATCGGCACGTTTTCGGGCGGGATCTCCACGCCCAGGTCCCCCCTGGCCACCATGATGCCCTCTACAAGGGGCAGTATTTCATCCAGGTTCCTTATCGCCTGCGGGGTCTCTATCTTTGCTATTATCGGGAGCCCTTCCGCTCTTTCCCGGCCCAGGAATTCCCTTAGCGCAAGGACGTCTTTTTGGGTGCGCACATAGGAGAGCGCCACATAATCCACCCCCATCCTGATGCCAAGGCGCATGTCGGCTTCGTCTTTTTTCGTGAACGATACGTCCACGGGCTTGAGACCCGGCAGGTTCGCCCCTTTTTTTTCCTTCAGTATGCCGCCGGTCTTCACGACCGCCCTGAGGTAATCCGTCCCCTTTTCCGTTATCTGCAATTCTATCAGGCCGTCGTTGAGCAATATGCGGTGCCCTTCCTCGGAGGCGTCTATCAAATGCGGGTATCTTATGAAGATCGTATTTTCATCGCCGGGGCCGCCCCCCCGCTTTACAGTCACCGTCTGCCCCTTCCTTAGCTCCACCTCCGAGCCCTTCAGCGTGCCCACCCGGATTTTTATCCCCTGCAGGTCCAGCATTACGGCAACCGTTTTTTTGAGCCTCGCGGCCTCTTCCCGTATCGTCTTGAGCGCGCCCTCATGGAAGGCGTGGGTGCCATGCGAGAAATTCAGGCGCGCCACGTTCATGCCCCTCGATATAAGCCCGCTTATCATTTTTTTATCGGCTGTGGCGGGGCCTATGGTGCAGATTATTTTTGCCTTTCTTTGCATGAGATTAAATTAACACAAGGGTATGATGTTGGCAAATCGGGAGGGCCTCCGATCACTGCCGCTCACCCCAACCCTTGTATGATAGCGGGAGAGGGAGGAGCAAAACGGAAGGTGAGGGAATTCAGGACGTTAATTATGCCGGGATCAATAATCGGGTGGCGGGTTGGAGCCTTTTTGGTTATCATATATTATTGAATTAAATCCAGCTTAAACAGGAGAAGGGGAAAAAGCAATGGAAAAAAAGAAAAAGACGGAAGGCAAACGTGCCGGGAGCGCCTTGATGAAGGAAATGAAGCCCAGCCCGGAGCTGGCCAGGATAGTCGGGGACAAGCCGCTGCCCAGGACGGAGGTGGTCAAAAAACTCTGGGACTATATCAAGAAAAACAAGCTCCAGGATGAGGCCAATAAAAGGAACATAAATGCCGATGCCAACCTGCTTCCGGTGTTCGGCGGGAAAAAGCAGGTTTCCATGTTCGAGATGACAAAACTGGCAAACCGCCACCTGAGCTGATTGAATGGATAACGAGCGCATTCCCCGTGGTTTGCCACGGTGAGGGGCCGGTCAGGCGGCCGCGCAGAAAAGACGCGGGTCACGCCTGACTGGTAAGCAGACGCTCGAAACTGCCGGCTGGCAGCGGCCTGCTGAAGAAGAACCCCTGTATCTCATCGCAGCCGCTTGCCTTCAATGCCTCGAACTGGCCTCCGGTCTCGACCCCTTCCGCAACGGCCTTTTTCCTCAGATTGTGGGCTATCGAAATGACCGCGCTCACTATGGCCATATCGTCAGGGTCGTCCATTATCCCCTCGATGAACGATTTGTCTATCTTTATTTTCTGGATGGGCAGTCTCTTCAGGTATTCAAGGGATGAATACCCGGTGCCGAAGTCGTCGAGCGAAAACTTTATTCCAAGCCCGGCGAGCTTTGCCAGGCTTGGGATTGAAAAACTCGTGTCCCGCATCGCGGTGGTCTCAGTTATCTCGATATCAAGCCAACCCGGGTCCAGCCCCGTTTCTTCAAGCACCCTGGACACAAGCTTCGGGAAGTCCGGCTGATGGAACTGGCGCTCGGAGAGGTTTATCGAGACGCATATGCGCGGCAGCCCGGCGTTCTGCCATGCCTTGTTCTGGGCGCATGCCGTGCGCAGTACCCATTCGCCGATGTCCAGGATAAGGCCGGTCTCCTCGGCAAGCGGTATGAACCGGGCCGGGTCCAGCAGCCCCATTTCCGGATGCTGCCACCTGACCAGCGATTCCGCGCAGGTAATCTCCCCGGTTTTGGCGTCAATCTGGGGCTGGTAATGCAGGACCAGTTCCCCTTTTTCAAGTGTCTGGCGGAGCCTGTTTTCAAGTTTTATCCTTTCCAGCGTCCGTTTGTTTATCAGTGGGTCGTAGAACCGGAATGCGTTTTTGCCGCTTTCCTTGGCGTAATACATGGCTATATCGGCGTATTTGAGGAGCACGTCCATTTCACCTGAGTCATCGGGACAGATGCTTATCCCTATGCTCGTGGTTATATTCAGTTCATGCTCTTTTATCTGGAAAGGATTCTGGAAAGAGGAGATTATCTTCCTGGCAACCCGGGCCGCGTCTCCGCTGTGGGCTATGCCGGCGAGCAGGATATTGAACTCGTCTCCCCCGATCCGGGCCACCGTATCGGATTCCCGTATGCACGTCTTGAGTCTGCCTCCGACCTCCACAAGCAGCCTGTCCCCGGCGTCGTGGCCCAGGGTGTCGTTTATGTTTTTGAAGCGGTCGAGGTCCAGAAAAATTACCGCGAGCTTTTTGCCGTTCCTGCGCCTCTCGCTTATCTCCTGGCTGAGGCGGTCCATGAACAGCGCCCTGTTGGGAAGCCCCGTGAGCGTGTCGTGAGAGGCCTGGTGCTTGATTATCTCCTCCATGCGCTTGCGCTCCGTTATATCGGCCGCCATGCTCATTATCAGTTTCCTGCCGTCATGAAGGCTGCCCAGCGGAACGGAGCTGAATTCCCATGTCCTTGAGTCCCCGGATTTGGTCCTGATAACGTGCTCCCCCTGCCCGATGCGCGTATCCGGGGCCGCGGCCGACGCCTTTTCGAGCCAGACGGAGACGGCCGGGATGTCCTCGATCGCGTATCCCGTCAACTGGGTCCATATCCTGTTTATCTGGATGACCTCGCCGTCCTCGGCGTGGATCATTACCGGGAAAACGGAGTCCATTATGGCCCGCCTGAACCGCTCCTCGGATTCCTCCAGCTGCTGCCGGGATTTCTTGCGCTCGATGGAATAACGGATGGTGCGGTACAGCAGTTCGCTGTCCGTATGGCCTTTGAGGACGTAATCCTGGGCACCCATCGCCAGAGACCTTGAGGCCAGCGCCTCGTCGGAAAGCCCTGTCAGAACGACGACCGGCACATTGGACCCGCTGTTTTGTATCTTCTCCAGCCCTTCGAGCCCCCAGCTGTCCGGAAGCCCCAGGTCCAGCAGGATGAGGTCGAAATGCCGCGTTTCAAGCAGTCCCAGCCCCGCCGAAAGCCTGGCCGCATTCGTTACCTCACAGTCCGTGCCTTCCAGCATCTCCTTTATGAGCAGAGTGTCAAGCCGGTTGTCCTCTATGAGCAGTATCCTGAGGGGCGCGTCTTCCAAAGCTCACTTCCTTCTCATGTCCGCTCTTGAGGGCAGTTTCACGATGGTGAGCCAGAAGTCCTCAATGGATTTGACGACATTGAGGAACTGCTCCAGGTCGACAGGTTTTGTGATATAGCAGTTGGCGTGAAGGTTGTAAGACTTGAGTATGTCCTCCTCGGCCTTGGATGTGGTGAGCACCACCACGGGAATGGACTTCAGTTCAGGGTCGGCCTTTATCTCCTCAAGCACTTCCCTGCCGCTTTTGCGCGGGAGGTTCAAGTCCAGCAGGATGAGTTCCGGCCTGTGGGCCCCCATATGCCTGCCCTGTTTATAAAGGTACTCCGTCGCCTCCTCCCCGTCCGTCACCACGTGCAGTTCGTTGCGGATCTTGCCGTCGCTCAGGGCCTCCTTTATGAGGAAGACGTCGCCAGGGTTATCCTCCACGAGCAGAATGTCTATAACCTCGCCCGTTTCCATATTCATCCGGCTCCTCCTGGGCTGGGATTGTAAAGAAAAAGGCCGAGCCGGAGCCCTGCCCGGACTCTATCCATATGCGTCCTCCATGGCTCTCGACTATCCTTTTGCACAGGGCCAGCCCGATGCCTGTGCCCGGGTATTCCTGCCGCGAGTGCAGCCGCTGGAAAATCAGGAATACCCGGTCGTAATATTTAGGGTCTATCCCTATCCCGTTGTCCTTTATTGCAAAGACCCAATCCTGACCCTTCCTGCCGGCCGATACGCGCACCACGGGCGGGACGTCCGGCCTCCTGAATTTTATCGCGTTGCCGATGAGGTTCTGAAAAAGCTGGAGGAGCTGTGTCCCGTCCCCATAAACCTCCGGCAGGGGGCCTTCTTTTATGACCGCTGCCTGATTTTCCTCAATCGAGGCCCTGAGGTTGGAGACGGCCCCGTCGAAGATGTCAGCGGTGTTTACCTTTCCGGGTCCGGTCCCGCGCGACACCCGTGAATAAGCAAGCAGGCCCTCGATGAGCTTTTTCATCCGGTCTGCGCCGTCGACCGCGAAGTCTATGTATTCAAGCGCCTTGCCGTCCAGCTTTTCCGAATACTTGCGGGCCAGGAGCTGCACGTAGCTTGAGACCATCCGCAAGGGCTCCTGAAGGTCGTGCGAAGCCACGTAGGCGAACTGCTCCAGCTCCTTGTTCGAGCGGTCAAGCTCCGAAAGGGTATTCCTCAGGCTTTCCTCCAGGCGCTTGCGCTCCGTGATGTCGTGGGCGATGGTTGCCGCGCCGGCAATCCTGCCGTTTTCATCCTTTACGGGCGAAATTGAAATGGAAACAAATATCCGTTCCCCGTCCTTGCGCATGCGAACGGTCTCATAATGCCCGATATGCTCACCCTTTGCTATCCTTTCGAGTATTTTGGGGATTTCATTGGGGTAGCCGGGCGGGACGAGTATGGAAACGGGCCGGCCTACGGCCTCGCCTGCGGAATAGCCGTACATCTCCTCTGCCCCGGTGTTCCAGGTCTGTATGACGCCGTCAAGCGACTTGCCTATGATTGCCTCATCGGAGGTCTCCACGATTGACGCGAGCCGGTTCCTTAGTTCCTCGGATTCCTTTCTCGCCATCATGCTTCTCTCTTCCGCATGCCTGCGCTTCATGACGATGTAAGAAAAAATCCAGAGCAGGATTATTCCAAGGGACCTGTTGGCAAGCGACACGCTTGGACTTACACCCGGGCGGGCAATGAAAAACTCTATTGTAATCAGGAGGGTGGCGGCCGCCGTTAAATACAAAATATTCATCCGGACGGAGAAGGCGTAAGCTATCGGGACAAGATACAAAAGCCATATGCTGTAGCCCAGGGGCAGCGAATGGTCCAGCAGGAATACCGCTATCGTCATTGCCCCGATTATGGCTGCGTTTACCGCAGGAGGAATTTCAGGCTTTTTCCACATCTGCTTTTTCCAACCGCGCCGCTGGGACGTTTAAAGGTTCAACATTGGCACAAACCATGCAGAAAATCTGCCCGTCTCTCTTTATTTTATTATAGATTTCCGGAAATTGTCCTGTGCTATACTTTTAGGAGCTTTCAATTACGATGGACACAGGAGACCAGATGAGAAAAAAAATATTTGTGCCCGCGATATTGCTTATGCTGCTGTTTGCCGCGGCGGCGATGGCACAGCCAAAGCCGCATTCAGCCGCGGGAAAAACCCTGTCCGGGAAGGAAATAGGCTACCCCGTGTATCCCGGCTCGAAATACCTGGAGCACTCAGGGAGCATGGCCGCCCCCGGCTGGAAGTCATACATCTTCACATCCAACGACTCGCCTGAAAAGATCAAGGCGTTCTATGAAAAAAAGACCGGGAAAAAACCCGTGCTCCTGAAAAAAGACAAGCAGACGGTCTATTTCTTCCCAATGAAGGGCAAGCCGCCCATAGCCGATGAGTACATAAATGTCGAGCCCAACAGCTACGGGGGAAGCGCAAAGACCATCATATCTATTACAAAAAAGATCAAGAAGGGCAAAAAGTAAAAAGCCGCTTTTCATGAGGGGTGGGGTCCGGGACAGGCTTCACTGCCTGTTATTTTGAGGACGGCCGCCCTTTCACAATCCGCCTGACCAGTTTGCCCGGCAGGGTCTCCTTTGACTTGATCGCCCCGTAAGGGCAGACCTCAAGACAGCAATAACACCTGATGCACTTGTTATAGTCAAATCGCAGTTTTTTCTCCCTTTTTTCTATCGCCTGCACAGGGCAGTAGCGCATGCATTCGCCGCAAAGCCTGCAAATGTCTTCATCCGGTACGGGCCTTTGCACCAGGTGAGCGCGCATCAGCCCATGCAGGGGCCTGGGGCCGAAGACCAGCCCAGAGGTCCGGGGGAGCTTGAAATCAGGTATCTTTTCCATTGTCCCGTCCAGTTCGTAGCCGGTTGAAAGGCCCATCCGCATTGCCGCGTTGCAGACAGGCATATCGGCTGGCCCGACACCAAGCATGCCGCAGACGGCGGCGTCCAGGGCCAGGGTGTCCCTGCTTGCAAGAAGAAGCCCAAGCTCGCGTGGAGTGCCGCTTTTGCCCGGCCCCTGCCCTTCCATCGCGAGGATGCCGTCCAGAATGGTGAATGCCGGTTTCAGCGCGAGGTATATCTGGACGAGCAGCTTTGCGAACATCTCCCTGTCCACACCCGTCCTGAAGTGCCATTCGGGTTTCCTGACGCCCACTACGCACCCGAAGAGGTTTTTGACGCCAAGAGTAAGCAGCATCTGCGAGTGGGTCTTGAGCTTGGGCAGGTTTATCAGCATGTCCGCCTCAAGGGCGTCTCTGGAAAGCTCTATCTTCCGGAACGGTTCGCCAGTCTGGATTTGGGCCGATTCCCTGAATTCGGCCATCTCCACAGGGAGTCCGGAAAGGGCGCTTCCGATCCCGCTTTCCTTTAATACTTTCTCAAAAGAGCCCAGGGCGGGGCTGTCGGCTATCCTTACCCTGGCCCCTTTTTCGATTAAATATTCCGCGACCGCCCTGACTATCAACGGATGGGTGAGCATGGCTTTTTCCGGCGGGGCGGGGGCAAGGAGGTTGGGTTTGATTACGGCCAGCATGCCTTTCGAGATGGAGCCGCCCAGTTCCCTTTCCATCAGACCTGAGATGAGCGGCCGCAGGACGGCGTAGTCGTAAGAAAAAACCTTCCGCACATATACCCTGTTTTCCATCTTTCTATTATAAAGGGTAAATGGATAGCGAGCGGATATAAACAAAAAAATCCTCACATTACATTCCCTGCGGCTTGGGGACCAGTCCCCTTGCCGCAGGGAAGATCAATGCCTGTGCTTGACGGCCATTCTCCTTTCAAATAGCATGAACATAGGTACATGCCGGATGAAAACCGTATTGTGGATAGCGGGCGTGGTTGCGGGGCTGGTAATACTCGTCCTTCTGGCCCTTGCGATATTCGTGCGGGTTTATTTCACGAGCGGCAAGCTGAAGGCGATGGTCATCCCAAAGCTGGAGCAGATGACAGGCCGGCAGGTTTCCATCGACAGGATAAAAATTTCGCTGTTCAAGGGCGTGGATGTGTCGGGTTTTGCGCTTAAAGAGGCCGACGGCAAAACCGATTTCATAAAGGCCAGGAAATTCCTGCTCAATTACAGCCTTCCCCCGCTGCTCAAGAGGGAGCTCGTCATTACCAGGCTTGAGCTGGTCTCGCCGTTCATAAGGATAGAGAGGCTTAAGGACGGGAAATATAATTTCACGGACATAAAGGAAAAAATGGCGAGGGAGCGGGAGGAAAAGGAAAAGCAAAAACAAAAAATCCCCGCGGCGGAAGAGGCCGGGAAGAAGAAATTCGCCGTGGCCCTGAGCGGCGTGCGGGTGAGGGACGCAAAGGCGGTCTTCGTTGACGACCTGGGAAAAATCCCGGATATCGACCTGCTCGCCGATGCCAGCCTTGACGTCTCCCAGGCGGCGGGAGGGAAACTGAAGCCCTCAGGCAGCATAGACCTGAAGGAGATGAAGGCCGTAATCGGGCAGAAGGCGACGGTAAACACCACGGGCAGGATCAGGATTGGAAAGGAAATAGACCTGGACCTCCTGACCGGCATCGAAGGGGACCGGATAAAGACAACAGGGGTAATCAGGAATTACGAGGAATCCCCTGATGCAAATATAGACGTCTCTTCCCTGGTGCTGCACCTGGACAGGCTCGCCGCTTTAATGCCCAAGGGGAAGGCCGCTCCCGCCGCAAAACAGGCTGTGCACAGGGAGGCTGCCGCACCCCAAAAAAAGATGAAGGCCAAGGGCAGGGTGAATGTAAAGACGGCCTATTATCAGGGCTTCACAATCACCGGTTTCAACCTTCTTTACAGGTATGAAAATGGTGTTGCCGGGATTGCCCCTGTCAGCATGGACATCTCCGGCGGGAAGAAGGTTGATGTCGCGGGGAATTTCAAAGGCGCTTTCAGCTTTAATACAAACCTGGGCGTAAAACCCACTTTAAAGGGCAGCGGCACGGCGGTGTTCCCGAAAATCGCGGTGAAGCAGTCTACCATAGCGGACCAGATATCCTCGCTCCTGGGGGTGCCGGAGCTTCGCACGCCGGTGTTTACAAGTTCACGTATGCGGTTTGAAATCGCAAAGGAAAAGGTGACGTTTGCCGGTTTCATGAATTCGGCCCGGATAGAGTTCGCCAACCTGAACGGCGCCGTCGGGTTCGACAAGAGGCTGAAGGCGTCCCTGGATGTGAAGCTCTCTCCGGCGCTGGCGGCAGGAATAAGCCGGAGCAGGTACATGAAATTCCTTACGGACCAGAGGGGCTGGACCACTGTCCCTGTAAAGATAAGCGGCGTTGTGGACAGGCCCTCTGCCGGCCTGAGCACGGCCCCCATCATTCAAAAGGGCATCGGCAGGGGATTGGAGGAGCTGGAGAAGAAATTCTTCAAGTAGGAAAAAGCTCAACTGCCAACCGGAACGGCAACGGCCTCCTCCCTGCGCAGGAGGACGTCCTCTATCGTCACATCCCCCAGCACACGGGAGACGGCCCCGTTTATTTTTTCTATTATCTCATCCACCACATCAAGGGACACAATCCCGCTTTCAAGCCGGTAAGTGTTTTCCCCGGCGGTCCTCGCGGCAGTGAGCACGTCTCCGACTGTTATTGTGTCCAGCGCCCTTGCTGGAATATAGCTTGTCTCATCCGCCGCCCGTATCAGAAGCCCCTTGCGCTCAAGGATTTCCAGCATGTCCTCAACGGCTTCCATAGGCACCCTGAAACGCCCTACGAAACTGTTCATGTTCCAGTAAGGCTTTTTATGATGGAAACTGTCGCCCACAAGATACATAATCGCCAGGGCCAGCCGTTCTTTTAACCGGTTGCTGAGCACCGATGGCGTCCTCTGGACCAGAGGATACTGCGGGTACTGGAAATGGAAGGAAACGACCGCTCCGATGAGCAGTATCTGCCAGTTGAGGTTCATCCAGATAAGGAAAAGTATCATGATGGCGAACCCGGAGTATATGGCGGGATAGCTGGCGGATGTCACCGTGATGGCGGCGAACGCCCATCCAGCGCTCTGCCAGAGGATGCCGCCGATTATCCCTCCGGCAAGCGCGGCCTTGAATTTCACCCTGGCCATCGGCAGAAGGGCATAGATGAATGTGAACGCTATCGAGACGAAAAAATACGGGATGAGCTTGCCGAGCAGATAGATCGCCCCGCCTATGAACTTCAATGACAGTATCCCGGCCGCCACCTTGCTGCTAAGGAGTGTGGATGTAATTCCAAGGGCGGAGAAAATAAGCCCCGGCCCTATCACTATAACGCTCAGGTAATCGCTGAACTTCCTTCTCAGGCCCCTTGACTGTTTTGCCTTCCAGATGTAATTAAGCGCGTATTCGGCCTTCTGCACAAGCGATATCGCGGTGTACAGGAGCCCCAAAAAACCAAATGTGCCCAGGATTTTCATGTTGATGTGGTTTATATAGGCTATTACTTTATTTATTATGACCGTGCCCTGCGCTCCGAAGGGGGCGAGAAACTCCTGAAGGTACAGCTCTATCTGGTCCTGCACGCCGAATGCCTTGAGCACAGAGAAGCTCAGCGCGAGAAAGGGCACGAGGCTAAGTATGCTCGTATAGACAAGGCTCGATGCCATGAAGGATATCTCATTGTCCCTGTACGCCTTTACAGCAATATGCAGAAGGCGGGTGAGGAGTATGGCAAAGCGCTCCCCTCTCTTGTAATAGGACAGGTCTTTTTCCCATAGCCTTCTGAGGAGCAGGCGATATTTTTCAGTGATGCCGGTCATCGGGGTCTTTTGATTTTTTCATTTCTTATGCAAAGTCTATCACAGTTTTTATCGCGGTCCCGCGCAAAACCGGAATGACACATGGGGGCCTATGATGCAGTAAGGGATCGGGCGGGAAACAGCTTTTTTGAGGATGAAAAATGGAAAAATGAAAGTCTGGTCAGCTTTTTACGTATCTGACCTTGCCGCTGCCCTTCCCGGCGCGTCCTATAAGACATGATGCATATCCTGCCTTTTTGAGGATGGAAACGGCCTTTGGCGCGTCCTTTTCAGGCATTACGGCCACAAAGCCTATGCCCATGTTGAACGTCTTTTTCATGTCGGCCTCCGGCACCTTCCCGGCCTTCTGGATGAGCCCGAATATGCCAGGCACGGGCCATGAGCCTTCAACCACAAGTGCGTCGATACCTTTTGGGAGTATCCTGTTCAAGTTGCCGGGGATGCCGCCGCCCGTTATATGGGCCAGGCCTTTTATATCTACTTTCCCATTGAGGGCGTTGAACGCCTTTACATAAATCCTTGTCGGCGTGAGGAGTTCATCGGCAACCGTTTTGCCTCCAAGCTCCCCGGGCTTGGATTTCAGCCCCGTGCCGGAGTTTTTTTCAATCAGGGCTTTTCTTGCCAGCGAGTAGCCGTTTGAGTGCAGGCCGGACGAGGCCATGCCAACGAGGGCGTCTCCGGGTTTTATGCGCGCACCGTTTATTATCATGCGGCGCTCGACGACGCCCACGGCAAAACCGGCAAGGTCGTATTCCCCCGGCTTGTAAAAACCCGGCATCTCGGCGGTCTCGCCCCCTATCAGCGTGCAGCCGGACTCTTCGCAGCCCTTCGCGATGCCTTCAATGACCTTCACGGCCTTCCCGGCCCGCAGCTTTCCCGTCGCGAAGTAGTCAAGGAAGAAAAGCGGCTCCGCCCCGCAGGTGAGTATGTCGTTCACGCTCATGGCGACAAGGTCTATGCCCACGGTGTCATGGCGGCCCGTCATGAAGGCTATCTTGAGCTTCGTGCCCACTCCGTCCGTGCTGCTCACAAGCACGGGCTCTTTGTATTTACGGGTGTCCAGTTTGAACAGCGCACCGAAAAGTCCGATGCCCTGAAGGACTTCCTTCCTCCTGGTCCTGGCGGCTGCGGGAGAGAGGAGTTTTACGAACCTTTCCCCCTCCTCGATGTCAACGCCCGCTTTCTTATAGGTTATGGCCAATTTGGAAAAAACCTCCGGTAATTTACTGCAAAACGAGTTTTATTTTGCCGCAAGCGGCCCCCAAAGGGCAAGCCCTTTTGTTCGCGGTTCTTTTATCCGCCGGAGAAATGATACAATCAGGTATGGGAGAAAACGCCGATCTGACAAAAGGCCCTGACCGGAAGACAATCCTTGTTACAAACGATGACGGGGTGCGCTCGCCTGGCCTGATGGCCCTCTTCAGGGCTGTCAGGGGGTTGGGAGATGCTTACGTGGTCGCGCCAGACAGGGAGCGCTCCGCCGTGGGACACGCCCTTACGATGCACAGGCCGTTAAGGGTGGAGGAACTGGGGGAGGTGGGCTTTTTCAGCGTGAACGGCACCCCTACCGACTGCGTTGCGGTGGGGATGCAGAAGCTGCTTCCTGTGAAGCCGGCCCTCGTGGTGTCCGGCATAAACAGGGGCGCGAACCTTGGCGACGACATAACCTATTCCGGCACGGTCTCGGCCGCCATAGAGGGCACCATCATGGGGATACAGTCCTTTGCCGTGTCGCTGTTTCTGGACCCGGCGGACGGCAAGGTGCAGCACTACGAAACCGCCGGCCATTATGCCACCCTGGTCGCGTCTTTCGTAATGGAGAACCCGCTGCCCTATGATACCCTCCTTAACGTGAACGTCCCGAACGTCCCGGTTGGCGAAGTGAAAGGGATAAGGTTCACCCGGCAGTCCAAGCGCATTTACGACGGGGCCATCCACGAAACACGCTCCCCCTGGGGCGAGATATACTACTGGATAGGCGGCGGAAAGCCGTTCTGGGAGCACGGGGACGACACGGACATGAACGCGGTAGCCGGGGGGTATGTGTCCGTCACCCCCATACATCTTGACCTCACCAACAGGGCCGCAATAGACTGGCTTAAAAGCAAATGGCCGGATGGATATGGTCAAAAATAACCCGTAAGATGGATTTCCGGAGCCTGAGGGAGCGCATGGTGGAGGGGCAGCTTGTCATGCGCGGCATCCGGGACGAAAGGGTGCTCGACGCCATGCGGAGGGTGCCAAGGCACGAATTCGCCGGGCAATGGAACGCGGAAAAGGCATACGACGACATGGCGCTGCCGATAGGGGCCGGGCAGACGATATCGCAGCCCTACATGGTGGCGCTGATGACCGAGCTCCTGGAGCTTAAGGGCGGCGAAAAGGTCCTGGAGATTGGGACGGGCTCGGGCTACCAGACGGCGGTCCTGGCGGAGCTTGCCGCGGAGGTCTGCACGGTCGAATATGTCCCGGAGCTTTCAATCAGGGCGGAGGAAAAACTCAGGTCCCTTGGCTATTCAAACATAAAATTCAAGGTAGGGAACGGCTCTCTGGGCTGGCCGGAGGCGGCCCCCTTCCAAGGCATGATAGTGACCGCAGGCGCGCCCCAAATCCCCGCCCCGCTTTTTGAGCAGCTGGACAATGACGGGGGCGTTATCGTAATCCCCGTGGGTTCGCGGGATTCCCAGAAGCTGATAAAAGGCAGAAAATATGCCGGGAGGTTTTTCGAGGAATTCCAGACCTATTGCGTCTTTGTGCCGCTGCTCGGAGAGTACGGCTGGAGGGAGTAGCCTCCCCGAGCCGTTTTGACAAGCCATATGGTTTCTTATAGCATTTTCTCAGGGAGAGGCAATTCAGGGCTTGCGTATTCATAAGACGGGAGGTGCCAAATGAACGTCGCCCTTGACAAAGAGGAAAAGGAATATCTCGAGCGCGCCCTCAAAATGTATCTTGACGACCTGAAGGAGGTAATTTTCAGGACGGAAGGGCATGAGAAAAAACAGCCCCTCAGGAAAGAGCAAGAGGTGCTGAAGCACATCCTCGACAAGGTTAGCATTACCACGGGATAGTCTTGGGTCCGGAAAGAATGCGAACAGGGGGGCTTTACGCCCCCTGTTTATTACCCGTGTTTCAGTTTCAGGACGACCACCACCATGCCCAGGAAAAATGAAACGATGTTGGCCAGGATGACGGGCATGGAGTTTATCATGAACCCGTACAGGACCCACGTAAGCAGCCCGGCGCATAGAATGACGAACATGGCGATTGAAATGTCCTGGGTGGATCTGGACTTCCATGTCTTTATGACCTGGGGCAGAAGCGAAAAGGTCGTCAAGGCCCCGGCCGCCAGCCCCAGCAGCGTCCTGCTATCCAGTTTGATTATCATGTAATATTTTACCATTTGCATGGCCCCTGGTTTGACATGCGCTCCTGGATTGCCATATGCTTTCTACCTGGAGGGCGCAATGGGAAAAAATCCGTGTGAAGTCTGGAAGACTGATTCGCTGGTCAAGACCTATCTTGAGTCTGTGCGCGGGGGGATACCATTCGCCGCCCAGCAGATAGAAATAATGCTACGGCTTGCGGGTGCTGCGGGCAATGGAAAACCTGCCCGCTTTATGGACATCGGCTGCGGCGACGGCGTCCTTTCGGCATCCATGCTTGCAAGGTTCCCGGAGGCAAAAGGAGTGCTTGTGGATTTTTCGGAGCCCATGCTTGTGCAGGCCAGGGCCAGGCTGGCGGGGCATGCATCGGGCCTGGAATTTGTCACGGCGGATTACGGCCAGCCCGCGTGGCACGCCCCTTTTGAGGACGGCTCCTTCGATTTGATCGTGTCCGGGTATTCCATCCACCACCAGCCCGATGAGCGCAAGCGCAGCCTGTACAGGGAGATATTCAACCTGCTAAGCCCGGGCGGCCTGTTTGTGAACATAGAGCATGTCTCTTCGCCCTCCGAGTGGGTGGAGCGCAATTTCGAGGAGCTTTTTGTGGACTCGATGTACGCCTTCGCCAGGAGCAGGGGGGCGGAAAAAAGCCGCGAACAGGTCTCGAAAGAATTTTATAACAGGCCGGACAAGGACGCCAATATCCTCGCCCCGGTGGAGCTTCAGTGCGAGTGGCTTCGCGCCTGCGGGTTCAGGGATGTGGACTGCTGCTTCAAGGTGTTCGAGCTTGCTGTCTTCGGAGGGCGCAAGCCCTAGGGGTAAGTGAGCTGGAGTCTCGATATGGAGCCTGCGAGCCCGGTCTTTTCGTCTATCTCGATTATGAGGGCTGAGAGGATGGCCTCCCCGCCCGGTATCTCGAACCTCCGGGGCGTCTGGTAGAGGAACTTCTCTATTATCTGCTCCTTCTTCACGCCTATGACGGATTCCTTCGGGCCGGTCATCCCGGCATCCGTAATATAGGCGGTCCCTCCGGGCAGGACCCTTTCATCGGCGGTCTGGATGTGGGTATGCGTGCCTATGACGGCGCTCACTCTGCCGTCCAGGTAATGGCCGAGCGCCACCTTCTCCGACGTGGCCTCGGCATGAAAGTCCACAATGATATTGGGAGTTTTCTCCTTGAGTTTCCTTACCTCCGTGTCCGCGGCCCTGAAGGGGCAGTCTATGGGCGTCATGAAAACCCTGCCCATGAGGTTCAGCACGGCAATGCTTCTGCCGTTTGGGAGGGGGCAGGCGGTGCTGCCGGAGCCCGGCACGCCCGGCGGGTAGTTAAGGGGCCTGATAAGCCTGTCTTCCTTTGTTATATACGGGACGATTTCCTTCTTGTCCCAGATATGGTTTCCGCTTGTGAGGAGATGTATGCCGCAGGCGAAAAGCTCCCTGGCCGCGTCCTCCGTGATGCCGAACCCGCCAGACGCGTTCTCGCCGTTTGCGATTATGAAGTCGAGCTTGTACCGTTCAATGATTTTGGGCAGGAGGGCCCTGACCGCGGTCCGGCCCGTCCTGCCCACTATGTCCCCGATGAAAAGTACCTTCAATGCGGAGCCACCTACTTGGCGTACTCCACAAACCTGTTTTCCCTGATTACGGTTACTTTGATCTGGCCGGGATAGGTCATCTCGGCCTCTATTTTCTTGGCCAGGTCCTTGGATAAAATCCATGAGGCCTCGTCAGTGACTTCCTCCGGTTTCACTATTATGCGGACTTCCCTGCCCGCCTGTATGGCGTAGCACTTCTCCACGCCTTTATAGGACATGGCAAGCTCTTCCAGCTTGCCCAGCCTCTTCAGGTAATTCTCTATGCTCTCGCTCCTGACGCCGGGCCTTGCGGCCGATATGGCGTCTCCGGCGGCCACCAGCGCCGCCTCCGCCGTCTTCACCTCGCCGTCGTGGTGGGAGAAGATGGCGTCAACAACGGGGTCGGACTCGCCGTACTTCTTCGCCAGGTTGGCCCCTATCTCCTGGTGGGGGCCTTCGACCTCGTGGTCCACGGCCTTCCCGATGTCGTGCAGGAGGCCGGCCCTCCTGGCCAGCTTCACGTCCGCCCCTATCTCGGAGGCCATCATTCCGGCAAAATACGCCACCTCCCTCGAGTGCTGCAAGACGTTCTGCCCGTATGATGTCCTGTATTTGAGCCTGCCTATGAGCTTTACCAGCTCCGGGTGGATGCCGGAGAGCCCCAGGTCGAAGATGGCCTTTTCGCCTTCCTCCTTTATGGTGGCCTCGACTTCCCTGCGTGTTTTCTCAACCACTTCTTCTATCCTCGCCGGGTGTATCCTGCCGTCGGCTATCAGCCGTTCCAGCGAAAGGCGGGCTATTTCCCTCCGCACCGGATTGAAGGTGGAAAGAGTGATAAGCTCCGGGGTGTCATCAACGATGAGGTCCACGCCCGTGGCGGCCTCAAGCGCCCTTATGTTCCTGCCTTCGCGCCCGATTATCCTGCCCTTCATGTCGTCGCTGGGCAGGCTCACGGCGGAGACCGTGGCGTCCGCCACGTAATCGCTCGCGTAGCGCTGGACCGCCAGGCTGATTATCTCCTTGGACTTCTTCTCCGCGGATTCCCTGGCCTCGTCCTCTATGCGTTTGGAGAGCTTAGCCGACTCGAAGCGGGCGTCCTCCTCCACCTTCTTGAGCAACTCGGCCCTGGCCTCATCGGTGCTGATGCCGGATATCTTTTCCAGAAGGGCTTTTTGCTGGACGACTATCTCGGTAATGCCCTTTTCCTTTTCCTGAACGGATTTTTCCTTCTGCGCGAGGTCTTTCTCCCTCCTGGTAAAATCGTGTTCCCTGCGTTCGATCTGGTCGAGCTTCCTCTCCAGGGTTTCTTCCCTGTTGCGGAGCCTTTTTTCCATGTGAAGGTGCTCACCCCTTCTGTCCTTGAACTCCTTTTCGGCCTCCAGCCTGGCCTGGTAGAGAATGCCCTTGGCTTCGTAAGAGGCGTCCTTTTTGATTCTCTCGGAATTGCGCTTGGCTTCTTCGATTATGTTTTCCGCTTCGTGCTTCAGGTTTTCCCATTTGCTCTTAAGGGAGAACCTGTAGATGACGCTTGCCGCTCCGCCTGAAACAACTCCTGCAACGATTGCGATCAAGATGTAGAGCGTCTGGTTCATCAAAACTCCCTCCTCTCCTTTATATTTAAAGGGAGCGGGCTATCGGCCTGGAAACGGCCTGGGAGCTATGGCTGGTTTTTTCTTTCAGCGCCCTAACGGGCTGAAATCACTGCAAAACCCTGAGTATCCGGCGCATGAGGAGGATATTCGTTTGCTTTTGAACTCAATACAGACCCTTCCCTCTTTATGCTGACGGCGGATAGTTCAGCCATAGAAAAAACCCACCCTGCCGTGCGGGTGAAGGCGTTAGATCCCCTTTTGACAAGTGGGCGCCCCGAAAGGGACTTCAGGCTTTCTTCAACTGGGAAGACATGCACACCGTACCCTTTCATCCAGCTCCCGTAAGATCTAACTTGGTGGATTAACATCTTTCACCCATCACTAACAGGGCAGGCTCATATAGTCCAACCCCTTTATACTTTTATAGCAGATAAAGACCAATTTTTTCAATTTATATTTGTAGTTTTAGTTGTTTTTAAACTTTGGTTTATGTTAATTTGTCTAATGGTGAAAAACGACCGGTGGATCAGGGAGATGGCCCTGAAGGGCATGATAGACCCCTTTGCCGACAGGATGCTGGTGAAAACCGGCATTTCCTTCGGGTTAAGCTCCTACGGCTACGACATGCGCCTGTCGGACGAATTCAAGCTCTTCCGTCCGGGGGATGCGGCCATCCTTGACCCCAAGAACACGGACCCGCAGTGTTTTGAGCCGCTGAAAGGCGGGGCGTGCGTCATCCCGCCCGGTTCGTTCGCGCTTGGCCGCTCTCTGGAGTATTTCAGGCTGCCGCGCGACATCATAGTGGTCTGCACCGGGAAGTCCACCTACGCCAGGTGCGGGGTGGTCGTCAACGTGACCCCTCTGGAGCCTGAATGGGAGGGGTATGTGACCATTTCCATCTCCAACACGGGGCCGGTCCCCGTAAAAATATACGCAAACGAGGGGATAGCGCAGCTTCTGTTCCTTGGTGCCGGAGAGCCGTGTCAGGTGTCCTACGCGGACAAGGCCGGGAAATACCAGGCGCAGAAGGGCATTACCCTTTCAAAATCCTGAGGGGGAATTTTCAGCCCGTGTCCGTAAAAGACAGGATAATCCTCGCCCTTGACGTGAACGAGAAAGACTACGCCCTTGAGATAGTGGACAGGTTCGGGGACTCTGTAGACATCTTCAAGGTGGGGCTGGAGCTTTTCGTCTCGGCGGGGCCGTCCGTAGTCGAGGAGATACAGAAGAGGGGCAAAAGGGTTTTCCTCGATCTGAAGTTCCACGATATCCCGAATACAATGTCCATGGCCGGGCAGGCGGCGGCAAGGCTGGGGGTCTTCATGTTCAATGTCCATGCCTCCGCCGGGTATGAGGCCATGCGGAGGGTCAGCGGGGACGTCACCTCTTTATGCCTGAAGGAAAACCTTCCCAGGCCGTGGATACTGGGCGTGACGGTGCTGACCAGCATTGGGGCTGAGGAGCTTAAAAACGAGTTCGGGATACAGCACAGCCTTAAAACCCACGTGAGGCACCTGTCGGGCCTGGCGCTGAAGGCCGGGCTGGATGGGGTTGTCGCCAGCGGGCAGGAAATAGCCATGATAAAAGGCCATTGCGGGGACAAGTTCCTCATAGCGGCCCCCGGTATCAGGCCCTCCTGGACACCCCCGGATGACCAGAAGAGGACAATGACCCCGAAACAGGCAATCCACGAAGGGGCGGACTTCATCGTCCTGGGCCGGGCGGTCCTCAGGCAGCCGGACCCCATAAAAGCCCTCGAACTCATCTCTCTGGATATAATGACGGCCTGAACAGATGGGGGCCGTTTCACTCTCCCTTACAAAAGACCGGTTTTGCGAAGAGGCCAGAGGCGGCGTCATACCCCCTCTTTATACGGAAATCCCTTATCTGGCGCCCCATGAGGTCTATCCTGCGTTCGCCGGGCCGGGCAGCCTTCTTTTCGAGAGCATCAAGGGCCCGGAGAAAATTTCCCGGTTTTCTTTCCTTGCCTTTGCCCCGTACGCCTCTTTCAAGGTGAAGGATTCCGTTGTGGAGCTGGAGTCCCGCGGGAGGCGGGCCGTGAGCACCAAGCGCAGGCCGCTTGACCGCCTTAAGGAGCTTGTGAAGATTTACAGGCAAAGGCCGCTGCCCGAACTGCCCCCGTTCCAGGGCGGGGCGGCCGGGCTCTTCTGCTATGATTTCGTGAACTATTTCGAAAAAATATCCGTTTCCCCGGACATGCCCAAAGACGATCTCGGCCTTCCGGAGGCGTTCTTCTTCATGTTCGACAGGCTGATAGCCTTCGACCGGTTTGCCGGGAAAGCATGGATAATCTTCTGTCCGGGGACCAGGGAGACCGGGCTTGGATACGGCGACATATCGGGACTCGACTGGAAGGAAAAATACGCCGAAGCGGAAGGGGCGGTAAACGGGATAGCGGCAAAATTGAAGTCTTTTCCTCCCCGGGCAAATCCGCCGGGACCGGCCCGCGGGATACCTTCAATAAACATCGAGCACGGGATTACCCGCGAGCGCTATATGGAAATGGTGGCCAGGGCCAAGGAATACATAGCCGCCGGCGATATCTTTCAGGCCAATCTATCGCTCAGGGTGCATTCTCCGACAGGGGATGCGGACCCCTGGACCATCTATTCAGTCCTTAGGAATGTCAATCCGGCCCCCTTTGCATCATTTGCGGATTTTGGCGGGTTCCAGATAGCAAGCTCCTCGCCGGAAAGGCTGATAAAGCTCCATAACGGGGTGGTCGAGACAAGGCCCATTGCGGGCACCAGGCCCAGGGGCGCAGACAGCGCCGGGGACGAGGCGATGCGGCGGGAGCTTCTTCTTAATGACAAGGAAAGGGCGGAGCACATCATGCTCATAGACCTGGAACGGAACGACCTGGGAAAGGTCTCCGATTATGGTTCGGTGCGGGTGGATGAGCTGATGACGACGGAAGACTACTCCCATGTTATTCATATAGTCTCAAACGTGTGCGGCAGACTGGTAAAGGGCAGGGACATGTTCGACTGCCTCAGGGCCGCGTTTCCGGGCGGCACCATAACGGGGGTGCCGAAGGTGCGCTGCATGCAGATAATAAACGAGCTTGAGCCTGCAAGGCGCGGCCCTTACACCGGGGGCGTGGGGTATATGGGGTTTTCCGGCAGCATGGACTTCAACATCCTCATAAGGACGTTCCTGCTCAAGGACGGCATGGCATACGTCCAGGCCGGGGCGGGAATCGTTGCGGATTCGGTCCCGGAAAGAGAGTACATCGAGAGCATGAGGAAGGCCGAGGCCCTGATACAGACACTCGATATGGTTAAGAAAGGGTGTGTTCATATATAATAAGCAAGCATGTGAATTACATGGATAAATGAGAAAAAAGCTCTTAATATGCTTCTTTCTGATAGTTGGTCTGCTCCTCCGGGCCGGCACCTCAAAAGCCGGGACCGTAGGGGTGATAATTACCCGCGGCTCCGCCTTCTATGAAGAGATACACAGCGAACTCGCCAAAAACATCGCCAGAAAAGACGGCAATGTAAAGTTCATCGTCCAGCGGCCTTATCCCGACGTGGTCTCCTGGAGCAACGCGGCCCGGAAACTGATTGCGGCCGATGTTGACGCCATAGTTGCCTATGGGGCCGCCGCCGCTTCCGCCGTCCTGCGGGAAAGGCCTGGCGTGCCCGTCATTTATGCCGGGGTTTACGGCCCCGCCGCACACCAGCTGAAGGGCAGGAACCTGGCCGGCGTGTACAGCCCCACCCCGATTGCGAGCCTTCTGAGGTATCTCAGGGACACCCGCCAGTTCGAGACCCTGGGTGTGATATATAACAGCCTGGAGGAGGACTCGCTGAGCCAGTTTGATGAGCTGATGGTCATAGGAAGAAAATACGGAATGAAGGTGGCGGGCATCAACCTCAGAAGGTCGCCGGATATCGCGTCCATCCTTGCCTCCGTCAGGGTAGACGCGCTTTACGTCACCGGATGCGCCACTGCGGGAGCTGCATACCCGACCATCCTGAACATGACTGAATACAGGAAGATGCCGATGGTCTCCCTGCTTTACGACAAGCAGAAGAGGGCGCCGATAATGCTGACGCCGGACCCGGCGGAGCAGGGGGCCGCGGCTGCCGACCTGCTGTTAAAGGCATTGCGCAGGTCTTCGGCCGATGGGCTTGGGAAAGTGGAGGGCAGGAGATACCTGCTTATTTACAATTACAGGAATTCGACGTCCGTCGGGATGAGGATGTCCACGGGGCTTGTGACCGACGCGACCGAGGTGATCTACTGATGCGCGCCGCCATGAGGATAACAGCCGCGCTGGTGCTGGCGTTCTCCTTCTGCAACTCCGCCCTTGCGGCAGAGAAAAAGGAGCTGCTTATAGGCCTCATTCCGGAGGAGAACATATTCAGGCAGATAGAGCGGAACATGCCGCTTGCCGGTTACATCTGCCGCAAGACCGGGATAAGCATAAAGTTCACGATACTCAGCCGTTACGGGGACATCATAGACGCATTTGTCACAAGGGACATGGACGGGGCCTTTTTCGGGGCGTTCACGGGCTACCTGGCCCATGTGAAACTGGGAGTGGTCCCGCTTGTAAGGCCCGTTGGCGCCGAGGGCGGCACAGTGGCCCAGAGCATAATCTTCGTCCGGAAGGACAGCGGCATCCGGGATGTCAGGCAGTTCAGGCATAAAAGCGCCGTGTTCGTGGACAAAGCCACCGCTACGGGATTCATATACCTCCTTTGCAAGCTCAGGGGCATTGGCGTCCACAATGTTGACGGGTTTTTCAGGGAATATTACTTCACGGGAAACCAGGAATCCTCCGTTTACTCCGTCCTGGACAGGCGGGCCGACGTTGGCGTTGCCAAGAGCAGGTACTTTGAAAAGCTTGCCGCCAAGGACCCCCTCGTTGCCGAGGAGCTTCTGGTGATAGCCAGGTCCGAAAAGCTCCCGGACACCGTGCTTTGCCTGAGGAAGGACATGGACCCCCTGATACGCCAGAAACTCATGGACGTCCTTGTCGGGATGAAAAAAGACCCCGAAGGCCAGCGGGTGCTTCATGAACTTGGCTATTCCGGGTTCACCGCGTCGAAGGTCTCAGATTTCGACCCGGTTGCCAAGCTTTCCAGAGAAGCTGGCATAGACATCAGGACTTACCGGTATACCAGATGAGGAAGCAGCTCATATATTCCCTTTTTCTGCTGTTCATGCTCTTTACGCTTGGCTCCACGCTGACGATACTCTACATCTACCGGACAACTTCCAACCTCCGCTCGGTCATCAAGCTGCACAGGGTGGAGATAATAAGGCAAAACCTGGTCATAAACGCCCAGACGGTCCAGACGAACCTCTACACCATAGGGACCGTCTTCGGCAAGGGCGTGGATGAGATAGTCCAGAATGTCATGGACCTGGACAACTCCGTCCATACCTGCCTCGGGTGCCACCATACGCAGGAGATGACCGCCCGGCTTGAGGAGCTGAACAATATCGTTGAGGACTATAAGGAGTCCCTGAGCGCCCTGATAACGACCACGGCCAACCCCCAGAGGGTCGAAAGGCTGCGGACGGCCGCCATAGGCATAGGGAACAACTTTCTCGGCAAGGCCCAGGAGATGGCCTTCATCGCAGACAAGAGCCTGAACGAAAAGACCGTGAAGGCCATAAAGGACATAAACAACTCCAGGAGCATCCTGATTGTCACCCTTGCGCTCTCGCTCTTCATAGCGCTGGTTATAGCCATATCCATGACCAGGCAGATAACCGAACCCATAACGGAGCTTGTCGGGGCCACGCGCCGCATAAAGAAGGGCGACCTGGGCTACGTCACCCCCTACAAGGGCAGGGGAGAGTTCGGGGAGCTTATAAACTCCTTCAACGACATGAGCATGACCCTCAAGGACTCCAACGGGAAGATAATGCATTACCTGCACAGCCTCTCCAACCTCTACAGCATTACGCTCACTTTCCATTCGATAACCACGATGAGCGACATCTACAAGGAGCTGAGCCTTGGCCTCAGGGAGCTGACCGGGGCGGAGCAGTGCGGCATCATGCTGCGCGGCCAGGACGGCGAGGGCGGATGGTTCGAGCACATGCACCCGGCCGCCGGCCTGTCCGACGAGGCCGCAAGGCAGATGAGGGTGCCCCTGGCCCATATGGAGGAGCTTTACGTTTCCACAAAGAGACGGGCGCTTATATTGAATTCCGGCATATCCGCCTCGCCCACCAGCGAGGCCGACCGGGCGCTTGGCGTGTGGAACGTGATGTTCGTCTGGGTGAGGCACAAGGGCAAGCTCATCGGGGCGATAAGGGCCGCCAACAAGAAAGCCGGCTTTACTGAGGAGGACGCGAGGCTGATAGCGATTCTGGGCAACAACTTCTCCGTCGCGCTGGAGAACGCCAGGCTTTATGAGAGCTTGAGGCTCCAGATGAAAGAGCTGAAAGACACGCAGGAGCAGCTTGTGCAGGCGGCCAAACTTGCCGCTATCGGCGAGCTTGCCTCCAATGTCGCCCACGAGATAAACAACCCTCTGACCAGCATCCTGGGCTATGCGGAGCTTATCAAGGAAGAGACTGACACCTCCAGCATCATGAGGGACCTAGAGATAATAGAGAAGGAGTCCCTGAGGGCAAGGGACATCGTCCACCAGCTGCTTGAGTTCTCCCGCAAGAAACCGCTTGAGGTAAAGCCGCTGGACGTGAACGCCCTCCTCATGAGCGTCATAGACCTGGTCTCCGTGCAGATGAAGGACTCCAGGGTGAAGGTCGCAAGTGATTTCGGCGACCTGCCCATGATAAACGGGGACGAGAACCAGCTCAAGCAGGTCTTCCTCAACATCATCAACAACGCCGTGTTTTCGATGGAGCGGCAGGGCGTGCTGGGCATCAGGACGCATTGTTCGGGCGAGTTCGTCGAGGTCCATATAACGGACACGGGCAAGGGCATACCCAAGGAAGTGATGGGCCGCATCTTCGAGCCCTTCTTCACGACCAAGAACGAGAAGGGCACGGGCCTTGGGCTTTCCATAAGCTACAAGATCGTGCAGAGCCACAATGGCCGCATAGAGGTGGAAAGCGAAGTGGGCAAGGGCAGCCGCTTCATCATCAAACTTCCGGCGGCGGAAAAGAAAGTGATTGCGAGGCCTGTGTCCGCAAGCGGCATGCCTTCGCCCACTGAAAGGCCCGAAGCGCCAGCGGCGTAAGACAGCAGTTTCTTGTAACCATTGCGTCCCCCTTTTTTTAGTGTTCAGATTCAGGATGGTTTCTGCTTGTTTTTAAAGGGTTTTCAGGAATTTTTTGTTCAACGTGTTCAAATACCCCCTGTTGATAGCCCGGCTGGTGCTGAAAAACTTTGCTGAGAAACTTTTTGATTGTCATTGCGAGCGAAGCGAAGCAATCCCGCTCTCCGCTTCCATCTTAAACGGAAAATGCGGACACAGACAAGGGGACATATGACATTGAAACCGTGTCCTGTTCCCCCTCAAGTAGGGGTAGACCCACGTGTCTGCCCTGGATATGAAAACGGGCGCACACGCGGGTGCGCCCCTGCAAAAACATTTTTATTAGAACCTATCCCGGAATCATCAATTTTGTTGAAAGTCCGTCATGCCGGCGAAAGCCGGTATCCAGTGACTTTGCCAAAAATCAAATAAAGTCTCCGGATTCCGGGTCAAGCCCGGAATGACGAACAGAGGCCGATAACGGGAAAATTAATTTTGAGATAGGTTCTAATGGTTTAGGGTTACGAATCGGGAGGGCCGGGGTGAGGGAATTTTTCCCCCGTGTTTCAGAACGGCAGCTTCATTGTCATCACGCCGTTGAAGGTCTTTCTGTGCAGGGGGCAGGGGCCAAATTTCGCAACCCTGTCCAGGTGCTCCTTCGTGCAATATCCCTTGTGCTGGTCGAACCCGTATTCCGGGTAAATGCCATGGTAGTGGAGCATGAGCCTGTCCCTTACGTATTTGGCCACGACCGACGCCGCGGCTATCGAGGCGCTTTTCAGCTCGCCTTTTATGATGGAGACCTGCCTGATATCCAGCTCCGGCAGTTTTACTGCGTCTATCAGCAGGATGCCGGGCCTCTCGCCCAGATGGCTCACGGCCTGCCGCATGGCGAGCTTGGTCGCCTGGTAGATATTTATGCTCTCGATGATATCGACGCTGGATATGCCCACGCCTATGTCAAGCGCGCAGCCGATTACCTTTTCGAATATCCTGCCGATGTCTTTGGGTGGGATAAGCTTGGAGTCCTTCAGCCCGCGGATGACCGTATCTTCCGGAAGGACGACGCAGGCGGCAACCACGGGGCCTGCTATCGGCCCCCGCCCCGCCTCGTCGATTCCGGCTACACGCCCGCAGCCCTCGCGCCTGAAGGAATTGTCGTATCCATAGAGGCCGGACACGAAAAAAACCTATCTCTTTGCGAACTGCTTTTCCTTTATCTTGGCTTCCTTGCCCTTTTTGTCCCTGATGTAATAGAGCTTGGCCTGCCTTACCCGGCCCTGCCTTATCACCTTGATGCTCTCGACAAAGGGCGAGTGCAGGGGGAATATCTTCTCCACCCCAACGCCGAAGGATATCTTCCTGACGGTGACGGTCTCGCGGATGCCGCCGTTTTTCCTTGCGATCACGAGGCCCTCGAAGGGCTGTATCCTTTCCTTGTCACCCTCTATGACTTTCATGAAAACGCGGACGGTATCGCCGATGTTGAAGGCGGGCACCTCCCGCCTGAACCCCTCCTCGACGGTCTTAATCATGTCCATAATCTTCCTCCTTTATCTCACGTATCAATTCCATATCCATTTTATCGGGCCCCGCTTTCTCAAGCAGGTCCGGCCTCCGCCTGAGCGTGGCGCGGAGCGCTTCCTTCCTGCGCCACCTGGCTATCTCCCCGTGGTTGCCGGAAAGCAGCACCTCGGGCACCTTCATCCCGTTCCATTCGGGCGGCCTGGTGTAATGGGGATAATCGAGTATCCCCCAGGAAAAAGACTCCTCCGCGAGCGAGTCTTCATCGCCCAAAGCCCCCGGAAGCTGTCTGACGACAGCGTCTATTATAACCAAAGCCGGAAGCTCTCCGCCAGTCAAAACATAATCCCCGATGGACAGCTCCTCGTCCACCAGCGACGCCTTTACCCGCTCGTCTATGCCCTCGTACCTGCCAGCGATGAAAAGCAGCCGCCGGTCTTCCTTTGCGAGCCGTTCAGCGGCCTTCTGGTCGAAGAGCCTGCCCTGCGGGCTCATCAGTATGGTCAGGGTCCCGGCGCCGTCGCTCTTTATGCTCTTTATGGCATCATACACCGGGCCCGGCTTTATGACCATCCCAGGGCCTCCCCCATAGGGGTAATCGTCGACGGTCTTGTGTTTGTCCGCCGCGAAGTCCCTCAGGTTCACGATATCGAAGCTGGCGACCCCTTTTTCCGCCGCCCTCTTCATGATGCTTGCGCCCAGATAGGCGTGGAATATCTCAGGGAAGAGGGTTATCACGGCGAAGCGCATTTTTTCTCTGTCTTTATAATTGGTTTTTTATAAATAACAAGGGGGGCATAAGCCCCCCCCTCTTTATTGCTGATCCGGGGTTTTTATTCGAGGATTTCGAGCACGCAACGCTTGCCGATCTTCGTCCCGGCGGCGCTAAGAATGGTCCTCATCGCCCTGGCCGTCTTCCCCTGCTTGCCTATAACCTTGCCCAGGTCACTGGAATCTACCCTCAGCTCGAAAACTGTCGTCCTTTCGCCCTCGACTTCGGTTACGGCCACGCTTTCAGGTTTGTCCACCAGAGCCCTTGCCATTGCCTCAATCAAGCTTTTCATCCTTCAGCACCCCCGCGGAGTTATCAGGCTGTAAGTACTCCAGCCTTTTGCAGCAGTTTTCTGACAGTATCGGTCGGCTGAGCTCCCTGCTTTACCCACCGCAGGGCCTTGTCCTGGTCGATCTTGAACTCAAATGGTTCTTTTTTCGGGTCGTAGGTACCGAGTATCTCGACAAAGGGGCCGTCGCGCCTCGCCTTCTGATCGGCGACAACAACCCTGTAAAAGGGGCTCTTGTGCGCGCCCATTCTCATAAGCCTAATCTTAACCAAAGCAGCATACCTCCATTTGCAAAGTGTCTATGATTGTAATATATTTCCTAACCAATGTAAAGATAAGAATTTTTTTAATTTTTTTGTTTTTAGAAATTTATCCCGATATCGGGGAACAGGCTGGAAAGCTCCCTTGTCTTGTTGGCCAGCAGCAGCACTCCGAATATCGTCAGCAAAAGCCCGCTCACTATCATCACGACCCGCATGTACTTCATTACCCGGCGCGAATAGAGCAGGAAGGAGTTTATGGCTACGGCCGAAAGCAGGAAAGGCACCGCCAGCCCCAGCGAATAGACCGAAAGGAGTTTCAGCCCGTAAAGCGCGGAACCCTTGGTTGTCGCATAGAGCAGTATGCTGCCCAGTATGGGGCCTATGCAGGGGGTCCAACCGGCGGCAAAGGTCATCCCGATGAGGAAGGCCCCCAGGTATCCGGCGGGCCGCCCGCTCAGATGCACCTTCCGCTCCCTCATGAGGAAGTTCAGCTTCAAAAGCCCGGAAATGAAGAGCCCGAATATTATTATCAGCACGCCCCCGGCTATCCGGATGGTGTTCTGGTACTCTATCAGCCATTTGCCCAGAAAAGAGGAGCTTGCTCCAAGCCCTATGAATATCGTGGAGAAGCCCAGTATGAAGGCTATCGAATTTTTTACCGCGAGGCTTTTTACTTTTACCTTGTCTTTTTCCGAGGTGAGGCTCTCGAACGAGAACCCGGTTATGAAAGACACATACGAGGGGACAAGCGGCAGGACGCACGGCGAAAGGAAGGACAGGAGCCCTGCAAGAAACGCCAGCGGGAAGGACACGCTGCTCATCTGGCGCACTCCCTGGCGGAGCCTTTTATCTTCTCTATCGCGTGGGGCACAGCCTCAAGCACCGCCCCCAGGCTCTCCCTCACCGCCTTCGGGCTTCCCGGCAGGTTTATTATCAGACATTGCCCTCTTGTGCCGGCCACGCCCCTGGAGAGCATCGCCATTTTTGTCTTTTTGAGCCCTTCGAGCCTCATTGCCTCCGCAATCCCCGGTATCTCTTTATCTATGACCTCAAGCGTGGTCTCAGGCGTTATGTCCCTTGGGGAAAGCCCCGTGCCGCCGTTTGTCACGATAAGGTCAACCTCACCTGAGTATTTTAACAGTTTGCCCCTGAGGATTTCCTTCTCGTCCGGTATTACTTCATAAACGGCGGTCTCTATGCCGATGGAGGCAAGCATCTCCCTTGCCGCGGGGCCGCTCTCGTCCGCCCTCAGCCCGGCGGAGCCCTTGTCGCTCAAGGTCAATATGGCCGCCCTGGTCATAGGACCGCTATTTCGTCCCCTTTTCGCACAATGCCGCCCTTCAGCACCTTCACGAATATGCCTTCCTTCGGCATTATGCAGTCCCCCGCCTGCCTGTAAATCTCGCAATGGGCGTGACAGCGCTTGCCTATCTGGCTGACCTCGGCAAGGGTCTCGCCTATCCGGAGCCTTGTGCCAACCGGAAGCGAAACCAGGTCTATGCCTTCGGTCGTTATGTTTTCGGCGAAATCTCCCGCGTTTACGTCCAGGCCCGCACGGCGCATCTTCTCGATGCTTTCCTGTGCAAGGAGGCTTACCTGCCTGTGCCAGAGGGAGGACGCGTGGGCGTCCCCGTCCATCCCGAAGTCCTCCTTGAGGTGCCCCTCGGGAACGGGCTTTTTCCTTGTGCCCTTTTTATCGCTTATATTTACTGAAACCACTTTGCCGCTGTTTTCCATGTCCCAGGCCCTTATTATATTGGATAGAATATTTTTTTTATAGTCCCGCCGCCGGCCACCCTCTCTCCCTCGTAAAAGACCGCGCTCTGCCCAGGCGCTGGGGCCCACTGCGGACTGTCGAATTCCACATGCACGGCGTCTTTCCCTTCAGACCATACGCGGGCGGGAGAGGCCCGCATCATGGAGCGCACCTTGACCTCCGCCCTGAATAAAAAATCCCTTCCTTCGTACCCGCTCATCAGCCAGTTCAGACCGCCTGCCTCGAAACGGCGTATCAGCGCCTTTTCCCTGGGGCCAACATAAACGGTATTTTCCCCGGGGTCTATCCTGTAGACGTACAGAGGCTCCGGGCGCGAGACGCCAAGCCCCTTGCGCTGGCCTATCGTATAGGCATACAGGCCCTTGTGCGTGCCTATCCGCACGCCGCTAGAGTCCAGTACCGGGCCGGACGCCGCCGATCCCGGCTCAAGCGCCCTGACCAATGGCAGATAGTCCTTTCCGTCCACGAAGCATATCTCCTGGCTCTCGGGCTTGTTGAAGACGGGCAGTCCCGCCTCCCTTGCCATCTGGCGCACCTCCGTTTTCCGGAGCCCGCCAAGCGGGAGCAGAAGCCTTTCAAGCTCGTCCTTCCGCAGCATATAAAGGACATAGGACTGGTCCTTGCCCTGGTCGGCCCCGCGCTTAAGCGCCGTTTCGCCGCCCTCCCTTCCGACCCGCGCGTAATGGCCCGTCGCGATGAAATCCGCCCCGCACTTTTCGGCCTCGGCGAGCAGTATGGGGAATTTGACATGGCGGTTGCATAGTATGCACGGGTTTGGCGTAAGGCCCTGGGCATAAGCCCCTGCGAAAGGCCCGATGACCCTTTCCATGAAGAGGTCCCTTGCGTTGATGACCTTATGCGGGATGCCTATGGCCTCCGCCGTCCGCCCGGCCTCGGCAACGGTTTCCAGCGAACAGCAGGAGCGCGGGTCTTTCCGCCCCCTGGTTTCGAAAAGCAGCAGGGACACGCCCTCGACCTCAAAACCCTGCTGTTTCAATATATAAGCCGAGACGGAGGAGTCCACCCCTCCGCTCATTCCCACGAGCACCTTCATATTTCCTATATTAACACCAGGGGTGCCGGAGACGGCAAACCGGGACACGTTTAAGGGCACCCCTATTGGAAACTGCATAATTAATGTCCGCCTTTTTTGGACTGTCATACCGGCGAAAGCCGGTATCCAGTGACTTTAAGAATGTTCGAAAGACAAGCCGCTGGATTCCGGCCGAAGGAACGCCGGAATGACTGCATAGGACATTAATATTACAGGTTTCAATAGCGCTTTCTTGTGGTATCATTAATGTTGGCATGAGCATACTGGATTCCATAGGGCATACCCCCCTGGTGCTTGTGGAGAACCTGAACCCGAACAAGGGGGTGCGCCTTCTGGCAAAGCTTGAAGGGGCAAACCCCGGAGGCTCCGTCAAGGACAGGATAGCCCTCTACATGATAGAGGCCGCCGAAAGGGACGGCAGGCTCACTCACGGCAAGACGATACTCGAGGCGACAAGCGGCAATACGGGCATCGGGCTTGCGATGGTGGGCGCGGCGAAGGGCTATAAGGTGAAGCTCACGATGCCTGCCTGTGTAAGCATCGAAAGGCGCAGGACGCTTGAGGCCCTCGGGGCCGAACTGATACTGAGCCCCTCGGAGGAAGGCACGGACGGGGCCATCAGGCTTGCGCGAAAGATACTGGCCGAATCGCCTGAATCCTATTTCATGCCCGACCAGTTCAATAACCCGGCCAATATCCTTGCCCATTACGAGACGACGGGTAAGGAGCTTATCGAACAGACGAAGGGCGGAATAACGCATTTCGTGGCCGGGATGGGCACTACCGGGACGCTGATGGGCGTTGCCGAGAGGCTGAAGGAGTTCAGGAAAGAGATAAAAATAATCGGGGTGGAGCCCACGCCCGGGCACCGGATACAGGGGCTCAAGAACATGACGGAGTCCATAGTGCCCGGCATCTTCACCGCCGCCGAACTGGACGAGCGCATCGTCGTCAAGGATGAAGAGGCGTTCAGCACGGCGCGTATGCTTGCGCTAAGGGAAGGGCTGTTCGTCGGCATGTCCAGCGGCGCCGCCATGTTCGGCGCGCTCAAGGTGGCGGAGTCCCTGAATGAGGGGGCAGTCGCCGTTATCCTTCCCGACAGGGGGGACAGGTATCTTTCCACTTCGCTTTTTGCCTCGGTCTGCGCCAAGTGCCCGCCGTAGGCATTTTTTTTATTTGGTTCCCGCCCGCCCTTTAATGGTTGCCCCCTTTTTAATCCTCAGGTATTCCACCAGCCCTGTCAGCGACCCCGCCGCCATTGACAGAAACCACGCGAAAGACAACGCCGTGGCGGTTTGGGGGGCGAGCCCGACGGAGCCAAAGAGGAGGACGAAAGATGCCTCCCTCAGACCTATGCCGGAGATGGAAATGGGCACGAAGGAAAAGGTCACTATCAGCGGCACGAAGATGAAGAAAAGCGGCAGGGAAACGGCCACGTGGAGCCCCAGCGCTATGGTGTAGACGGCAAAGACCGTAAGCCCCTGCACCCCGAAGGAAAGCAGGACGCCCTTGGCCAGAGTGGTTTTTCTGTATCTTTCGAAGTACCCGTAGATGTCTTCAAGAAAGCGGAGCCTTCTGCCTATCCTGAATGTAAAAAACACGAAGCTGGCTATGACGAACCCGCCGAAAAGGATGGGGAGAAACCATGTGAGCCCCGTGTCCCTGAGGTATGGCAGTCCGAACGGATAAGCCATGAAGGCCACAAGCAGGAGGGCGATGAACCCCAGGTACCGCTCCATGAATATGGACGCCGCGCCCTCCGCCAGGTTGCCGGTCTGCTTGTAAAAGTAATAAGCCTTCACCGCGTCGCCCCCGACGAGCCCCGGAAGGATGGTGTTGAAGAAACTGCCAAGGAGATAAAGTGAATAGAATTTTTTCAGCCCCAGCCTGGACTCCACGAGCAGCCGCCAGCGCATCGAGGATACAAGCTGGGCGATAAGATATAGCGCCACCGCCCCCATGAACGCGGCCGGATGTATCCCGCCGATTGTCCCGAGGACGTTGGCTATCCCGGCCTTCCTCAGCACGTAGTAAAGCAGGGACCCGCTTACGGAGAGCTTGAGGATGAAAAGAAGGGCCTTCTTCCCCGGTTTCAATTAGCTGTTTTTTCCGCCGGAGGTTATCTTTTTAAGCACATAAATGGGCTTTTTCTGGCTTTCATGATACACCCTTGCGAGCATCTCGCCAAGGAGCCCCATGCCGATGAGCTGAATGCCCACGATTATCAGCAGCACGCCAAGCAGCAGGAGCGGCCTGCCGCCTATGGACTTGCCCATGAGTATCTTTTGCGCCGCAAGCCAGAGGGATATCAAAAGACCCGCCGCGGTGCTCAGGAGCCCGACAGGCCCGAAGAACTGTATCGGCTTGGTCGAAAAGCTCTGGAGGAATTTTACCGTTATCAGGTCCAGAAAGACTTTAACAGTCCTCGAAAGCCCGTATTTGGACTTGCCCCTCAGCCTGGGGTGGTGCGTGGTCTCCACCTCGGCAACGCTTACGCCGTACCAGTTGGCAACGGCGGGGATGAAGCGGTGCATCTCCCCATAGAGTCTCAGGTTCTTGACGACGTCTTTCCTGTACGCCTTGAGAGAGCAGCCGTAATCGTGCAGCCTGACCCCGGTGACCTTCCCTATCAGCCAGTTGGCAGCCATCGAGGGCAGCTTCCTTTTAATGAACGGGTCCTTCCGGTTTTTCCTCCAGCCGCTTACAAGGTCGTATTTTTTGGCCATCTCGTAGAGTTTCGGGATATCGGCGGGGTCGTTCTGGAGGTCGCCGTCCATCGTGATGATGACCTCGCCCCGTGCGTGGTCGAACCCGGCGGCAAACGCCGCCGTCTGGCCGAAATTCCTCCTGAATTCTATCACCACGACATTAGGGTCGGCGGAAAGCCCCGCAAGGGTGTGCAGGGTGCCGTCGCTGCTCCCGTCGTCAACGAACACGATCTCATAGTCCACGCCCATCCCGTCCAGGACGGGTTTCAGGGCCGCGTACAGAGGCTTTACGTTTTCCTCCTCGTTGTAGAGGGGGACGACTATCGAGAGGTTTTTTTCTTTTCCGTTTGCGTTCTCTTTTTCCATGCTAATAGCTGTGCGCCTTATTGTCCTCTTTCATGCCTTTGAAGTCATAACAGGTGAATATGGAATATGACCTCAGGGGCCGGTTTTTTTCGTAGACAGTATACGGCTTCTTGTCGCATCTGGCAAATGCCTCTTTCAGCTCCCCCGGCATTCCCGAATCCCCTATTTTAACAAAAAGGGCGTTCTGGTGTTTGAGGCCCTCGAACCCCGGCCACAGGTCGTACTGGTTGAACCGCCTTCCCGTATTGGCGCAGTAGGTCACCGGATGCCCCTTCATATAGAACGCCAGCTCCGAGGACAACTGATAATTGTCCGAAAAGACAAAATAAGGGGGTGGCGGAAGGGACAAGTCCGCCTCGTGTGCCGCCGCCTTCCACCCCCGGAGCCTTGCCGAGGGGTCAAGCTTCAGCGGAAGCCTTATCAACTGCGGGTAAAAGGAGACTGCCGAGACCAGCGCGAGCATCAGCAGGGTTGAGACCGCAAGGGCCTTCTTGCCGGCGCTCTCGTACCGTATGTCCTTCATGTAGACCTGGCTGAATGCGAAAATCCCGGTGATATATCCGGTCATTGCCCAGTTGGCCTGCACCTTTGCCTGTATGCTCTTGAGCAGAAAGAAAACAAGCGTTGGCATGGCGAACCAGAAGGAAAACCTGTCTTCCTTCCGGGTTTTCACCAGCGCATAGAGCATCGTCAAAAACAGCAGCGGGGTAACGGCCCCAACCTGTGAGCCCACAAACTCCGCAAGGCTTGGCAAAGACACCCTGAATCCCGCTTCGAGGTCCGCATGGTTCAGGTTGTGCCTGAATGTGACCCAGTTATGGTCGATGTTCCACAGCACCATGGGCACCATCATCAAAAGGCTTACGAACAGCCCCAGGTATGGCCTCGGCGAGAGGAGTTCGCCCCTGTCATCCTTCGAGGCGATAAGGAACAGCAGCACGGAGAGCATGAAGAACGCCATCGTGAACTTGGCCAGAATCCCAAGCCCCACAAAAAAACCAAGCAGAAGCCATTCGGGAAGCCGCTTAAGGCTGACAGCCCTGTAAAAGACAAGCAGGCTGGCTATCCACAGGAACGTAAACGGCGCGTCTATCGTCATTATCACGCCGAAGGCGGAAAAAAGAGGTATGAGCTGGAAGACGATTGCGGAATAGATGCCGGTCTCCTCGTCGTAGAGGAGAGAGCCAAGCCTGTAAAGTATAAGGCTTCCGCCAAGGGACATTAACGGGGCGAAGAAACGCACCCCTAATTCCGTGTTGCCGAAAAGCATGGTCCCAAGCCGGATGATGTAGGCTATCAGCGGTCCCTTGGAATAATACGAGACATCGAGCCTCCTGGACCATTCCCAGTAATGGGCCTCGTCCCCGCTAAGCTCAAGGTTCCCGTTCAGGATGTAGTAAACCCTGAAGAGCGTCATGCCCGTAAGAAAGATGATCATCGCGCCACGCAGGGTGCCTTTCCTCATGGCCCATTTGAAGTAGTACGATATGGCAACCCCCGCCGCCGCGCCCACGACAGCGCCCCCAAGCAGGTCCGTGGGGTAATGCACCCCCATGTAAACCCTGGAGAAGGCTATCATCAGGACGGCGGGTATCATCAGGTACCGGAGCCTCGATTTTGTGAGCAGGAATATCGCGGTCGCGACGGCTGAGATGTCCGTGGTATGGTTCGAGGGCATCGAGTAGGAATCGGAGCACCCGGCCAGGAGCTTCACATCCGGCAGCACATGGCAGGGCCTCGGCCGTTCGATCAGGTGCTTCAGCAGGTTGCCGCCCCAGTCCGCCACGGCAAAGGAAGCCATGGCCGCAAACAGGGCGATCAGGGCCGCCTTCCTGTCCTTCGTAAAAAGCAGTATGGCTATGGGAATGGCGTACATCGGCGGGGACGACCAGAAGACTACAACCGGGTCCAGCAGCCTGCCATGCAGGCCGTTGATGAGATAGAAGAGGGTTACGTCAAGCCCGCTCTGGGTCATCCAGTATTTCCCTTACCAGCTTCCTCAGCGCTTCTATGCGGAACGGCTTCTGAATGAAGTTCTTTACCCCAGGGGGCGTCAGCGCGCCGCTTATAAAGAGGAATTTTATTTTTGGGGAGCTGTCTTTTGTCATCCGGGCCAGCTCACTGCTGCTGGTGTCCGGCAAGTGCATGTCCATGATCGCAAGGTCAAACCGGCCTGTCTGAAGCGCATTCATATAGGAACGCACGTCTTTTACCGCTACGGTGGTGTACCCCTGTCTGCCCAGCGCCTTCTGAATGGTATCAAGGACAAGAGGCTCGTCGTCTATGATGAGAATTCTTTCGTCCATCCGGTATAATAATGTAGCACGAAAGGGCAGTTTATATGCAAACCGCGGACTGGACGCTAGTCTTCATATATCTTGCGCTCTCGCTCCTGGTAGGGGTCTATTTCACAAAGAAAGCCTCTTCCAGCCTGAGTGAGTTCTTCCTTTCGGGCAGGAACCTTCCGTGGTGGCTGGCTGGCACCTCGATGGTGGCCACGAGTTTCTCCGCCGACACCCCCCTTTACGTCACGGGCCTTGTGAGGGAGCACGGGATTTACGAGAACTGGCAGTGGTGGTGCTTCATAATGAGCGGCATGCTCTCCGTGTTCTTTTTCGCCAGGCTCTGGAGGAGGCTCGGGGTGCTCACGGACGTGGAGCTTATCAAGCTGAGGTATTCCGGCAGGGCGGCCTCGGCGCTGAGGGGGTTCAAGGCCCTTTATTTCTCCTTCATCATCCATACCATAATCAAGGCCCAGATAATACTGGCGATGGCGAAGATAATGGACGTCGCGCTGGGCTGGGGCAAATGGGAAAGCGTCCTGATATGCAGCTCCATAACAATCGTCTACACCATGCTCGCTGGCTACTGGGGCGTGGTCACGACGGACTTCTTCCAGTTCATCCTGGCGATGACCGGCGCGATAGTGCTGGCTGCGGCCTCGACCGGGAAGGCGGGCGGCATAGCGCACATGAAGCTGCTGCTGCCCCCCCGCTCGCTCGATTTTTTTCCCTCCGTGACGGACGCGGCGTTCATGACCTTTCTTGGCTATATAGCCCTGAGCTGGTGGTCCAAGTATTCCTCGGACGGAGGGGGGCCGATCGTGCAGAGGATGGCCTCCTCGAAAAACGAAAAGCAGAGTTTTATGGCCACCTTCTATTTCAACGTGGCCAACTATGCCCTGAGGACCTGGCCGTGGGTGCTTGCCGCGCTCGCTTCCCTGATATTGTATCCGGCGGCGAAGGACCCCGAGGCGGTTTACCCGAGGATGATGATGGACCTCCTGCCCGTGGGGATAAAGGGGCTCATGCTGGCCTCGTTCTTCGCCGCGTTCATGTCCAGCCTCAGCACGTACCTGAACCTTTCGTCCGCCTATTTCGTGAACGATTTTTACAGGCCTTTCTTCAGGCCTAATGAGACGGAAAGGCATTACCTGGCCGTATCGCGCCTGATGGTGCTGGTGCTCTCCGCCGTTACCGCCTTTGTAACATACAATGTCTCTTCCATTGTGGGAGTATTCAAGTTCCTTATTGCGTTTGGCTCCGGCACCGGGCTGGTTTACATAATGAGGTGGTTCTGGTGGCGCATAAACGCCTGGAGCGAGATATCGGCCATGGCCGCCTCGACGGCGGTCTCAACCCTGGTGTATACCGTCCCTGCGCTTGCAAAGTCGCCTTTCAACGAGAAGCTTGCGATAATAATCGGGGTCTCGACACTTATCTGGGTAACGGTAACCTTCCTTACAAAACCAGTCCCGATGGAGAAGCTCAGGGAATTCTATAAACGCACGAACCCCGGCAAATTCGGCTGGGGGCCTGTGCGCGAGGGTTTTTTCACCGGCGACGGGCCGGGCACCTTCTCAGGGGCCTTCTCACAGTGGGTCTTCGGGTGCCTCTTCCTGATAGGGCTCACGGTGGGTTCCGGGAAAATGCTGCTCGGGTTTTACCTCTCCGGGGCCGCATGGCTTGCGCTCTCGTCCTTTACGGGGTTCAAGCTCTGGAGATGGATATCGGGGCGGGCCTGAATTTTTTAAAATAACCTCTCCCGTTTCTTGACAATTCCGCCGGTTTAGGGCACCCTTTATTTTAATAATCCATGACCGGACAGGACAGAGGCGAAGACAGGAAGCCCGCATACCGGCTCATCATCTTCATGGGGATGGTCAGCCTTTTCGGCGACATCACGTATGAGGGCGCAAGGAGCATCACGGGGCCTTATCTCGCCGTGCTCGGAGCAAGCGCCGGGGTGGTGGGAATCGTCGCGGGCTTTGGCGAGTTCCTGGGCTATGCCTTCCGCATGGCTTCGGGTTATCTTGTAGACAGGGTCAAGGCATACTGGCTCCTCACGTTTACCGGCTACGCGTTCATATTTGCCATCCCCCTTCTCGCCTTCACCCGCCACTGGCAGTGGGCGGCCGTCCTTATAGTCCTTGAGAGGCTTGGAAAAGCTATCAGGACGCCGGCAAGGGACGCCATCCTCTCCCATGCCGCAAAGAGGGTGGGCAGGGGATGGGGCTTCGGCCTGCACGAGTTTTTCGACCAGGTGGGCGCAGTGACCGGCCCGCTCGTTTTCACGATGGTGTTTGTCTTCAAGGGCGACTACGCGGAGGGCTTCAATATCCTGTGGGTGCCCGCCGTCCTCTCGATAGCCTTCCTGTCGGGGGCGCGCATGAAGATACCCCATCCGGAAAAGCTGGAGCCGAGGACGCCAGCGCTCGAAGAGGCCAGGGGCATGTCCCGCCTGTTCTGGCTGTACGCGCTGTTTACGTTTCTCAGCGTGGCGGGGGTCACCCATTTTTCCCTCATCTCCTATCACCTGAAGGTGAGCCATATGGCCACCGACCTTCAGATACCCGTCCTCTACATAATAGCTATGGCCGCGGACGGAGTTGTGGCGCTTGCGATAGGTAAAATCTATGACAGGATAGGGCTGCGCTTTCTCATTGCCGCACCCGTACTGAGCCTGCCCGTGGCGTTTCTTTCGTTCCTTTACGGCTTTCGCATGGCGATAATAGGCATTGTGCTCTGGGGCGCGGTCGTAGGCATACACGAGACCGTAATGCGCGCGGCCATTGCGGACATTACTCCGGTGGAGCGCCGGGGCATGGCCTACGGGATATTCAATGCCATATACGGACTGGCATTTTTTGCCGGGAGCACCGCGATGGGTTTTCTCTACGATGTCTCCCCCCTGCTGCTCATAGCCCTCTCCGTCCTTCTTGAGGTGCTGGCGATAATCACATTTGCCGCAACGGGCTTTTACAGGCTGCATAAGTAGAACGAAAACCTGTGGAACTAAAACCTTGACAGCCTCCGGCTATTCTGTTATTTTCCTTGCATGGATGTGATGGAAATAATGGCCAAGGCCATAGAGAACGAAAAGAAAAGCGAAGATCTGTACAGGAAGTGCGCCGAGGAATCCTCCGACCCGGAAACAAAGGCCGTCTTCGAGACCCTTGCCAACGACGAGCACAACCATCAGAGGGTCCTCAAGGAAAGGCTCGTGGCCCTGAAACTGAAGATGCACAGGTTTTAGCTGTAGGCCAGGCTCGCTATCACCATCAACAGCACTACCGCGGCAATCACCCCGGCCCAGATAAAAATGTCCTTCCGCTTTTTTTCCTTTAAGGCCTTTGCGGCCTTGTGCGTCCCCGCGGTGACCGCGCCCGAAAGGGCCAATATCAGCGCGAATTTGAGCAGGAAAGGCATGTGGTGAAACGGTCCGTCCGCGAGAGTCTTCCAGATGTTAAGGCCGTAGTAGATAACGATAACAAACTCGATGAACGAGGCCGCTATGCCTATCGTGAGGGACTCCTCCTGTATCATTACGTTCTGTTTCATCAAGGACGTTATCTTCTCCTGGAGGGTAAGCCCTTCACGTGCGCGCGCAAGCTCGATGCGGTTTTTCACCACCTCGGCCGCCGACCTTGCGTTTTCAAGCGAGATGTCCAGGTCCGTGCGGCTTTTCCCCAGTATCCCGGAAAAATCTTTTAACATTGAAAGGCGCGGGGCGAAGAAGCCGTCGCCTGCCGGCACATGCCCCTCAATCCAGCGCTCTATCTCTTTTATGCCGGATTCCACCCGCTCTCCAGCGCTCCTCAGCATGAGCCCGTAGTTGGCCATCACCCCGTAAACTTGCGAAAGCCTTTCCAGGTCCTCCTCAAGCAGCGCAATGTCCTCCCCGCCTTTCCTTAAAAGCACTTCTCCCGTTCTTGTGTCCAGTTCATCCCGCTTCTTGAGGAAGGTCTCCCTCTGCTCCCTGTAATAGCTCATCTGCCTGAAGGCCTGAAACAGGAGGCAGTCTGTCCGCGGCAGCCATTCCCGCAGGCCGGAGACCTCCGCCTGCCGGTCGATGAAGTAGGCCCTGCGATAGAGGCTTTCATCCTTCGCATCGGCATAGAACCGGGTATCCCTGTAACGGGTTTCCTGCACCCCGCCGGGGTAGCCGGATGCGGGGACCCCTTCAAAGAGGACTGACTCGCCGATCAATGAGACCTGGATGTCCCTGTCCTCAAGCGCGGCCCTCCTTCTTTCTATTTCCGAAAGGGTTTGTTCCATGCCGGCAAAAGGGGAGAACAGCTCGATTACGGCTATATGCCCCATGGGGTAAAGAGAGAGCTTTTCCCCGTTCGGGCCGAGCGCCATCCGGCACTCTTCAGCCGTCTTGCTGACCGGGCAGGCAAGGTTGAGGCTTGCGGCGAATTCCTCCCATGCCTTCTCAATGTCGTGTTCATCGGAGAGCAGCAGATAGAAATAATGGAAAAAACCCGGCATGCGGAGATTTTATCAACCCGGAGTTAAAGCCGTCAATTCAGATATCTACAAAGACGGGCGCAGCGCCGAAAGCGCCGGGATGCCCCGTATGTTTTTGGTGGCTGAAGAGCGGGTTGCCGCAGGAAGGGCATATCTCGACCTCCTCCAGCCTGAACAGGTAGTCAAGGACGGCCGATACGAATGCCGCATGGCTCCATGTAAGCGGAGAGGCCGAAAGGGGCTCATTTGTAGCCGGGTCTATCTGTTCGGCGAACACGCCGGAAAGGAGCGCCCTCCTGGCGGCCCATTCCAGATAGGGCACCGCCTCTTCCAGCTCTTCGGGGGTGGCCGCCTTTGCAATGTGCCACTGGGCAAGCCACATGGTGCATATGAACCACGGATTGCCGGGTATCTCTTCGGGGCAGTCCCGCTGCCTGTAATAGCTGTCCCCTTCGTACCTGGCTATGCCGCCGGATGTCTTTACCCACAGCCTCTCTTTTATGGAGAGCATGGTGTTTACGACCTTCTCGTCACCGGCATCGAAGACGCCGAAATAGAACGGGGCGTAGGCGCTTGCGTCCACGGTAAGGTCCTTTATGTAAAGATTGCCTGTCTGTGGATAGATTGTCCGCAGGAAACGACCCTCCCGGGGGTCGTAGAGGAAGTCCTCCATAGCTGTCTTTATCTCGCCAGCCGCAGCCCTGTACCGGGCGGCCCTTTCCTCCTCTCCGAAAAGCGCCGCGAAACCGGCGGCGGCCTGGAGCCCCGCATAAACCGCGGAAGTGGTGTATGTGTGCACGCCCCACCTCTCCTCCCACAGGTCGTAGGAGGGAAGGGGGAGCCTGTTTTCCCTGTCCCTGTATGCGTCCAGAAAATCGGCGCATTTTAAAATCATGCCCTCGTAAACCGACGAGATGAACTCGACGTCCCTGGTCTTTTCGTAGTGTCCCCAGAGCGCCCATAGGACGAGGGCGGTGCTGTCCTCCTGGATGGGCAGCTGCCTCCTGCCGTCCTGTATCCATGGGTGCCAGGAGCTTCCGAGGCACCCTTCCGTGTCGTACTTGTGGAGGAAATACCCCTCGCTTTCCTTTCCCGCGGAGAGTATGTCGGAGCAGAACCCGAAGAACTTTCCCGTTGCGGAATGGAACCCGGCCCTGTCCATGGCGTGCACCGTCATCGCCCCGTCCCTTGGCCAGACGTAATTGTATGTGTCCCGCGCGAAAAGCTTGACATCGGAATCCGCGGAGGCTATTATCGCGCCCCCCTTGTCCATGTTCGTGCGCATTATGAGCAGGCTCTGCTTGAAGACGTTCCTTATCCGGGTGGAAAGGCCAGCCATGTTAATCTCTTCCTTGCCGGCCCATGCCCTCCAGTGGTTTCCGGTCCGTTCGATAAGCCTTGCGGGCCCGGTCTCCCTTACCGCGCGGTTCAGGGCGCTCACCTCCGCATAGTTCTTCCCTGCCGCAATCCAGTAGAAAATGGTCTTTTCGCCCGATGGGGGCAGGTCAATCCACATGGACACGCAGGAGTCTACCGAACCCTGCGCTATCGGATTGCCCTCCAGCGCCCCGTCTTCCGCGTCTTTCCATGTACCCTGGAAGCTGCCGAATTCCTTCCTCCCGGTTGCGAACTGGTCAAAGCCTGTTTTGCCCTCCCTCATCCCGCATATCAGGAAATACCTGTCGGACTTGTAATGTATTATGGAGCCCTCCTCGGGGTCGAAGTAGGCGGTGTCCGAGTCGGCTGACTCGTAGATGTGAAAGTCGTGGTGGAAGAAGACCCTGATACTGCGCGGCTCCGGCCTCGTATTTATTACCGTGAGCATCCTGAGGTAAACGTCATCCTTGAAATCCACCGCATCGGAGGAGTGCAGCCGCAGCCCCATCCGGCCATTTTCGGCCACCACGTGGGTCACAAGCGTTTCCCATGCGTAGTCGAGCGCGGGGTTCCAGTCCTCAACCCAGCTTAGCGCGCCGTCGGCCCAGATGCCGAACCGGAACTTATGCCCCGCGGCATGGTTTTCCATGCCGCAGCAGGGGAAATAGATGTCCCTGATATTGTAGCCCCCGTCAAAAGAGACGAGAAGCCTTCCGTTGCTTACGGGGATGTCCCTTGGCATTTTATGTTAAAAATTTCCCCCCTGAATTTTTCTATTTACATTTAAGCACCCAAAAGGCCGCTTGGCAATATGCCCGTTCCCCTTTCTGGTATAATTTGCAAAAAGACGGCCTGTGGAGGTGTTTTTTCCTTGCAGCTATCGGAAAACGCTCTCAAGGCGCTCAGGGCCAGGTATCTCCTCAAGGACGAAAAGGGGCGGGTGGCCGAGACCCCTGAGGAGATGATGCGTCGCGTGGCCCGCCATGTCGCGGCGGCGGAGCGGTTCTATGGCGAAGACGCCCCTGCATGGGAGGAGCGCTTTTACGGGCTCCTGGCGGGGCTCAGGTTCCTCCCCAACTCTCCCGCGCTGATGAACGCCGGGAGGTCCCTTGGCCAGCTTGCGGCCTGCTTCGTCCTGCCTGTCGAGGACTCGATGGAGAGCATCTTCGGCACCCTCAAGAACGCCGCCCTCATACTTCAAAGCGGCGGTGGCACGGGGTTTTCATTTTCGCATTTGAGGCCCAAATCCGACCTCGTCCGCTCCACCATGGGCGTAGCAAGCGGCCCTGTGTCTTTCATGAAGATTTACAACACGGCCACAAACGTCATAAAGCAGGGCGGGGCCAGGAGGGGGGCCAATATGGGCGTCCTCCGCGTGGACCACCCCGACATCCTGGATTTCATAAAGGCAAAGAGGGAAGCCGGAGAGCTTACCAACTTCAACATATCCGTGGCGGTAACGGACGCCTTCATGACGGCATTGAGGAAAGACGGCCTGTACGAGCTGATCAACCCGCGGACGAAGGAGCCGGTCAAAAAAGTCCGCGCAAAGGATGTCTTTGACGGGATTGTGGCCTGCGCGTGGGAGACCGGAGACCCCGGGCTTGTCTTCATAGACGTGATAAACAGGGCGAACCCCACCCCGAAACTGGGGCGCATAGAGAGCACAAACCCGTGCGGAGAGCAGCCCCTCCTTCCAAACGAGGCCTGTGTGCTGGGCTCGCTCAACCTGTCGAAATACGTGCTCTCCGGCAGCGCTCCGAAGGCCGATTACGGCTCTCTCGGCGAGGATGTCTCCGCCGCCGTCCGCTTCCTGGACGACGCCATCGACGTGAACCATTATCCGATGCCCGAGGTGGAGACCATGCACAAGGGCAACAGGAAGACAGGGCTTGGCGTCATGGGCTGGGCGGACATGCTCATACTGCTTGGCATACAATATGACAGCCGGGAGGCGTTTGCGCTTGCCAGAAAGCTGATGAAGTTCATAAACGAAACGGCCCACGCCGCCTCGGCGCTCCTTGCGGAAAAACGCGGCCCGTTCCCGAATTTCAGGGACTCCATCTGGAACAGGCCAGGCGCTCGCCCCCTCAGGAACGCCACTCTTACCACCGTCGCCCCCACCGGGACGATATCTCTCATAGCAGACTGCTCAAGCGGCATAGAGCCCATATTCAAGATAGCATACAAACGCCTTGTGCTCGACACAGAGCTTTTCGACGTGAACAAGTATTTCGTCTCCATCGCCAGGGAGCGCGGGTTCTATTCCGACCAGCTCATGCAGAAGGTGATAAAAAAGGGCATGCTGAAAGGGATAAGGGAGGTCCCGGAGGACGTGAAAAAGATATTCAGGACGGCGCACGAGATAGCCCCGGAAGACCATATAGAGATGCAGGCCTCATTCCAGAGGCACTGCGACAATGCCGTGTCCAAGACGATAAACCTGCCCAGGGAGGCCACAAAGGCGGATGTGGCAAAAGCTTATCTTTTTGCTTATGATAAAGGGTGCAAAGGCATAACCGTATTTCGTTCGGGAACTAAAAAGAAAGGAACGCTGGTTAAGTTGACAGAGTTTACGAACCTGGCGGATCTGGTGGACTGACAAGGAAAATGGTCTTTCTTGGGGTGAATGTGGATCACGTAGCGACACTGAGGCAGGCAAGAAAGGGCGTGGAGCCGGACCCTTTAATGGGCGCGTCCCTGGCCATCCTGGGAGGGGCGGACGGCATAACCGCCCATCTGCGCGAAGACAGGCGGCACATAAACGACCGCGACCTGAGAATGCTCAGGGAACTGGTGGCGATAGAGCTCAATCTGGAGATGGCCGCGACAAAGGAGATGCTCGGGATCGCGCTTGAGGTGAAGCCGGATATGGTAACACTGGTGCCCGAAAAAAGGCAGGAGCTTACGACCGAGGGCGGCCTCGATGTCGCGGGCGAGCGCAGGAAGACGGCAGATGCCATCAAAAGACTGAAGGACGCGGGCATCCCCGTGAGCCTCTTCATAGACCCCGATGAGGACGCGATAGAGGCTTCCGCGCAAGCCGGTGCGGACATGGTGGAGATACACACCGGCTATTACGCCAACGCCAGGGGACAGCAGGCTCAAAAGGAGCTTAAGAGGGTGCAGGCGTCCATATCGCTGGCAAAGAGCGCCGGAATAATGGTGAACGCGGGCCACGGGCTGAACTATACCAATGCAGCGCAGGTGGCGAAGATGCCCGGCCTGCGGGGGCTCTATATCGGCCACAGCATAATATCCAGGGCGGTGTTTGTGGGGATGAAAGAGGCCGTGCGCGAGATGAGGGACTTGATAGCACAGGCATCCGCGGGGGCCTGCGCGTGATAAAGGGCGTAGGCGTGGACATCGTCAAGACGGAGCGGATAAGGGAGGCCGCCCTCAGGTGGGGCCGCCGTTTCCTTGACAGGGTGTTCACCCTCGGCGAGATAGAATACTGCTTCAGAAAGAGCGAGCCCTACACCTCACTTGCCGTCCGGTTCGCGGCCAAGGAGGCGTTCATCAAGGCCGCCGGGGTCGGCAGGCTCCCTTTCAGGGACATCGAAGTGGTGAACCTCGAAAGCGGACAGCCCGTAATCAGAAACGAGGGAAAACTGAAGCGGGCCCTTGAGGGCACGGGGATATCGAGGGTGCATCTGAGCCTGAGCCACGAGCGGGAGTACGGCGTGGCTTTCGTCGTTGCCGAAAGGGGCGATTTGGCATGATGTTCGGAAAGGAAAGGCATATGCAGGAGATAATCGCCCGCCTTAAGAAGATATACCCCGACCCGCGGACGGAGCTTCATTACAAGACGCCCTTCGAACTGCTCGCCGCGACCATCCTCTCCGCGCAGGCGACGGACGCGAGCGTCAACAGGGCGACCGGGAGGCTTTTCAAAAAATACAAATCCATCGGGGAATTCGCCGGGGCCTCGCTGCCGGAGCTGGAGAAGGACGTCTCCTCCATTAACTTTTACAGGAACAAGGCCAAAAACATAAAGACGTGCGCCGAAATAATAATGGAAAAATACGGCGGCAAGGTCCCCAGGACGATGGCGGAGCTTACGGGGCTTCCGGGGGTCGCCAGAAAGACGGCCAACATCGTCCTTTCAAACGCCTTCGGCCTGAACGAAGGCATAGCCGTCGATACCCACGTGAAGCGCCTGAGCGGGAGGCTTGGGCTCACCTCGAAGACCGACCCTGTAAAAATAGAGCAGGATTTAATGGCCGTTACTGCCAGGGAGGAATGGTCGGACCTCTCTCATCTGCTGATCCTCCACGGCAGGCGGGTTTGCCTGGCCAGAAGTCCCAGGCACAAGGACTGCGTGCTCTACGACATCTGCCCTTCAAATAATATCTGAACATTTTTTCCCTGAAAAACTTGCCCAAATGCCTGTATTTAAGGCAAAATATCATTTACTTTTGATTTTTCCCATATTGAACACGCATGAGGTGAAATGCCAGGAATAGGGGTCATAGGGGCGGGCTATCTCGGAAGGCACCACGCGAGGGTTTATGCAACCCTGGATGGAGCGCGGCTTGCGGGTGTGGCCGACCTGGACCGCGAAAGCGCGGAAGAGGTGGCCTCCACCTACGGGGCAAGGGCGTACACGGATTTCAGGGAGATGCTTGGCTCGGTCGACGCGGTAAGCATAGTCACCCCGACAGAGACGCATTATGACATCGCGATGGAATGCCTGAAGAACGGGAAAGACGTCCTGCTTGAAAAGCCGATGTGCTATTCGGTCGAGGAAGCGGACGCGCTCATACGGGAGGCGCAGGCCCGCAAGCTGATACTTCAGGTGGGGCACGTGGAGAGGTTCAACCCGGCGGCGATAGAGGCCCTCTCGCATCTGGACTCGCCAAGCTTCATAGAGGCCGAAAGGGTGTCGCCGTTTCCGGCAAGGTCAACCGATGTGGACGTTACGCTGGACATAATGATCCACGACATAGATATCGCCCTGCACGTCTTCGGGTGCCCAGAGGCTTCGGTAATCAGGGCGGCGGGCTCCTGCATCGTGACGGAGAAGCTGGACACCGTCAAGGCATGGGTGGATTTCGAAAACGGCTGCTCCGCCTTTTTCAGCGCAAGCAGGATAGCGGCTGAAAAGCGCAGGGTCATGAAGTTCATGGAAAAAAACAGGTTCGTGAAGGTCGATTTCCTCGCGAAAAAAGTCACGGTCAAGACCTCCGCCGGACAGGAGGACATAGAGCCCGCGGCAAGCGAGCCTTTGAAGGAGGAGCTTGCGGATTTCATCCGCTGCATCAGGGGAAGAGGCGGACCCAGGGTCAGCCCGCGTGAGGCGAGGCAGGCCCTTGCGCTGGCGTTAAAAATATCTCAGACGGTAAGGAGCACTTTTTGATGGTTCCCATGGTAGACCTTAAAAGGCAGCTTGAGGACATAAGGGACGAGGTCCTGTCCTCTGTGCGGGACGTGATAGAGTCCGGCCAGTACATACTGGGTAAAAAGGTGGAGGAGTTCGAGGGCAGGACGGCGGAGTATACCGGCGCGGCACATGCGGTGGCGGTCGCCTCGGGCACCGACGCGCTCCACCTGGCGCTGAAGGCGGCGGGCATCGGCCCCGGCGACGAGGTCATAACGACCCCGTTCACTTTTTTCTCGACGGTCGAGGCCATACTCTACCTCAGGGCCGTCCCCGTGTTCGTGGACATAGAGCCGGACACATTCAATATCGACTCGAACGCGATAGAGCGCAGGATAACCTCCAGGACGAAGGCCATACTGCCTGTGCACATATTCGGCTGCCCGGCGGACATGGAGCTGATAATGCAGCTTGCGGGAAAGCACGGCCTCAAGGTCATCGAGGACTGCGCCCAGTCATTCGGGGCGTCGCTTTACGGGAAAAAGACCGGGAGCTTCGGGGACGCGGGCTGTTTCAGCTTCTACCCGAGCAAGAACCTCGGCGCATACGGGGACGGCGGGCTTGTCACCATAAATGACGACGCCATGGCTTCCCAAATAAGGCTTTTGAGGAACCACGGCTCCGCGGGCGGCTACATCCACAACACGCTTGGCTTCAACAGCAGGCTGGATGAGGTGCAGGCGGCCATACTGCTGGTTAAACTCAGGAGGATAGACGAATACAACGATAAAAGAAGGCGGAAAGCCGCCCTTTACAGCGAACTCCTGGCCGGCCATGTGGCCTGCCCGGCGGCAGGCAGCGAGGGCATTCAGCACGTCTTCCATCAATACACCATCAGGCATCCCAAAAGGGATTATTTAAAGGAACTGCTCAGGGAAAAGCAGGTCTCATCCATGGTCTATTATCCCATCCCGGTGCACCTCCAGCCCGCAATGGCCTTCATGGGCCACAAGGAGGGGGACTTCCCGGAGGCGGAAAAGGCCGCAAGACAGGTGCTTTCACTGCCCATCTACCCGGAACTTGAGAATTCCGTGGTCGAGATGATAGCAGAGATAGTCAGAAGTGTCTGAACCCGTAAAGAGCGTGCTGATAGTGGCCGGGGAGTCTTCCGGTGAGCTCTATGGCGCGCTGCTTGCGGAAGAGCTGAGAAAGATGTACCCGGATGTGAATATCCTGGGCGTGGGCGGCGAACGGATGAGGGCCGCGGGCGTGGACGTGTTCCGGGAGGTGTCCGGGGCATTCGGTCTGGTCGAGGCCGTCTCCCACCTTAAAGACCTGAAAAAAACAATGGATGCGCTTATAAGGAAGGCCGAAGAGGAGCGCCCGCCTGTTGCCGTCCTGATAGACTTCCCGGACTTCAATTTCAAGGCCGCGGCTGAACTGAAAAAGCGCGGCGTGAAGATACTCTATTACGTAAGTCCCCAGATATGGGCCTGGCGGGCCGACCGTATAAAAAAGATGGCCCGGCTTGTGGACAAGATGGCCCTGATACTGCCTTTTGAACAGGAAATATACCGGAAGGCTGGCATCCCGTCGGAGTTTGTGGGCCACCCGGTGCTGGATGAGATAGCCGGGTTTTCTGGAAAAACTGTCGAAAAGGAAGGCCGGGAAAAAATCCTTGCCCTTCTTCCGGGCAGCAGGCCGTCGGAGCTTAAAAGGCACCTGCCGCTCATGGCCGATGTGCTCAGGATGTTCAAGCGGGAGTTCCCGGAGTGGGGTTTTCGTATCCCCCTTGCGCCAAACCTGAAGACGGATTCATTCAACGGCCAGCTTAGGGCGCTCAGGGACGAGGGGGCGGTCATAAAGAAGGAAAACGCCCTGAAGGTGCTTTCCTTCTGCGATGCCGCGGTCATCGCGTCCGGCACGGCAACGCTTCAGGCGGCGTTTCTTGAAAGGCCCTTCACCGTCGTTTACAGGCTTTCACCAATCACCTTCATGCTGGGCAGGCTCCTGGTGAAGGTAAAGCACGTCTCGCTCGTCAATATCCTTTCCGGGCGCGAGGCGGTAAGGGAATTCCTGCAAAAGGACGCCCGGCCGGAAAACGTGATGGCGGAGCTGAGGAGGCTCATAAAAGACCCCGGCTACAGGGCCTCGATGATTGCGGAGTTTGTGCGGGTCAGGGACATGTTTTCAGGCAGGAGCGCTTCGCGCCACACGGCGTCCATGGTTTCCGGAATGGCCGGCTGGGGGCGGTGACTTTGTTTTTCATCTACACTATTCTATACGGCCTGGCCCTTTTTCCATTGTTCCCCGTGGAACTCAGGAAGAGGCCCGTTGGGCAGCGCGCCGGATGGCTCAGGGAAAAATTTGGCCTCATCGAGGCCGCGGCCGGGGCCGTATGGGTACACGCGGTGAGTGTCGGCGAGGTGATGGCCGCCGTGCCCTTCATAGAGGCCCTCAATGAAAGGGGCTTTAAAACGCTCATCTCCACCATAACGGACACCGGGCGGAAGGTCGCGAGGGAAAAATTCCCGGAAGCCGATGTCGTTTACCTGCCTTTCGACCTCCCGTTTGCGCTGAAAAGGGCGATAAAAAGGGCAAAACCCCTGGCATTCGTGCTGGTGGAGACGGAGCTTTGGCCAAACGCAATAAGGCTGATGGACAAAAGTGGCGTGCCCGTCTTCATGGTAAACGGCAGGCTTTCTGAAAAATCCACAAAGGGGTACAGGAAGATAGGTTTTTTTCTGGAAAGGGTTTTCGCCCACATGAAGGCGGTCTGCGTGCAGGACGAGACATACGCCAGCCGTGCGGAGGAAACAGGTGCGGACAGGAGCAGGATAAAGGTAACCGGCAACTTCAAATTCGAGATAAAGCCAAAGGGCGTTCCGCCGGTATGGGTCAGCTCCCTGGGGTTTTTCCCCACAATCGTTGCCGGAAGCACGCACAGGGGCGAGGATGCACCCATAATCCGCGCCGTTAAGGACCTTAAAGGGCATTTTCCTTCAATAAGGCTTGTTATAGCGCCAAGGCATCCGGAACGGGCTTCGGAGGTGGAAGAGACTGCCCTGGCCCACGGTCTTTCGTTTATCAGGAGTTCGGAATTGGCAAAAAAAGACCCCTCCGGGAAAACTGTCCTGCCTGATATAGTCATAGTGGACACGGTCGGCGAGCTTTTTCATATATATTCGGCGGCGGATGTGGCCGTCGTGGGCGGGAGCTTCATCCCTCACGGCGGGCAAAACCCTCTTGAGCCCGCCTACTGGGGGAAGGCCGTTGTAACCGGCGTCCATATGAATAATTTTCCGTTCATGGACGGGCTTTTGAAGGAAGGCGGGGCGCTCTCTGTTAAAGAGGATGCCCTTTATGAAACCCTGCTGGACCTGCTCTCGGATGAGCGCAGGAGGACGGAAATGGGGAAAAAGGCGCGGGGTTTTTATCAAAAAAAAGGCGGCGCGGTCACCGAAACAGTTAAAATACTGGAAGGTTTTTTATCGAAATAAAATGGGCCTTTTTGAGTTTATATATTATCTTGGATACAGGTACAGCAGAAGACGCGGCCTGAAAAAGCGTAAGACCCTGCCTAATTGCAAGGTCATAAGCGTCGGCAATCTCACGACAGGCGGCACCGGCAAGACGTCGCTGGCAATTTCCATTGCCCTGGAGCTTGAAAAACAAGGCAGAAAACCTGCCATCCTTACAAGGGGATACAAGGGCAGGCTCGAAGGCCCGGCAATCGTCGCGCCCGGAATGAAGGAGAGGGACACCGGGGACGAGCCGCTTCTTATGGCAAGGCATTTCGCCGGACGCATCAAGGACATCCCCGTCATAAAATGCGCCAACAGGTACGAGGCCGGGCTCTATGGCCTTGCGGCCCTCACCCCCCGGCCCGATGTCTTTATACTCGATGACGGTTTTCAGCACTGGGGGCTTAAGCGGAACATGGACATACTGCTTTTGAGCGCCACAGACCCCTTCTACGGGGAAAAACTTATCCCGATAGGGAGCCTCAGGGAACCGGCCTCCGCCATGCGGCGAGCGGACATAATTGTCGTGAGCAAATGCAGGGAGGTGCCTGCCGATTTCCTCGATGAGATACGGAGATACAACAAAGCGGCCCCGGTCTTCCCGGCGTGGTACGAGGCCGATGGCGTCGTGGGGACATCCGGGGAAACGTATCCTCTCGAATCGCTTTCAGGGCGCGAGGTGTATGCCTTCTCAGGCATCGGCGAGCCCGGTTCCTTCAGGGACAGTCTTACGGAGGCAGGGGCCGTCATAAAAAACTTCAAGGCGTTCAGGGACCATCACCGGTTCAGCCCGAATGATATCGACAGGATCAGAAGACATGCGGGCGGGTTGTGGATTATGACAACGGAAAAGGATATAATGAGGCTTGACCCCCCCGGAAGCGGCATCTACGCGCTTTCGGTAAGGCTGGCGGCCACGGACGGGTTCTATTCCGAAATAACGAAAAGGCTTTGCTCAACGGCGGAGGCCTGATGATAAAGTATATAGACGTGCGCAGCAGGCAGAGAAACGAGTTCATAGACATAAGCCGCGAGGTCGAAGAGGCAGTGAGGGAATCGGGCATTAAAGATGGCATCTGCTACGTTTTCGCCCCCCATACTACGGCGGCTGTGACGATAAACGAAGGGGCGGACCCTTCGGTGCAGCGCGATATCCTGAACAGCCTCTCGCGCCTTGTCCCGCATGACATGGGTTATTTCCACAGGGAGGGCAACTCCGACGCCCACATAAAATCCAGCGTTGTGGGCGCGACCGCCTGCGTCCCCGTTGAGGGCGGGCGACTTACTCTCGGCACATGGCAGTCCGTCTATTTCTGCGAGTTTGACGGCCCCCGCCACAGGCGGGCCGTTATCAAGGTAATAGCCGGATAAGGCCAGCCCGCTTTTCTTGACTTCCCCCCTGATTCTGCTTAGATATAATCAAGGCATGCCTTTCATTTCATCCAAAAAAGGAGGGAATTGATGAGGAGACTGATATCCTTTGTTTTTCTAGCGGCATTGTTTGTGTCCGGGTTGCCGCCTTCTGCCGCCTCAGCCAATCAGGACGGTCTCATGGAGCAGGCGCAGACGGCGTTCAAACCGGTCCCCGGCAGCCCGCCGGAACTGAAAAAACCCTCGCTGACCCCGGAGAAGATACAACTCGGGAAGATGCTCTATTTTGAGCCCAGGCTCTCGGCAAGCGAACTTATAAGCTGTAATACCTGCCATAACGTAGGCATGGGCGGGGCCGATTATCAGGAGACGGCCATCGGCCACAGGTGGCAGAAGGGCCCAAGGAACTCCCCCACCGTTTTGAACGCGGTTTTCAATATCGCCCAGTTCTGGGACGGCAGGGCCCCCGACCTCAAGGAACAGGCAAAAGGCCCCGTGCAGGCCTCGGTGGAGATGAGCAGCACGCCGGAGCGCGTTCTTCAGACCCTGAACAGCATGCCCGAATATGCGGCCATGTTCAAAAAGGCCTTCCCCGGCGAGGGCAACCCCGTCACTTTCGATAACATGGCAAGGTCCATAGAGGCGTTCGAGGCCACCCTGATAACGCCCGGCTCAAGGTTCGACAAGTTCCTGAAGGGAGACGGCGGCGCCCTTGACGCGCAGGAAAAGGAGGGCCTCGCCATTTTCATGCAGAAGGGTTGCAGCAATTGCCATGGAGGGATCAACATGGGCGGGGCGGGATATTACCCGTTCGGGGTAATTGAGAAGCCCAATCCTGACATATTGGCCGGGGACGTGGGCAGGTTCAAGGTCACCAAATCGAAGGCGGATGAATATGTCTTCAAGGCCCCTTCCCTGAGGAACATCGAGCTTACCGCGCCTTATTTCCACTCCGGAAAGGTCTGGGACCTGAAGGACGCGGTGTCCATCATGGGGGCCTCCCAGCTTGGGATTCGCCTGACCCCCGGCGAGGACAGTAAGATCGCCGCATTCCTGAGGACGACGACAGGCATACAGCCCAGGGTGGAATATCCCATTTTGCCTCCTTCCTCTTCTTCGACCCCCAGACCGAAAATCTAGTTTTTTTGCTGTTTGAAAAAAGCCCGGCCGGAAGCCGGGCTTTTTTTATGGCCTTCCGCCACAGTTTACAGGGCCGCCAAAATACCCTACTATTGGAACTGTTGATTAAGGCCAGGGTGTTGTAAATAAAACGGCCCGGGGAAGCTTTTTAATGCCTGAAAAGGGAAGAGGCAGCTATGACGTGGTGATAGTCGGGGCGGGTCCTGCTGGCATCTTTGCCGCGATGGAGCTTGTCGAAAAAGACGGGCTCCGCGTGCTGATAATAGAGAAGGGCAGGGACATAACCAGGCGCAGCTGCCCCATGAAGGTCAGGGAGATATCCTGCACGGCCTGTCCGGAATGCGGGCTGCTCAGCGGATGGGGCGGGGCGGGCGCGTTCAGCGACGGAAAACTCAGCCTTTCCCCCCAGGTGGGCGGTTTTCTTACGGAGTATATATCCGAAAAAGAGCTGGCGGAACTTATAGATTATGTGGACAAGATATATGTCCGTTTCGGAGCGCCAAAAAAACTTTATGGCGGCGAAAGCGAGGAAATTTCGAAGATAGAACGCGATGCCGCGAAAAGCGGTCTGCTGTTTGTCCACTCGCGGATAAGGCATATCGGCACGGACAGGGCAAAAGGACTGCTCAAACGCATGAGGGAGCACCTGAACTCGAAGCTGGAAGTCCTGTTCGAAACGGAGGTCGAGAGCATTATAACCCTGGAGGGAAGTGTCCGTGGTGTCCGGCTAAAAGACGGCAGGCAGATAGGGGCCAAATTCGTGGTGGTCGCCCCCGGACGGGAGGGCTCCAAATGGCTGGAGCAGGAAGTGAAAAGGCTGGACCTGAGCGTATTCAACAACCCGGTTGACATAGGCGTCCGGCTGGAGGTGCCAGCCTCCGTAATGAAACACCTTACCGATGTCACTTACGAGCCGAAGTTCATCTATTATTCGAAGCGCTTCGACGACAAGGTGAGGACTTTTTGCGTCAACCCCCATGGCGAGATCGTGAAGGAGTACCTCAAGGGCATCTGGACGGTGAACGGCCACAGCTACGCAAAGAGCAAGACGCTTAACACCAATTTCGCCCTCCTGGTGAGCACCACTTTCACGGAACCCTTTCATGAGACGGTCTCTTACGGCAGGCACATAGCCACTCTCGCCAATTTCCTGGGCGACGGGGTGCTGATACAGCGGCTTGGCGATTTGATGCTTGGGAGGCGTTCGACCCCCGAAAGGATCGCAAGGAGCGTGGTCATCCCCACCCTTAAGGACGCAACCCCCGGAGACCTTAGCTTTGCCATCCCTTACAGGTACCTTAGCGACATAATGGAGATGATAGAGGCGCTGGACAGGATGGCGCCGGGCATAAACTCGATGCACACGCTGCTTTACGGCGTTGAGGTCAAGTTCTATTCCATGAGGCCCAGGCTCTCAAACGTGCTTGAGACGGAGATAAAAAACCTGTTCGCCATAGGCGACGGCGCGGGCGTAAGCAGGGGGCTTGTGCAGTCCTCGGCCTCCGGCGTGATAGCGGCAAGAGAGATATTGAAGAGAATGCCCTAACAGGATGCTGAAAAAGTCCTCATTTTGGTCATTGCGAGGAGCGCAAGCGACGAAGCAATCTCATAAGTAATCGATTTTTCTAAAGACGTGATTGCTTCGCTCCGCTCGCAATGACAGTCGAAACAGTTTTTCAGCAGCCTGCTAGGCGAATACGGCCCTTAAAAAGTCCGCCAGCGTACTGAAATTGGCGCTCGCGGGCCTTACCTTGTCAAGGAGGCTCTGGACTGACGGGTGCATGAAGCTCAGGAACGCATTAGGGTAGAGCCCGATCCAGAACACCAGAACGGCCATCGGAGCGACCGCGAGGAGCTCCCTCATGTTGATGTCGTGCAGCCCTTCCACCTTGGGGTTCACGTTAAGGAAGAAAACCCTCTGGTACAGCCAGAGCATATAGGCCGCGCCAATTATTATTCCCGTTGCGGCGAAGACACCGGCTGCCCTGTTGGCCGTGAAGCCGCCAAGTATTATCAGGAACTCGCCGATGAACCCGTTTGTGCCCGGAAGCCCTATCGAGGCGAGCGTAAACAGCATGAAAAGCCCGGCATAGACGGGCAGAACGCTTGCCACGCCGCCGTAGTCCGCTATCTGGCGGGTGTGCGTCCTGTCGTAGATTATCCCTATGCTAAGGAACAATGCGCCGGTGACAACGCCGTGGTTGAGCATCTGGAGAATGCCGCCCTCTATCCCCTGGGTGTTCAGGGCGAAGATGCCAAGCGTGACAAAGCCCATATGGCTCACCGAGCTGTATGCTATGAGCCTCTTGATGTCTGTCTGGGCAAGGCACACGACGGCGCCGTAGATTATCGCTATCACCGAAAGGACCATCATGGGTACGGTCATGGCCCTCGCGGCATCCGGGAACATGGGAATCGAGAACCTCAGGAACCCGTAAGCGCCCATCTTGATGAGCACGGCCGCAAGGATAACGCTGCCCGCGGTGGGGGCCTCGGTATGCGCGTCAGGCAGCCACGTGTGTACCGGGAACATCGGCACCTTCACGGCAAAGGCCGCGAAGAACGCCCAGAAGAGCAGGAGCTGCATGCCGAGCGGGTACTTGAGGTTTGCAAGGTGCAGGATGTTGAAGTCCCTGCCCGCGTACAAGTACAGGTAGACAATGCCCACCAGCATCAGGACGCTGCCCACAAGCGTGTAAAGGAAGAACTTGATGGAAGCGTAAAGCCTGTTCGGCCCTCCCCATACGCCGATCAGCAGGTACATGGGTATGAGCATCGCCTCCCAGAAGACGTAGAAGAGGAAGAAGTCCAGCGAGCAGAAAACGCCGATCATCGCGCCCTCTATCAGCAGGAGCGCCATGAAGAACTCCTTGACCTTTATCTTCACGGAATTCCACGAGATGAGCACGCAAAGTATGGTGACCAGCGTGGAAAGGAGCACGAACAGCACGCTTATGCCGTCCACGCCGATGAGGTAATCTATGTTGAAGGCCGGTATCCACGAATACCATTCGACAAACTGCATCTTGGGCGTAAGCTTGTCGAAGTTGAAGAATATCGGCAGCGACGCCGCGAACGTGAGCAGGCTCAGCACCAGCGCGGAGACTTTTATGAGCCCCTCGTGCTTTCTGTTCATGAGCCCTATGAGGAGAGCGCCTATCACAGGCAGGAAGATGAGCGTGCTCAGCACAGGGTATCCAAGATTGTTCATGATCATCTGTTCAGGTCTCCTCCCTTATATGAACAACGCCAGCGCGATTGCCACGAAAACGAAAAGCCCAAGCGCCATCATGTCGGCATAGTGCTGCACAATACCGTCCTGAAGCTTCCGGAGCCTCTGCCCGAACGCCCCGATGGCCTGCGGCACACCGTTCACTATCCCTTCTATCCATTTGCCGTCGGTCGTCCCGACAATTATGCTGCTCGCCACCCAGAAAGTGGGCCTTACGATAACAAAGTTGTACAGCTCGTCTATGTAATACTTGTTCCAGAGCACCTTGTGAATGAAGGCGAAATTGCGCCCCAGGGCTTTAGGCAGTTCGGGGTTCCAGATGTAGAAGTACGCCGCGCCCAGGATGCCGAGGAGCCCCACGCCTATCGAAAGGCCCATTACCATCATCTCCTGGGAATGGGTCCCGAGCTCGGCCGGACGCCCCACCACCCCGGAAAGGAAGGACCCGAACATGTTTGAGTTCTCGCCGCCTATTATGGACGGTATGCCCACCCAGCCGGAGGCTATCGCGCCGGCGGCCAGTATCATGAGCGGTATCGTCATGGACTTGGGCGACTCGTGCAGATGATGCTCCTGCTCGTGCGTGCCCCTGAACTCGCCGTGGAAGGCCAGGAATATTATCCTGAACGAGTAGAAGGCCGTAAGCAGCGCGGCAAGCGTGCCAAACACCCAGAGCACCCTTCCTACGCCGCCCTGCGCGAACGCCTGCCAGAGTATCTCGTCCTTGCTGAAAAACCCGGCGAAGCCCGGTATGCCAGCTATGCTCAGTGAGGCAAGCAGGAACGTCCAGTAGGTGATGGGCATGTGTTTCCTGAGCCCGCCCATCTTCTGGATGTCCAGCTCGCCGGACATGGCGTGCATCACGGAGCCGGCGCCCAGGAAGAGCAGGGCCTTGAAGAAAGCGTGCGTGTAAAGGTGGAACACGCCCGCGCCGTATGCGCCCACGCCGCAGGCAAGGAACATATAGCCAAGCTGGCTTATAGTCGAATAGGCGATTATCCTTTTGATGTCATTTTGGACAAGGGCGATAGTCGCGGCAAACAGGGCCGTTACCCCCCCTGTGATCCCGACCACGGCAAGCGCCGTGGGCGAGAGGTTGAATATGGGGTTGCACCTTGCCACCATGAACACACCGGCCGTGACCATCGTGGCGGCGTGTATGAGCGCGCTGACGGGGGTGGGGCCTTCCATCGCATCCGGGAGCCAGACATGCAGCGGCAGCTGGGCCGATTTGCCCATTGCGCCGCAGAAGAGCAGGAGTGCTATGACCGTGGGCAGCGAGACGGTGTAGCCCAGTATGTCAACCGTCCTTCCGGCAATCCCCCCCACGGCCTGAAATACCGGCGCATAGTGCAGGGAGCCGAAGGTGATGAATATCAACATCAGGCCGAGGCCAAAGCCGAAATCGCCGAAGCGGTTGACTATGAAGGCCTTCTTCCCGGCGTCGGAGGCCGATTTCTTCTCGTACCAGAACCCGATGAGGAAGTAGGAGCAAAGGCCCACGGCCTCCCAGCCGAAATAGAGCTGGAGGAAGTTATTTGCCATGATGAGCATCAGCATGGAGAACGTGAAGAGGTTCAGGTATGCGAAAAACCTGTAATAGCCCTTGTCCTCGTGCATGTAGCCCACGGAATATATGTGCACCAGAAGGCTTACGGTCGTTACGACCACCAGCATCACGGCTGTGAGCTGGTCTATGAGGAACCCCACCGAGACCCTGAAGCCGTCGGAAACTATCCAGGTGTAGAGGTCTTCGGATATTATCTTCCCGTTTACGACGCCTATTACCGTATAGATGGCGGCAGCCCAGGCTATCAGCACCGCGGGGATTGCGACCAGATGCGCCTTGTCCCTGATAAGCTTTCTGCCAAACAGGATATTGATGACGAAACCAAGAAGCGGCAGGGCCGGTATGAGAAGATATGTGCTCATCCCTTCATCTCCGTTATCTGGTCGACCTGCGCGGTCTGCCTGTTCCTGAAGAGCGCGATAAGGATGGCAAGCCCTATCGCCGCCTCAGCGGCCGCGACCGCCACTATGAAGAACACCAGTATGTGGCCCCTCAGGTCGTTCAGGAAGTACGAAAACGACACGAGCGAGAGGTTCACGGCGTTCAGCATCACCTCGATGGAGAGGAACATCATTATAATGCTCCTTCTCGTGAGAAACCCGAATACCCCTATCATGAAGAGCGTCAGGCTAAGCCATATGAACCAGTTGACTGTGACCATTTTCTATTTGCTCACCTCAGCCTTTTTTTCGCAAGGACAATGGCCCCGATGACCGCAACGAGCAGTATCAGGGAGGCCAGCTCGAACGGGAATATGTACTGCGTGTACATGAGACTGCCAAGCGCCTTTGTATGGGTCTCGCTGGCTATCAGCGCGGGGGTGTAAATACCCTGCTGCCCGAGCGGGAAGACGTTTCCGGTCATGATTATGGCGAGAAGGAAGATGCCCGCCGCCAGGCTTATGCCGAGCGGCCATCCGCTGGAGAACCTCTCTCCGCTCATCTCTTCCTTGATGTTAAGCACCATCACCACGAACAGGAACAGCACGAGAATGGCCCCGGCATAGACTATTATCTGGATTGCCGCAAGGAACTCCGCGTCCAGGCCGAGGTACATGACGGCCAGATGGAAGAACATAACTATCATGAACAGGATGGCGTGCACCGGGTTTTTCCTCGTGACCGCCAGCGCGGAGAAGACGATTATCGCCGCCGCGAGATATCCGAAGAGAAGCGGGTTCATTTACCCTCCACTTTGGGCTTGTGATTGAATACCGCCTGGCCCGCGTAAGCGGCGAAATCGTTTGCCTGCGGGTGCCAGAACTTCTTGAAGTATTCCTCGCCCTTCTTGCCGGCCATGAACTTGTCCCAGTTGGCAAGCAGCTTTTCTTTTGTCATATAAAGGGCCTCTCTTGAGTAGTCTGCATATTCATAGTTTTCCGTGAGCGATATCGCCCCCACGGGACAGGCCTCCACGCAGAAGGCGCAGTAAACGCACCTGAGGAGCTCTATCTCATAGCGGTCGACTATCTTTTTATGCGTTTCCGGGTCTTCACTGGTGTATATGTGTATGCACTGGGACGGGCAGACGGCCCCGCACAGGCCGCAGCCTATGCACTTTTCCCTGCCGGTTTCGGGGTCCCTGACGAAGGCGTGCTCCCCCCTGAAGCCCGCCGCGGCGGACCTCTTTACCTTCGGGTACTGCCTCGTGATGGCAGGGGTGAGCATGGACCTGAACGTCAGCGCCATGCCCTTGAGTATCTCTGTCATGAAGACCGTGTTTATGAATTTCTTTATCGTCATGTGTTTTCCCTCTTTAGAGCACCTTTACGAGCCCGGTTACCACTATGTTCAGAAGCGCAAGCGGTATGAGTATCTTCCAGCCCAGGCTCATAAGCTGGTCATACCTGTACCGGGGGACCGTGGCCCTTACCCAGTAGAAGAGGAATATGAAGCAGTAGAGCTTGATCAGCAGCCACGCAAACGGGACATACGGGATTGCAAACGGGCCGTTCCAGCCGCCCAGGAAGCACGTTATCGCGATGAGCGACATCATTATCATCCCGATATATTCCGCGACATAAAAGAGCGCGAAGCGCATCCCGCTGTATTCGGTGAAGTACCCCGCAACCAGTTCGCTCTCCGCCTCGGGCAGGTCGAACGGGGTCCTGTTGGTCTCCGCGAAGGCCGCCACCAGGAAGACGAAGAAACCGAGCGCCTGAGGCCAGAAGAACCCCAGCGGATACTGCTCCTGCGCCTTCACTATGTCTGTCAGGTTAAGGGAGCCCGCCATCATCATCACGCCCACCAAAGAGAGCCCCATCGCTATCTCGTAGCTCACTACCTGGGCCGAGGACCTGAGGCCGCCGAGGAAGGAGTATTTCGAGTTCGAGGACCACCCGGCCATGATAATGCCGTACGCTCCAAGCGAGGACATTGCCAGGACGAACAGGAGCCCTATGTTGATGTTGGCGATAACGAACCCGTTGAAGAACGGGATGACCGATATGGCCGTCATGCCCGCGAATATCGATATTACCGGCGCAACGAAGAATATCGGCTTGTCGGCCTGTGCGGGTATTATGTCTTCCTTGAAGAAGAGCTTTATGAAGTCCGCTATCGGCTGAAGCAGCCCGTGCGGGCCTACCGCCATGGGGCCGAGCCTCACCTGCATGTGCCCTATGCTTTTCCTTTCAAAATACGTCGCATATGTTACGTGCAGCATGAGGACGCCGACAACGATGACCGCCTTTACAAGGACGATGCCGGTCTGTATCAGAAAGTCCATTATGCCGGGTCTGAATATCTCAGCGAATACGTTCATATCCTCTCCACCTTGAGGTTTTTAGCCGGCTCGATGACGGGTATTTTGGTCTCCGGTTCCAGCCTGTATCCCATGAGCCCCATCGCGCCCGCATCCTTGAAGTTGTTCCCCAGGAGCAGGACGCCTTCGGGGGCATCCTCGTCGAATTTCACATTCAGGGTAATGCTGCCGTTGTCAGTCGAAATCCTTGCTGTGCAGCCGTCTTCCAGCCCCAGCCCGGCTCCGGTCCTGGCGCAGACCCTTGCAACCGGCCCGCCTGATATGCTTAGAAGAGCCTTGGAATACCTGCTGATCGTGCCGGAGTGGAAAAGCGGCTTGTCAATCATTAATTTTAAAACTCCGGGGGCCTCCGCGTCAAAACCTGCCGCGGGAAGCGCGGAGGGGAGCTTTCCGCCAGTCCTCAGCGGCTCGCCCTTGTAAGGCCAGAGAAGTCCTTCGTCTACTTCGGCGTAGTCGAGTCCGGCGTGGATATGCGAGACGTGGGCTATCTCCTTCATGATATCGGCAGCGCTTTCGAAGGGCATCTTCAATGAAAGCCTCTTGCCGATGCCGGCCAGTATCTTCCAGTCCTCCATGCCGTTTTTGTTAAGCGCCTTCTTCAGGACCTGCATCCTTTTTTCGAGGTTTATGTAAGTGCCTTCCTTTTCCGCCCAGCCCAGGGCAGGCAACACCACATCGGCCATGGCGGCCGTCTCCGTCATGAATATGTCCTGCACTACGAGGAAGTCAAGTCTGCCGAGCGCGTCCTTGACGGATTTCCCGCCGGGCAGGTTGTATACGGGGTTTTCCCCCATTATGTAGAGCGCCTTTATCCTGCTTCCCGCCGCCTCTATCATCTCCATGAGTGTGAGGCCCTTTTCCGGGTTCAGGGCAACGCCCCATATCTCCTCGTATCTCTTCCTGAAGCTCTCAAGCTCAAGCGGCCTTTCGCCGGGCAGCATGTCGGGAGAGCAGCCCATCTCTATGAGGCCCTGCTCGTTGGGCCTCTCGGACATGAGGAACACCCTTCCGTTGAGGACGTAGCTAAGCGCCGCCAGCAAAGCCATGTTGCGCTTGCCGGAGCCGTTTGCCGCGAATTCCCTGCCCACGATTATGCTCGAAGATGGCACACCTTTAAGCATCTCCGCAACCGCGGCTATCTCCGAGGCGGCAACGCCCGTCCTTTTTTCCACCGAGGATGCCTCCGGAAGCTCCCATCCCTTTATGGCCTGCTCGGAATCCTTGTTCTCGCCAGGCATCGCATGGCCTGCAAGCTCCCTGAGAAGCGCCGCGACAACCGGCCCCTCTTCGCCCGGATAAGGGGCGAGAGCGCCCGTCTTGTGCTTCCTGAGCCCCGGCGCAAACCCTATAGTTATCACCTTCTTACCGGCCTTTGCCGCGGCCCTCACCTGGAGCCCCATAACGGGGTTCACGCGCGTCGGGTCTCCGGCTATAACAACGACTGCCTCGGAGCGGGTGATACCTGCGATTATATTTGCCGCCGCGCCCTGCCCAAGGTACTCCTCAAGCAGTCTCTGCGCCGGCAGGAGCCCCATCCTCGCGATGGAGTCTATGTTGTTCGATTGCAGCCCGGCCCTCATGAGCTTCTGGAGGAGATAATTCTCCTCGTTGGTGCACCTGGCGGAGGCAATTGCCCCTATTGACGCCCCCCCGTGAGCGCCCTTTATCTCGCCAAACCTTCTGGCGACGAGGTCAAGCGCCTCGTCCCAGCTTGCGGGCTCAAGCTGGCCGTTCCTTTTTACGAGCGGGGTGGTGAGCCTTTCCTCGCTTCCGGTGAACTCGTAGCCAAAACGCCCGCGGCTGCAAAGGAGGCCCTTGTTCACGCCCTTGCCGAACACAGGGACCGACTTCTTTATGGTCTCGTCCCTGACTTCGAGGTTGAGCGTGCAGCCCACGCCGCAGTAGCCGCAAACGGTCTGGACGGTCCTGTCCATCTGCCACGGCCTGTATGAATACCTGTGGAGCTTTGACATTACCGCCCCGACAGGGCAGACGCTGAGGCAGTTGCCGCAGTATTCGCAGTTGTACCTGCCGCCGGAGACCGGCTCTATGCGGGACCTGTTCCCCCTTGCGGTAACCGCGATTGCCGAAGCGCCCTGCACGCCGTCGCACATCCTCACGCACCGCGTGCAAAGGATGCAGCGCTCCATGTTGCGGACGATTATCGGGTCGTCCACGTTCTCGGGGAACGTCCTCTTGCCTTCCTCGAACCTGCCTGCCGCCGCACCGTATTTCACGGTCAGGTCCTGCAAGTCGCACTCGCCCGCCTTGTCACACACGGGGCACTGGAGAGGATGGTTTATGAGGAGGAATTCTATTACAGCCTTCCTTGCCTCGACCACCTTGGGGCTTTCGGTATAGACGGCCATGCCGTCGGTCACCCTTACGGTGCAGGCGGTCTGGAGCCTTGGCATTTTCTCTATCTCCACCAGGCAAAGCCTGCAACCGCCCCAGAGCTCAAGCACCGGGTGGTGGCAGAATGTGGGGATGTGAATGCCGTTTAGTTTAGCCGCCTCCAGAATGGTCAGGGGCTCTTCAAGCTCGATCTTCTTATGGTTTATGGTTACGGTTATCATGCCTGTCTGAATTCGGGTGCATTAAAGGTGCATCCGCCTTTCAAATGCCCCTCAAACTCCCCCCTGAAGTGTTTTATGAAATTCATGACGACGGAAGCCGCTCCGTCTCCAAGAGGACAAAGGGTCTTGCCCGCGATGTTTTTCGATATGTCCTCCAGGAGTTCAACGTCTCCGGGACGCCCCTGGCCGTTCTCTATCCTCTCAAGCACCGTCCTGAGCCAGCCTGTGCCTTCCCTGCAAGGGGTGCACTTGCCGCAGGACTCGTGCTCGAAAAATTTCAGCGCCCTCCAGGTAACCCTTACAAGGCAGGTTGTCTCGTCGAAGACTATCACCGCGCCGGAGCCCAGCATGCTGCCGAACTTGGGGACGGAGACAAAATCCATGGGGCAGTCGAGCTTGTCCGGCGGGAACACGGGGGTCGATATGCCGCCCGGGATCACCGCTTTCAGCGCCTTCCCGTTCTTTATCCCTCCGGCATGGCCGTATATGATGTCTCTGAGGGTAGTGCCCATCGGCAGTTCATAAACGCCTGGTTTGGCGACGTGCCCGCTTATGCAGAACAGCTTGTTGCCCGGGCACTCGGGGTTGCCTATCTTCGAGTACGCCTCAGCCCCCACCTCTACTATGAAGGGCAGGTTGGAAAGTGTCTCGACATTGTTCACTATGGTCGGTTTTCCGAAAAGCCCGACGCTGACAGGGAAGGGCGGTTTTATCCTTGGCTGCCCCCTCCTGCCTTCTATGGAATCTATGAGGGCGGTCTCCTCGCCGCATATGTACGCGCCGGCCCCCTGGTGCACCGAGAGGTCGAACTTTATGCCGGAGCCCAGGATGTCAGCCCCCAGATAACCCCTTTTGTATGCCTGGGCAATGGCCTTCTCCAGCACCGTCTTTGCATATGGGTACTCGCCCCTAAGATATATGTATCCCTTTTCGGACTTCAACGCGTGGGCGGAAATAGCCATGCCCTCTATGAGCAGATGCGGGTTTTTCTCCAGTATCGGCCTGTCCTTGAATGTGCCGGGCTCCCCTTCGTCTGCGTTGCAGACAAGGTATTTGGGGAACTTGGGGTCGGCCGAGGCGAACATCCATTTCATCCCTGTCGGGAAGCCCGCGCCGCCGCGCCCCCTGAGGCCGGACTTCTTAACCAGCTCGATCAGGTCCTTGGGGTCAATCTTCAGGGCCTTTTTAAGGCCCTCGTAGCCGCCCGCCTTCTCGTATTCCGTTATCTCCGCCGAGTTGGGGCTGTCTATGTTCCTGAGCAGGTATTCCATTTTTTTATTTATAGCTCTCCAGGATATTTATGATGCCGTTTCTGGTCAGGTCCGAATGGAAGTCCTCGTCCACGAGCATTGCCGGTGCCTTGTCGCAGGCCCCTATGCACTCCATGATTACCAGCGAAAACCTTCCGTCGGGGCTTGTGCCGCCGGGGGTGACCCCGTATTTCTCTTCCAGGAGGCCGAGGAGGTTTTCCGCCCCGAATATCATGCAGGAGACATTGGTGCACACCTGTATGAGGTGTCTTCCAACCTGCCTGTGCTTGTACATGGAGTAAAACGTCGCCGTGCCCTTTACTACGGCCGGAGGCAGCGTGAGGTGCCTGGCTACGGCGTCTATCGCCTCCGGGGAGAGCCACCCGAACTCCTTCTGCGCCACGTAGAGCGCGGGCAGGGCGGCGGCCCTTCTCGTGGGATATCTCTTCTTTATCTCGTCAAGCTCTTTTAACGCCTTGTCGCTAAAAAAACTCATCTGTCGCATTCTCCAAGCACTATGTCGATTGTGCCGATATTGGCAATAACGTCCGCTACAAGACCGCCCTCGCAGAGCCTGGGCAGCACCGAGGCGTGGATAAAGGAGGGTGCCCTCACCCTCATCCTGTAAGGCTTTCCGGTCCCGTCGCTGACTATATAGAAGCCAAGCTCGCCCTTGGGCACCTCGGCGGCCGAATATATCTCGCCCGCCGGGGCCGTCAAAGGCCCCTTGGTAAGCAGCACGAAGTGATGTATAAGGGACTCCATGTTCTTGAAAAGGTTTTCCTTCGCGGGCAGTATGAACTTCGGCGCGTCCGGGGCAAGCACGGGGCCGTCCGGCATCTGCTCTATGCACTGTTTGATGATGCGGTTGGCCTGCCTCAGTTCCCCCATCCTCACGCGGTACCTGTCATAAACGTCGCCCGCGCTGCCAAGGGGGACCTCGAATTCCACCTTGTCGTAGGCGTCGTACGGGAACGCCTTCCTTACGTCATAGTTCACGCCCGAACCCCTCAGCGTGCCTCCGGTGAGGCCCCAGTTTATGGCCTCCTCCGCGGAGATGACGCCGATGCCCTTGGTCCTCTGGAGCCAGATGCGGTTCTGGTCTATGAGGGTCTCGTATTCGTCAACCCTTGCGGGGAACTCCTGGGTAAAGCGGTAGAGGCTGTCCAGCCACTCCTTCGAGACATCGTTCCTGACGCCGCCGATGCGCGGGTAGCTCACCGTGAGCCTCGCTCCGCAGGCCTGCTCGAAGAGATCCAGCAGCCATTCCCTTTCCCTGAAGGAGTAGAGGAAGACTGTCATCGCGCCGATGTCCAGGGCGTGGGTGCCAAGCCATATGATATGGCTTGATATCCTTGTCATCTCCGACATTATCGTGCGGAGGTATTTTGCCCTTTCGGGGGCCTCGATTCCGAAGAGCCTTTCAACGGCGACCACGTAGGCCACGTTGTTGGACATCGAGGATATATAGTCCAGCCTGTCCGTGAGCGGCAGGGCCGAGAAGTATGTCTTGTTTTCTCCGAGTTTCTCCACCCCCCTGTGAAGATAGCCCACATAAGGGGTGCACTTGGTGACGGTCTCGCCGTCAAGCTCCAGCACGAGCCTCAGGACTCCGTGTGTGGCGGGGTGCTGCGGCCCCATGCTCAGGGTAAGCTCCTGGGTGCCCAGCTTCTTCCCCTGGTCTATGTCCTTTTCCTCTATCTCTCCCATTCGAACTCCTTGAGTTTTTCCGATATCTCCAGGACTTCCTTGAAGCCGCGCCATTCCTCGTCTCCGGAACGCCCCTGCACCGGGTAGTCTTTTCTCAGCGGATGGCCTTCCCAGTCCTCCGGGAGCAGTATCCTCCGCAGGTCGGGATGGCCTTCAAAGACTATTCCGAACATGTCGAAGCACTCCCGTTCGTGCCAGTTCACGCCCTTCCATACAGGCATCACACTGGCTATTTTCGGGTCGCTTCCAGGCACCCTGACGCGCAGGCGGAGCATATGCCTGTGCTCCATCGAGTAAAGGTGGTAAACGACTTCGAAGCGGCTGCCGTCGTCCCTTTTGCCAAGGTAATCGACCCCGCAGAGGTCCATGAGGTAGTCCATTGCCAGTTCAGGCGTGTCGTGCAGGAAACGGCAGATGTCAAGCACCTTTTCCCTTTTCAGGTGCACCGACACCTGTCCCCTGAACTCCGTTACATCCAGCACTTCCGCCGGAAACGCCTCTTTTATCTTTTCGGTTATTTGAAGGGGCTCCACCTGAGATGCTCCTTTTTAATCTTTTCCTGGAGTTTTACTATTCCGTCGATAAGGGCCTCGGGCCTTGGCGGGCAGCCGGGGATGTACACGTCCACGGGAAGGAAGTTGTCCACTCCCTGGACGGTGCTGTAAGAGTTGAATATCCCGCCGGAACAGGCGCAGCTCCCCATGGCTATGACGTATCTGGGTTCCGGCATCTGGTCGTAAACCCTTCTCACTATCGGGGCCATCTTCTTGGTGACGGTGCCGGCGATTATCACGAAGTCCGCCTGTCTGGGCGATCCCCTGAATATGACGCCAAGCCTGTCCAGATCGTAATGGGAAGAGCCGGTCGTCATCATCTCTATGGCGCAGCAGGCCAGTCCGAAGGTCATCGGCCACAACGAGGACCGCCTGCCCCAGTTCACGAGCCAGTCCAGAGAAGCTATCATTGTATTTGCGCCGGGGATGACCTTGAGCCCTTTTTCAAGCTCAACCACCCCGGAGTTGCCGGTTATTATCCTCTGGTCACTCGTCCCAGCGGAAGGCATCTTTTTTCCATGCATAGATATACCCCACAAGTAGGATGATTATAAAGAGCACCATTTCCACGAAGGCGTAAAGCCCGATCTTGTCGAAAGTGACTGCCCACGGGTATAGGAAAATCGCTTCCACATCGAAGACGACAAACAGCATGGCGATTATGTAGAACTTGACCGAAAATCTGACGCGGGGCTCCCCTATCGGGGGGTTCCCTGATTCGTAAGGCAGGAGCTTTTCACGGTACGGCCTTCTGGGCCTCACAAGCATCCCGACCAGAAGCGAACCGAGCCCAAAAGCGAGGGCTATAATCATCAAGATCAGTATCGGAACGTATTGAGATAGGCCATAAATTGGCATAACGATTTTTTATACATCAATTAATACCGTCATGTCAAGGAAAAATAAAATTACAATTTGAGAGGCTTAATGCCGTGGGCCGTAAATAATTTATTTATCGGGCAGTTGGGATGCATATGGACTTGCGGGCCTTGGTTCTGTTATCATTAATGCAGCCCCCTTAGCTCAGTAGGATAGAGCACAGGTTTCCTAAACCTGGTGTCGCAGGTTCGATTCCTGCAGGGGGTATTGATCTTCCCTGCGGCAAGCCGCAGGGAAGCTGATGCGCGGTTGCAAAGGCGTTCCAATTAGTCTCAACCTGTAGAAATCAGCGCAGTTGGTTACCACAACTTCAACTGGAAATCCCTTTGTGTTTCGTGTAACTTGAAACCAGAGAAACACCCGAAAAGAGAGGTCCGCATATGGCTTGCATGCTTGTTTTGTGGCTTACCATCCCCATGCTGGCTATAGTCCTGAGCGTTGCCCCGCTGCTGGCCTATTTCGCGTTTTTCCACCGTGTAAGGGGGGCCATACGGCACCCTTTCATAGAGGGCATAACAGTTGGCCTCCTCTGCTGGGGCGCCTTCGCCTATTACCTGCTGAACAAGCACACGGGAGAGGAGAGGTTCGCGGCAGTCGGGATTTGCATAGCGATGTTCTTCGGGTTCGTGTTCGCGGGCACGCTTATGGCCGTATTTTATAAAAAAGCCAGGAACAGGCTTTCCATTTCGCTTTTTCCGGGAAGGGCGGACAATAGCGGGGCTGTCTGAGGGTGGGGGTGGCACAAATCCAGCCCTGAACGTGGGGCTTAGCCCCACGGCCCCGCATTAAAGAAAAAAGCCCCAGTGCCCCTCCGGGTTTTCAATAGTCCTTTTGAATTTTTTCAATAATTCCATATCCAAAAACAAAAAGGCCGCGGTTGCGCGCCCTGCCTTTTGCTGATACGCTTTATTACGATATGAAGACGGCCGAGCAGGAAAAAAACACAGGCATGAAAATCCCGATGCTCGACCTTAAGCTGGAATACGGATACCTGAAGGACGATATAGATTCGGCATTGAGCGGATGTCTTGCCAGGCAGGAATGGATACTTGGGCCTGAGGTGAAGGAGCTTGAAAGCCGTGTGGCTGAATACATAGGGGTAAGGCATGCCGTAGGCCTTTCATCGGGCACGGATGCGCTTGCAATCGGGCTCAGGGCGATGGCCATAAAATTGAGGGGCAAGGAATATTTCGGCAGGGCGGACAAGATCGTGACAACAGCGTTTGCCGCAACGGCCACAGGCGGCGCGATACTCCGCTCCGGCGCAACTCCCGTCTTCATGGACATAGACCCCTACACCTTCAACATGGACTCTGACAAGCTGCGTGCATATCTTCAGGTGAACTCCTCGGGGGTTGCAGGCGTGATGGCGGTCCATCTGTATGGCAATCCGTGCGATATGGACGCTGTCATGCAGCTTGCGGGCGAGTATGAGCTTTTCGTGCTGGAAGACGCTGCCCAGGCCTTTGGCGGGTCGTTTTACGACCGGAAGCTTGGTTCCATCGGCAATTTGGGGGCATTCAGCTTTTCCGCATCGGGCAACCTTGCCGGATTCGGCGACGCCGGCATGCTCACCACAAACGACGATGAGGCCGCAGAGCTTGCCCGGATGCTGCGTAGACACGGCGCGCGGGACAAATACAATGTGGAGCACATAGGCTATAACGCCCGGATGGACACCATCCAGGCCGCCGTCCTGCTTGCGAAATTGAGGCGCATTGACGAGATGAACGAGGGAAGGCGGTTCGTGGCCGCTGAATACACGAACGGCCTGGCCGGAATACAGGAACTTGACCTCCCTTATCAGATGGCCGGTGCGCATCGCGTATTCCATCAGTATGCGGTGCGGGTGAAGGGCCCGCAAAGGGACGGGGCAAGGGACGACCTGCAGAAATTCCTCGCGGGCAAAGGCGTGGCTACCAGCGTCTTTTATCCCGTGCCGCTTCACAAGATGAAGGCATTCCACGGGAGGTGCGAGTTGCCCTTCCGCCTCGATGAAAGCGAACAGGCCGTCAAGGAAGTCTTGTGCCTGCCCATAGGCCCCTTCATGAAAGTGGAGGATGTCCGGTACATAACCGGGGCCGTCAGGGAGTTTTTTCCCGGCCGTTAAGGGCGGAAAACCCTGGCCTCCTCTGTTATAATTCCAAATTCATGCAAAAAGGTCTGGTCCACATATATACAGGGGAAGGGAAGGGTAAGACTACTGCCGCGGTGGGCCTTGCCGTACGGGCTAAGAGCAAGGGGATGAAGGTATTTTTTGCCCAGTTCATGAAGTCGGCCCCGCCCGCGGCAAACGAACTGGATGTCCTTGAGGGCCTTTCCGTGCGGATTTTTCAGTACAGCGAGGTGCTGTCCCCCTTTTTTCATCCCGATGCCGACAAAAAACAGCTTATGCGCAAGGCCTCGGAGGCCCTCAAGGAGATAGAGGCCCTTATGCCGGGCTATGACATTGTAATCCTGGACGAGTTCAACAACCTCGTTTCCCGCGGCATCGTGTCCGAAGAGGAGGCGCTGCGGTTCGTAAAGGAAAAGCCGGAAAATGTGGAGCTTGTGCTTACGGGCAGAAACGCCACTCGCGGACTTATCGAGGCCGCCGATTATGTCACCGAGATGAAGGCCGTAAAACACCCCCTGCAATTGGGGATAAAGGCCAGGCCTGGAATAGAATACTAGGTTTTTCTCAGCACACCGGGCGCAGGGCCCCGGAGCACCGGCTGTTTCTTTGTGTTGCGAGGGATGCGGGCGTCCGGCGGTAAAATTACCAGCATATTGAAGCGGTTTCCGGATTGACAAACCGGCCTGTTCTAAGGTTAAATATAAATCCCTATGCGGGCGGATAGCTCAGCTGGGAGAGCGCAGCCCTTACAAGGCTGAGGTCACAGGTTCGAAACCTGTTCCGCCTACCATCAGGTTTTTTGTTTTGTTTTTTTCTCCCCGCAGGGGTGGTAGTTCAGCTGGTTAGAACGCCGGCCTGTCACGCCGGAGGTCGCGGGTTCGAGCCCCGTCCACCCCGCCATAACTTTTCTTAAAAATCAGCAACTTGGCTTTCTCATCATGCCAAAAATGCTGTCTCTGGAGCCAGATTTTCCTTTTCTCCGGCAGCGCAGACCATGGGACTCGGTAAGCCCAAAAGGTTAACCGCTTTTTCCTCACGCCGAGCCCGTGGGAAAGGACTGGAAAAATTGTACTAGGGATCTCGTGAGATGGTTTCAACCTAAATTTTTTCTTGACAAGAATATAAATATTTTTATATATTCTATTTCAGAAGGAGGGCCACTTGTTAGGCTGGCTTGCATCATATGTGACTTATGGCGTCCTGGGGCTTGCGCATGGCTCCCATCTTGCTGATGCCTTAGAATTCTTTGTCCATGACACGGTAAAGATATTCCTGCTGCTCTCCATTATAATATTCGCCGTCTCCATAATAAGGAGCTATTTCCCGCCTGAACGCACGAAAAAAATGCTTTCCCATAAGAAAGAGTTTATGGGTAATATCATGGCCGCTCTTCTGGGGATTGTCACCCCTTTTTGCTCCTGCTCCGCCTGCCCCCTGTTTATCGGGTTTGTGGAGGCGGGGGTCCCCCTCGGGGTCACTTTCTCTTTCCTGATATCCTCCCCTATGGTGAACGAGGTGGCGGTCGTGCTTTTGTGGGGGCTTTTCGGCTGGCGGGTGGCTGCCATTTACATAAGCGCCGGGCTTCTGGTGGCGATGCTAGGCGGATTCATCATAGGCAAGCTCAAGCTTGAAAAATGGGTGGAGGAATACGTCTACAATCTCCACTTGGCGGAAACTCTTGAGGTTGCAAAAAAAACATTAAGGGAGAGACTCCAGTACGCAAGGTGGAACACGGCGGACATCCTCAAAAGGGTGTGGCTCTTTGTCCTTATCGCCATAGGCATAGGAGGGTTCATCCACGGATATGTGCCCCAGGATTTCCTCGTAAGGTACGCGGGGCCGCAAAATCCGTTCGCGGTGCCTGTTGCCGTGGCGCTGGGCGTGCCCCTTTATTCCAATGCCGCGGGGATCATTCCGATAGTTTACGCCCTGATGGAAAAGGGGCTTAGCATGGGGACTGTCCTTGCTTTTATGATGTCAGTTACTGCCCTGTCCCTGCCGGAGATGATAATACTCCGGAAGGTGTTGAAAGTAAAGCTCCTTGTTGTGTTTGCAGGGATTATGACTGTGACCATTATTGCGGTGGGATTTCTTTTTAATGCGATTTTATGAAACCGGGAAAGGAGAATAATATGGAGATCAAGGTGTTGGGGCCGGGATGCCCGAATTGCCAAAAGATGGAGGAACTGGCGAGGAAGGCAATAAAAGAGATCGGCGTTGACGTGAAGGTGGAAAAGATCACGGATATAGCGGAGATCATGAAGTATACGATGAGCACTCCAGGGCTCGTCGTAGGCGGAAAGCTGAAACACTCGGGCAAGCCCCTCCCTACGCTCGAAAAGGTAAAGGCCCTGATAAAAGAGGAGATCAGGTGAGGGCATCTTTCAGGTTTTTGCTTTTAACAGCTTTACTTGTTCTGCTTCTTGCGTCCGTTTCCTCAGCTGGCGATAGAGAGCTTACGCTCAAAGAATGCGTTGACACCGCGCTCGCGCAAAGCCCGCTGATAAAATCCTCCGAGTTCGATATTGAGGCGGCAAAAGAGTCCATAAAAGGCGCGAAGGGCGCGATGTTTCCAAGAGTTGACCTTAATGCCGCGTATTTAAAGGAAAACAGGAACATTCCATATATCCCGGCGCAGAGCATAACCATCCCCGCAAAGTTCAGTGATGAGGTCTATTCATGGAGCGCGGTCTTGAGCATGCCTATCTACGCCGGAGGGAGGCTTTCTGGCCAGGTAAAAGTATCCGAATTGGAAAATGACATACAGTCATCAAGAAGGGATTTCACCGTTCAGGACTTAATTGCGAATGTTACGAACACATTTAACAAACTGTTGCAGCTCAAGGAGTTAAGAAAGGCCAATGTTTATTCTGTCCAGGCGCTTGAGAGACAGAGGGACAACACGGAACTCCTGGTTAAAGCCGGAAGGGCGGCCAATGTCGAGCTTCTGAGGGTGGAAGTCCAGCTGGCATCGGAGAAGCAGAATCTCGTAAGAACGGAAGAGGCGATAAACCGCACGAGGGACGCGCTGGCGTTCCTGATGGGTGTCGATGAAAGCCGGGTCAGGGATGTCTCCGGGAGTTTGACCAGGCGGGAGAGCGTGAGCCCCGATGATGTCGGCAAACTTGTAATGATGAGACCGGACGTGGTTGCGGCCGGAAAAAAGGTGGAACAGGAAAAGGCGCGTGTGGCCATTGCATCCGGGAAAAGATACCCATCCCTTTCTCTGATTGGAGATTACGGCAACCGCGCCGGCGCGGGATTTAGCGATAGGGAAGAGGTATGGGAGGCCGGGGCCATCGTTTCGGTAAATATATTTGACGCGGGCATTATATCTTCCGGGATTGGCAGGGAAAGGGCGCTTTACAGCAAGGCGCAGGAAGACCTGAAGCTTACGGAATTAAGGGCGAAAAGGGAGGCGGAGGACGCCTTGTCCCTGTTCCGGGAGGCGGAAAACAGGTTCACTCTGGCCGACAAGGCGCTGGCGCAGTCCGCTGAGACTTTGAGGATAGAGGGACTGAAATACAAGACCGGGGCCGGGACGATCACGGACGTGCTGCTCTCCGAGTCGGCCCTGAGCCTTGCGCAGGCAAATTATTACCAGGCGCTCTACGATTACAACGCGGCCATCACCGAATTCAAGAGGGCGACCGGGACCATAGAGGTGAAAAGGTGAAAAAGATTATCGCAATCGTTATAGCAATAGTGTTAATCGCCGGGGCCGTCATGGTCATAAAAAAGAAGAAAGAGGCCATAGCAAGGACTCCGGTGGCGGCCTCATACCCGTTGCCGGTTGACGCCGTCGCCGCAAAGGAAGGCAGCCTCGATATCTCCTCGCGCTATATAGGCACGATAGAGCCCCTTAATTATGCCGGCATATCTCCAAGGATTACCGGCAACATCCTGACGGTAAACGCCAGGGAAGGTGACATGGTCCATAAGGGGCAGCTCCTTGTTACCATAGACGACAGGCAGCTAAAGGAAAAGGAGGCGGCCCAGGCCCTTGAGGTACCGGAGGCCAAATCCCAGCTTTCAGGCGCGAAAAGCGTCTACGAGACCCAGCAGGCGGTCTACGAGCGCGACGATATGCTCTATAAGGCGGGGGCCATATCGCTTGAGACCCTTCAGCGATCAAAGGCCCAGAGAGATTCAGCCTGCGCACAGGTTGAAAGTCTTGAGGACAAGATAAAGATGTTAAGGAATATTTACAGGGCCGTGTCTGTCGAAACGTCCTACACCAGGCTCCGCTCCCCTATTGACGGTGTTGTGGCCAGAAGACTCGAAGAACCCGGAGACCTTGCTGTCCCAGGCAAGCCGGTGCTGAAGGTTGAGTGCACTCATGGTTTCAAGGTCGCAGTCCAGATACCCCAGACGGAGATGCCCCTTATGAAAAGAGGGGGCAGGGTCGTCCTTTCAGATGGAAGCGCCATGCTTGAGGCTGTCATCAGCAGGGTGTATCCGGCTGTAGAAGCAGGGACTTTGGGGACCATCGAGATAGACACCCAAAAGCGGCCTTTCGACATTCCGTCGGGAGGGACGGTCGATGTGGACGTTATAACCGGCAGAATAAACAGGGCCGTAATAATCCCCCTTAGCGCCCTTCTTGAAGATCAGGGCGGCAGTTTCGCGTACAAAATTGAGGACGGAAAAATCAAGGTTTTGAGAGTCAGTATAGCGGGTAAAAACGGTGATTATGCGGCTGTAAAGGGCGGCCTTAAAAACGGCGACACGGTTGCGACCGGGGACGAGGGGAAACTCCTGAGGCTATCTGATGGCATGACGGTGGTCCCACGGAAGCAGGCGGCTGAGAGATGAAATTTACCGAGAGATACCTTAAAAGGCCCTATCTTATAACCTCGGTCATATTTCTCTTGGCCGTGGTAGGGTTCATCGGGTTCAGGAAGCTGCCCGTTAATCTTTTCCCCGACAGTGATTATCCCCAGGTGGCGGTGCTTGTTGCTTACCCCGGCGCATCCGCAAAGGACGTCGAAGACAAAGTGACAAGGCCGGTAGAAAAAGAACTAAATACCCTTGACCAGCTAAGGAAGGTGTCCTCCTCCACGAAAGACGAGATGACTGCAATCACGGCGGAGTTCGAATACACGAAGGGGCTGGATGCCGCGGCAATGGACGTGCAGACCGCGTTAAAAAAGGTGGAGGGGCAATTGCCGCCCGATATAAGGCCGCCCCAGATATTCAAGATAAGCAAGGCCACCCAGCCCGACCTTATCCTGTCATTAACCCCCAAAACGGGCTCCCCCTACGACCTGGCAAAGATAAGGCAGCTTGCCGGCAACGACATAAAGGAAGACCTTCTGAGGGTCAAGGATGTCGCCAATGTCGAGGTGTTCGGCGGCTATAACCCGGAGCTTACCGTGGCGGTGGACAGCGGGCGCCTTAACAGCTACGGAATAAACATTACCCAGGTGATTACGGCCATAGCGGGCCAGAACCTGAACATCCCTGACGGGCTCATAATAAAGGACAAGGACCAGTATATCCTCAAGACCCAGGGCGAGCTGACGAAAAAAGAGGATGCCGGAAATATCGTAATCGCCCATCTTGGAAACGGGGACGTCCATCTGAGGGATGTGGCCGGCATAATCCCATCACATCAGGAAAGGCAGTCTTTTTATCATGGCAACGGGAAGCCCGCCATCGGCGTTAGCATCCTCCGCTCTCACGCGGGCCACGACATGGACACCATAAAGGCGGTCGAAAAGGCTCTCCCGGGGCTCAAATCCAAATACCCGATGATAAATTTCGAGATTGCCGACACCCAGAAGGAACTCATCGAAAAAAGTGTGAGCAATATGATTGATGCCCTGAGGGACGCGATAATCATGACGGTCATCGTCATTTTCCTTTTCCTGGCCGACATCCGGGGGATGATTATAGCGGCTGTCTCGATCCCTTTTACCTATCTGCTGACGTTCGCCGTAATGTACATTATTGGGGCCGAGTTCAATATGGTAACGCTCACCGCCATCATACTTGCCGTGGGCATGCTCCTTGATGATGCCATAGTGGTGCTGGAGAACATCGAGCGAAGATATCATCAGGGCAAGGACGATTTGAAGACCGCTGTGTTTGGCGGAACGGACGAGGTGATGCTTGCCATATTCTCCGGCACTTACGCGACCATAATGGTGCTTGTCCCCATTGTCTTTATAGGGGGCTTTGTCCAGACGATACTGAGGCCGCTCTCCGTGACACTCATAATCGCCATGGCCGCTTCCTATATCGTGTCGGTGACGGTCATTCCGCTCTTTGCCCCCCTGATATTGAGGGCCGAGGCGAAGAAGAACCGGATTGAAAAACTGGTCCAGCTCTTCGATAGATACACTATCTCCCCGATAAGGGATTTCTTCGTGGGCATACTGGGAACCGCGCTCAATCACAGGGCGCTTTTTATTATCGGGGCCGTTGCTGTCCTCGTCTTCAGCATGAGGCAGATGCCACTTGTCGGAAGGGACCTCATGCCACCCATGGATACCGGCATTATAAAGGTGAATTTCGAGGCCGACTCGAACACCTCGCTTAATGAGACCGAAAACATACTGGACCAGATGGAGGGCGCGATCAGGAAAACGCCCGGGGTTCAGATGATTTCCACGACCGTGGGCTCAGAGCCTGGCGTTATAAGCTTTGGAAGCGGCAGGATTCCCCAGCAGGGGACTATCACAATACACCTGATGGACAGGTTTCACAGGAAAAAATCCATCTGGCAGGTAGAGGACAGCCTGAGAGGCGAATTCGGAAAGATAGCGGGCCTCAAGTACGTTGATGTTTTTGATTATGGGGCAACAGCGATGTCCTCCATCAAGTCGACCGTCGACATCATGATAAGCGGCCCCGACCCCGATATCCTCGATTCAATCGGCAGCGACGTGATGGGAAGGCTCAAGCAGGTAAAGGGGCTTACGAGTTTCTCAAGGAGCTGGACAAACGATAAAAAGGAAGTAGCGTTCAAGGTGGACATGCAGAAGGCCGCCATATACGGGATGTCCCCTGTGACCATATCGCAGCAGATAGCTGCCGCCGTGAGGGGCGGCGCGTCATCGGTGTTCAGGGTGACGGGGCAGGACGGCTATTTCATAAGGGTGCAGTACGCCCCGCAATACAGGGATGATATCCCGGCCATAGAATCCATGCTCATCCAGACGCCAAAGGGGGCGGTGCCGGTCAAGGAGCTTGGGACGCTTGGCGCGATAAAGACGCAGACCTCGATATCGAGACAGTACCTGCAGCCCACACTCGATATCTATGGATACAGGAGCACCGCGGCCGTATCTCATATCCACGCCGATATCGGCAAAGCGCTTAAAGGCTTAAAGCTTCCTCCCGGCTATGCCATCACGCAGGAGGGGGATATGAAGCAGATGAAGGAGTCCTTCGGAAGGCTTATATCCGCTCTTGCGATCGGCCTGATACTCCTTTATTTCTCGCTGGTGCCTGCTTTCAAATCGTGGATTCATCCGCTCACGATTATGTCCGCCATACCACTGGCTCTGATAGGCGCCCTTTGGTCGATGCTCATCACCGGCAAGCACCAGTGCATGCCCTCGATGATGGGGATGATACTGCTGGCGGGCATTGTTGTTAAAAACTCCATCCTGCTTATAGATTTTATTGAGGAGGCGCGCGCCAGGGGTGAAAGCCTCACGGACGCGATAACGGGCAGCGTCAGGATAAGGACAAGGCCCATTCTGATGACGGCTGTCGGGACAAGCGTGGGCATGATGCCCATAGCGCTTGAATGGGCGATAGGGCTTGAGAGGCTCTCGCCCCTGGCGATTGTCGCCATCGGAGGCCTGATGGTCTCCACGTTTTTAACGCTGGTCTATGTCCCTGTGCTTTACAGCCTCTTTGACGGGCTCAAGGAAAAGGGGGCACGCATTTTGCCGCGAAAGGCTCCCGCCATAAAACTGGAGGAAGAATAAAAAATGGAAGAGCTGGTAAATATATTCAAGGCGTTTTCGGATGAGACAAGGCTAAGGGTCTTAAAGCTCCTGGAGCATGGGGAGCTTTGTGTGTGCGATTTGGTTGCGGCGCTCGATATGGTGCAGCCAAAGGTCTCATTTCACCTGGCGATACTAAGGGAGGCGGCCCTTATCAGGGACAGGAAAGACGGCAAGTGGATACACTACAGCCTGAACGAGACAGACATGTTCAGGCGGCTCCTCCTTTACTCAGCCATAGAGAGGATACCGGAAGACCCTGTCGCCAAAGACAAGGCGCGTCTTGAGTCTTTTCTCGCGCAGAAGTCCGGGATAAAAGCGGCAAAAAAAGCTCAGTGCTGCGGGAGGTAACATGCTCAGGATAATGTTTCTATGCACCGGCAACACCTGCCGCAGCCAGATGGCCGAGGGGTTAGCCAAGGCGCTTGGCAAGGGAATTCTTGAGGCGCACAGCGCAGGAGTGAATCCCGCCGGACATGTGCATCCCAAGGCGATAGCTGTGATGAAGGAGGCAGGCATAGACATATCCCATCAAGAGTCAAAGGGCATAGACCAGGAGCTTCTTCTGAAGATGGACATGGTGATAACTCTCTGTGGCAATGCCGCGGCGACCTGCCCGGTTACTCCGCTCCAGATAAAGAGGGTGCACTGGCCCATAGAGGACCCTGTTTCGGCAATAGGTCCGGAGGAGGGGATAACGAACGAGTTCAGAAAGGCAAGGGATGAAATCAAAGTGCGGGTGGAAAATTTGGTAAAGGAGCTGCGGGATGGCCGCCTCTAAAAGACTATCTTTTCTTGACAGGTTTTTGACCCTGTGGATATTTCTTGCCATGGCGGCCGGGGTGGGAGCGGGGTATTTCTTCCCCGGGGTGGAAGGGCTTATAAAAAAATTCCAGGTGGGCACTACCAACATCCCCATAGCCATCGGGCTCATCCTGATGATGTATCCTCCTTTCGCCAAGGTGAGGTATGAGGAGATGCCGGAGGTCTTCCATAATAAGAAGGTGCTTGGCCTGTCGCTGGTGCAAAACTGGGTCATAGGGCCTGTCCTGATGTTCCTCCTTGCAATAATCTTTCTCCGAGGGTATCCGGAGTATATGGTCGGGCTCATAATGATAGGCCTCGCCCGCTGCATCGCCATGGTGATCGTCTGGAACGAACTGGCCAAGGGAAACACCGAATACGCCGCCGGACTGGTTGCCTTCAACAGCATCTTCCAGGTCCTCTTCTACAGTGTCTACGCCTGGTTTTTCATAACGGTGCTGCCGCCGATCTTCGGGGTGGCCGGCAGCGTGGTCCATGTGAGCATCCGTCAGATCGCGGGGAGCGTCTTCATCTATCTAGGCATCCCCTTCACCGGAGGGGCGCTCACACGTTTTATTGGCGTAAAGGCGATGGGAGTGGAACGCTACCACCGGGAGGTGGTGCCCCGTATCGGCCCGATCACCCTTATAGCGCTGCTCTTCACCGTCGTCGTCATGTTCAGCCTCAAGGGGAACCTGATCGTGCAATTACCGCTGGATGTGGTACGGATCGCCATCCCGCTTATTGTCTATTTCATTGTGATGTTCCTCGTCTCCTTCTGGATGGGCAAAAAGCTCGGCGCCGACTACTCGAAGACCACGACGCTGGCCTTCACAGCGGCCAGCAACAACTTCGAACTTGCCATCGCCGTGGCAGTGGCCGTCTTCGGCCTCAACTCCGGGGCTGCTTTTGCCGCTGTCATTGGCCCATTGGTGGAGGTGCCGGTGATGATAGGGCTTGTGAACGTGGCGTTCTGGTTCCAGCGCCGGTATTTTGGGGCCGAAGCATTTGATATGACAAGTGAATAAGAGGAGATGCTTGCCAGGGACGCCAGATTCCCACGAGAGCATTGACAATGAAAATAGCCGTCCAAAATTTATCCTTGAGCAACAATCCGACTGTCTCTGGTGGAAAAAGAACTAAAAATAACTAATTAAATCAAGTAAGTTATCTTGTAGATTGAAGTGGTTCGAGCCCCGTTCGCCCCGCCATTTCGCCTCTTCAAAATCCAGCAAGCTTACTTACACCTTACTTTTTGCCAGCCTGTCTTTTTTCAAATTAATAAAGTTTTCCAGTTGAAAATTCGATAAGAATACAGACGTTGGCATTTGATGGCGCAGACGGGCTGCCAGGTGATTTTTTTTAAGGGGAGCGGAATGGTGGACGAGTTTCGGGAAAAGGGGAAAAATACCTTAAAAACAGATAGTTTTGAGCAGAGGTTTAACAGCCTGATAGAGTCGGTTGTTGATGCCGTGATAACGATCGACTCCAGCTGCAAAATAATTTCCTGCAACCATGCGGCCCAGGAAATTTTCGGTTACAAATGCGAAGAACTGGTGGGCAATTATGCCGAAAGCCTGATTTCAGGCAATCGGGAAGCTGAGCATGGGGGCGAATTCAAATGCGCCAGGGCGTGTTTCGGAAAAGGGGTTTTGGGGAAGTCGGTTGAGCTTGCCGGCAAAAGGAAAAACGGGCTTGAGTTTCCCATGGAAGTCTCGTTTTCAAGCTGGCAGGCTGACGGCAACACTTATTACACGATGCTTGTAAAGGACATAACAAAGCGCAAGTTGGCTGAAAAAGCCCTGAGGGTGTCTGAGGAGAAATACAGGGCCATTTTCGAAAATGCTGGTACGGCCATAGCCGTTACCGAAGAAGACACGGCCATCTCACTGGTGAATTCGGAGTGGGAGGCGCTTACGGGATTTTCCAAGGCGGAAACGGAGGGGGAAAAGAGGTGGCCTGAATTCGTGGTGAAAGAGGACCTGGACAGGATGCTCAAATACCACGCAGACAGAAGAAAAGACCCGTCCTCAGCCCCCCGCAATTATGAATTCAGGGGCATGAACAAAAACGGCGATTTGCGCTGCTGGCAGATCACCGTGGCAATGCTCCCCGGGACCAAAAAGAGCATAGCCGCCTTTACAGATGTGACTGAAAAAAACAGGTCCAAGACACTGCTTGAGCAGCTTGGCAGACGTCATGAGCTTATCCTGAACTCTGCCGGTGAAGGTATACTCGGGCTGGACCTCGAGGGGAAACACACCTTCGCGAACCAGGCCGCGGTGAAAATGCTTGGGTGGAGCGTGGATGAACTTATCGGCAGGTTCAGCCACCCCATGTGGCACCATACGAAAGAAAACGGCAGCCCCTATCCGGCCGGGGAATGCCCGGTCCTCAAGTCTTACGAAAAGGGAGAAGTATACTCGGGGGAAACCCTGCTCTGGAGAAAGGACGGAACAAGCTTCCCGGCAAGGATTACAAGCACCCCGATAATGGAGGGAGGAAGCAAAGCCGGAGCGGTGGTGGTGTTTCTTGACGTCACCGCGCAGAAGAGCGCGGAGCGCGCGCTGATTGAAAAGCAGAATGAATTGATGGCAGAGCATGCCGCGTTGCACAGGCTTTTCATCGAGGTTGAAAATGCCAAACGGGCATGGGAGCGGACCATGGACTGTGTCGGGGACATGATCTTCCTCGTCGATAAGGAAGAGAAGATAGAGCGGTATAACCTGGCCGCGAGGGATTTCCTGAGCCGGCAAAACAGGGAAATAAAGGGCGAAAACTGGAAAGACCTGTTTTCGAAGCACGAGATAATACCCGAGGCCCTGAGCCAAAACGGGGTTGAATTCGTTCACGAGCCGACTGGCAGGTCTTTTATCATGAGTTCATATCCCGTCACGGAGCTGGAGTCCGGCAGGGAGATCGGCAATGTCATAACCATTCACGACGCCACAGCCCTCAGAAAGATGTCAGACGAACTCCTGAAGAAAAACACGCAAATCAATGAAAACAGGGAAATGCTCCAGCGCGCCCTGGACGAAATATCGAAATTGATACAGCAGGTCGCCACCGAAAAGACGCTCGATGTGCGGTTTGAAAACCCCAACCTGAAGAAGTGCTACGATGTAATGAATTGCAGCAAGAAGGACTGCCTCTGCCATGGCAGGCCGGAGATGAGATGCTGGCAGGCGGCGGGGACGTACTGCAACGAAAAGGCCACCGGCGTCTTTGCGGAAAAAATCCGGAGCTGTTCGGAGTGCAAGGTTTTCAAGCTGGCCACCTCGGACCCCATTTACCGGATAGGCGAATACTTCAACAACATGATGCAGATGCTCAAGGACAAAAGCGCCCACCTGGAAAGCGCCTACAGTGAACTGCAAAGGGCGCAGTCGCAGATACTCCAGCAGGAAAAGATGGCCTCGATAGGCCAGCTTGCGGCGGGCATCGCCCACGAGATAAACAACCCCGTGGGCTTCATTACAAGCAACCTGAACTCACTGGAGAGATACTCGGAAAAGCTGCTTGAATTCATGCATTACCAGTCGCGGGCTGTTGAGGAACTGGCCCTGGCGGGCGGCGATTCCGGCCGCGTATTGACGCGCCTTCAGGAGAAAAAGGCCTCCGCCAAGCTGGACTTTATCACTGAAGATTTGAGCAACCTCATAAAGGAATCCCTGGACGGGGCCGAACGGGTGAAGAAAATAGTCCAGGACCTGAAGAGCTTTTCGAGGATTGACGAGGCGGAATACAAGATGGCGGATATTAACAAAGGCATAGAAAGCACGGTAAACATAGTCTGGAATGAAATAAAGTACAAGGCGAAGCTGGAAAAGGAATACGGCGACATACCCCTTACCATGTGCAACCTTGGGCAGCTCAACCAGGTATTTATGAATATACTTGTCAATGCCGCCCAGGCCATAGAAAGGCAGGGCGAAATCAGGATACGCACATGGCATGACGAGGGCTTCATTTATGTTTCGATAGCCGATACGGGCTGCGGCATCCCGGAGGAGAACCTTGGCAGGGTCTTCGAGCCCTTTTTCACGACGAAGGATGTCGGGAAGGGGACCGGACTTGGCCTGAGCATAGTCTATGACATAGTAAAAAAACACCATGGGGATATAAAGGTTGAAAGCAAAGTGGGGGCAGGCTCCCGGTTCACGGTGAACATCCCCATAGTGCGGGGGCAGTGAAAAAATGGAAGAAGAAATAAAGATACTGTGCGTCGATGACGAGCCCAACGTGCTCAAGGCGCTGCAGAGGCTTTTCCTGGACGACGACTATGAAATCCTGACGGCCGCGTCCGGGCAGGATGGACTGCTGATGCTTGAAAAGGAGAAGGTGCAGCTTGTCATATCTGACTACAGGATGCCCATGATGAACGGGGTCGAGTTTCTGAAAGAGGTCCGCCTGCATCACCCTGAGACTGTCCGGATAGTCCTTTCGGGCTACGCGGACACGGCCGCAATCGTTTCAGCGATAAACGAGGGCGAGATATACAAATTCATCCCGAAGCCCTGGAATGACGATGAGCTGAAAGTGACCGTCCTTAATGCGCTGGAGAGGTATTTCCTTTACAAGGAGAACGCGAGGCTGACTGTCGATCTCAAAAAGAAAAACGAGGAGCTTTCAAAGGTGAATGCCCAGCTGGAGAAGCTCCTGCTGGAAAAGTCCAACAGCCTCGAGTTCAAGCGGAGGGCGCTGATAGTCCTCCAAGACGTAATAGACTGCATACCGCTTGGCATACTTGGGACCGACTTGAACAATACGGCGGTATTGTGCAATTCAATCTGGCAGAGTGTGGCGGGCAATAACTGGTGCGGGCTCGGCAACAGCATCGAGGAGGGGCTGCCCGGCGGAGTGGCGGAATTCATACATGAGGTCAGGGGAAAAGAATGCGGGAGCGTTTTCAGGAGGATCGAAATAAACGGGATACACGGGAAGCTGATTGGCGCTTTCATGGACAGGAACGGCCACAGCGGCGTCATAACCGTTTTCATCCCTGATGAGGAAATGCCATGAATGAAAAAATACTGTTTGTGGATGATGAGGTTAATAATCTGGAGTGCTGGAAGCGTCTTTTTTCGGATTCCTTCCCGACCCTGACGGCCTCGAATCCCGTTGACGCGCTGGATATCATGAAGGACAACCGGGTGTCCGTGATTGTCTCCGATTACAAGATGCCCCAGATGAACGGGATCGAGCTTCTGCAAAGGGCAAAGAGACTGTATCCCGAAACGGTGAGGGTGCTGATAACGGCCTGCAACGAGATGAAAATAGCTGTTGACGCCATAAACGAGGGAGAGGTCTACAAGTTCGTAACCAAGCCGTGGGACGACAGGGAATTAAAGTCGGTCGTCGTCGATTCCTTTAACCGGCACAGGCTGATCCAGCAGATGCGGGCAGCCGAAGATTCAACCCTCCTGACGATAGCCCAGGCGGTTGAACTCAAGGACCATAGCACGAAGGGACATTGCGACAGGGTGGCCAGGTATGCAATCGAGCTGGCTGCGGCGGCGGGTGTGAACAGGCAGATGCTGAGGCAGATAAGGGTCGGCGCATGGCTCCATGACTGCGGCAAGATCGGCATCCCGGATTCCATCCTCAACAAGGAGGGGCCGCTTTCCCTTGAGCAGTTCGAGATAATAAAAAACCATTGCGTTTGGGGAGCGGACGTGGCCAGGCTGGCCGGTCTCCCGGAGGTCGTGATAGACATCATCCTTCATCACCACGAGCGGTATGACGGCAAGGGCTATCCTTTCGGTCTCAAAGGCGAAGACATCCCCATGGAGGCGAGGATAGTGTCTATTGCGGACATCTATGACGCCCTTACAACGGACAGGCCCTACAGGGGGAAATACACCAGGGAAAAGGCGCTTGAAATCCTTGAGGGTTCGAAGGGCTCCGCACTGGACGCTTCACTGGTGGACAAATTCCCGGCGCTTGCAAGGACATTCTGAAAAAATGAGCACCCCGGAAGAAAAAAAAGCGGCCAGGGTCCTGATAGTGGACGACGAGGAGAACGTACGCAACTCCCTTAAAAGGCTGTTCATCGACACCGGGATGGAAATAGTTCTGGCGCCTTCGGGAAAGGCCGGCCTTGAAATACTGAAGGGAAACGAGATTGCCGTAATCATTTCCGACCAGAGGATGCCGGAGATGAGCGGCGCCGATTTCCTGGCGTTTTCACGCGAGATTTCACCCGATTCCATACGCATAGTGCTGACGGGATATGCCGATGTAAACACAGCGATAAAGGCCATAAACGAAGGCGGGGCGTACAGGTATATAACAAAGCCCTGGAACGACAACGAACTGATATCGACAGTAAAAGCTGCCGCGGAAAAATACCATCTCCTCCGCGAAAACAGGTATCTGACCGAGCTGACAAGAAAACAGAACGAGGAACTGAAGAGATGGAGCGCCGAGCTTGAGATTTACGTCCAGCAGCAGACCATAGACCTGACCAACCAGAACAAAAAACTCAAGCAGCTCAACGGCAGGCTTGAGGGCCAGCTCAAGGAGTTCATAAGCTCCTTTTCAGACCTTATAGAGCTGCGGGACAGGACGGTTTACAGCCATTCAAGCCATGTTGCGGCAATGTCAAAAGGGGTCGCGCTTGAAACCGGTTTTGGGCAGGAGGAAGCGGAGATGGTGGCGGTTGCGGCGCAGCTGCATGACATCGGCAAGATTGGCGTCCCCGATGTGATACTAATAAAATCTCCGGATGAGCTGTCCGCTGAAGAGACAGTGGAATACAGGAAGCATTCCATAAGGGGGCAGGTGGCCCTCGCCGCCCTGGAGGAATTCAAGGAAACCGGCCTTCTCATCAGGCACCACCACGAGAATTTCGACGGCAGCGGCTTCCCTGACGGGCTTAAGGGGGAAAACATACCTTTGGGGGCGAGGATCATCGCCATTGCGGACAGGTTCGACAGGCTCGTTAAAAAGGCCGCCGGAGCAAGGATAGAGGATGCTTTAAAAAAACTCAGGGAATCCCTTGGCACTCAATTCGACCCGGCCCTGTACGGGCCGGTTGAAAAGCTGGCCCGTGAGGATGCGGCCAGTCTCGTCAGGCAGGCCGGCAACGGCGAAATAGAGCTGAGCCTGAGCGATGTGGCCCCTGGGATGGTGCTTTCAAGGGAGGTCCGGAGCGGCACGGGCCTTCTCCTTCTTGGCATGGGAAGCGTGCTCAATGAAAAGACAATAGAGATATTGAGGAAATACTACAGCGTGGACCCGCACCGGAGCGGGATATTTGTCAGGATAACGGGAAAAACTCCACGGTCATGATAGAGTTCGACGAAGTTGAAATGAAAATGGTGTTGAAGCTGGTCTATTACGGGCCCGCAATGTCGGGGAAAACGACCAATCTCCTCAGACTCCACGACCTGATAGACCGCAAGGAACGCGGCGACCTGATGATGCTGGACACAAAGGACGACAGGACCATCTTCTTCGACCTCCTGCCCTTTTTCCTGAAGACCCCCGGCGGGATGAAGATAAAGCTCAAGGTCTATACCGTCCCGGGGCAGGTGCGGCACGACGCCACCAGGAAGGCGGTCTTGTCGAGGGCCGACGGGGTGGCCTTTATAGCCGATTCCCAGGTCAGCGAGGCGTCAAACAACTCCGAGAGCTTCGAGAACCTTGAAAAAAACCTTTCATATGTTGGAATAGATATCGACAAGGTCCCGCTGGTCGTGCAGTTCAACAAGAAAGACCTGGCAAATACGGTCTCTGAAGAGGAGATCAGGCAGACATGGGACGCCACCGGCATACCGGTGTTCATGGCGTCGGCTCTGAAGGGGTGGGGTGTCCTTGAGACATTCAGGTGCCTGGTGGAAAAAATGTATGAACACGTCGACGAACGGTATTTTCTTGAACGGAAATACGGGCTTTCCAGGGACATGTTTGCCGGCAGGCTGACGGGTATGGATGCCGGACAAGGAAGGACGGCATGAGCGGCGGCCATTCAAATGACGATAAACTCGAATTCGTGGTCGGCTCGGAGGTGCGTCTTGCCGGCCTGCTTGACGGCGCGGACGCCGCCGGGCTGCTGCGGGCCGCAAAGGATGCCTGCGCGGGCAGTGCGGCCATCGCCGGCGAGAACGGGGCCGTCCTGGTTTCGGACGGCATCCAGAAAGGCGGAAGCCTTCCGGAAGATGTCATGTCCGCGCTCAGTGAAGGCAGATACAAGGGCGAGGGATGGGACCTTTCGCCGGTTTACATCGAGGGGGAGCTTTCGGGTTATCTCTATCTCAGCTCAAACGCCGTCGATGGTGAATTGCTTTCAGCAATCGCTTGCATCTCTTCAAAGGGCCTCGATGTGCTCCTGAAAAATACCATGCGGCGTATGCTGGCGGCTGAACTGCACACTACCGTTGTGAACCAGTCCTACGAGGAACTGCTTGAGAGCAATAAGAAACTCTCCGCATCCGAAAAAAAATACCGTGAGCTTGCGGCCACTCTTGAGCAGAAGGTGCAGGAGCGGACAGAGGAATTGAGGAAGGCCCACATGAGCCTGCTCCAGCGGGAAAAGATGGCCTCGGTGGGGCAGCTGGCCGCCGGGATGGCGCACGAGATAAACAACCCGATGGGGTTCATATACAGCAACCTGAACTCCTTTTCAAGATATGTGGGCAAACTGGAAGAAGTGCTGGCGGCCTTCAGGAAGGCGGCCCGCGGGAGCGCGGACTGCACAGGGGCAGAGGAGCTTTACAGGAAACTGAAGATAGATTTCATACTCGCTGATTCCCGCGAGCTGATAAGCCAGAGCCTGAGCGGGGCGGAGCGGATTAAAAAAATCGTTTTGAACCTAAAGAATTTCTCGCATGTGGACGAAATGGATGTGAAGGAAATAGATATAAACGGCGAAATAGAAAACACATTGAGCGTCCTCTCTTATGAAATAAAAAAGAGGGGCGCGGAAATCGTAAAGGATTACGGGCCGCTTCCGTCGATAAGCGGCAATCCGAGGCTCGTGTGCCAGGTATTTCTGAACCTGCTGCTGAATGCGCTTGAGTCCAGGCAGGGGGGCCTTGTTGTCGGGATAAAAACGGAAAAAAGAGGGGAAACGGCCCGCATTACCGTTTCCGACAATGGAGTGGGGATACCCAGGGATATACAGGGCCGTGTCTTCGAGCCGTTTTTCACCACCATGGAGGTGGGCAGGGGCACGGGGATGGGGCTTGCCGTTGTATATGACATTGTTACCCGGCATGGAGGAAGCATTGAAATCCAGAGCGAGGAGGGAAAGGGGGCGGCCTTCATGATAAACCTGCCCCTGAAACGGTAATGTCAAAGTACGCCGGGTTTTTCAAGGCGGTGAAAAATGAAAAAAACGGCCTCGTGGAGGGCGAGGCCGCGCAGCCTGACCAGGGGAAAAAACCCGCGGGTTTTTCCGGCTGTTTTACCGTTCTTTTCGTGGATGACGAAGACAATGTTCTTAACGCCCTGAAACGGATATTTTTTGAGGAGAACTATAACATCCTGACGGCAGGCTCCGGCGAGGAAGCCTTGCGGATAATGGAAAAGAACACCGTGCACCTGGTCGTTTCGGACCACAGGATGCCGGGCATGCAGGGTTCCGAGCTTCTTGCGGAGATAAAAGGCAGGTGGCCAGAAACCATAAGGATAATGCTCACCGGCTACGCGGACATCCAGGCCATAATGGGCGCGGTGAATGAGGGGGCCGTTTACAAGTTCATAACGAAGCCCTGGAATGACGACGACTTGAGGCTCACCGTAAGCATCGCCCTCCAGCAGTACGCCCTCATACAGGAGAACAAGTCCCTCAAGGAACTGGCCAAGCAGCAGCAGATGAAAATCAAAAGCTATGCGAACCTGTTTGACGAATACAGGGGGATTCTGGGGGATATCCTCGTAAAGGCCAAGGTCATAACGGGCGAGCAGCTGGATAAGGCCCTGAAGGAGAAAGAGGAGAGCGAGTTCATCGGGGACGCGATCGTGCGGCTCGGTTTCACGTCCGAAGCCAAGATCGTGAATGCCCTCAGCAAGCACCAGAACGTGGACCGCGTCGATTTCAGGGAAACGGGCATAAACCCGAATGTCAGCAGGTTCCTTCCCAGGGAGCTTTGTGAAAAAAGCAGGCTGCTGCCCATAAAGCTCGATGGCAGGCATCTGACGATAGCCATGGCCGACCCCTCGGATATCATCAAGGTGGACAATATCTCCATGCTTACCGGGCTGAAGGTCTCGACGGTAGTGGCCGGGTCGTCCGAGATACTGGCCCAGATCAGGAAGGTTTATGGCGAGCCCGGAGAAGAGGAAGGGCCTGTGAGCATGGACGAGAGCCTGGAATTCGACCCCATAGAGGAAATCGACATCGTCATGGACGACGACGAAGGCAACGTAAACGTAAACGAACTGTTGAATTCATCCGAGGTGCCGCCCATAATCAGGATTGTCAACGCAATAATAATGGAGGCCGTGCGCTACAATGCCAGCGATATACATATAGAGCCCAAGAACAAATACACGGCCGTGAGATACCGCATAGACGGCATGCTGTACCTCAAGATAAGGATACCTACCCACCTCCATGCGGCAACGATTTCCAGGATAAAAGTGCTTTCGAAAATGGACATATCGGAAAGGCGGAAACCCCAGGACGGCCGGATAACCATAAAGACGGGCACCCGGATTGTAGACGTCAGGGTCTCCACGATGCCGACCATTAACGGCGAAAAGGCGGTCATGAGGATACTTGACAAGGGTGCCTCCATCAGGAAGGTCGACGAACTGGGCATGCTCCCGGGGGACCTGAAAACGGTTGAGGTGATAATCAGAAAGCCCCAGGGGATGCTCATCTCCACCGGCCCCACCGGAAGCGGCAAGACGACCATGCTTTATTCCATTTTATATGAGATGCTCAAGTCCACAAAGAATTTCGAGACGATAGAGGACCCGGTCGAATATTTCCTGGAGGACGTGAACCAGGTGTACGTGAGGGAGCAGATAGGGCTCTCGTTTTCTTCCATACTGAGGGCCACCCTCCGGCAGGACCCGGACGTGATAATGGTTGGCGAGATACGCGATTACGACACGGCGGACGTGGCCTTCAAGGCGGCGCTCACGGGCCATATGGTGCTTTCCACCCTGCATACCAACAATACCGTGGCCTCGATTACAAGGCTCATAGACATAGGCATAAAACCCTACCTGATAGCCTCGGCCATGGAGGGAGTAATTGCCCAGAGGCTCGTGAGGAGGGTCTGTCCGCACTGCAAATCGGCCTCGGCCCCTGATGCGGACATTATGCGCCTGCTCAAGATACCCGAAAACGCCCTGGACAGCGCCCCGGTTGGCAAAGGGTGCCCGAAATGCAACAACACGGGGTACCTGGGAAGGATCGGGATTTTTGAAACGCTTTTGGTAAATGATGAGCTGCGGCACGCCATAAGCGGCAACTACAGGGAATCCGATGTCCTTAACCTTGCCAGAAACGCCGGGATGAAAACGTTGATGGAGGACGGCATGGAGAAGGTAAGGCTCGGTCTGACATCCCTTGAGGAACTGCTGAGGGTCCTGGGGCCGCCTGCAAGGTCCGATCGCCAGTGCGGCCAGTGCGGCAGGCTGATCGATTTGAAATTTTTGTTCTGCCCGTTTTGCGGCACTTTTAAACACAATGTCTGCCAGAAGTGCGGCATTCCTCTTGAAGAAGAATGGTCCGTATGCCCGGTTTGCGGACAAAAAAGGCAAATACCCACGGGAGGGATATCGAATGAATAACCAGAATAATATCCTTATAGTCGATGACGAGCCGAATGTGCTCTCCGCCCTGAAGCGAGTGTTTATTGACGACCCTTATAGCATTTTTATTGCCGGGGACGCTGGAAAAGGACTGGAGTTCCTGGAAAACAACTCCGTAAAGCTCGTGATCTCCGATGAAATGATGCCGGGGATGCACGGCGGAGAGTTCCTTTCGCTAGTCAGAAAGAAATGCCCGAATACGATCCGCGTGATGCTTACGGGCCATGCGAGCGTGACGGCGGCCATGAGGGCCGTGAACCACGGCGAGATATACAGGTTTTTCGTAAAGCCCTGGGACGACCTGGAACTGAGGCTTGCAATCAAAAACGCAATAGATAAATTCGATATCGAGGAAGAAAACAGAAAACTGCTTGAGATTGTAAGACACCAGGCGCTGAATATGAAGCTGCTTGAAAAACAGTTCCCCGGCATAACAAAGCTGGACCGCGACAGGGCCGGGCGCATCAGGATGCCGGACGTCTCCGAAAAAGAGATGTCGGAGCTGATAAGGCAGGTGGAGCGGGAGTTCACGTTTTAACAATTCAGGCGCAGCAAGCGGCGCCCCTGCATCCCCTCGCAATGACCCGCCCAAATAAAGCTTTTCAGCAGCCCCTTTAGACCGGGTTCAGGACCTTGTCTATTACCGTCCTTGCCACAACGAGGGGGTCTATGAAGGAGCTGTCCATGTCCTGCTCTATGTCTCTCTTGTTGGAAAGGTAAGTTATCCTGTCCTGAAGCCTCTCGCGCAGATAACCCATGTAGGCCGCATCCCTTGAGGGCTTGTATTTCTTGTCGAAATCGGGGCCGAAGAGGTCGTTGCCGTTTCTGGGTATCGACAACCCCGAAAAACGCTTCCAGTCGCGCCATTCGATATTGCCCCTGACAAGCTCGGTCACTATCTTCAGCGAAAGTTCCTTGGGTATGTCCACCAGGTCTCCTGGCAGGCCGAATGCGTGGGTGTTCATGATGTAGCATTCGCAGCCGGCCTTGAAGAGCTTCATGAACTGCTGGCAGTCCGTAACCAGCGGGTGCACCCTGAACGGGTTGGCAAAGGGTTCTATCACAAGCTTGCCCAGCTCCTTTGCGTCCACGTTCTCGACCCCCTTTGCCCTCATGGTGGAAAGGGACGCCCCCATGGCCACCGAAAGCCCGGCGGAGTTCACCTTGCAGATTGGCGGCAGGCTCGTGTCCTTCTGGAGCCATATGACTTTGCCAGGGGCCGCGCAGAAATCGGCATGGTTGAACATGTCCCTGGATTTGATGCTCCTGCCGTTGTCGTTCCTGATGTCCTCGGCGACTATCTTCCTTTCCCCCTCGGGGGTCTCCATCACGGCCACGTTCTGCGCGGAGTAGAAGTATTTTACAGTCGGGTCGTTGAACTTGACGGCGTCGGTCTTGTCAAAGAGCGAGGGTTCCAGCGCCATGGTCAGATTGTTTTCGAAATCTATGAGAAAGGCGTCGTCGTGCACCACGGTGACCTTTTCGCCTGGCTTCAGGGTGCCTTCGTGGTCGTGGCTGTTCGTTATGGAGGACTTTCCCGAGCCCGAAAGGCCGAAGACCGCCACGGGCGCATTATTGCCTATGGTCTTTATGCCGCCGTGGCAGGCGACCATGTTGTGGCGCACCCCTATCGTCCAGCCAAGCGTGAGGGTGCCCTTTTTCCTCTCGCCGAAATACCGCATGCCGAGGATCGCGATTACATTTTCGCTTTCGTCTATGATGACCAGCCCGCTCGGCCAATCCGGGTTTCTCCATTCCGGGTCTGCAAAGACGAGGATATCGGGCTCATTGAGCACCTTGGACTTTCTGAAAGTGGACGCCCACGGCTCCATCATCGGGGTGAAATTGAAGCCCCAGTCCAGCATGTTCTTTGCGTCGGTAACCGGGCTGAGCAGGTGCGCCCTCACCATGAAATCCGGATGAAGCCCGACAATGCCTTCGAGCCATAATCCCGGCCGGCGGTTGAACTGGTAAACGGCCTCAAGCAGCATAAGCCTGAGCTTGTCGTTTTCGGCCCTCGAAAGCTCCCTTACCAGCCTTCTGGCCTTTGCAGTCCTGCCCACAACCCCGCCGTCATTTGAAATCAGGACCATTGCGTCAGCCGGAAGTCCGAACTGCTCCGGCATGTACACCGGTTCGGAGGTCTTGATCACCTCGGGCTGCGTGAGCGCAAGCTCATAAAGCTCCGCCATTGTGGTCTTTTTCACTGAATTTGCATAAAACGCGGTCTCGATTGTGGCCCGCCACGAAGACATCGGTTTTTTCCGGAACGTTGCCATCTGTTTTTTATCCTCCAAAAAGCTTTGATATATTCTTATAGAAGATTTACGGATAAGTCAATTTTTTTATGAAATTTTTTTCATTTGGTTAATTTTTTTCGGAAAATTGCCTCAAAAATGAAAAATTTTTCAAGAAATAGCCTTTTCCCGGTCTAAAAATAATAATAAATATTTTTATTTATTTTTTATTGGAGAGCACTTTTCAGCGTTCTGATATAATGAACCCATGAAGCTGGGCGTCCTTATAACAAAGGCTGAATACAGGGGATACATAATCCCTGTCATCCGGGCCGCTCTCAAAAGGGGCGACGAGGTCACTGTGTTCATGATGGACGATGGGTGCCACCTGGCAAATGACCGGGAGTTCGCCTCACTGGCCGGGGATGTGAAGGTCAATATCTGCGACCTGAACAGGGGCCAGCGGGGCATCGAGCCCCCGGCTGAAATCCATTCCGGAAGCCAGTACGACAACATCAGGATGGTCAGGGGCACGGAAAGGCTCCTGGTTTTTTGAATGGGAATCTCTTGATGAAGATAGCGGTCCTTGTCAGGCAAAGGACGGAGGAGGCGCTGAGGATGGCGCTGGGGCTGACCTTAATGGACGACAAGGTGGATGTCTATCTGACGGTCTGCCCGCCTGAGCCCACAAGCCAGAACGCAATGAACCTTGAGATGCTCAGGGAGATGAAGGCAGGGTTTTACGCGCTTTCAGATGTCGAAGGTTTTAGCCGGGTGGAGGCGGATAGGTTCTCCGAAATCCTCCTTGGCTATGACAGGGTGATAGCATACTGATGAAGATAGTCCACGTCCTTAAGACAGAGCCTGACGATTTGGCAAAGGGTGTCATCGAGGCGCACAAAAAAGCAAACGACGTCCGCGTATTCGAGCTTTACAGGGGACTTTTTAATGCGGAAGAACTGCTTGAGGAGATGGAAAGGGCCGACCGGGTTTTCTGCTGGTAAAAAATAAAGGTAAAAAACTCAGGCCCAGGGGGTCCCCCCGTCAACCATGCTGTGTTCCTCCCACATGAACCAGTTGCCGGAATCCACAAGGAACTCGTAAGTGTTCGTGAATATGGTGAAATGTTCGTTTTCTTCCTTTGCCAGCCGTTCGAAGATGGCCTTTTCCCTTGAATTGCGGGCCTCCTGTGAGGCCTTCTCGTAGGAATTGACGCTTTCCCTCTCCATTTGCATGGCGATCTTCAGCGCGTCCAGTTCGTCAGTAGTGGCCTTTATTTTCTGGAGCATAAACCCCCTGTTCTCTTCGAAGACGGTCTTTATCCGCTCAATCGGGCTTATCCCCTCCACCTTCATATCCATTCCCCTGAACATGGCGCTGAATATCTCCAGGTGCCTCTTCTCGTCCTCGACGATGGACAGAAACATCTTCTTTCCCACGGGATGGCTCGTCCTTTCGGCCGCTTGCCTGTAGAACTCTATCGCGTCCTGCTCGCTTTTTATAGCCAACTGTACGGGGTCCATTTCCCTCATATCTTTTCGAATTGGTCCTTGCCTACTCCGCAGACGGGGCATATCCAGTCTTCGGGGAGTTCCTCAAATGGGGTCCCGGGGGTGATGCCGCTGTCAGGGTCGCCGTTTTCCGGCTCATAGATGTATCCGCAGATGACGCAGCGCCATTTGTCCATCAAGAAAAAACCTCCCCGGCGGTAGTATATAAATCACTTTAAGTTAAAAAAAACAGGCTGTCAACGATTAATAGCGGTTAATAAAGAGGGATTGCGCCGGCTATGTCCAGGAAGGCCTCGACTACGTCGGGGTCGAACTGCCTGCCGGAACCGTTTACAAGCTCGGAAATGGCATACCGTCTGCCGGGGGCTTTGCGATAAGGCCTGTCAGCCGTCATGGAGTCGAACGCGTCGGCGACGTGGAGTATCCGGGACAGAAAGGGTATCTCGTCTCCGCAGAGCCCGTCCGGGTACCCGTTTCCGTCATACCGCTCGTGGTGGTGCTTTACTATCAGAGATACATGCGAGAGGCTTTCGAGATTGCCCAGCATCTCCGAGCCGGTAACCGGATGCATCTTTACAAGTTCGAATTCCTTATGGTTGAGTCCGCCCTTTTTTTCCAGAACCGATGCGCAGGTGTCTATCTTCCCTATGTCGTGCAGGAGGCTCGCGATTTTAAGCGTGGAAAGATTGGCCTCTGAAAGGCCAATCGCACGCCCAATGGCAAGCGCGTATTCCGTAACTCTTGCGGAATGGCAGTTTGTCCATGGGGACTTTTCCACCATGGCCTGAGAAAGGGCTTGAACTTTATCTGCTAACTCTGTTTCGATTAAGGATTTTTTGCCGTTCAAAACGGTTTAAGAATAATAGAAGAAATATATGTATGTCAAGAAAAAACTTGCACTATGAATCTACAATTTCAGGCTGGGATTCCGGTGCGGGTATGCGGCGCGTTGATTTTTATTTTCTGCTGCCTTTCTGGTATATTTTCATGATGGAAATTAACAAAAAGGCATCGATTGAGGCGCTCCTGTTCGTTGCGGGAGAGCCCTTGCGCATTCAGGACATCAAGGACGCCACCGGGCTTGCCGAGACCGAGATAACGGACATACTTGACGAATTGAGGGCCGAGTACCGGGAGCGGTCAGCCGGGATGCTTGTATCCGGGATAGCCGGGGGCTTTCAGATGCACACGAACCCGGAGCATTCCGAATGGGCAAGAAAGCTGAGGGCGGCCCCGCCCCAGAAGCTTTCCCCGGCCTCGCTGGAAACCCTGGCCATAATCGCGTACAAACAGCCGATAACGAAGGCCGAGGTCGACGTGCTGCGCGGCGTGAACTCCGACGGGGTTTTCAAGACCCTGCTGGACAGGCGTTTCGTGAAGATAGTGGGCCGGAAAGAGGCTCCGGGGAAGCCGCTCCTTTACGGCACCACGCAGGAGTTCCTGATGCACTTCGGGCTGAAAGACCTCACGGAGCTTCCAACACTCAAGGAGTTGGAGAGGGGAGAGGCCGTCTGAAAAAGACCCGCTGGGGGCGGGTGTTTTGGAATTATCTGTCCAAGTCCTGTTAAACTAGGTTATCCATGCGCCACATGATCCTGACATTTGTCCTTGCAGTCATATTCGTGCTTACCAGGGCCCTTGCCGGCATGGCCAATTCATCCCCCTCGTATTTCATGATGATAGTTTCGCTTCTCCTGGGCATGCTTATAATCCTCGGCGGGTGCGAGCTCTTTGCAAACGGCGTGGAACACCTGGGAGACAGGCTGAACCTTTCCCACGCGACGGTCGGGAGCCTTCTTGCCGCAGTCGGCACGGCGCTGCCGGAGACCATCGTCCCGGTGCTTGCGCTCCTGTTCGGGAAGGCCCAACACAGGGAGGGTATCGCGGTGGGCGCGATACTCGGTGCGCCTTTCATGTTAAGCACTCTGGCCATGTTCCTTCTGGGCATCACCGTGCTTGTCCGCAAGCTCATGAAAAAAAGCCCCAGAGCAGAGCTTGGGGCCAATATGAAGGCCCTCTGGTTCGAGCTGAAATTCATCCTGCTTACGATGGCGGTGGTGCTTGCCGCATCGCTTCTGCACAAGAGCCTGTTCAATCACATTGGGGCGGCTGTCCTCCTTATCTCATATGCCCTCTTTTTTTATTATTCGCTCAGGCACGAGGCGGAGGAGGGCGAGCAGTTCGCTGAAAACTTCCACTTCGGGGCGTTCCTCGGCTACCCCAAAAGGGCTGTCTGGATAGGCCTCCAGGTTGTAGTGGGGCTGGCCTTTATTGTCGCGGGGGCTTTTCTTTTTGTGGATTACATATCGCTTCTTTCGGTCAGGTCGGGTGTTTCTCCGCTTGTGCTCTCGCTTTTAATAGTGCCGTTTGCCACGGAGCTCCCGGAGAAGTTCAACTCGATAAGCTGGACGCTGAAGGGCAAGGATACCCTGGCCCTTGCCAACATCACGGGGGCCGTGGTCTTTCAATCGACCATCCCGGTTTCAATAGGGCTTCTGTTCACGGACTGGTCAATCGGCGGAATCGAGCTGCTGAACATCTTTTCAGTCATCCTGATGACCGCGCTGATAGCCGTAGTCGTTTCGCTCAAGAATAAAATTCCGGCGTGGCTGCTGCTTTCAGGCGGCCTGTTTTACTTCCTGTATATAGTGTTCGGCCTTGTCGTGAACCATCCCGCCTAGTTTTTCAGTCAGACGATGCTTCCCCCCGGCTCTCGTACATAACCTTTCCCATGTCCTCAAGACCGTATCCGCCCATGGACATTATTGTCTCGCGGAACCCCTCGTCCGTCCTGATTATTTCCAGAAGGGCCTTTATCACGGGAAGCCCGGCGAACTCGGCGGGGATTGCAAGGTCGTAGCGCTCCCGTGCGACCTGGATGAAGTCCAGCCCCAGGGCCCTTGCCGCTCCCAGCACGCCGAGCCCTGTATCCGCCGCTCCGCTCAGTACGGCGGAGGCAACGGCCATATGGGTGAACTGCTCGTTCCCATACCCGTACACCTCCTGCGGTTTTATGCCAAGCTCTCCAAGGTGCTTGTCCAGAAGGAGCCTTGTGCCGGAGCCCGGCTGCCGGTTTACAAACCTTGCACGCCGCAGGTCCTCAAAACCCTTGATGTTTTCAGGGTTGCCCCGGGGCACCATAAGCCCCTGTTCCCTGTAAACGAGGTTCACGAGCACTATCTTCTTTTCCGGCAGGATTTTTTTTATGAATGGGAAATTATATTGCCCGGTTTTCTCGTCCAGCAGGTGGGCCGGGGCGATATGCGCCTCGCCTCTCTTGAGCGCCATGAGCCCTCCCATCGAGCCCACATGGGCGGAGGATAGGCTCATGGAGTGGTGCCTGCGTTTGAGAAAGCTTGAGAGTATGTCCAGCGCGCTGTCATGGCTGCCGATGAGCACGGCTGTGTTCTCTATTTCATGTTTCTCCCTTAAAAGCTCCACGGTTACATCGCTGCCCTGGCCAATGCCCTCGCTCATCGAAGGGATGTTCAAAAGCCCGTCGGCGCGTACCAGGCTCATGAGCTGGCCCGCCCCCCTGGCAAGCGGGGTAACTATGTATTTTCCGTCCACACTGCCCACCTTTACGCGTATGAACTCCTCCTGTCCAAGGGAAGACGGTATCGAGCGGGACAATCTTCCCGTAACCGTGCCGGGCGGTCCCGGCTCAAGCCCCTGCATCGCGTAAATAACTGGTCTTGCGAAAAGGTTGAACGCGGTGCAGGCCGAAACGGGATAGCCCGGAGTGCCTATCACGGGCTTGCCGTTTATGATGCCGAGTATTACGGGCTTGCCGGGTTTTATGGCAACCCCGTGGAGCACCACCCTGCCTGCCTTTTCGATGCATTCCAGGGTGTAATCCTTTGTCCCAAGCGAGGCCCCGGCATTGACCACAACCATGTCCGCCCGCCCGAGGGCACTGGAAATGGCCTGGCCCAGGGCATCGGGTTCATCGGGGATGATTTTTTCCCTTCCGGCCAGAGCGCCCCATTGGGCCGCCATTCCGGCCAGCATGCTTGAGTTGGACTCGATTATGAGCCCCTTTCTTAATTCCCCTGCGGCGGTATCGGCATCTATGAGGTCGGAGCCGGTTGGTATTATGATTATTTTTGGCTTTCTCCTTGCCTTTATTCCGCTTATCCCTCCCGAAAGGATTGCCGCCAGGTCCATGGGCCTCAGCTTATGGTTTTCCGGGACGATGAGTTCAGTGGCGACAATGTCCTCTCCGGCGGTGCGCACGTTTTTCCATGGCGGCACGGGCGCGGTGAACTCGATGCACCCGGCCGCCTCCGACAGGTCTTCATGCATTATGACTGCGTCAAAGCCGTCAGGCATCGGCTTGCCCGTGTCTATGAGGACGGCGTCCGTGCCTGTATTCAGCCTTTTTGGGGCGGTCTCGCTTGCCCCGAAGGTATCCAGCGCCCTCACGGCATATCCGTCCATTGCCGCGCTATGCCATCCGGGGCTCGATGTCCTGGCGAAGACCGCGCCCGCCGTGACCCGCCCAAGCGCGTCTGCGACGGCAACCGGCTCGCCTTCAAGGGGAGCTAGCAGGCCGGCCATTTTCAGCGAATCCATCCATATGTCAAGGGCGGTCCCAAGGGGAGTGCTCGCCCGGTACTTGTCTTTCATATTCCTCCTTGCCTTAATCGAAAAAGTAATGTTATTATATCCGAATCACATGAATATTGAAGATATACCTGTAGGCTTAACCTTCGATGATGTGCTCCTCATTCCGGGGAGGTCGGATGTCCTGCCGAGGGACGTCGATATAAGCACTCAACTGACCAGAAACATCTCCATAAATATCCCTATCCTTACTTCCGCGATGGACACGGTAACCGAAAGCGCGATGGCGATAGCCATAGCCAGGGAAGGCGGGATAGGCGTAGTCCACAGGGCGATGACCCCCGAGAGGCAGGCGACCGAGGTGGAGAAGGTCAAGAAGTCTGAAAGCGGCATGATACTTGACCCCATAACCATAGCGCCGGGAGCGCCGATTTCCGAGGCGCTGGACCTCATGTCCAAGTTCAGGATATCGGGCGTGCCTGTGACGGAGGGCGGCAGGCTCATAGGCATCCTCACCAACAGGGACCTCCGGTTCGAGACCAGGCTGGACAGGAAAGTGAGCGAGGTCATGACAAAGGAAGGGCTGATTACCGCTTCCGAAGGCACAGACCTTGACGAGGCGAAGGACATACTTCATAAATACAAGATAGAAAAGCTCCCCATCGTGGACAAGGACTATTTCCTGAAGGGCCTCATCACCATAAAAGACATCAAAAAGAGGAAGAAATACCCCACCGCCTGCAAGGACGAGGTTGGCAGGCTCAGGGTCGGGGCGGCTTTGGGTGTTTCCGAGGAAGATGTCCACAGGGCCGAACTGCTTGTAAGGGCCGGGGTCGATGTGCTCGTTATAGATACCGCCCATGGGCACAACAAGGCCGTCATAAATATGCTGAAAAAGCTCAAGAAGGGCCTTGGCGTGGATGTAATAGCCGGCAATGTCGCAACCAGGGAGGGCGCGGAAGACCTGATAAAGGCCGGAGCGGACGCTGTCAAGATAGGCATCGGGCCGGGCTCCATCTGCACCACGAGGATTGTGGCTGGCGCGGGCGTCCCCCAGATAACCGCCATCATGAACTGCAGCGCGATTTCGAAAAAGGTGCCGCTCATAGCGGACGGCGGCATAAAATACTCCGGCGATGTGGTAAAAGCGCTCGCGGCAGGGGCGCACTGTATCATGATAGGCGGCCTGTTTGCGGGCACGGATGAGGCCCCCGGAGAGCTTGTCCTTTATCAGGGCAGGAGCTACAAGGTCTATCGCGGGATGGGCTCGCTGGGCGCGATGGAGCAGGGCACGAAGGACAGATACGGGCAGGCGGGCGTGGAGAGCAAGAAGCTGGTGCCCGAAGGTGTGGAGGGGCGCGTCCCGTATAAAGGCACTCTGGCGCAGAGCGTCCATCAGCTTATGGGCGGCCTCCGTTCCGGCATGGGCTATGTTGGGGCCCAGAACCTCAGGGAGCTCAGGGCAAAGGCCAGGTTCATCCGCATAACCTCCGCCGGGCTCAGGGAAAGCCACGTTCACGACGTAATCATAACCAAGGAAGCCCCGAACTACCGCACGGATTGGTGATTTTTTAACGCGGCTCATCGCAGGACAAAAGAAAAACCCGCCTTTGAAAAAAACCTTTCTACCTGTAGAACTCTGACATCTTCTTCAGCACGTCGGACATCTCGGCCTTTTTCTGGCCCAAAAAAATACCTGGGTTTTTGACCGGCTTATAAGTCGACGAAGCCAGCACATCGAAGATGGTCCTGTATGTCTCGGTGCCGAAGACCACCTTTACGTCGTTATCTATCATGCACAGCCTGTCCCATCCGGCGGAAAACACATAGGAGTGCCTTTTGTGAGGGGCGAAAAGGGGTATGCCCTGCGAGTAGTCCTCCGGGTCGTTCGTATAACCCAGGGCGGTGAGGATTGTTGGGACCACGTCAAGGTGGCTGGTCAGCCTGGTTACGGCCATGCCTTTGTATTTGTCTCCCGGCATGTGCATGACGAAGGCCGTCCTGGTCTCGTAATCGTCAAAGGAGCTGGTGTGGCCGAAATACCCCTGCTCGTAAAATTCCTCTCCGTGGTCTCCCGTTATCACGAGGATCGTGTTTTTCATCAGGCCTTTCCTGTTGAGCGCATCGAAAATCCGCCCGAAGAGCGAATCGTCGAAATAGAGCGCGTTCATGTAGCGGTTCTTAAGCCCGGAGATGCCCGCCCTGGATATGCCTTTAATGTAGTTTATATCCCGGGCAACGGGCTTGAACCGCTCGAATCCCGGAGGATATTGATATGGCTGGTGAGAGGCGTTGAAGAACATGAAAGAGAAGAAAGGCCGGGAGCGGCTGTTTCTTTCCGAGACGAAATTTATGAATTTTTCCGCCATCACGCTGTCACGGCCTGGGCCGTCCTTTGCCGGATAATCGTCTTCTATAAACTGCGGTATCTGGACGAACGCCGTCTTCCTGAACTCAGGGAAAGTAAGTTTCGTCGCGGAGAGCACCTTGAAGTCGTACCCCAGTTTGAGGAGCGTGTCGATAAGCACGGGAGGTTTCCTCTCTATCAGCACAGGCTGCCAGTAAGAGCCCTGGAGCCCGTAAAGGAGCGAAAACACCCCTGCCCTCGACCCGTTGCCCCCGCTGTAATGGTGCCTGAAATTTACATTCGATTTTGCGAATTTCCACAGGTTGGGCGTGATATCGGGGCTCAGCATGTCCCACCTGAAGCCCTCCACCGCTATTATCACGACATTGGGAAGCTGACGGGGCCTGTTTGGGCCCATCACGAGGGGTCTCCTGGGGTAATCGAGAAGGCCGCCGTGCGCCGATATCCTCAACTGGTCTTCCTTCTTCACCTTGAGCCCGAATATCCTCGATATTGTCCTGTCCGCCTTGAGGGGCTGATAAAGAGGATAGAGGCGCATCGCCCTTGTTATGGACTGCACGTTGTACATGTCGCCAAGCGCATAGACTACCTTGTCTGCGGCCACGGCCAGAAGGCATATGGCCACGATTGCCGTCCTGGCCTTCCAGCCAAGCCGTCCCGCCGTGCGGATGGAAATATAAATGAAGGCCAGTTCGGCAAAAAACAGGAGGGCCGCCTTGAGCGCAAAGGACAGGACCGTGGCCCTGCCGAATACGACGGAATCAGAAAAACCTTCGGTCGTGATCATGTTGATGACAAGCGAGTTTATGTGGAAATGGAAGATGCCATACACTATTGAGTCCAGGAAGAGAAAGACCTGCAAAAGCCAGTACAAAAGAAAGGCCGGGTATTTAAGCGCCCTCCTCAGGAATATGGAGAAGGGCAGCAGCAGGACGGCCACGGCCATGTTCAGCGAGAGGAAGTGCGCCGCGAACTGCAATATTTCGGCAGGCCCCGCGCTGCCCCCGTGAATAAAGAACTTGCGTCCTATGAGGAGCGAAAGCGCCGTATTGAGCAAAAACAGGAGGACGAGGCTTATCCCCTGCCCCTTTTTGCCTTTGCTTTGTTTGAGTTTTCTCCCTCCGGAGGGTTTTGCCGGCATAGCGGCAATTCTAGCCTATAACGGCTGAAAAAGTAAAAGAGAGGCTCCCTTGACAGCGCAAGGGGCGCATGATAATTGAATAGCAAGGGATGCCTGTAGGGATAGGAGGTAATCATGCCCAAAGAGAAGAAGGAGAAGGAAGGAGGCATAAAGGAACTGGCGCCGTGGAGGGCGCCGTTCGAGATATCCCCTTTCAGGGAGATGGAGAGGATGTTCGAACAGGTGATGGGCAGAAGGCGGTTCTGGCCTTTTGCCGAGCCGGAGGAAATGCCCGAACTCCCATCCGTGGACGTTTACGAGGAAGGCGACGACGTAGTGCTCAAGGCCGAGCTGCCCGGCATGGCCAAAGACGACATTGACGTCAACATAACTGACCATATGCTCACGATTTCCGGTGAAAAGAAGAAAGAAGAGAAGGTGGAGAAGAAAGACTATTTCAGGCTGGAGCGCTCGTTCGGGTCGTTCAGCCGTTCCTTCACGCTCCCCACCGACGTGCAGGCGGACAGGTCAAAGGCTAAGTTCAAAGACGGCGTGCTGGAGATAAAAATACCCAAGACGGAAGAGGCCAAAAAGAAGAAACAGAAGATTACGGTAGAGTAGCGGACACTAAGGCATCCCTTTTAATTTGTGTCCGTTTTTGTCATTGAAGCAGCGAGAGTCCCACCCTGTAAAGCTCCTCGGTTATCTTCCTGCACCATTTGATGACGCCTTTTTTTTGGGTGTCCCATATGGCCCGGCTTGAGACATTCACGGGCAGGCCCTCGTCGAGCCTCACGTGGGTGTAGAAGCACATTCCTGAATCGCTTATGTTCAGGGTTATCCCGTTAGTGGTCAGGCTTTTGTAGGTCCCGGAGTCGTTCAGGCTGGCGTAGCTGTAACTGATGGGAACGGTGATAAGGTCTCTGCGCTGCTTTCTTCTTTCCTCAGACGTGCCGCCGCCAATCAACAGTATTCCCCTCCCGGAATCAGTGTCGGATTTGAGGTGCAGCCACTAAAAAATTAACGCACTTGCCTTTAAAAGTCAATACGCACTTTTTAGATGTGCGGGACAACCGGAGGTAGGAAAAAGCGCCTTTAAAAAAAAGGGGTTTCAGCCGTCCCGGATTCGGGTATAATTTAGCCAGGGAGGGTGTAATAGCATGATAATCGGCATTCCCAGGGAGATCAAGAAAGAGGAATACCGGGTCGGCCTTACCCCTCAGGCCGCGGCCGGATTGAAAAAGGACGGCCACGCCATCCTCGTGGAATCCGGGGCCGGTCTGGGCAGCGGGTTTTCAGATGACGAATACCTGCTGGCCGATGCCGATATCGTTGACAGGGGGACCGTATTCTCACGGGCGGACCTCATTGTCAAAGTGAAGGAGCCCGTTAGGGAAGAATACGACTGCCTCGGTCACAGACAGGCGCTCTTTTGCTTCCTGCACCTTGCCCCAAACCCCGAACTCACGGGCATACTGCTTGAAAAAAACATATCGGCCTTCGCCTTCGAGACGCTAAGCGACGGGACGGGCCTGCCGCTGCTTTCGCCCATGAGCGAGATAGCTGGCAGGATGGCCCCTCTCATGGCCGCCTATTATCTTCAGAGGCCGGCCGGGGGAAGGGGGGTGTTCCCTCCAGGCATTGCGGGCGTGGACCCCGCAAAGTGCGTAATCCTTGGGGCCGGGGTGGCCGGGACCAGCGCCGCGCGCATGGCATACGCCATCGGCATGGAGACCCTCGTGCTGAACGTGGGCATGGACAGGCTCAGGAAGATAGATGGAATGTTCTCGGGCCGGGTGAGGACGATGCTCCTGAATGACATAACGCTGCGCGACGCCATAACCGGGGCCGATGCAGTGATCTGCTGCATACTGGTCCCAGGCGGCAGGACCCCCATCCTCATCACGAGGCAGATGCTTGGCACAATGAAAAAAGGGGCCGTTATCGTGGACATCTCGGTGGACCAGGGCGGGGCCGTTGAGACCACAAGGCCCACCACGCATGCGGAGCCGGTTTACTCAGTCGACGGGATAATCCATTACGCGGTATCCAACATGCCGGGGGCGTACCCAAGGACGGCGACCCTGGCCCTTTCAAACGCAACCCTTCCATATATCAAGGCCCTTGCGGCCGACGGGGCGGAGGGGGCCGTGGAGAAAAACCAGGCGCTCCGCACCGCGCTCAACGTCTACAGGGGCAAGGTAGTGAACCGCGCCCTTGCTGAAGCCCTGGGCGTGAAGGCCTTCGATATTGAGACGCTCGCCTCCGCCAAGCCCGTTTCCTGAACTGCCACCTGCTGAAAAAGGCGGCGGCCCCGGGTTTTTCCGTTGACAATACATATCAACTTATGGTTATATGTTCATATGAATGAATACCTCAGGATATTCAAGGCGCTGTCGGACAGCACCAGGCTCAGGATACTCCTTCTGGTCTCAAGAAAGGAGCTCTGCGTCTGCCAGATAATGGCGGTGCTCGGGATTTCCCAGCCTCTTGTCTCCAAGGACCTCAATGTGCTGAAGGGCGCCGGCCTCCTTTCCTCAAGGAGGGAGGGGAAGCTCATGTTCTACAAATTCAGGCCCGCGGGCGTGCGGACGGCGGGCTTTTTGAAAAACGTCTTCCGTGAGATGCAGAAGGACCCGGGTGTAATCGAGGACATGCAGAACATGGTGCGGTGCGAGGAGTTCCAGAAGCTCACGGGGCGCTGCGATATGGAATCGTTCATGCAATTCATGGAGAAAAGGAGGAAAAAATGAGGTCCTATCTCGTCCTCATTCCGCTCATAGTCATTCTTGCCGGGGCTCCGGCATCCGGCGAGAACACGGTGAAGATGGGCCTCAGGGAAGCGGTCGAGACCGCCCTGAAGGACAATCCCCGCATAAAGGCGAGTACCTGGGGGCTGAAGGCTGTGCAGGAGGATGTGGGCATCGCAAGGAGTTATTATCTTCCATCCCTCACTTTCGAGGACAGGTATATGAGGACGGACAACCCCACCTATGCCTTCATGGCAAAGCTCAACCAGCAGCGCTTCACCGCGTCGGATTTCGACATCAATTCCCTCAACTCCCCGCAGGCGGTAAACGATTTCCAGGGGAGCGTAAAACTTGAGCAGGTCATATTTTCGGAGCGGGCCATAACGGGCCTCAGGATGGCAAAGCTCGAATCGAAGGCAAGCGGCCAGGACTTCGAGCGGCTCAGGGAAAAGGTAACGCAGGACGTAATCTCCGCGTATCTCGGGGTCATCACTTCAAGGCATTTTGCGGATGTGGCGGAGCAGGGGGTAAAGGACGCCGGGGAGCACAAGAGGCTTGCCACCCTGCGGTACAATACGGGGCTTGGCCTCTATTCGGATGTGCTCAGGGCCGAAGCCGCCCAGAAGGAGGCCGAAAGGAAATTGTCGGCCGCGCAGAAGGCCAACGAGGTCGCCAAGCGCGCGCTTGGCCTTGCGCTTGGCAGAAGCGAAAGCGTTGACGCAATCGGGACGGGATACAAGGTTACGCTTGAGCCCATAGACGCCTATTACGGCGGTCTTGAAAAAAGGCCGGACATACAGGCCCTTGAGACGAGGACGAAGAACGCGGAAAACGGGGTCACGCTCGCAAAGTCCGGCTATCTGCCGGAGGTGGGTGTCGGCGGCCAGTACCAGTGGAACGACCACTCCAGCCCGCTCGGCGCGGAGGGGAGCAGCTATATGGTCAACGCATTCCTCCGTTGGAGCATATTCGACGGCGCAAGACGCGAACACCAGGTGAGCCAGGCAAGGGCAAAGGCCGAAGAGGCGAGGCAGTATCTTGAAGGGCTCAAAAAACAGGCCAGGTTCCAGGTCTTTGATTCATACAAGAGCGTGGAAGAGGCGCAGAAATCGCTCGACCTGGCCAATGCAGAGCTTTCCGCGGCCGAGGAGGGCACAAGGCTTGTGACGCTCAGGTATCAGAACTCGCTCTCCCCGATAATAGATGTGCTCGATTCCCAGTTGATGCTCGATGCGGCACGGACAGGGGTGGTCGAGGCGCAGAACAACCTCATGGAGAAATTTTTCAATCTCGGTTTTGAAAGCGGCATGATAAACGAGTTCATACAGAAGATAAACAGCTATAAGGAGTAATTGATGAAAGCCAGACATTTTTTTAACAAAATCCTGCCGTCGGCCTTTTTGGCACTGGCCCTCCTTGCCTCCTGCGGCAAGAAGATAGAGCCCGGCCAGACCGCCGCAAAGCGGCCCGTGGTGGGGGGCGTGCAGACGGCGGTGGTCGAAGAGAAGACCGTCCCGCAGGAATATGAGACATCCGGCTCGATAAAGTCCAAAAACCTTGCGATGGTCGCCTCCAAGCTGATGGGCGCTGTCACCAGTGTAAGGGTTGACAGGGGGCAGATGGTGCGCAAAGGCGAACTGCTGATGACCATAGAGGCCGCCGATGCCAGACAGAAGGAGGAGCAGGCCAGACAGGGGCTCGATGAGGCCAGGAAAGCCGTGAGCATGGCAAGCGAGCAAAAGGCGCTTGCCGACACGACGTACGGCAGGTACAGGAAACTCTATGAGGAAAAGGCCGTTGCGGGCCAGGAGTTCGATGAGATAAGCACCAGACGCCAGGTGGCGGCGCTCCAGCTGGAACAGGCGCAGTCCGCGCTCGGCAGGGCCAAAGCCGGACTGAAAGAGGCCGAGGCATATGTTGGATACTCCGTTGTGCGGTCTCCAATAAACGGCGTTGTAATAGAAAAGAAGGTGGATGTGGGCAGCATGGCCGCTCCGGGCATGCCGCTGGTCTCGATAGAAGAGCCTGTTTACCAGGTGGAGGTCTCGCTCGATGAGCGCTTCTACGGAAAGATAAAAAGGGGCAGCCGGATTTCAATAGAGGTGCCGTCCACAGGGGCGAAGGAGACCCTCAAAGTCTCCGAGGTTACGCCCCAGATAGACCCCGCTACGAGGAGTTTTGCCGTTAAGGCCAGCGTGCCATCGGCAGGAGGGCTTCAGGGGGGGCTTTATGTAAAGGTGTATGTGCCCGACGGCCAGAGGCAGGCGATACTTGTCCCTGATGGCGCCGTGCGGCACAGGGGCCAGCTTGATTTTGTGTATGTTGCCGGCAAAGACGGCGTGGTTGAACTCAGGGCAATCAGGACGGGCAGGGAATACGACGGGTATGTGGAGGCCCTTGCCGGCCTCGCGCCCGGAGAGCGTGTTGTGGCATCCGGTTTTGACAGGGTAAGCGAGGGTGTTGTCCTTAAGGAGGCCGGGAAGTGAAACAGCATCTTGGCATTTCCGGCAAGATAGCCAAGGCGTTCCTCAAATCCAAGCTTACGCCGCTCATCGTCGCCGCCTCACTCATTGCCGGGATTTTTGCCGTCATAGCCACCCCGCGCGAGGAAGAGCCGCAGATAATCGTCCCGATGATAGACGTCTTCGCCGCCTATCCGGGCGCGTCCGCGAAAGAGGTCGAGGAGCTTGTCACGAGGCCCATGGAAAAATTCCTCTGGGAGATACCCGGAGTGGAATACGTCTATTCGATATCCAACCCCGGCCAAAGCCTTGTTATCGTGAGGTTCAAGGTAGGGGAGGACGTTGAAAAGAGCATAGTGAACGTCTATAACAAGCTCATGTCCAACTACGACAAGATGCCTCCGGGCGTCTCCCAGCCCCTGGTGAAACCAAAGTCGATCAACGACGTCCCGATACTTGCGTTCAACCTGTGGTCGGGCAGGTACACCTCCTATGAACTCCGCCGCATGGCGCAGGAGTTGGCTGACGAGCTTAAAAAGGACAATGACGTCTCCGAGGTGCATATCATCGGCGGACAGAAGAGGCAGGTGCGTGTGGACCTCCAGCCCGACAGGCTCAAGGCGTACAACCTGCCCGTCTTTGGCATCCTTCAGGCCATCCGGAAATCCAATATGGTTACCCCGCTTGGCGGCATGAGCAGCGGAAACCAGAGGTTTGCGGTCCAGACCGGCGGGTTTCTTGACAACGCCGCGGACGTGGGCAATGTGGTTGTGGGCGTCTCTCAGGGCAGCCCCGTATACTTGAAGGACGTGGCCCTGATAACGGACGGGCCGGAGGAGCCAAAGGATTATGTCTTCATGGGGGCGGGGCCTGCGTTTTCCCTGAAGGAGGCGATAGGCGGCGGCCATGAAAAACCCGTGCAGGGGCTCTTTGACGCAGTAACGATAAGCGTGGCCAAGAAGAAGGGCACAAACGCCACGCTCCTTGCCGGGAGGCTCCTTAAAAAGATAGAAGAGCTTCGCGGAAGCCTCATACCGGCAGACGTCCACGTGAACCTGGCGAGGAATTACGGAGATACGGCAAAGGAAAAATCAGACGAGCTTCTGGAACATATGCTCATAGCCACCGTCTCGGTGGTTATCCTAATAGCGCTTGCGCTGGGGTGGAGGGAGTCCATCGTGGTGGCGGTTGCCGTCCCGGTCACGCTTGCCCTTACTCTGGTTATAACCTACCTGTACGGCTATACGCTTAACAGGGTGACGCTCTTTGCGCTCATATTCTCGATAGGCATACTGGTTGACGACGCGATTGTCGTCGTGGAGAACATCCACAGGCACTTCAAGCTCTTCGGGCCGGGGATGAACAAGGTGGCCTATGCGGTGAACGAGGTGGGCAACCCGACGATACTTGCCACGTTCGCGGTCATAGCGGCGCTCCTGCCCATGGCGTTTGTGAGGGGGCTCATGGGCCCCTACATGAGGCCGATACCGGTTGGCGCCTCCGCGGCGATGATATTCTCTCTGCTGATAGCCTTTATCGTGAGCCCGTGGATGAGTTACAAGGTGCTTAAAAACGTGAAGCACGACGCGGTGGAGAAGCAGGAGGAAGAGAAGCTTTACCGCATTTACAACAGGATACTCTATCCACTCCTGGAAAAGGGCAAATTGAGGTTTTTGGCCCTGGCCGGAGTCGCGGGGCTGCTCCTGCTGGTGCTGCTGATGATACCGCTGAAGCTCGTCACGCTGAAGATGCTGCCCTTCGACAACAAAAGCGAGCTTCAGGTGATAATAGACATGCCCAAGGGCACCACGCTGCAAGAGACGCAGCGCGTCGCCACGGCAATGGGGGAATACCTCAAGACCGTGCCGGAGGTCACCGACTACCAGCTTTATGTCGGCACGGCGGCCCCGTACAACTTCAACGGGCTTGTCAGGCATTATTACCTGCGGAGCGGCCCGGACGTTGCCGACATACAGGTGAACCTCGTCAACAAGAGCCTGAGGAGCGCCCAGAGCCACGACATAGCAAAAAGGATAAGGCCCGGGCTGGACAGCATAGCTAAACTCTACGGCGCAAACGTGAAGATTGCGGAGATACCGCCCGGCCCACCGGTGCTCGACACCCTTGTGGCCGAGGTGTACGGGCCGGACCTCGTCAAGCAGATAGATATTGCGCGGCAGGTGAAGGGGATATTCGAAAACACCCCCGGCGTTGTGGATGTGGACTGGTATGTTTACGCGCCTCAGAAGAAGTTCACGCTTGACATAGACAAGACCAAGGCGGCCCTGAGCGGGGTTTCGACCGAGGCGGCCTCTTCCACGGTGAGCGCAGCCCTTGAGGGGATGTCCGCGGGGCTTGTCCATCTCAGGAATGAAAAGGAGCCGGTGGAGATCATGCTTCGGGCACCTGAGGAGGACCGTTCGAACATCAACGAGCTTTTGCAGCTCTCCGTGCCGTCCAATGACGGCAAGCTGGTCCCGCTTGGCGAGGTGGCCAATGTGAAGGAAGGCACGATAGAGCAGGCCATCTACCACAAGAACCTCCAGCGGGTGGTCTATGTAATAGGGGACGTTGCGGGCAAGGAGGAGAGCCCTGTTTACGCCATCCTTAAAATGAGGGACGAGGTGGGCAAGATTACAGCGGACGGATACAGGATAAAACAGTACTACACGCACCAGCCGCCGCTTGAGGAGCATTATTCGCTCAAGTGGGACGGGGAATGGCAGATTACCTACGAGGTCTTCAGGGACCTTGGCATCGCCTTTGCCGCCGTGCTGGTGCTGATTTACGTGCTCGTGGTCGCCTGGTTCGGCAGTTTCGCCGTGCCGCTGATAATAATGGCCCCGATACCGCTTACGCTGGTGGGCATCCTGCCCGGGCATTTCCTGTTCGGGGCGTTCTTCACGGCCACGAGCATGATAGGCTTCATCGCGCTTGCCGGGATCATCGTGAGGAACTCCATCCTTCTGGTCGACTTCGTCCAGATGGAGTGGTCGGCCTGCGACGACCTCAAGAAGGCGCTCATCCGGGCCGGGGCGGTGAGGTTCCGCCCGATTGCGCTGACGGCGGCCGCAGTTGTCGTGGGGTCCAGCGTCATCCTGTTCGACCCCATATTCCAGGGGCTGGCCATTGCGCTCATGTTCGGGGCGGTGGCGGCCACGGCGCTGACGCTGATAGTGGTCCCGCTCCTTTATTACGAGTTTTTCAAGAAAAAGACGTGTCCGAGATTGCACAAAGAGGAGGAAAACGATGTATCTCATTAAGGTAGACTCATGGTACCTGGAACGCATACTTTACCTGGCGGCGGGCATTATCGTGCTCCTGAGCCTGGCGCTGTCGGTATTGTTCAGCCCCTACTGGCTGATGCTCACGGCATTTGTGGGCATCAACCTTGTAATATTCGCCGCGACGGGGTTCTGCATGATGGCAAACATACTGCTGAAAGTCGCCCCGACTATCGAAGCCAGGCTGAGGAGGTAACGGTGGAACAGAGGGCCTATAACTGCGTTTGCATAAAATGCGCCAACATCTTTACCGTCTACCTGGGCAGCGAGGAGGAGATAAAAAACATGGCCTGCCCGTCCTGCGGGGCCGCACACCTCAGGCTGCTGCCCTCAGGGATATTCGGCACCTGAGGCCCGACGGGCTGTTAAGGGGCCGGCCGACCCCTCGCGAAAGCCGGGCAAGCTTTACAAAAAGCCCCGTTTAAGTGTTAAAATCATACTCATTTTGCACTCAAGCGGGGTTTTTATTATTTTTTAAAATTCTTTTCCGGGCGGAGGTTTTTATCAGGATGTCCAAGATAAGGCGCGCTATCATAAGTGTTTCCGACAAGACAGGGGTGGTGGATTTCGCCAGGGAGCTTGACGCCATGGCAGTGGAGCTTATCTCGACGGGCGGAACGGCCAGGGCACTGAAGGACGCCGGGCTGCCGGTGGTTGAAATCGGAGACTATACGGGGTCCCCCGAGATGCTTGACGGCAGGGTAAAGACGCTCCACCCCAAGGTGCACGGGGGGCTCCTTGCGAGGAGGAACGAGCCAAGCCACATGGAGGACCTGAAAAAGCATGGCATCGGCCTCATCGACCTGGTTGTCGTGAACCTCTATCCATTTGAGCAGACCATCTCGAAGCCAGGGGTCAAGTTCGAGGACGCGATAGAGAACATAGATATTGGCGGCCCTACGATGCTGAGGGCGGCATCCAAGAACCTTGAGTCCGTGACGGTCGTGGTAGACCCCGGCGATTACGGGCATATAGTCGAGGAGTTTAAGACCTTAAAGGGGGAAATAAGCGGCAAGACTCGCCTGAGGCTCGCAAAAAAGGTCTTCAGGCACACCTCCAGGTATGACGCCCTCATAGCGGACTACCTTGACGAGGTGACCGGAAAGGAGGAAGGCGTTCCCCCCACGCTCACTCTCAGCTACAAGCTCGCCGCGCCGTTGAGATACGGGGAGAACCCCCACCAGAGGGCGGCCTTTTACGAGGAGCGCACGGAGGGCCTTTCGCTTGCGAAGGCAAGAAAGATACAGGGCAAAGAGATGTCTTTCAATAATTATTACGACACGCATTCGGCGCTGATGCTTGCCCTGGAGTTCGACAAGCCTGCCTGCGCGATAATAAAGCACAACAACCCCTGCGGCGCGGCGGTAAGCGGCAGTGTTGCCGGCGCTTACAGGAAGGCGTTGAAGACGGACCCCATTTCGGCCTTCGGAGGCGTGCTGGCCTTCAACCGGGAAGTGGACGAGGAGGCCGCGCAGGAGATATCCAAACTCTTCATGGAGGTAATAATCGCGCCTTCCTATACTGACGGGGCGCTGAAGGTGTTTTCCGGGAAACAGAACATAAGGGTGTTAGCGCTTGCCGATATGCTCACGAAGCCCCTGGCGGGCTTCGATATAAAACGCATAGCAGGCGGGATACTCACTCAGGAATGGGACACGGCGAATGCCGGCGTGAAATCCCTTTCCGCCGTGACGAAAAGACAGCCCACTCCGGATGAGATGGAAGCGCTCGAATTCGCATGGAGGGTCGTGAAGCACGTCAAGTCCAACGCCATAGTCTATGCCTTTAAGGACAGGACGTTGGGCATAGGCATCGGGCAGACCAGCAGGGTCTATGCCGCCAAGACCGGGGCGATAAACGCCCTTGAGAGGCTTGAGGGTTCCGTGGTGGCCTCCGACGGGTTCTTCCCCTTCCGGGACGGGATAGACGCGATCAAGAAGGTCGGCGTAACGGCCATCATCCAGCCGGGCGGCTCGGTCAGGGACGATGAAGTCATAAAGGCCTGCGACGAGCACGGCATGGCCATGCTCATCACCGGCGTAAGGCACTTCAAGCACTGATATGAAAGTACTGGTCATAGGCGGCGGCGGAAGAGAGCACGCGATAGTCTGGAAGCTCGCCCAGTCCAAGCGGGTGGACAAGATATACTGTTGCCCCGGAAACGCGGGCATCGCGGAGCTTGCCGAGTGCATTGACATCAGTCCCACGGATTTCGGCGCCCTCCTGAACATTGTGCGGTACGAATGGATAGACCTTACAATAGTCGGCCCGGAAGACCCGCTTTCAAAGGGCATAGCCGACGTATTCAGGAAAGAGGGCAGGCACATCTTCGGTCCAGGCGCCGAGGCGGCGAGACTTGAGGCGAGCAAGGCTTTTTCCAAGGACTTCATGAGGCGCTACGGGATACCCACGGGCGAATACAAGGTATTCAACTCCTATATCCACGCGGAGGATTATGTGAGGCTCAAGGGCGCACCAATAGTGATTAAAGCAGATGGGCTTGCCGCTGGCAAGGGCGTATTTGTGGCAAAGACCGTGGAGGAGGCCAGCGACGCTTTGAGGCTCATCATGAAGGAAAGGGCGTTCGGGTCCGCCGGGGACAGGGTGGTCGTCGAGGAGTGCATCGAGGGCGAAGAGGCCTCGTTCATGGCGTTTACTGACGGAAATACAATAGTGCCGATGGTCTCCTCGCAGGACCACAAAAGGATTTTCGACGGCGACGGGGGCCCCAATACGGGCGGCATGGGGGCATACAGCCCGGCCCCGGTAATGACGCCGGAACTTGAAAAACAGGTGATGGAAAAGGTCATGCAGCCCTTTTTAAGGGGCATTAAGGCGGAGCGCATGGACTTCAGGGGGGTAATATACGCGGGGCTGATGATTAAGGAGAACAAGCCATACGTCCTTGAGTTCAACTGCCGGTTCGGGGACCCGGAAACCCAGCCCGTGCTTGCCAGGCTGGACTCGGACCTCTTTGAGATAATCCTGGCCGTCTCCGAAGGCAAGCTGGCCGAAGTGCCGGTGAAATGGAAGCCGGAGTCCGCGGTGTGCGTGGTCATGGCCTCGAAAGGATATCCCGGCAGTTATGAAAAAGGTAAAATAATAAAAGGGCTGCAAAAGGCCAAGGGCATGAAAAACGTGGTGGTCTTCCATGCCGGCACTGGGTTCAACGATGACGAAGTCGTGACCTCAGGGGGCCGCGTCCTCGGTGTTACCGCCACGGGAGCGGATGTGGCCGAGGCCAGGGAAAAAGCTTACGATGCAGTCCGGCTGATATCATTTGAGGGGATGCAGTTCAGGAAAGATATCGCCAGCAGGGCCATAGGGAGAAAGGAAGCGCAATGAAGCCAAAGGTGCTTATCGTTATGGGCAGCGATTCGGACCTTCCCCTGATGGAGGAGACAGGCAAGGCCCTGTCCGAGTTCGGCATACCTTACCGTATGACCATTGCGTCCGCCCACCGCAGCCCGGACCTGGTTGAAGAGGTTGTCAGGCAGGCCGGAAAGGACGGGGTCGAAGTGATAATCGCGGGGGCCGGGGCGGCGGCGCATCTGGCCGGGGTGATAGCTTCAAGGACCATCCTGCCGGTGATCGGCGTCCCGATAGACAGCTCTCCCCTTAAAGGGCTGGATTCCCTGTTCTCGACGGTCCAGATGCCCCCCGGCGTGCCGGTGGCCACAATGGCCGTGGGCAAGGCCGGGGCAAGAAACGCGGGCATTTTCGCGGCCCAGATAATGGCCCGCTCGGACAGGAAGCTCGCAAAACTCCTCGCCGGCTACAGAAAAAAGCTCGAAGCCGGCGTAAGGAAGAAGGCGGAAAAAGCCCTCAAAAGCGGCAAATGAAGGTCCAATTAGACTGTTTCCCCTGCTTTTTAAGGCAGGTGGTGATAGCCCTCAGGCTTTGCACAAAAGACAAGGAGCTGGAAGAAAGGGTCATCAAGTCCGTCCTGCCGGAGGTGGAGCGCACGGACATGTCCAAAAGCCCGGCCCATACCACAACCTTCATACACCGGAAGATAAGACAGATGCTTGGCACAGACCCGTTCCGGGAGGTCAAACACGAATACAACGAGCATGCCCTGGGCCTGTATCCCTCTCTTATGGACAGGATAAAAAACTCCCCGGACCCGCTTCTTACCTCCGCGCGGCTTGCAATAGCCGGGAACATAATTGATTTTGGCATATTCAGCTCGGTGGATATAGAGAGCACGGTAGAGCGCGCCCTGAACGGACCCATAGAGGCCGATGACTATCCCGCATTCAGGAAGGCGGTGGACGCCTCGCATGACATCCTGTACCTTGCCGACAACGCAGGCGAAATAGTCTTCGACAGGATGCTCATAGAGACGCTGAACGGCTTTGGCAAGTGTGTTACGGTTGCCGTAAAGGGTTCCCCTGTGCTCAATGACGCCACGATTGAAGACGCCGGGCAGGCCGGTATTACCGGACTCTGCGAAGTCGTTGACAACGGCTCGGACTGCATAGGGACCATCCTGGACATGACTTCAAAGGAGTTCAACCGGATTTTTGACAACTCCGGGCTCGTGATAAGCAAGGGGCAGGGCAACTTCGAAACGCTCATGAACGAGCGCCGGGAAAAGATATTTTTCCTTTTCCAGTCCAAGTGCGATGTGGTTTCAAGAGAGCTTGGCGTCCCGCTTAAATCGATGCTCCTTAAAGAACATGGTGAAAAAAATCCCCTTAAAAAGGGCCTATAGCCGGGGAGGCCCCGAATGCGTCTTATTAGGGTAGGCAGGGAGGAAGACGTCCTCCTGGCGCTTGAAAATGCGGCCGGTGTGCTGGAAAAAGGCGGCATTGTGGCCTGCCCCACCGAGACATATTACGGCCTTTGCGCGAGGTTCGATGACGAAAACGCCCTCGAAAGGCTCCATGAGCTTAAGGGCAGAAGAGAAGAAAAACCGTTCCCGCTCATAATAGGCTCCTTAAGCCTTCTGCCGCTTTTAACGGAGGAAACAGGCGGGCTTGCCAAAAAACTCATGGATAAATTCTGGCCCGGCCCGCTGACCATATTGCTGAAGGCGCGGGGAGGGCTTTCAGGCCATATCTCAAGGGGCGGCAAGGTCGCTGTGCGGATGCCCGGAGAGTCTTTCGCCCTTGAGCTTGCACGCAGGTGCCGCCTTCCGCTTACGGCCACCAGCGCCAATATCTCGGGACTTCCCCCCTCACAAACCGCGGAGCAGGTGCTGGAGTATTTCGATGGCAGGCTCGACCTTGTTGTGGACGCGGGCGGCGCCCCCGGAGGGCTCCCGTCCACGATTGTTGATGCGACATGCGGCGGGCTGAAACTGCTCAGGGAAGGGGCAACGGGGTTTGAGGAGATCAAGAGCTATCTTGGCATTTGATAGAAGTGGACAGAACAAAGCCTGAAAATATAACATATTCCAATGTGGCGATACGCTTTGCCTCTCATAGCGCTGGCGCTTTTCCTGTCACTTTTCAGGCTCGGGGCGTTCAAGGTATTCGATGTGGACGAGGCTGTCTTCGCGGAGGCCTCAAGGGAGATGCTCGTAAGCGGAGACTGGATTACCCCCACTTATAATTTCGAGAACCGCTACGACAAGCCGATAATGATATATTGGCTGATGGCGGCCTCCTATAAGGCCTTTGGCGTAAATGAGTTCGCGGCAAGGCTGCCTTCCGCCCTGGCGGGTTTCCTGCTTGCGCTGTCGATATTTTTCTTCACGCTCACCTCATGGGGGGAATTCAGTTTCGCAAGGGCGTTTGTAAAACGGGAGGAGAGGGCGCTTTATGCGTCTGCCGCCTTCCTGCTGTCGCTGTATTTTGCTGCCTATTCCCATGCCGCGGTGACGGATATGGTGCTGTCTCTGTTCATAACTCTGTCGCTTTTTGCGTTTTATCTTTCCGTGTCAAGGCGGTCGCGGAGGTTCATCTACGGGTTTTACGCCTTTTCCGCGCTTGCCTTCCTTACGAAGGGGCTTATCGGGATAGTCTTCCCGTTTGGGATTGCGGGCGTTTACATGCTGATGACCGAACGGTTCAAGGGAGTAAAAAAGCTCTTCAGCTTTCCGGGGCTCATCCTTTTTATCCTGATTTCCTTCCCCTGGTACATAGCGGAGTACATGCGCAACGGGCAGGAGTTCCTGTGGTATTTCTTTGTGAAGCACCATTTCATGCGCTACACCGAGGTCATATCCGGCCACAAGGGGCCGGTCTATTATTACATCCCCGTCCTGATGCTTGGGCTTTTCCCGTGGATCGGCTTTTTGCCCTCCGGCATTGCCAACGCATTCAGGGAGAAGGACTCTCCGGGGCTCTTCGCGCTCATATGGCTTCTGTTTATCTTTGTGTTTTTCTCGTTCTCGCAAACGAAGCTGCCTGACTACATCCTGCCCGCGATACCGGCGGCGGCGATACTTGCGGCTTCGGGCCTTGAGCGGCATGGGACAGCGGGGGAGCGGTTTTCAAACCTCCTGATCGGGGTATTGACCCTTGCTCTGGGAGCGGGGTTCATCCTGGCCAGAAAATATCTGGCAAAGACGGGAATCGAGGCGGGCTGGGCGGTATGGCTCTCCGTGCCGATGTTCCTGATGGGAATTTTCAGCATCTTTGCCGTTTTCAGGAAAAAGGTCTTCAAGGGGGTGCTTGTGACCTCGATGATCGCCTTCCTCGTCCTTACGTTGTCAAGCGCCCTTCCCGCAGCAAACGCCTATATTCAGGGGACGCTCTACAGATACAGCATATATGCAAGGCAGAACCTGCCTGCCGACGGCATCCTCGTTTGCTACGGGATAAACAACCCGAGCGTGGTGTTTTATTCCCGGCACAGGATAGAGAGCATAGATAACAAGGGAGAACTGGCTCCCCTGATGAAGGAGAACAGGAAATTGCTTCTCATCACCAAGGCCAAGGAAGTCCCCGGTCTGAAAGGTGTCCAGGGGCTTGAGCTTCTCAACTCGAATGGGAATTACGCCCTTTTTGAAAAAAAATAAATACTTTCTCTGGTTTATTCCGGCCTCTTTGGTCCCTCTGTTCACCCTGGGATACGATGTTGAAGTCATCTCCTGGGTAAAACACATAAAAGAGACCCGCCCCCCGGTTTATGCCGTTTTCCACTTTATCGCGCCATTTATAGACCTCACGGGGTACGGCGGTTTTCAGATCGCGGCCATACTGGTCCTGCTGGTTTTCGGGAGATTTCTGAGCGCAAAGGCGCGTTTCGCCGGTAAAACGCTATTGGCCGGGTTTCTTGCGTCGGGGATATCCGTCCAGGTGTTGAAGCACCTTATCGGGCGTGCCAGGCCCAGGATAATCGAGGGGGTGCAGTTCATAGGGCCGTCCATGAAGGGCGGGTTCGACTCCTTCCCGTCCGGGCACACGACCGTCGCCTTCTGCTTGGCATATGTCCTTTCGAGGAATTTCCCAAGATATGCGGTTCTATTCTATCTGCTCGCGGTTTTTGTGGGCGTCGAGCGCGTACTGCTTGAGGCGCATTTCTTTTCGGACGTGCTTGAGGGGGCCTTCCTTGGCGTGCTGGTGGGGCAGGTGCTTTGGGTAAAATTCGTTAAAAACCCTGAAAAATTCCCCTCTTTCAGGTTAAAATAGGGTATAATTATTCATTATCCGGCCTGAACGCGGGCGTAACTCAGTGGTAGAGTGTCAGCTTCCCAAGCTGAAGGTCGCGGGTTCGAATCCCGTCGCCCGCTCCAGAATCCTTCGATTTTGGAGCGCGGGTTTTTTCTAAGGCCCGGTTTTTCCCAGAAGGAAGTCCTTCAGTCCCCTCAGGTAAGACTTGAAATTGAGGGGCTGCCGTTTCAGCTTCCTGATAACGGTGTGCTTAACCAGATAGGAAAAGGGGATTAAAGGCAGGAAATACGGATAAAATTTCCTTGTGAAATAGAGCCCGTTCCTTACCCAGTAGTAGTCTGTCTTTGGGCTCAGGCTGCCTGATGTCCCGCCTTCCTTGTGCAGAAGGACGCTTTTTGGGCAGTATGCCAGCTTGAAACCTTTTCTCCTGGCCCTTACGCCCCAATCCACGTCTTCCCAGTAAAGGAAATATTTTTCATCCATAAGGCCGACCGATTCGATAGCCTTTTTCCTGACTAGCAGGCTCGCGCCGCATGCATAATCAAGCTCGAAGGGGTGGTCCCACTTGCCGTCATCCCTTGCGTTTCCGGCTATAATCGCCACGTTTCCGGCATAGGGATTAATCCGACCGCCCCCTGCCATTTGAATGAAGGCGGGATTGTGATGATAAAGAAGTTTCGAGCCGACCATACCCGTTTTCTCATCGCTTTCCGCACAGGCGATCATCTCCGGCAATGTGTCCTTTTTTATTTCCGTATCGTTGTTTAATATCCATATGTAATCGAAACCGCTTTTTTTGAGTGCGTACCGGATCCCCACGTTGTTGCCGCCGGCATAGCCCAGGTTCCAGCCGGTCCGGATAATAATCAGTGGATGGGAAACTGATTTCAGTTGGCCGTAAAGCCCCTTTTCCTTTTCGGGCATTCCGCCTTTCTCCGCGGTCTCCCTGTCGTAGACGATATGGGGGATGGGCTTGTTGTCCGCAACGGAATCAGCCTCGGACACCTTCAGGCCGCCTGCGGCCCATTGCGTTATCCTGTCTACCGAGCCGTCTTTGGAACCGTTGTCCAGGACTATGACCTGGGAATCGGCGCCGGTGTTACGGAAGACGCTCTCAAGGCAATGGACGGTATCTTTCCAGTTGTTCCAGTTAAGGATTAAAATGAAAGTTTTACAACTCATGGATCCCGTGGAATTATAACAAATATGTTTTAAAGACCGCTTTAAAAGGGACTTTTTCCCGGCGCACCCCCTCCATTTGACCCCTGTCCCGGATTCCACTAAAATCGCTAGTATGGATTTTTAAAAACTCAATCCGCTGATCTGACCTGAAGGAAGACTGCCTAAAAAAGCCGGAGACGAAAGAGGTGGCCTTTTGATAACCCCCTATGAGAAAAAGACAGGCGCCGTAAAGTCGCCCTATCTGGAGGACGACCCCCTCTGGTACAGGGACGCGATAATATACGAGCTTCACGTAAAGACTTTTTTCGATTCCAACGACGATGGCATCGGGGACTTCAGGGGGCTCACGGAAAAACTGGACTATCTTGAGGACCTGGGCGTGAACGCCGTCTGGCTCCTGCCCTTCTATCCGTCCCCGCTGAAGGACGACGGCTACGACATTCAGGATTACTTCAACATACACAGGGACTACGGCACCCTGCGGGACTTCAGGGATTTCCTGCGCGAGGCGCACAGGCGGGGCATAAGGGTCATTACGGAGCTTGTGCTCAACCACACGTCCGACCAGCACGCCTGGTTCCAGAAGTCGAGGAGGGCCAGGCCCGGCTCCGCATGGCACAGGTTTTACGTCTGGAACGACAACCCCGGCAGATACAGGGACGCCCGCATCATCTTCAAGGACTTCGAGACCTCCAACTGGGCATGGGACAATATCGCGCAGATGTATTACTGGCACAGGTTTTACTCCCATCAGCCCGATTTGAACTTCGATTATCTTCAGGTGCAGAAATCGCTCTTCAGGGTAATGGATTTCTGGCTTGGCATGGGGGTGGACGGGATGCGCCTTGACGCCGTCCCGTATTTGTACGAGCGCGAGGGGACAAACTGCGAAAACCTCCCCGAAACATACGAATACCTGAGAAGGCTCCGCGCCTATGTGGACGGGAAATACAAAAACAGGATGCTCCTGGCGGAGGCCAACCAGTGGCCTGAAGACGCCGCGGCCTATTTCGGCCAGGGCGACATCTGCAACATGGCTTTCCATTTCCCGCTGATGCCGCGCCTCTTCATGGCGGTGCAGATGGAGGACCGCTTCCCCGTGGTGGACATATTCGAACAGACCCCCAATATACCCGAAAGCTGCCAGTGGGCGCTCTTTCTCCGCAACCACGACGAACTGACCCTCGAAATGGTCACCGACGAGGAGCGGGATTACATGTACCGCGTCTATGCCAAGGACCCCCGCGCAAAAATCAACCTCGGCATCAGGCGGCGGCTTGCGCCCCTGATGGACAACAACCGCAGGAAGATAGAGCTGATGAACATACTGCTGTTTTCCCTTCCGGGCACACCTGTCATCTACTACGGGGACGAGATAGGGATGGGGGACAATTTCTATCTCGGCGACCGCGACGGCGTGCGCACGCCGATGCAGTGGAGTTCCGACCGCAACGCGGGGTTCTCGAAGGCCAATCCCCAGATGCTTTACCTGCCGGTCATCATAGACCCTGAGTACCATTATGAGGCCCTGAACGTGGAAAACCAGGCCAAGAACGCCTCATCGCTTTTCTGGTGGATGAAGCGGTCGATAGCCGTCAGAAAGCGGCACAAGGCGTTTGGAAGGGGAGACCTCAGGGTCCTCCAGCCTTCCAATTCAAAGGTGCTCGCATTCATACGGGGCTACGGGGACGAGATGATACTGGTTGTCGTCAACCTTTCGCGGTTTTCCCAGGTGACCGAGATAGACCTTTCGAAATATGCGGGCTATATTCCGGAGGACATCTTCAGCCAGAACAGGTTCCCGATGATAAAAGAGCCGCCGTATGTGCTTACGCTGGCCCCGCACTGGTATCACATGTTCCTGCTTCAGAAGGAGGCCGAGCCCGTCAAGATAACGGCCAGAAAGGTCACGATGCGCGAGATCACGATCACGGGCTGGGACAGGCTGCTCGACGAGAAGGACCAGCTTGAATACGCTGTGCTGCCCGGTTATCTGAAGCAGTGCCGGTGGTTCGGGGGAAAGGCCCGGGTGATAAACAGGGTCAATGTGCTTGAGAGCATCCCGCTCAATAAAAAAGGCTATTTCACGATAATAAACGTGGGGTATACGGAGGGAATGGCTGAAAGGTACCAGCTAATACTCGCCTGCGCCACCGGGGAGAAGGCCGGGCAGGTGCTGGAGGGCTGTCCGCAGTGCGTGATAGCCAGGCTCCATATGGGGGGCGAAGAGGGCATCCTCTATGACGGCGTGTATGACGACGGCCTCCGTGAAGACCTCCTCTATTTCATATCAAGGAGGAGAAGGCTCAAGGGCAGGCTTGGCGAGCTTGCGGGTTATCCGGGCAGGATGTTCAAAAGACTGCTTTCGGGGAAAAAACTGCCTCTGGGCTCCCGCGCCCTCCGGGCCGAACAGTCCAATACGTCTGTTGTTTACGACAGCACTTTTTTCCTCAAATTCCCAAGGAGGCTCGAAGCCGGGATGAACCCGGACCTGGAGATAGTCAGGTTCCTGAACGAGAGGACAACTTTCGGCAACTCTCCCAAATTTGCGGGCGCCATCGAGTACAGGGCGGAGGGCAGGGAACCGGCCATAGTCGCCCTGATGCACGGGTTTATCCCCAACGAGGGAGAGGCCTGGGAGTTCACGCGCGAAGAGGTCCAGCGCTATTTTGAGCGCGTGCTTTCAAGGAAAACGGAGATAAGGGAGCCCCCGGCCCTGCCCGCCGTCCTCACGGGGACGGATTTTGCCTCGGTCCAGGCCCCGCTCCAGGAGCTTCTCGGCGGCTATTATTTCGAGCTGGCCGGGCTTGTTGGCAAAAGGACGGCCGAAATGCATGCGGCGCTTGCTTCATCCATGGAGCCGGACTTCGCGCCCGAGCCTTTTTCGCTCCTTTACCAGAGGTCGGTCTATCAGTCCATGCGCTCCCATGTGCGCAGGGTTTTCGAGCTTTTGAGGGGGAACATGAGATATCTTCCTGAGGCGGCGCGTATTGAGGCCCTCGGCGTCCTTACCTCGGAGGAGCAGTTATTGCAGATAGAGCACAGGATAGTGATGAAAAAACTGGCCGCCTCTAGGTTCAGGATACACGGAGACTACCATCTCGGGCAGGTGCTCTATACGGGCAAGGACTTCATGATAATAGATTTTGAGGGAGAGCCCGCCCGCTCACTGAGCGAAAGAAGGCTGAAGCGCTCCCCGCTTGTGGATGTTGCCGGGATGCTCCGCTCCTTTCATTACGCGGCATACAGCGCCCTGTTCCAGTACAAGTCGATAAGGCCGGAAGACATAGCCGGGCTGGAGCCCTGGGCCGAACTGTGGGCCTGGCATATGGGGGCCAGCTTTCTGCGTTCCTACCTGGAGCCCGCGTCGAAAGCGGGCTTTCTCCCTCCGGACATGGCGGACCTGAACGTGCTCCTGAACGCCTTTTTGATGGACAAGGCCGTTTACGAGCTTGGATACGAGCTTAACAACAGGCCGGACTGGGTGCTAATACCTATACGCGGCCTGAAAAATGTATTAAAATCATCTGCATAGTAAAAAAGACAAAAGGCATAAAAAATTTGCCCTTGGGAACTGGAGGTTTTTTTAATGGCGATAGAGGTTCGGCATGGCATAAGCCGTTTTTCAGACCTTGATATATATCTTTTCAGGCAGGGCAACCATTTCCGCCTTTATGAAAAGCTCGGCTCGCATGTAATGGAGGTGGACGGCGTCAGCGGCACCTATTTCGCCCTCTGGGCCCCAAATGCCAGGAGCATCTCGGTAATGGGGGATTTCAACGGCTGGGACACCCGGTCCCACCCCTTGAGCGCAAGATGGGACGGCTCCGGCATCTGGGAGGGCTTTGTGCCCGGAGTGGGCAGCGGGGCCATTTACAAATACCACATCGTTTCCAGGTACCGCAATTATCAGGCCGATAAGGGAGACCCGTTCGCCTTCCATTGGGAAGTGTCGCCCCGCACCGCTTCCGCCGTTTGGGACCTGGACTACGAATGGGGCGATAAGGACTGGATGGAGGACAGGGGGGGCAAAAACGCCCTGGACAAGCCCTTCTCCATTTACGAGGTGCACCTGGGCTCCTGGAGGAGAGTGCCTGAAGAGGGCAACCGCCCGCTCAATTACAGGGAGATGGCCCATTACCTTGCGGACTATGTAAAGGAGATGGGCTTTACGCACGTGGAGTTCCTCCCCGTCATGGAACACCCTTTCTACGGCTCCTGGGGCTATCAGGTGCTTGGCTATTTCGCCCCCACGAGCCGCTACGGCACCCCGCAGGATTTCATGTACCTGGTCGACCACCTCCATCAAAACGGCATAGGCGTGATACTGGACTGGGTGCCCTCCCATTTCCCCAACGACGCGCACGGGCTGGTCTATTTCGACGGCACCCATCTTTACGAACACCGGGACCCCAAAAAGGGCTTTCACCCGGAGTGGAAGAGCTACATATTCAACCACGGCAGGAACGAGGTCAAGGCGTTCCTGATAAGCAGCGCCATATACTGGCTGGAAAAATACCACGCGGACGGGCTCCGCGTGGACGCGGTCGCCTCCATGCTCTACCTCGATTACGGCAGGAAACACGGCGAATGGATACCAAACGAGTACGGCGGGAAGGAGAACATAGACGCGATAAACTTCCTCCGCTCGTTCAACGAGGCCGTTTACAAGGCCCACCCGGACATCCAGACCCTGGCGGAGGAGTCCACCGCCTGGCCGATGGTCTCAAGGCCGCCCTATCTTGGAGGGCTCGGGTTCGGGATGAAATGGAACATGGGCTGGATGCATGACACCCTGAGGTATTTCTCCCTGGACCCCATATACCGGAAATACCATCACAACGAGCTTACCTTCAGCATCTGGTACGCCTTTTACGAGAACTTCGTCCTGCCCCTTTCGCATGACGAGGTGGTCTACGGCAAGGGTTCGCTGCTTGGCCGGATGCCGGGGGACAACTGGCGGAAGTTCGCCAGCCTGAGGGCGCTTTTCGGCTATATGTACGGCCATCCCGGCAAAAAACTCCTCTTCATGGGAGGCGAGTTCGGCCAGTGGAACGAGTGGTACCACGAGGAGAGCATCCACTGGCACCTGCTCCAGTACGCGCCGCATCAGGGGGTGCAGAAATGGCTCAGGGACCTGAACGCCTTTTACAGGAGCGAGCCCGCCCTTTACGAGCGGGACTTTGAGCAGGACGGGTTCGAATGGGTCGATTTCTCCGACTGGGAAGGCAGCGCGATAGCCTTCCTGCGCAAAGGCGGGGGCGATGGAAAAAACCAGGTGCTCGTCGCCTGTAATTTCACCCCTGTCCCAAGGAAGGGCTACCTGCTGGGTGTACCCTCGGGCGGATACTGGAAGGAGGTCCTTAACAGCGATTCGGCCTATTACGGCGGAAGCGGCGTGGGCAACTCCGGCGGGGTGGAGGCCGCGCCTGTCCCCCATTTCGGCAGGCCGTATTCGCTGCCGGTGGACCTTCCGCCGCTTGGGGTGGTGTTCTTCCGGAAGGAAGCATAGGGGTTTTTTCCAAACCCAACCCAAAGTTGATAAAAGCCTTTCCTCCGTGATATTTTTATAGATGGAAAACAGGGAGTTCTGGCCTTTTCTCTTCTTTCTGGGGCTGCTTTTTTTCAACTGGCCCTTCATGAGCATCTTCAAGGACGTCCTGCCCTATTATGTGTTCATCGTCTGGGGCCTGTTCATAATAATCATAGGTCTGTCCATCCGGCTCAGGAAAAGAAAGAAAGGCGGCTAGCAGGGAAAAATGTTCAGGGGCTGGATACTCTTCCTGTTCATCCTTGGGTACCTTTGCCTCCTCTTCCTGGTCGCCTACTACGCCGAACGGCGCGAGCGCACGGGCAGGAGCATCGTTTCAAACCCTTATGTTTACGCGTTGTCGCTGGCCGTCTATTGCACGTCCTGGACGTTCTACGGCAGCGTGGGCAGGGCCGCCACATCGGGCATATCCTTCCTGACTACATACATAGGCCCTACGCTCATGGCGTCCCTCTGGCTCGTTATACTAGGCAAGATAATCAGGATAGCCAAGGAAAACAGGATAACGACCATCTCGGACTTCATAGGCTCGCGCTACGGCAACTCGCTCTTCCTTTCGGCCCTCGTGACGGTAGTGGCGCTGGTGGGGATAATACCCTATCTTGGCTTGCAGATGAAGGCGATAATGAGCACGTTTTCCATAATGTCGGGAGAGAACGAGGGCAGCTCGATGGCCGGATGGTTCATAGCCCTTATATTGGGCATCTTCGCCATCATCTTTGGCGCAAGGAGGCTCGATTCCTCGGAGCGCCACGAAGGGCTTGTGTTTGCCATAGCGTTCGAGTCCATCATCAAGCTCATGGCATTTCTTTTTGTGGGGATTTATGTGAGTTTCTTCCTGTTTGGAGGGGTCCCGGATATTTTCAGCAGGATAGAGCACTCGGAGTTCAGGCAGCTGATGACGATGGGGGAGGGGACGGCGCTCAGTTTCAGAGAGTGGGCGTCGCTGCTTTTCCTCTCCATGATGGCGATACTCTTCCTGCCCAGGCAGTTCCACGTGGCGGTCGTGGAGAACTCCGACCCCGGGCATGTCTCAAAGGCCATGTGGCTCTTCCCGCTCTATCTTTTCCTTATAAATGTGTTTGTCATGCCGGTGGCGTTCGGGGGGCTTTTGCTGAAGGGCACCCAGCAGGGGGCGGACAACTTCGTGCTTACCATACCTCTGATGCAGGGCAAGTCCTGGCTGGCGCTTTTTGTCTTCATAGGCGGGTTTTCGGCCGCAACAGGCATGGTGATAGTGGAATCCGTGGCGATAAGCACGATGGTGCTCAACAACCTGATAATGCCCGCCATATACAAGTTCAACCGGATGAGGGGCTTTTACCCGGAGATAATAATCAACATAAAAAGGCTCGTGATATTCCTGTGCGTGTTCCTCGGGTATTCCTTCGCCATATACATAGGCGAGTTCTATTCGCTGGTCGACATAGGGCTCAAGTCCTTCGAGGCGGTGAGCATCTTCGCCCCGGCTCTCCTCTTTGGCCTTTACTGGAAACGGGGCAACAAAAAGGGCGCGATTGCGGGCATCACTGCGGGTTTTGCCATCTGGTTCTACACCCTTTTGATGCCGGCGCTCCTGAGGGCAGGCATCATCGCCAGGGGGGGCGCGTTCTCCTATTTGATGGGCTCGAATATCTTTAATCCTGTGGCGCTCTTCGGCCTTAAGGGGCTTGACAGGTGGAGCAACTCGCTTCTCTGGGGGCTGCTTATAAACGTGGTGCTCTATATAGGGTTCTCACTTTTCACCAGGCAGACGGAGGAGGAGGAAAAGCAGGCGCTTGTCTTTGTGGAGTCCTATCCGCCAAATAAACTCCTTACCGGCGGCAGCGGCTACGGCATCATAGAAATAGAGGACATGCTGGGGCAATATCTCGGCAGGAGAGAGGCCTTCGATATACTGGGGAACTTTATCGCGAGAAACGGGATGAGGCGGGATACGCTCGGCCTCGGAGACCTTGCCAGGATAAGGGACGAGGCCAAGAGGGTGCTTTCGGGGGCGCTGGGTTCGACCATCGCCACCATCATTTTTGAGGACAAGCTGACCCAGACCGAGGCCGAAAGAGGAGAGCTCCTGAACTCGATACAGCAGATGAGCCAGACGCTGAGGCTTTCCAGGCGCGAGCTTGAGGAGGTCAACCGTCAGCTGGCCTTCCTCAAGGAGTTCAGCGAAAACATCATCGAGAGCCTGCCGCTTGGGGTGGCCACACTCGACCAGTCTCTCAAGGTCAAATACTGGAACCGCGCCATGGAGAAGATAACAGGGGTCGCAAAGCCCGATGCCCTGAATGCCGATGCCGCCTCGGTGCTCTCCTGCATGGAGATGGAGCTTTTCAGCCAGGAACTGAAGGAGCGCGAGTTCGTATGCAGGACCCCGCAGATGATGCTCAAGGGCTATCTGAGCAGGCTCAAGGGGGCCGAGAAGGGATACGTGCTCGTCTTCGAGGACATAACCGAAAAGAAGAAGATAGAGGAGGAGCTTTTCAGGACCACAAAACACGCGGGCATCGGCAGGCTCGCCGCCGGCGTGGCCCACGAGATAGGAAACCCCCTTGCCTCCATATCCTCGCTGGTGCAGGAACTTGTCGAGGAGGACGCCGGGCCGTTCGTGAAGGGTTCCCTGCTCACAATAAACCAGCACGTCGAGAGGATCGCCCGCATCGTGAGGAACCTGGGCGATTTCGCCCGCATATATCCCAGGCAGAAGGTGCCCACTGGCATCAGGGAGATGCTCGGCAACACCATCAACCTGGTCCGCTACGACAAGAACTTCAGGAACATAGACATCGACGTCCAGGCGGAGGTCATCCCCGCCCTTAAGCTGGACCCGGACCAGATGCAGCAGGTCTTCCTGAACCTCATCCTCAACGCAAGGGACGCCATGCCGGAGGGCGGACGGCTCTCCATAAGCATGAGGCAGGCCGGCGGCTTTCTTGAGATGGCATTTGAGGATACCGGCCACGGGATGGATGAAGAGCTGAAGGACAAGATATTCGAGCCGTTTTTTACCACGAAAGGGCCGGTGAGGGGCACGGGGCTTGGTCTTAGCATATGTTACAGTATTATCAAGGACCACGGCGGAACCATTGAGACCGTGAGCGAAAAAGGGAAAGGAGCCAGGTTCATAATCAGGCTGCCAATGGAATAACAAAGAAAATGCCCAGGCGCATGCTCATAGTGGAGGACGAGGAGACCCTCCGTGAATCGCTTAAAAGGCTGTTCACGAAAGAGGAGTTCGAGGTCGAGACGGCGGATTCCGCCGAAAAGGGGCTGAAGCTCTCCGGCCTGAACCTCTATGATGTGATAATCTCGGACATCATCCTGCCGGGTATTGACGGTATAGAGATGATATCCCGCATAAGGGAGCAGACGCCCGACCAGATATTCATAGTCATTACCGCATACGCCTCGCTTGAGACGGCGCTGAAGGCGCTGAGGGCGGGCGCGTACGATTATGTCATGAAGCCCATAATCCATGAGGAGATAAAGCAGATCGTCCGCAACGCCCTCAGGCAGAAATCCCTTCAGATGGAAAACGTGCTGCTGAAAAGGCAGATGCAAAGGCAGTACGACTTCAGCAGGATTGTCGGCGAAAGCGCGTCCATGAAAAAGATAATGGAAGAGATAAGGAAGATATCCGACGCCAGGAGCAACGTGCTGGTCCTTGGGGAGACTGGCACCGGGAAGGAGCTTATCGCCCGCGCCATACATTTCAACAGCGCCCGCGCCGAAAAACCGTTTATCCCGATAAATTGCAGCGCCATCCCTGAAAACCTGCTGGAATCGGAGCTTTTCGGGCATGTAAAAGGCGCGTTCACGGGCGCGGTGTCTTCAAAGAAGGGCCTGTTCGAGATTGCAAACGGCGGGACGGTGTTTCTGGACGAGATAGGAGACCTTGGCGTAGGGCTCCAGTCCAAGCTCCTCAGGGTGCTTGAGGACCAGGAGATAAGGCCCGTCGGCGGCACCCAGAGCATGAAGACGGATCTGCGGTTCATCACCGCCACCAACAGGGACATAGAAAACGCCGTCAGGGAGGAAAAATTCAGGGAAGACCTCCTTTACAGGATAAACGTCATAACGATAAAAATACCCCCGCTCAGGGAAAGGAGGGAAGATATAGAGCCCCTTGCCATGCATTTTGTCCGCAAATACGCCGAAGACCTTGGCAAGGATGTGCGCGGGCTGGAGGAAAGCGCCCTCCAGTGCCTTAAAAAATACAATTGGCCCGGCAATGTGAGGGAACTCCAGAACATAATAGAGAGGTCCCTCCTTATCGTTGAAGACGGGCCTATCCGTGAAGACCACCTGCCCGAAAACCTGAAAAAGGAAGACCCGTTTTTTTCAGGCGCATTGGATAACAGGCTCTCCATTGAGGAGTACACAAAGGAGTTCATAAAAAAATACCAGGACAGGTTCACCGAGCAGGCTATGGCCGATATGCTTGGCATCACCCGGAAGGCTCTCTGGGAGAAAAGAAAACGATGGGGCATGTCCAGACAGAATTAATAGCCCACCTGTAAGCCACGGTTTTTAAATCTTTTTCTGCCGTACCTCGCTTCTTTGTTACTTTAAGTAACGACATTTTTGTTATATTACTTTTTGTAACAAAGGGGGATCCGCCCCTGAAACCTGATGCTCTCCAAGTTGCTGATTTCATTGCACTTTATTAAACAAGAAACGGGCATTTATTTTGCATGTTCAATAACGCTCAAAAGAGAGGAGTTTTATTGGAATGCTGGTTGAAGACGTAATGGATTTTCTAAGGCAGGTGCCCCCTTTCCAGTTCCTTGACGGGAAGGACCTGAAGGCGATAGCCGGCAAGGTGTCGCTGGAATTCTACCCGAAAGACGCCTTGATACTCAGGCAGAAGGGGCCTGCCAGCCTTTACCTGAGGATAATAAAAAAAGGCGGGGTGAAGGTTTACAGGATATCCGACAGCGGCGAGGAGGTGCTCATAGACTACCGCGGGGAGGGCGATGTGTTCGGGCTCCTTTCGCTCATGGGCGAGGACGGGCAGAAGTCCAACGTGGTTGCAGTCGAGGACACCATCTGCTACCTCGTGAAGAAAGATGACGTGATGAAGCTCATCGAGACCAACCCCCTGTTCACGGAGTACTTCTTCAAGTCCCACATGACCAGGTACATAGACAAGACCTACGACGAGATGCACGGCAGGAACGTCCTTGCGGGCAGCGGCGACAAGCTGCTCTTTACAACGAGGGTGGAGGAGATAGCGGCCCGAGAGGTGGCAACGGCTACGGAGGACGTCTCCATACAGGAGGCGGCCATGCTCATGACCGCAAGGAAGATAAGCTCGCTCGTGATACTCGACGGAAACGGCCTTCCGGCGGGCATCGTCACGGACAGGGACCTGAGGGAAAAGGTGGTCGCCCGCGGAAGGGACGTTGACGAGCCGGTAAAAAACGTAATGAGCCTGCCGCTGGTCAGGGTGGACTCGAAGGACTTCTGCTTCGAGGCCGTGTTAAAGATGATCAAATACAATATCCATCACCTGCTCGTCATCCGGGACGGGGAATTGCAGGGGGTGATAACCAACCACGACCTGATGATACTACAGGGCACGTCCCCTCTTTCTTTCGCAAAGGACATAGAAAACCAGATAACGGTCGAGGGCCTGGCGCCTGTGGCCGGAAAGATAAACAACATCGTCGGGCTCCTGCTCAAGGATGGCGCAAAGGCAAGCAGCATCGCCAAGGTCATATCGGAGATAAACGACAGGCTTGTGAGAAAGGTGCTGGGCATGGCCGAGAGGAAATTCGGCAGGCCGCCCCTGCCTTACTGCTGGATTGCGCTGGGCAGCGAGGGGCGCAAGGAGCAGACGTTCAAGACGGACCAGGACAACGCCCTTATCTATGCCGACCCGCAGGGGGAGAATGAGGCCCTGGAGGCCGGGGAATATTTCCGGCAGTTCGCGGTCTTTGTGAGGGAGGCCCTCCTGAAGTGCTGCTTTCCCCCGTGCCCTGCCGGTTTCATGGCAAGCAACCCTGAATGGAACCAGCCGCTCAGGACCTGGAAGAAGTATTTTACGGACTGGGTCAGCACGCCTACGGCCGAAGCGGTCCTCAAGTCTCTCATATTCTTCGATTTCAGGCCCATATACGGCGATATGGCCCTGGCCGGGCAGTTGAGGGACCATCTTGTTTCCATCCTTCAGGACGAGATGGTCTTTCTGGGCTTTCTGGCCAACAAGATTATAAGGAACAGGCCGCCCATAGGGTTCATGAAGTCCTTTGTGGTGGAGAAAAGCGGGGAGCATAAGGACGAGCTAAACCTCAAGCTGAAGGGTATAGCGCCCATAGTTGACGCGGTAAGGCTCTTCGCCCTTGAAAAGGGCGTTGCCGAGACGTCCACCCTGGAGCGCATGGAGGCGCTGAGGGGAAAGCATACGATTGTGGAAGAATACGCCGAGGAGCTTGAGCACGCCTTCGAGTTCATCATGCTGCTGAGGATTACCCACCAGTACGGGCAGATAAAGGCCGGAAAACAGCCGGACAATTTTATCAACCCCGACAACCTGAGCAACCTTCAGAAAAAGACCATAAAGGATGCCTTCAGCCTGATATCCAGGATACAGGACCTGATAATCGAAAGGTATAAGGCATTGATATTGTGAGGGGCGTTGATGCCATGAGGGCAGTTGGGAAAAAGATAATCATGTTCAGGAAAAAGAAGGCAGCTGACGCAAACGCACCGGCAATACATGGCCTGTCCGTCACGGAGGCCAGGTATACAGTTTTCGATACCGAGCTTACGGGGCTCGATGAAAAAAAGGACGGGATAATCTCCATGGGGGCCGTCAAGATGACGGGCGGGAGGATTGAGCTTGGAGAGACCTTCAACATGCTTGCAAACCCCGGGACAAACCACATGAAGCCAGGCAGCGTAATAGTCCACGGCATAACGCCCTCGGAGCTTGCTGAAAAGCCCCCGATAGGGCAGGTCCTTTCCGGGTTCCTCGATTTCTGCGGCGGCGATATCGTAGTGGGCCATATGGTCTCGATAGACCTCGCCTTTATCGGAAAGGAGATGAAGCGCCTGCCGGGACGGGAGTTCCGCAACCGGGCTGTAGACACATTCAGCCTGGTGGAATGGCTGAGGAAGAGGGGGTGCCGCACCGGTTTTCCGGTATCGGGCAAACTGCACGAGCTGGCCAGGTGCCTGGGCATAGCGGTGCGCCAGGCGCATGACGCGCTTATGGACGCCTTCATTACGGCCCAGCTTTTCCAGAGACTCATCCCCCTTTTGGCGGAGGAAGGGGTTGGGGATATAGAAGGTCTCCTGAGAATAGGGGACCCGGACAAGGGAGGTGAAAGGCACAGGTTTTTTTCGGGCGAGATTGGCAATTTCTGATTTCTAAAAAAAGGAGGAGGAGAAAATGGGCAAGAGCAAACTGGACATTCTGAACGACAAGGACTTCAGGGAGATGGCCGGAAGGAAGAACTCCATATCCATCATACTAACGATACTGGAGCTTATAATCTATTTCGGCTTTGTCTTCCTCATCGCCTTCGACAAGCCGTTTCTGGCGACGAAGCTCTCGGCCGGGGGCGCGACGACCATAGGGATACCCATCGGGGTGGGTGTTATACTCCTGTCCTGGATACTTACCGGCATTTACATCCGCTGGGCGAACAACAAGTACGACGTGATGGTCGAAAAAATAAAAGAGAAGATAGGAGGGTAACCGATGCAGCAGACGATAATAGGGCAGGCAAACCCCGTTGCCGTAACGTTTTTTGTGCTGTTTGTGATAAGCACGCTCGTAATCACGTACTGGGCCGCGAAAAGGACGAGGACGACAAAGGAGTTCTATGCCGCCGGCAGGAGCATCACCGGTTTCCAGAACGGCCTCGCGCTTGCCGGAGACTACATGAGCGCGGCGTCGTTTCTTGGCATAGCGGGCCTGGTTTCCACCTCCGGGTTCGACGGCCTCATATACTCGGTGGGCTGGCTCGTCGGTTGGCCCATTATAATGTTCCTCATATCCGAGCCGCTCAGGAACCTTGGCAAATACACGTTCGCGGACGTCGTGGCATACAGGCTCAACCAGAGGCCGATAAGGGCCGCGGCCGCCGCGGGCTCGCTCGTAACGGTCCTCGCCTATCTTACGGCGCAGATGGTCGGCGCGGGCACGCTCATCAAGCTGATGTTCGGCTTGCCTTTCGAGCTTGCCGTTATAATCGTCGGCATACTCATGATAGCCTACGTGCTGTTTGGCGGCATGCTTGCCACCACATGGGTGCAGATAATAAAAGCGGCCCTGCTGCTGGGCGGGGCCACACTGCTTGTCCTGCTTACCCTGATGAAGTTCGGGTTCAACTACGGCTCGCTTTTCGGACAGGCCGCGGCCAAATACGGCGACAGCTTCCTGGCCCCGGGCGGCCTGATATCGAACCCCGTAGACGCCATCTCGCTTGGGCTTGCCCTGATGTTCGGCACCGCGGGGCTCCCGCACATCCTCATGAGGTTCTATACGGTCCCCAACGCCAAGGAGGCGAGGAAGTCCGTTTTCTACGCGACCGGTTTCATCGGGTACTTCTACATACTTACGGTCACCATCGGCTTTGGCGCAGCGGTGCTCGCCGGCAAGAGCCTCATCATGAGCATAGACAAGGGCGGCAACATGGCGGCCCCCCTGCTTGCCGAATTCCTTGGCGGCAACCTTTTCCTGGGCTTCCTTTCGGCCGTTGCGTTCGCCACTATCCTTGCCGTCGTTTCCGGTCTTACGCTTGCGGGCGCATCGGCGCTTTCGCATGACCTCTATGTCGGCGTCGTGAGAAAGGGCGTGTCCAACGAGAAGGAAGAGGTCAAGGTGGCAAAGGCCGCAACGGTCGGACTCGGGATAGCGGCCATTCTTATCGCCATCCTCTTCAAGGGCCAGAACGTGGCCTTCCTCGTGGGGCTCGCATTCGCCATTGCCGCGAGCGCCAACTTCCCGGCCCTCCTGCTTTCCATTACGTGGAAGAAATTCACGACCAAGGGCGCGGTGACCAGCATCTACACGGGCCTCATCCTTGCAACCGTGCTCATCATAATCAGCCCCACAGTATGGGTGGACGTCATCCACGCCAAGGACAAGGCAGCCATCGAGAAGCAGATAAAAACGGTTGACCTTGAGGCAAAGGCGCAGGTGGCGGCGCTCCAGAAGCAGGGGACCGCTTCCGTTGACGCGATAACGCAGCTTACCGCCCAGGCGGACGCGAAAAAGAAGGAACTCACCGCGGGCATGCCCAAGGCCCTCTTCCCGCTCAAAAACCCCGGCCTCGTCTCGATGGGCGCGGCCTTCCTCGTGGGCATTTTAGTTTCGCTGATGTCTGCGGAGAAAACGGCGGAGGAGAAGTTCGAGGACGAGAAACTGAGGAGTTATCTCGGCATAGGTGCGGAGTAGGCGTTTTGTGCTACAATCGAGAAATCACTGGCAGAAAACAAAAAAACTTCATCCGGCGTAGGAGGCATCGGAAGGAATGACTGATAAGGATAAAAAAGGTTTTGACGTGCTGATGTCCGAGAGCAGGGTGTTCCCGCCCCCGGACTGGTTCAGCAGGGAAGCCCACATCAAGGGCATGGAGGAGTACGAGCGGACCTACAGGAGGTCCGTTGAGGACCCCGAAGGCTTTTGGGGCGAGATGGCGGAAAAGAACCTTGCCTGGTACAGGAAATGGGACAAGGTCCTCGACTACGATTTCGGCAAGCCGTATATCAAATGGTTTGCCGGGGGCAAGCTGAATGCCTCGTACAACTGCCTCGACAGGCACCTCTCCACTCCGCTCAGGAACAAGGCGGCCATAATATGGGAGGCAGACGACGGCAGCTACAAGACGTTCACGTACCAGCAGCTCTATACCGAGGTAAGCCGCTTCGCCAACGTACTCAAAAAGCACGGCATCCGGAAGGGCGACCGGGTGACGATCTATCTGCCCATGATCCCGGAGCTTGTAGTCTCGATGCTTGCGTGCGCAAGGATCGGCGCGATACACAGCATAGTGTTCGGCGGCTTTTCCGCCCAGTCCCTGAGGGACAGGATAAACGACTGCAAGGCGAAGCTGGTCATTACCGCCGACCAGGGCCTGAGGGGCGGGAGGAAGGTCGCCCTCAAGAGCAACTGCGACGAGGCCCTGAACGAATGCCCCACCGTGGAGAAGGTGATTACGGTCCGCAGGACGTGCGCGGACGTGGACGTCACCCCCGGCAGGGACCTCTGGTGGAACGACGAGATGGCCGCCAAAGACATCTCCAATTTCTGCCAGCCCGAGGAGATGGACGCCGAGGACCCGCTTTTCATCCTTTACACATCGGGCTCCACGGGCAAGCCCAAGGGCGTGCTCCACACCACCGGCGGGTACATGCTGTACACCAACCTGACCTTCAAGTGGATATTCGACTACCACGACGAGCAGATACACTTCTGCACGGCGGACATAGGCTGGATTACCGGGCACAGCTATATCGTGTACGGGCCGCTCTCGGCGGGCGCGACCTCGCTCATGTTCGAGGGCATTCCCAGCTATCCGGACCCAGGAAGGTTCTGGGACATTGTAGACAAGCACGGCGTGAACATCTTCTATACGGCCCCGACGGCCATAAGGGCGCTCATGAGGGAGGGGGAGAAGTGGGTCACCAGCCACGACCTTTCATCCCTGAGGCTCCTTGGGACAGTCGGCGAGCCCATAAACCCCGAGGCGTGGATGTGGTATCACACCTACGTGGGCAAGGGTAAGCTGCCTATTGTGGACACCTGGTGGCAGACCGAAACGGGCGGCATCCTGATAACCCCCCTGGCCGGGGCCATGACGCTGAAGCCCGGCTCCGCGTGCAGGCCGTTCCCCGGCGTTGTGCCGCAGGTGGTGAACGAAAGGGGAGAGCCCGCCCAGCCCAATGAGGGCGGCTACCTTGTAATAGACAAGCCCTGGCCGGGCATGATACGGGGCACCTACGGGGACCCGGAGAACGCGAGGGTCAGGGAAGTCTATTTCAGCCGCTTCCCGGGCAAGTATTTCACGGGCGACGGCGCGAGGGTGGATGAGGACGGCGACTACTGGCTCATGGGCAGGGTTGACGACGTCATCAACGTCTCGGGCCACAGGATAGGGACCGCCGAGGTGGAATCGGCCCTCGTGAGCCACGAGGCGGTCGCCGAAGCGGCCGTTGTCGGTTTTCCGCACGATGTGAAAGGGGAGGGCATTTACAGCTATGTGACCCTGAAGGACGGACTCCAGCCCACTGACGAGCTGAAAAAAATGCTCGTTGGACATGTCAGGAGCGTTATTGGGCCCATTGCAACCCCCGACAAGCTCCAGTTCGCTCCGGGGCTTCCCAAGACCAGAAGCGGAAAGATCATGAGGAGAATTTTGAGGAAGATCGCAAGGGGCGATGTCGGAGACCTTGGCGATACCTCGACGCTTGCCGACCCTTCGGTCGTGGACAACCTTGTGAAGGGCAGGCTCTAGAAAGCGCAGGTGGGCGGGACGGACGGCGGAAAAAAATTCCTCCTGAGAAGGGATTCCGCCGTCCTGCTCATCGTGGACATACAGGAGAAGCTTGCCGCCATCATGGAGGAAAGGCGGAAGGTTGCGGCCAACTGTGTGCACCTCGTAGAAGCGGCAAAGCTCCTCTCCATTCCCGTGGTTCTCACCGAGCAGTATTCAAAAGGGCTTGGCCCGACCATCCCGGAGATAAAAACAGCCCTCCATTCCTATGAGCCCATCGAGAAGATGACGTTCGACTGCTGCGGGGAGCCCTCCTTCCTTGCCGCGGAAGCGCTGGGCAAAGGAGAAAAAACCGTTGTCCTTGCGGGGATGGAGACCCATATATGCGTGCTCCAGACCTGTCTTGGCCTTCTGGACAGGGGTTTTAAGGTGCATGTCATTTCCGATGCCGTCTGTTCCCGCGCAAAGGAGAACTATTTTACGGCGCTTGAGTTCATGAGGGATGCCGGGGCGGTTGTTTCCTGCACCGAGACGGCACTCTTTCAGCTCCTTGAACGTGTCGGCACCCAGGAGTTCAGGGCTGTCTCCAGAAGAATCAAATAGGAAAAAACCATTAAGGAATTAATATAACAGGCTGAAAAAGTCTCATTCCGAGTCATTGCGAGGAGCTTAAAGCGCTGACTAGCGAAAGCGGCGAAGCAATCTCATAAGTTGCTGATTAAATATGAAACGAGATTGCTTCGCTTCGCTCGCAATGACAATTAAAATAGTTTTTCAGCATACTCTTCAATATTGACAATTTCCTGCTCCGCTGTTAAAGTAAGTAAGCACTAACATCATGAAGATCAGGACGGATAACGCAGAAAAGGCCAGGGGTACGCGGGAAAAACTCCTTGAGGCGGGGCTCAGGCTGTTTTCGGAGAAGGGCTATCTTGGCTCCACGACGAAGGACATAGCCTTAAGGGCGGGGGTTGCCGAACTCACGCTTTTCAGACATTTCTCCTCGAAAGAGGCGCTTTTCAAGGAGATAATCAACAGCTATACCTTCCTGCCCGCGCTGAAGGGGCTTTTGCCGGAGTTGCAGGAGATGGCTTACGAGGACGCGCTTGCGCTTATCGCGAAAAAATTCCTGAACAGGCTTTCCGAAAGGCGCGAGCTTATCAGGATAATGTATTCGGAGATGCAGCTCTATCCATCGAAGGTAAAAGAGATATACCATAATTTTATAGACGAGTTGACAAGGACGCTCGCCTCCTATTTCGAGCACCTTCAGGAAAGGGGGGTGTTGAGGGGTTTTGACGCCGAATATGGGGCCAAGGCCTTCATGGGGCTTTTCTTTTCATATTTCAATACCCAGGAACTGCTTTTGAAAAAGGAGATAACGGGCGCGGAAAGGGACAAGTTGATAAAGCAATACGTCGGGATATTCGCCAGGGGCACGGTCAAATGAAATTTTTTAAAACTTTTTTCGCGATGGCAGCCGTTCTGGCGGCGTTTTTTTGCGCGGGCAATGCCTATTCGGAGGTGCTTACGATTTCGGAGGGGCTAAAGCTTGCCACCCGCGACAACAGGCTTGTGAAAATAGCCAGGGACGAGGAGAAAATCGCAAGGTCGGACACGCGCATGGCAAGGGCCCCGATGCTGCCCAGCGTGAACGCGGCCTATGACCAGACGTTTCTTGCCAGTGAGCCCAAGGCCGTTTTCGGCCCGCTGACCGTTCCCACGTCGCAGAAGGACTTTTATGCCCTGAGCGTAAACGTGCAGCAGACACTCTGGGACTTCAAGGGCAATGCCTCCAGGTACGGGGCGAGCAAGATGGTCCTCGAGTCCAAAAAATACGACACATCGAGGATAAGAAACCTTGTCGCGCTGAATTTCACGCTGGCGTATCTGGACCTGCTGGAGTCCGAGAGGCTTGTGCAGGTGGCCCAGGACGAAGTGAACAGGCTTGAGTCGCACCTGAAGGACGCCGAAAACCTGTATAACCAGGGCGTGATTACAAAGAACGACCTTTTGCAGGCCCAGGTGCGGATTTCGGACGCGAAACAGAGGCTTGTGAACGCAAAGAACGTAAGGGACGTAAACGCCTCCAGCGTAAACAACCTCATTTCGAGGCCCCTGACAACGGAGTTTCAGGCGGTGGATGTCTCGGAGACCCCGCTGCTGCCGGAGACAGTCCCGGACATTGGCAGCGCATGGAAGAGCGCGGAGCAGGACAGGCCCGAACTCAAGATAGTGGACGCAACGCTGAAATCCCTCAATCTGCAAAGGGAATCGGTCAGGGCGGATTATTTCCCAAAGTTCTTCGCATCGGGAGGCTACGGCTATACGCAGAACCGCTTCATGACCCCAAACGGCAACTGGTCATTAATACTCGGGATGAGGTTCAATATATTCAACGGCGGAGCGACAACCGCGGAGATATCGAAGATACACGGACAGCAGCAGCAGCTATTGGAGCAGAGGGACAAGATAGCCGACGACATCAGGCTCGAGGTGCAAAGATACATGCTGAATTTGCAGTCGGCAAGGGACAGGGTGGCCGTCACCAAAGGGGCGGTGGAGCAGGCGAAAGAGAACGCGAGGATAAACAGGGTAAAATACACGGAAGGCGTCGGCACCGCCACGGACGTGCTCGACGCGCTTACACTGCTGACTGTTGCCGAGACCAATCACTTTACGGCGTTATACGATTTAAGGAAAGCGGAAGCCGGGGTCTTATATTCGGAAGGAAAGGATTTATCGGAGGTATATAAATAACAATGCAAGAGAACCAGCAGGAGAAAAAACCTGCAAAGAGCAGGAGAAAGCTAGCTTTTGTCATATTCGGGATTACGGGCATCGTAGCGGCCTTCGCGGTCTTTTTCTACATACAGTACAAGAAGACCCATATCTCCACCGACGACGCCTTCGTGGACGGCAACGTGCACACGATAGCCTCGAAGGTATCGGGCACCGTCTGCGCCATTAACGTAAACGACAACCAGTTTGTTAAACAGGGCGGCCTGCTTGTGGAAATAGACCCCACGGATTATGACGTGAGGGTCAGGGAGGCCCGGTCCGGGCTTGGCGCGGAGGAAGGAAAATTTTCCGAGTACAGGGCAAGGATCGAGGCGGCAAGAAAGCAGCTCCTTGAACGGCAGGCGGACGTGAAGGCGGCAAACGCCGGCCTTCAGCTCGAACAGGCAAACCTGTCCCTGGCGGAAAAGGACATCAGGAGGGCCGGGAACCTCTATAAAAAAGAGGCCATCTCGAAGGAGCGCTATGACAATGTCCAGACCGGGTATGAAGTTGCCGTCGCCAGGGTGAAGAATGCAAGCGAGAAAGTGAAGATGTCCCAGTCCGCCGTCCAAACCCAGAAGGCTGTTATCGTCCAGCTTGAGAAGGCGCTTCTCTCCCAGGCGTCGGTCATCAACCAGAAAAAGGCCAGCCTTGAGGCCGCGCAGTTGAATGCGGGCTACACGAAAATTTACGCTCCGGCGGACGGGTTTGTCACCAAGAAATCCGTCCAGCTTGGCAACCAGATCCAGCCCGCCCAGCCCCTGATGGCGATAGTGCCCCTGAGTGACGTATGGGTTACGGCCAATTACAAGGAGACCGACATAAAGAAGATGAAACCGGGCCAGAAGGTCGATATAGAGGTGGACACCTATCCAGGCAGGAAGTTCAGGGGCACGGTGCAGAGCATAATGGCAGGCACCGGCGCGGTCTTCTCACTCTTCCCCCCGGAAAACGCCACCGGCAATTATGTCAAGGTGGTCCAGAGGATACCGGTTAAAATCGTCATCAACCCCGGTGAGGACCCGGACCATATCCTCAGGATAGGCATGTCGGTCGTGCCGACCGTAATAGTCAGGTAAGGTTTTTTCTTTGCCCCCGGAAACGGCATGAACCAGCAGACCAACAACGTAAACAAGTGGATAATAGCGGTCACCGTGATGCTGCCCACGCTCATAGAGATAGTGGACACTTCCGTTGTCAACGTCTCTCTGGAGCACATAAGGGGCAGCCTTTCGGCGGGCATAGACGAGGCCACGTGGACGATAACGTCCTATCTGGTCTCCAATGCCATCATAATCCCCATGACGGGGTGGCTGAGCAGGCTTTTCGGAAGGAAGCGCTACCTCATCGGCTCGGTGGGGCTCTTCACGGTCAGCTCGTTCCTGTGCGGCACCGCGTGGAACCTCCCAAGCCTCGTGGTCTTCAGGATTTTGCAGGGCATCGGCGGCGGAGCGCTCCAGCCGCTATCGCAGTCGATACTGCTGGAGACCTTCCCCAAAAAGCAGCACGGGATGGCGATGGCGCTCTTTGGCGTGGGCATAATGTTTGGCCCCATAATAGGGCCGCTCATGGGCGGATGGATAACGGACAACTGGTCCTGGCACTGGATATTCTTTATCAACGTCCCGATAGGCATCGTCTCGATATTCATGATATCGCTCTTCATCTTCGACCCGCACTACCTCAAGGGGCGGATAGAGAAGATAGACTACTGGGGGCTTGTCTTCCTCATGCTTGGGCTTGGCTGTCTCCAGATAGTGCTGGACAGGGGGCAGAGGGACGACTGGTTCTCCTCCAGTTTCATCACCGTGCTGGCCGCGGTCTCAGCCCTCTCCATGATATCGTTCATCCTTGTGGAGTTCTTTACCGGGCACCCGATAGTGAACCTGCGCACGTTCAAAAGCATCTCTTTCAGCACCGGAAACGCCGTGATGTTCTTTGCCTTTTTCAACCTGTTTGGCAGCATCGTGCTGCTGCCCATATTCGTGCAGAGCATGATGGGCTATACGGCCACGCTTGCGGGCCTTGTGCTTGGGCCGGGGGGCATTGCCACCCTGCTTGCCATGCCCATAGCCGGGAGGCTGGTGACCAAGGTGAACCCCAAGGCCCTGCTCGCTTTCGGCATAACGGTTGCCGCCTATTCCACGCACATGATGTCCCGGTTCAGCCTCGATGCCGATTTTTACACCGTCCTGATGCCGAGGGTTGTCCTTGGCGTCGGCATGGGGTTCCTCTTCATACCACTTACCACGATGACGATGTCCGGCATAAGGAAGGAGGACATGGGCAACGCAACCGCCATCTTCAACCTGCTCAGAAATCTGGGCGGCAGCTTCGGCGTGGCGTTCGTCACCACGATGCTCGCCAGGGGCAACCAGATACAGCAGACCACCCTGGTGGAACACATCACCCCGTTTACCAGGAACTACCAGATGGCCGTCCAGAAATCCACCCAGGTAATGCATTATAAAGGTTTTTTCTCGCCGCAGGCAGGGGTGGGGGTAATTTACCAGGAGCTTCTGCGGCAGGCCTCGATGCTCTCTTTCAACAGGGCCTTTTTTGTGCTCAGCGTCCTGATGATACTGGTCCTGCCGCTTGTCTTCCTGATGAGGAAGGGCCGCTCCGAAGCACCCGCCGGCATGCACTGATTTTTTCTTTTTTCTGCTAGACCCTTAGGATTCCGGTTGCGAAGTAGCGGCTTGCCACATAGAGCGTAAGCCCTGTGCCGATTATTCCGCGGTGCGTCTGAACGGCAAGCCCCGGATTGTTGTTCTGCTCCGAAAGGTGCGCGAGGCAGGCCCATTTCAGCCGCTTCCCCGATTTGGCGAGGAGACTTGCCGCCTCCATGTTTGAAAGGTGCCCTCCGTTTCCAGCAATCCTTTTTTTGAGGAAGTGCGGGTAGGGGCCCGTCTGGAGCATGCGCGGGTCGTAATTGCTTTCAAGGAAGACCGCATCCAGCGTGGAGATCGCGTGGGCCAGGCCTTCGAAGGGATGGCCCAGGTCCGTCATTATGCCAAGCCGCTTCCCTCCGCATTCGATTATGAAGGCGGAGCCGTCTGCGCCGTCGTGGCTGGTGGGGATGGTCTGGACGGTCACGCCGCCGAACCGGAGCGGATTTCCTCCGGAGCGGAAATTTTTAGTGGTCTCAAGCTTCCCGATTGGGAACCTGGAGACGGCGCTCTCCAGCGTCGCTGGCGTCGCGTACACCGGCATGCCGTACTTCCGATGGAACACGCCCGCGTGGCGCACGTGGTCTCCGTGGTCATGGGAGATTATAAGCGCGTCAACCTGCCGGATATCGCGCCCCTTCGCGGCAAGCCTCCTTTCAGCGTGAATGCCAGGTATCCCTGCATCGAAAAGGAGTTTTACCCCGCCCGCCTCGACGTAGATGCAGTTACCGTTGCTGCCGGACTGAAGGGAAATGGCCAGGATGCTCATGAATGAAGTAATGTACCAGCGGGGGCGTGGTTTTGGCAAGAAGCCCGCGATTGCAATCTGAAGAGATTTTTTCGCCTTCCTTTTTTTAGTGTTCAGGTTCAGCTTCGCATCTCCTTGTTGGTAAAGGTTTTTTCCGGAAATTTTGTTCATTCTGTTCAAATGGCGCGTTTTTATTCCTCATCCTTTCTTCTTGCTTATTCTTTCCCCCTCTCCTTCCGGGAGAGGGGGAGGGGTGAGGGAAAAGGGAGAAGATGGAAGGATTTCCCCGCCGCTTTCATCCTAATTGATAAAGACGGACACGGGCAAGAGGACATGTGTCACATGAATGATGTCACCGGGGCGATTTTTTGGCCGTGGGCCGCCCTGCAAATGAAAAGGGGCTAACCGTTAATGGCTAACCCCTTGTTTTTAATGGTAGGCACGCGGGGTTTCGAACCCCGGACCTCTACCGTGTCAAGGCGTTTCGGCAGGCCGCCCGCATTTGCCGGATTTTGCTTTTTCGTGGCGAATCGTGGAATTAGAATAAGGGGGAAGCCAGGCGGTTTCCCCTTTATGCCCTATCTTGCCGGGGATTCACTATACAAAAAGTATACAGAGAAAAGAGCGGGCCTGGGGCAACTCAGGCCCTTTTTTTGTGTTATTATGAACGCGAAAAGGAGGGGAAAGAGAATGAAAAAGGGCTTCATAATTTTTGCCTTACTGCTTTTATCCTCTTGCGCCACGGCAGCGCAGATGCGGGCAGCTTCAATGCGGCAAAACGGACAGGCAGCAATTGCGCGAGCTAAATTCTGTATTGATAACGTTTCGAGTAATCCCGATTTTCAAAGTCTTTCGGTTCACATGCCTATCGTTTTTGGTGGTGTTCCAACAATGGCACAATTAACAGATAATGGTATGCCTGGTGATGAGGACACCCAAAAATTAATTAAGTTCCATGATGCACTCCAGCCATGCAGACAGCAGTTGATTAAAGATTATATGGAAATCGCGCCGACCATAGCGTCAATTTTTATCAGTGAAGCCGAAAAAGGCGATCTAATCACAGCCGATTTGGTACAGCATAAAATTACATGGGGCGAAGCCAATAAAGAGCGGCAGGCATTAATAGCCGAAGCCACAGAACAAATAACCATAGCGGCGCAAGAGATAGACAGAGGGCTTGCCCAAGAAAATGCGGCTGAGATAGCGAATCGCCAAAGGATTTTTAATAACTGGCTGACATGGCAGCAGAACCAGCAGCTAATAAACAATCTGAATCGTCCAGTCAATACAAATTGTACGAGGTTTGGAAATACGGTGAATTGCACGACCTATTAATTTAAACAAGTCGGGGGCTAGGCTTCGCGGGCCGAAAAGCGGTTACTCCTAGCCGCCTGCCCCTGAGACTTAAAGGAGACCGAAAGGAGGCGGTATGAGAATGGGAAAGAAGCAGAAAATTGAAGCCCTTATAGAAGAAGCAAAGAAAGAGGTTTTAGATTCTCTTTATTGTCTTACTGATAAAGGCTTAGAGAAAATGCATGTTGTTAGCCTAGATAAAAAGCAACAAAAAGCCTTTAATAAAGTGTTGCGAGACAGTGGACTTGTTTCAATTAAAAAACTGCCCGATAACTGGAAGCCCAGCCCAGGCTGTACTGATTTAACCGAAACTGCTGAAATGAAGGTTTACCATATTGCCGCTTGCGGCCAAAAGGTTCTTGACGGTGCGAATAAAGGCGGTACAGCGTCCCGTAATAGTAAATACGATTTAGACGCAATCCAGAATGAAGCTGAAACCATTTGGAACGTAAATCCTAATCTAAGCAAAATACAGGTTGCCCGGATGATACAAAAAAAATTAAAGCTGCCATCCTCTGCTATTTCATTTATAAGGCAGAACATTAAAAAGCCCTCTTAATTTTTCTGCCAATCTGCCCCCCTCATTGTCAACCGGTTAGCTTATTCTCTTTCGTGAGCGGAGCGAGTTTGCATAATCCGCCATAGAAAAGGAGAAAGCTTGTATGGAACAAAGAACTTTTCAAGACCCATCAATACCGGCCTATTTCCAGGCATCAAACAAGCCCTTCAAAGTAATTCCGCAGCGCACCTCTAATGGACAGGTCGAATTTTCTGTTGAGGGCCAGGGCATAGATAAGGCCCTCGATGAACTATACGGCAACGCATCCGTTGGCGTTTTGGATTTCATTCGCTGTTTAAAGGGGCTGAGATCGTCCATTTTCGCCCTTAAAGGAAACCGGCAATGAAAAAGATACTCTCCCGGCTTTTAAACAGCTTCATATCCCGCGAAACAGCAAAGCCTTATACAACAGATCGGAGCCGAGCTATTGATTGCGTCACGGCCCTTCTGGAATACCTGGAGGGGCCGGAATGCTAAACAAACAAGACATTCTTTCCCGCCTCGATATCCGGGCCTATTATGCCGGAGAGCTTTCAACTCTCAAGGTAAACGGGAATAGCCAGGCTCAAGCTCTTTGCCCTTTCCACGATGATAAGACCCCGTCTCTTTCCGTAAATCTTGAGACAGGGGGCTTCCACTGTTTCGGCTGTGAGAAGAAAGGAAGCATTTTTGATTTCCATATGGCCCGGTATGGCATGGACTTCGCCACAGCCAAAGAGACCCTTGCGGAAAAGGCAGGGCTTACCTCAGGGCCGAAAAAAGCAGTAAAGGCCGTTTATGACTATACAGACGAGGCCGGGAAGCTTATCTTTCAGACCGTCCGTTATGAGCCTAAGGATTTCAAACAGCGGCGGCCTGATGGCAAAGACGGCTGGATATACAACCTTCAAGGTATCCGGCTTGTGCCTTTTAATCTTCCTGAAATCCTCAAAGCAAAGGCCGTTACAATCTGCGAAGGGGAAAAGGACTGTCTGAATCTCAAGGCCCTTGGCCTTACCGCAACCTGTAACCCGATGGGGGCCGGGAAATGGCGGCCCGAATATAACGACTATTTCAAGGGCAAGCGGATCGGTATTTTTGCCGATAATGACGAGGCGGGCCGGAAACATGCGCACCAGATAGCCCAGGCCATCAAGGGGCTTGCCGAAATCGTGAAGGTGGTAGAACTGCCGGGCCTGCCGGTCAAGGGTGATGTATCGGATTGGATAGCCCAGGGCGGAACTAAAGAGGCCCTTATCGAGCTAATCAAAGAAGCCCAGGAGTGGGAACCGCCGAAAGAAGAAATCCCCGGCTTAATCTTTCTCAATACCGTAAGGCCCGAACCCGTCAAATGGCTATGGCGTGAGTATTTTGCTTTGGGGAAAATCGGGATACTGGACGGAGACCCCGGAGAAGGGAAATCTACCATCGCGTTAGACATCATCGCGCGGGTGACTACCGGGCGGCCTATGCCCGATGGAACGGCTTGCCCTCAGGGCGGAGCCGTCCTGATTGCGCTTGAGGATGGATTAGCAGATACGCTCAGACCGAGACTTGAGGCCCTTGGCGCGGACTTGAGCAAAGTTGCCTCTCTCCAAACTGTGCCGGATAAAGACGGCAATCCAAGGTTTCCCACTATTGAGGATATTGATGAGATACGGCGGGCCTGTTTAAGAGCGAAAGCACGGGTTTTACTGGTAGACCCCTTAATGGCGCATTTGGACGGTAAGACTAATTCTTATCGGGACCAGGACATCAGACGGGCCTTGACTCCCCTAGCAAAACTTGCCGAAGAACTCGAAATGGCTGTGATCGTTATTCGGCATTTCACTAAAGGGGAAGGCGTTAAGGCCGTCCATAAGGGCGGGGGCTCAATAGGGATAACAGGACAGGCCCGGACAGCTTACCTTGTGGCGAAAGACCCGGAAGACGAAAACTTGAGGATATTTGCCTGTGTAAAGAATAACCTTGCCGCAAAACCGCCCGCTCTTTCTTATCGTTTACGGGAAGCTGTAATTGATTTTGAGGGCAGGGATATCACAACTTCAAGAATTGAATGGGCGGGAACTTCAACGCATACTGCCGAAGCCCTTATTTCAATCCCGACCGACCCTGAAGAAAAAACCGCCCTTGATGAAGCTAAAGACTTTTTAAAACAAACCTTGGGCTTAGGGCCGGTAGTCTTCCATGACATTCAAAAGCAGGCCCGGCAAGCGGGAATAGCTGATGCGACACTCCGCCGGGCAAAGAAAGTTTTAGGGGTTTTCTCCCAAAAGCTGGAATTTGAAGGCGGCTGGAAATGGGTTTTACCTGCCGAAGATGCTCAAAGAACCCCGAAGGTGTTCATGGAAAAAGATGAGCATCTTGTGGAAAATTTGAGCACCTTCGATCAAAAGGAGCCCGAACATGGAGAAGCCAAGGACGGCGAACCTGTCATTAACCTTACCGGGGATGACCTCTTATGAGATACCTAGTCCTCGAAACTTTCCAGACTAAACAGGGGCAGATACAGGCTGGGCAGCTCGTCTCTCTTTCAAAAGATGCAGCTATCCGGCTTATTAACGAGGGCAAGATTGAACCTCTCAAGGCTGCTATAAAAGTCTATTCCCGCATTCTGGACGCTTACCTTTGGGTTATCCAAAATGAGGCCGACCGGGAAACCTTACGGGGTATTTCAGACCCAGTTTACACAGCCGATGAGATAGACAAGCTCCACTCCCAAAAACCCTCCCCTGAGGCCCTAAGGCGCGTCCATGAGGTTAAACAGACATTCCCCGGCGCAATAATCCGAGAAGTCAAAAAGGAGACCACTTGAAATTATGAGGCCAAAGCATATCTGCAAAGCACAGACCAAAGCGGGGAAGCCATGCCGGGCCGAGGTATTACCGGGGAAAGAGCTTTGTTTCGCCCATGACCCGGAAGCGCAAGCGCGCCAGGCTGAGGAAAGAAAAAGCCATCAGGAAGGTTGCGGCCTATCACGGGAAGACAGAGACACGATGCTGGGTTATACGGTCCTGCCCGATTACGTTATTGAAAAGCTGACTGACAAGCTTGCTCATAAGCTGACCGCGTCCTTTTTTCAGAAAATCGCTGAAATGATGAAAGCGGGCCGCTAAATGTTATTTTCCGTAAACATTACTGATTTTACGGCGATCCTAAATGGGTGATGTCCTTACAGGCCGGGCCGTTATGTATCCCAAAGAGCGGGTTGAAAAGTGCAACGTTCTGGATATCGCCCAATTTAAAAGAGATGGTCATTTAAAAGAGCTTGCCGCGAATATGTCTCAAAGGCTGAAAAAATTGGGCGTAAGGCGCGGGCCATTCCCTGAGACAGTCCAAGCATCTTGCCCTTTAAAGTATCGCTCTGTAAGCCAGGGGTGGGAAATGTCGGACACTTTCAGCATTACAAGCACTCCCTGTTTTTATGGCGGTGATCGTTTCTGGTTTATCTGCCCCGGATGCGGCAAGAGGGCAAGGGTTTTATATTGCCCGCCATCTTCAAGACTCTATCGCTGCCGGTCCTGCCATGATCTCACTTATGCTGTCCGGCAAGAGCACCGGCAAAAGTTGGAGCGGTTATTACTTCATCTGGACCGGATAAGACGGGCTCAGGAATTTATTGATAGGCTTCATTTCGGCCAAAAAGGATTGAGCAAATTACAGGCCCGCCAAATCCTTAGAGCGGCCACAAAGTGCCCCTCAAGGGGCTGGAAACCTCTTGTGCATGACGCTTTCGATAAGTTATTCAGCAAGGGGGAATACGCCAACTTCAAAACAAACGAGAGAATGCTTGAATTGGAATTGGCGCGAATCAACCGGCTTTTGGAAGCGGGCAAAATATGAAGACCGAGCTTGAACCTCAAGACATCGAGGCGATAGCCCAAAAAGTTGCCGAAATCCTCAAGCCTATGCTTGCCCGGAATGGAAAGACCGAATCAGAGACTATCTTTGATGTCCAGGGCCTTGCCGAATATCTGAGGGTTTCAAAGAAATGGGTTTATGAGCGCGTGCAATTCAAGGAAGTCCCGCATATCAAAATAAAAGGGCAGTTACGTTTCAGCCGGAAAGATATTGATAAATGGCTATCGGAATACAAGCTCCCCGCCGTTGATACCCCGGAAAGAATTATAATGCCCCTAAGACAGACGGTGACCACTTCCCTTTAAAGGTAGTGATACCCAAAAAAATAACTATGAAATCAATAACTTGCAAAGTGCTGTATTGTGGATTGTATACTATTGACATTGCTAACGTGGTTAGCATATAATTTCTTTCATGGAATGGAACTTGGAAAATATTAAGAACCTCAGGGCCGAAATGAAGCTCTCACAGGCCGCATTCGGGGAACGATTGGGAGTAACCCGGAATTATATCTACTACCTGGAAAGGGGGGAAAGGAAACCGAACAAAACTTTAATGCTTCTTTTGGACTGCATTGAACGGGAACGAAAAAGAGAAAGGAAGGTGAAGCATGGCAAAGGGAATTTATAAGCGCGGCAATGTCTTTTGGATACGGTACGCGGGGCTTGACGGAAAAGTTGTTTACGAGTCCTCAGGCTCAAGCAAATTCAGAGAGGCCGAATCCCTGCTTATCAGCCGGAAAGAGGCCGTAAAGCAGGGCAAGCAGCCGGAGATCAAGAAAATCACTAATCACAGTTTTAAAGAGCTTGCCGAAAAATACCAGGCATGGATAGAAGGCAGGCAGAGATCGGCAAAGGTCAAGGGCTATATCATCGGGCAGCTTACCGGGAAATTCGGCAATCTCCCGCTTAGGCGATTCAGCACGGGCCTTGTTGAGCAATTGCAGACAGACATGATAAACCGGGGCCTGAAACCTGCCAGTAATAACAAGGTCCTGAATGTCCTCAAGCACATGTTTTCAAAAGCCGTGGATTGGGAGATGGTAGAATCTGAAACCCTCAAGCGCATACGCAAGGTGAAACTTCTCAGGGATGAGGGCAAGCGGCTTAGATATCTTTCCAAAGAGGAATCCCGCGAGCTTGTCAATCATTGCGATAATCATTTAAAGCCCATTGTGATAACCGCCCTGAATACCGGCATGAGGCGCGGGGAGATTCTTTCCCTTACCTGGGACAGGGTAGACCTCAAGCATGGGTTTATCCTTCTCGACAGGACAAAGAACGGGGAGCGCCGGGAGATACCGGTCAACGAAACCCTCAGGGCCGCGCTACAGGGCCTTGCAAGGCGGCTGGACATCCCCCATGTGTTCTATGACCCCCAGACCGGGAAAGCCTATCAGGAAGTTAAAAGGAGCTTTCATACGGCTTTAAGAAGGGCAAAGATACATGATTTTCACTTCCATGATCTCCGGCATACCTTTGCTTCTCATCTTGTCATGGCCGGGGTAGACCTTACCACGGTAAAGGAGCTTTTAGGACATAAGACTTTGACCATGACCTTGAGGTACGCGCACCTTGCCCCGGCGCACAAGGTAAAGGCCGTTGATATCCTCGATAAGACCCTCAATGAAACGCCAAGTATACAAAAAGTATACAATCCAAATGAAAAGGGGCTAACCGTTAATGGCTAACCCCTTGTTTTTAATGGTAGGCACGTGGGGTTTCGAACCCCAGACCTCTACCGTGTCAAGGTAGCGCTCTCCCCCTGAGCTACGCGCCTTAGACCAATTTTTTACCATAAAATATGCCTTTTTGGCAAGTGGAATTGTGACGCAATACCTTTAATTTCTTGAGTTTTTCTTTTATTATAAAAGACAAAACCGAAAGTTTTTAATGAAGATAAACCCCAAAAAAACCGCGGGCCTCATCGTCCTGCTGGCAGTTATAGCCGGTCTTTTTCTGGTCTTGAGAAGTCCTCAGGTCTCGAACACCCTGAAGAAACTCGTCTCCACGGAGTTCGAGTCCGCAACCGGCTACCAGCTTATCGCGGACAAGCTTTATGTCAACCTGTTCCCGTTTTATGCAGGGGCCGATAACGTCAGGATATTTGACGACAAGGGAGAAAGGATATTCGAGGCCAGGAACGTAAAGGCCTATGTCGGGCTCCCGGCCCTGCTGGAAAAGACAATCCTCGTCAACCGTGTTGTCCTGGACTCCCCCAGGGCAAACCTGGACGCAAGGCATATAAGGCATTTTGCCCGGCTGGCAAAAGAAGCAAAACCCCGGAAGGGCGGTTTCAGGGTAAAAGTCAAGTCGGCAGTCATCAGGTCCGGGGATGTCAGCTATTCCGACCCGGAAAAGGGGATGAGCATAAAAGCAGAGGGGCTTGAGGGCGATGCCATAATGGCGTTGAGGCAGGAAGTGAGGCTCTCCGCGAAGCGGATTGCGCTTTCGGCCAGAAATTTCCCGCAGGTGACCGCAAGGCTCAACACGGCGAGGGTCTTCCTGAAGGGCAGGGATATCGAGGTAAACCGCATCTCGATGGATGTTGAAGGCTCAAAGCTGGATGCCCATGGCGTCTATTCCCCCGGAAAAGGTTTTTTCAGCTTCGGCACGGAAATAAACCTCCTGGCAGAAACGCTCAAGAGGATATTCAACCTCAAAAACAGCGGGCAGGGCAGTATCGCCATTAAGGGCGGCATAAAGCTGGCGGACGCCTCCAGGCTTCAGGACACCCTGGTGGACCTGAAGATAAAAGGGGACTTCTACATCCAGACCCTGCTGGAGCTTGTCCGGGCAAACGAGCCCAATATAAAAGGGCGGCTGAAGATCTCCGGCAGCATCAAGGGGCCGGTCTCAAACCTCACCGGGAGCGGCAGCGGGACCCTTGAGAAGGCGGACATATACGGGCTTCAGCTGGATTCGCTTAAGTACAGGGCGAAATTCCGCAACGGCCTGCTTGCCTTCAGCGATGTGACGGGCGGGCTTTACGGCGGCAGGCTGAAAGGCGATTTTTCCATAGCGCTGCCCAGGGTGACCTCATTTTCAATCAACGCCGGTTTCAGCGGCATGGACTCAAACAGGTTCATGACCACATTCCTCAAGGTGAAATTGCCCATACCTCCGGGCAGGCTTTCGGGCAGCCTGTTCACATCCGGCAAAACGTTCGCGCCGCTTGGCCATTTCACCATAGCCGGCACCGTGCCCGGCCCCGGCTTCATAGGCAGGATAAAGCGGATAGACAGCGATTACAATTACTTTGACGAGATGCTCAAGCTCTCCGGGCTTTCGGTAAGCACGGAGCAGACGCGGGTTTCCGCAGACGGCATGGTCAACCTGAAAGGCGGCATGCTGGACATGGATTTTGCGGCGGATACGAAAAACTTCCTCGACCTCACGCTTCCAGGCTTTTCCGATATCGAGGGGAGCGGCGTCTTCACCGGAAAGATTTCGGGGCCTTTAAAGGACCCGCTCATAGATGGCAGGCTCTCGGCCTCCAATGCCGTTTACAAAAAGATAAAGATAGGGACGGCGGACGCGGACGTGTCATACAGGATGGACCTGCTCCAGATAAAACGCATGGACGCCAGACTGGGCAGCGAGAAGTTCTCGCTTAAAGGCAGCATAAGCCTGCCCGGCGCAAAAGACCTCTTCGAGTTCAAAAACCCCGTTTACGCCCTTGAAGTGAGCATGAAAAAGGCCCGGATGGAGAACGTGATAAACTTCCTGAAGCCGGGCCTTCCGGTCTCCGGCGCCATGTCCTCCGATATCAGGATAACCGGTGCCGCGCCAGTCATCACCGGCACGGTCAAAGGGGAGGGCCTTAGCTATTCCGGCTATCCTGTTTCATCGGCGGATTTCGGCTTCAGGTACGAAAACGGCAATGTGGACGTATTGAACGGGACGGTGCGGAAGGGCGGCTCCGTCATAAAGGCAAGCGGCTCTTTAAGCGCCAATGGCCAGCTCCGGTTCAATGCGTCCTCACAGGGCGTTTCCCTTGCGGGGGTGCTGCCGGAAAATATAAAGGCCCGTCTTCCCCTCGATTACAGGATAAGTTTCACCGCAAGCGGGCAGGGGCCGCTTAAAGACCCCGAAATACACGCGCAGGGCAAGTTCTCGAACGGCGTGTACCGGAAGCAGGGCCTTCAGGGGGGCGATTTCACGATGGGCCTGAAGGGGAAGAAACTCTCCGTCGCTGCCGCCATCCAGGGGGGGAAGCTCGCGCTCAGGGCATCGGCACTGCTTACGGAGGACTTGCCGTGGCAGGCCAACCTGGATATCGGGAACTCCAGATACGACTACCTCCTTGCCGGGTTCATGAAAAACGTGCCCGAAGACCTCCTGCTTACAATGGAGGGCAAGGCGTCGTTTTCCGGCACCAGGAATTCCGTGAGCGGGACGGTCGTCCTGGACCAGATGAACCTCTCGGCCTATGGCCAGCATTTCTATGCGGATTCCAACATCGTATTGAACGTGAACAACAAGACCCTCACTCTCGGCAATTTCTCGCTGGCCGGGGGCCAGACGTCCCTGAAGGTTTCGGGCAGCGCCGTGATGGGCAGGAGCTTCGATGTGGAGGTGGAGGGCAAGACTTCCCTGGCCCTGCTGAAGGGCTTTTGGAGCGATATCGAATATATCACCGGCAGCGCCGATTATGTCGTCCACGTTGGCGGGGCGTGGGACAAGCCCCGGTTAAGCGGAGGCCTTTCCGTAAGGAACGCCTCGCTTGGCGTAAAGGGAATGCCCCGGAGCCTGCGGGTAACGCAGGCTTATCTGTACGTGGATGAAGACAGGCTCGTCATAGAGGACTTTTCGGGCAAGTTCGGCGGAGGCGACGTGGGCCTGACGGGGGTCGTCTATCTGGAGGGGTTCCGGCCATCGAGGTTCTACTTTGACGCGCTCCTCAACAATGTCCCCTACGACGCCGAGGGCTTCAGTTCCCTGCTGAGCGGCAACGTAATTGCAAAGGGCGGCACGAAGAAGCAGTTCATAACCGGGGACCTGCTGCTCAAGCGCGCCGTATACAACAAGAAAATAGACTGGAAGTCGTGGATATTCAAAAAGAAGGCGGCGCCCCCGCCGGCCATGCGCAAAGGCCTTTTCAGCAATACGGAGCTTAACCTGAGCGTGCACGGCTCAGACAATATCAAGGTGGACAATAACCTGGCGCGGGCGTTCTTTACGGTCGATTTGAACATAAGGGGGCCGCTCGCAAATCCCGTGCCGCTTGGGAGGATAGAGGCGACGAGCGGCAATGTCTATTTCAGGAACACCGAGTTCACCATAGAGCGGGCCTCGGTCATATTCTCCGACCCCAACCGCATAAACCCGGCGCTGGACATCGCGGCGACAACCGTCGTGCAGGGCTACAAGATAAGCATCAATATTGCGGGCACCCTGGACAAGTTCAACCTGACAATGGCTTCAGAGCCGGCCCTGGACGAGATGGACATCGTCTCGCTCCTTACCGTGGGCCAGCTTGGGCAGGCAACCAAGGGCTTTGAAGGCGGCATCGGGGCGGGCGAGGCTACGTCGTTCCTTACGGGGAAGGTGCAGGAGGTCATCTCCGAGAGGCTTCGGAACCTTACGGGGTTCGACCGTTTCCAGATAGAGCCCTCTATTTCCAAGGACACCGGCGCCGTGACTCCGCGCCTGATAGTCTCGAAAAGGCTTTTGAGCGAGAAGCTCTATGTCATATATTCCGCGCCTATAGGCTCCGATGAGCAGCAAATCGTTAAAATAGAATACGCCGTAACGCCCCATATGTCGCTTGTGGGCGTGAGGGACGAAAGGGGCAGCATGGGAGGCGACGTGAGTTTCAGGTTCGAGTTCAGATGAGCTTGCCAATAAAAAAGGTTTTTTCCGGACAAGCCGGAATGACAACAAAGCAATCATGGACCTCTCGTTAAGGCGCGGCTGTCTTGTATCTGCCCTGCTCGTGATGGTGCTTTTGTTTCCGGCCGCCGGCTGGCCCGCCGGAAAAGAAATCCCCATTAAGGCGATAAAGGTCGAGGGCCTTTACACGATAAACAGCAGGGAACTGATTTATATGCTCTGCCTGAACAAGGCAAAGGCCCTGGACCCCGAAAACCTGCAAAGGGGTATCAAGAGAGCGTTCCGGAAAGGCATCTTCGAATATATCTCCGTTTCGGAAGACAGCGGCGAGAAGGGCCTGATAATAATCCAGGTCAGGGAAAAAGACACAATTGCGGGCGTTGATTTCACGGGGGCGCGGAATTTGCCGTCGAAGTTCCTGAAAAGCAGCTTTCCGATGGCAAAAGGCCAGTTCATGCGCTACGACCTCATCGACAGCGCCTCTGCCAAACTGAGGGACGCCCTTTCACAGGCTGGGTACCCGGCTGCCTCGGTCAAGGTCTCCGTGGAGCGGAAGCCCAAAAAGCACGACCCGTACCGCGTGAAGCTGCTGGCGGCCATAAACGAGGGCAAGCCGCTGATAGTGAAAAAGGTGGAGATAATCGGTCAGGCCGGAAGCGAGGCCCGGAAATATATAAAAATTTCCCCCGGAGATGTCTACGACCAGGTAAAGCTGAAAGAGGGAATGGGGAATTTGAGAGATTACTATAAAAAGCGCGATTACATAAACCCCGTCATCGGGCCTTATAACTTTTACGACGGCGAGCTTTATATCAGCGTGACCCCCGGCAGGCGTTACGAGGCGGATTTTTACGGCAACAAGGCCTTGAGCAAGAGGAAGCTTAAACGGCTGCTGCCTTTCAGCGAGGCCGGGGATTTCAACGAAGACCTCGTGAACGAGGCCGTTGTCAAGATGAGGACCCTTTACGGGCAGAACGGGTATCCCTTCGCTCAGATCGCCCCGGTAATTGTCTCAAAGGACGGCCTTGTCAGGGTCAATTTCTATATCGCCGAAGGGGAGAAAGTCAAGATCAAGTCAATAAACTTTACAGGCACCGCCATTCCCGCTTCCAGGATACAGAGCTTTCTTGAATTGAAAAAGGGCGAGGTTTACAACCCGCAGCTCCTGGACTCGGACCGCTCGACAATCAGCGACCTGCTGGAGAGCCTTGGCTATCTGGATGCCAGGGTTTCGGAGCCAAGGGTGCGGATGGCCGGGAAGGCCGAGGCAGTCATTACTTACGATATCACGGAGGGCAGGCAGTACCGTATAACGAGCGTGACTATCGAGGGCGGGCGCTCGTTCCCCGCCGCGGAGATTTCCAACGCCGTGGGCATAAAGCCCGGCAGCATTTATAACGAGCTGGACATAAGCAACGCAAAGTTCAGGATACTTGAGCTTTACAACGATGCCGGGTTCGCCAACGCCTCGGTCGACGTAGAGCGCGAGTTCAAGGATTCCGGCGCGGCAATCACATATAAGATAAACGAGGGCAAAAAACTCTACTTCGGCAAATACGTTGTGGCGGGGAACACTCATACCGATATACGGATAATAAGGCGCGAACTGGAGTACGACGAGGGCGCTCCCTTCAGCCAGAAGAAGCTCATGGAGGAGCGGCAGAGGCTCTACGAGCTTGGTCTTTTCAAGTCGGTTGACGCCGGCATCCTGGACATGCACGGCGATACGGTGGACGTCATATACAAGGTGACGGAATCAAAGCCCGGCACGTTCGAGTTTGGCGTGGGCTACGGAGACTATGAAAAATACAGGGGCTTTGCCGGGGCCTCTTACCGGAACCTCTTCGGCATGGACAGGGGCGGCTCCATCAGGTTCGAGTTCAGCTCTCTTGAGAGGCGATTGATATTGAACTATTACGAGCCGTGGTTTCTGGGCGGCAAGCTCCCGTTCAGGGCGTTCATACTGGCCGAGAAAAGGGAGGAGAAGAACATCGACACCGGGGAGATAAGCTACAAACTCACCAGGTATTCGGCAAACGCCGGGGTGGAGAAGAAGTTCGGGCGCAAGCTCAAGGGCGAGCTTTACTACGAGTTTTCCCTCGTGAATACTTACGATGTAAAGCCCGACGTGGTGCTGTCCAGGGAGGACGTCGGCACCCTTGCCATAAGCGCGTTAAGGCCCGCGCTGGCCTACGACACAAGGGACAACGCTTTCAACCCGCGCAAGGGCGTGCTCGCCGGCGTGACCCTCAAGCTGGCCTCGGCGGCCTTCCTTTCGGAGACCAATTTCATAAAGGGAGTTGTACAGGCAAGCACGTATCACAGCCTCTCAAAGGTGTTCATACTGGCCCTTAACGGCAAGATAGGCCTTGCAAAAGGGCTTGGGCACACGAACGAGCTTCCCCTTGTGGAAAGGTTCTTCCTTGGCGGAAGAAACAGCGTCCGCGGCTACGCGCAGGACACCCTTGGCCCCAAGGGCGCCGACGGCACTCCCATAGGCGGCAACGCGTTTGTGCTTGGCAATATAGAACTCAGGACCATGCTCGGAAAAAACTGGGGCATTGTCCCGTTCCTGGACATGGGAAACGTATGGATAAGGGCGAGCGATATCAGCCTGGGAGACCTGAAGTACGCCACCGGGCTTGGGCTCAGGTACAATACCCCCGTCGGCCCCCTTCGGCTCGATTACGGAATAAAGCTGAACAGGGAGCCGGGGGAGAGCCATGGAGAACTCAATTTCAGCATAGGGCAGGCATTCTGATATGAAAAAGTCCGGCATTGTTTTTCTCGCCGTTTTGGTTTTTTGGGCTCCGGCAATGGCCTGGGCAAAGGTCATCGACCGCACCGTTGCGTTCGTGAACAACGAGGCCATACTGCTCAGCGAACTGGACGCCAGATACCAGAAGGCAAAACAGATTACGCCGGACATAACCAGGCAGCAGGTGCTTAACACGATGATAAACAGGGCTCTCCTGGTGCAGGCGGCCAAAAAAATATTCCCCGAAACAACGGACGAGGACAAGCTCATCAGGGACTACATAGACCTCAAGGTCAGGGCCTTTATAAAGATATCCGGCCAGGAAGTGAGGGATTTTTATGACGGGAACCGGAAGAATTTCGGCAGCGCCTCATTCGATCAGGTCAAGGACCGGATAGAAAGCCTGCTTGAGGAGCAGGAAGTAAACAGAAGGCTGGAGAGCCACATCCAGGCGCTCAGGTCAAAGGCCTGGGTGGAGGTCTTCCTTGAGGGCCCGCCGCCCCTGTTCCATTAGGGCCTGTTTTCAAATAAAAAAAAATTCAAATATAATAAAACTATGAAGGACGCTTCCGAAAAAAAGCGCTTTTCCGAAAGCACGGGAAAGCTCCATATAAATTGCCCCTACAAGGAGAAGTCCGGTGTCCAGGTGCATGTCGTGATAAAGGGCGGCTACTGCTACCGGTCCGGCCAGTGCATGGTGCTTGAGTGCAAGTACCACAGGCTCCAGTCCGACATAGAGAGCCTTCTTTCAATCATGTGGTAAGCGGGCGACTGTCCGCGGCGAACCGTGGCGGCCGCCGCAACCTTTTTCCCATATATTTTCATTTGGAGGCATGATGAAATACCAGTCTGGAAGCATCGGAAGGGCGATAGTCGCACGGTTTGAGGACGGGGAGGATTTTCTTCAGTCCATCCAGGATCTCGCGAAGGATGAGGGCATCCGCTCCGCGGTCTTTTTCCTTGTGGGCGGCGTCAGAAAGGGCAGGATGGTACTGGGGCCAAAAGGCGGAGAGATGCCTCCCGAGCCCGTATGGGACGAGATATCCGGCAACAGCGAGATGCTTGGAACGGGCACCATCTTCTGGGACGGCGAGACCCCGAAGGCACACCTCCATACCGCTGTCGGCAGGGGTGAAAAGGTGAGGGCTGGCTGCCTCAGGGAGCAGGCCGGGACGTTCCTCGTACTTGAGGCCGTTGTCCTGGAGATAAAAGGCGTGAACGCCCGCAGGGGGCTGGACCCCGTATCGGGCCTCTCGCTGCTAACGCTTTAGGAGGGCGCAATGGATATATTCACCGCCATAAGGGAAAGAAGGAGCGTCCGGGAGTTCGAGAAGAAGGAAATCCCGGACGAGGCGGTACGGAAGCTCATCGACGCCCTTTTATGGGCGCCTTCCGCGGGGAACCTGCAATCCAGAAAATTCTATTTCGTAAAAGACCTTCCGGCAAAGCAGAAACTTGCCGGGGCGGCATTTGGCCAGGGGTTTGTCGCCTCGGCCCCGCTTGTCGTTGTGGCCTGCGCGGATACGGAGTGGGTTGCGAGGAAGTACGGGGAGAGGGGAAGAGAGCTTTACTGCATTGTCGATGCCGCGTGCAGCGTCATGTGCCTGATGCTCTCCGCGCACGGGCTTGGGCTTGGGAGCGTCTGGGTCGGCGCATTCAATGAAAGCGAGGTCGCAAAAGTGCTGGGGCTCCCGGCCTCTTTAAAGCCTGTTGCGCTCGTCCCCGTGGGATACCCGCTGATGACGCCCTCCCCACCTAAAAGGGTGCCGACGGATGAAGCAATAGTTTTCGTTTAGGCTTTCATTTTAAGTTCCCGGAGCTTTTCAAGCAAACCCTTCATATCGGGCGGCATGGGGCTTTCGAAATGCAGCCCGCCGCCTGTTTCCGGATGGACAAAGCCCAGTTCGCGGGCATGGAGCATCTGTCTTGGAATATGGATTTTATTGCCTTTTACCTCTACATCGGTCTTTCGTCCGTATGTCCTGTCGCCAAGCACCGGGTGCCCCGTGGAGGCGAAATGCACCCTTATCTGGTGGGTCCTGCCGGTGCCGAGCACGGCCTGAACGAGCGCCGCAACCCCAAAGCGTTCTATCACCTTCCATCTTGTGAGCGCTTCCCTTCCCCTCCTCACCTTCGTTGACATCTTCTTCCTGTTGGATTCCGAGCGGCCTATCTTAAGCTCGATTGTCCCCTCGTTTTCCTTTGGCTCCCCATGCACAATCACGGCATAGGAGCGTTTTATCGAGCGGTCCTTGAATTGCCTGGCAAGCCCGTAATAGGCGTTGTCCGTGAGTGCGATGACCATAAGCCCCGTCGTGTCTTTGTCCAGCCTGTGGACGACACCGGCCCTGAGTGGGGCGCCTATGGAGGCAAGTCTCTTCGAGTGGTAAGCCACGGCGTTCATGAGGGTCCCCCGGTTGTGCCCCGTTGCGGGATATACGACCATGTCCGCTGGCTTGTCCACCACTATCAGGTGTTCGTCCTCAAAGACCACTTTCAGCGGGATGGGCTCCGGTACGAGCCCTTCGCGCGCGGGCTCCGGTACGGTTATTTCAACCGAATCGTCCGGCCTCAGCCTTTCGCCGGCCTTCGGCGGGGGCTTGCCGTTTAACAGCGCAAGACCGGAATCTATGAGCTTTCTTGCCTGCGAGCGGCTCAGCCCTGTTTTTTCGGTGATAAAACTGTCCAGTCTTTTTGATTCGTCTGCGGCGGAGGCCCTGAGGAGCATCCCTAGATGTCTCTGTGCACGACGGTAATGGGCAGACGCAGTTTTTTGTCCAACTGCTCTGCGAGCATTTCCGCTATGACCGGAGAGCGGTGCCTCCCGCCGGTGCAGCCGATGCCGATTGTAAGGGAGGACTTGCCCTCCTTCCGGTACTGCGGGATGAGGAAAAAGAGCAGGTCTTCAAGCTTGTTTACAAACTCCTTCGTGAGCGCGTTGCCGGAAACGAAATCCATAACAGGCCTGTCCATGCCCGTCAGCTCTTTCAGCTCCGGCACAAAAAAAGGGTTTGGGAGGAACCTCGCGTCAAAGAGGAGGTCGGCGCTCTGCGGCACGCCGTTTTTATATCCGAAGGACATGAGGACTATCTTGAACCCGGCCCCGGTGAGGCCAAGAAACGCGGTGACAAGCTCCCTCAGCTGATGGGGGTTCAGCGAGGAGGTTTCTATCACCTTGTCGGCCACGGCGCGCAGGGGCTCGACAAGCCGCATCTCCTCCTCTATGCTGGACTCTATGCTGCTGCCTTCAAGCGGATGGGGCCTCCTCGTCTCCTTGTACCTGCGGATGAGCACGTCCCTCCCGGCTTCGAGGAAGATGACGCTTATGTTGTATTTTCCCCTGAGGGCTCTTATCTCCTCTTCTATGTTGGAGAGAAATTCCTTTTCGCGTATGTCTATCCCGATGCCCACGTTCTGGACGTATTTCCTGTCCGCGGCTATGTGGATGAACTCGTCAATGAGCTGCGGAGGCAGGTTGTCCACGCAGAAAAACCCGCTGTCCTCGATCGCCCTGAGGGCCACGGTCTTTCCGGAGCCGGAAAGACCGGTGATAATGACAACAAGGGATTTCACAGGACGTTGGGCCGCTTTTCCCTTCTCCCGTCTACCTGACAGGCTCTATCAAGCCGTAGTTGCCGTCGTTGCGCCTGTATATTATGTTTATTTCGCCTGAAGCGGCGTTGGTGAAGATGAAAAAGCTCTTGTCGAGGAGTTCCATCTGGAGCGAGGCCTCCTCCGCGGTCATGGGCTTCACCCCGAAGCGTTTTGTCTTTATTATCCGCCCGCCTTCCTCGGCGGGGGCCCCGGCCTCGGGGATAGCGGCGGCCGCCACGGGGGCCTTTTCGCCCTTCCTGTGGGACATGAGCTTGCCCTTGTATTTCTTGACCTGCTGGTCAAGCTTCTCGACCACCTCGTCGATGGCGGCGTAAATATCGCCTGTGGAGCTTTCCGCCCAGATGAGAATGCCGTTGGCGTTCAGAAGGACCTCCGCCTTGTGCACGTTTTTTTCCAGTATCAGGGTCACCTTTGCCTCGGAGATATTGGAGAGATACCTGTCGAATTTGGAAACCTTTTCTTCAGCATAGCTTTTAAGCGCCGGTGTGAGATCGATATGTCTTGCCGTCACGAGTACGTTCATTTTTACGTTCCCTCCTTAATCATAGCGTTTCCTCTGGTTCTGTGGAGCTATATTCAGCTCCTTTCTGTATTTTGCGACAGTGCGCCTTGCGATTTCGATGCTGTTGTCCTTGCATATCTGCACTATTTCCTGGTCGCTCAGGGGGTTGTGCGTGTCCTCCTCGGATATTATCTTTTTTATAAGGTCCTTTACCGAGGTGGAGGATATCTTTCCGGCCCCGCTCTGCACCCCGCTTGAGAAGAAGAACTTGAGGCTGAAAAGGCCGTGCTCGCACGAGAGATACTTGCTGGATGTGGCCCTGCTTATGGTGCTTTCGTGCATGCCAAGCTCCATTGCCACATCCTTCAGGTTCAGGGGCTTTAAAAACCTTACGCCCCTGTCGAAGAACTCCCGCTGGAACTTCAGGATGCTCTCGGCGACCCTGTATATCGTCTTGTTCCTCTGGTCGAGGCTCTTCAGGAGCCAGACGGCCGAGCGCAGCTTCTCCTCGATGAACTGCTTTTCCTCTTTCACGAGGCTGTTTTTCTGCGTAAACAGCCGTTTGTATACGTTGCTCAGCCTCAGCCGCGGCAGGCCCTCGTCGTTCAACACGATATGGTATTCGCCTTCGGACTTCACGATGTAAACGTCAGGGGTTATATATACCGGGTTGGAGCTGGAATAGTTCCTTCCCGGCTTGGGTTCGAGTTTTTCTATGACCTTTACGGCTGCGAGGACCTCTTCCGTCCTGCAGTTGTATATCTTTGCAAGATGCTGGTATTTCTTCTTTTCGAGTTCTCCAAGGTTGTTTGTAATCAGCGATTCGACAAGGGTGCCGCGCAGCCCCAGGATGTCAAGCTGGAGGAGCAGACACTCTTTCAAATCCCTGGCCGCCACTCCGGTCGGGTCGAACCCCTGGACCAGTTTTATGGCGTCTTCCGCCTTCTGGATGGAACAGGACGCTATCGACCCAATGTCCTCCGCCGTGGCCTGAAGATACCCGTTTTCGTCGATGTTGCCGATAACGGCCTCGGCCGCCTCCCTGATGCCGTCAGGCGCGTTGGCGAGCCTGAGCTGCCACATCAGGTGGTCCTGAAGGTCTCCGTCCCTGCTGACGAAATTCTCGAAAGAGGGGTGCGAGACCGTGCCCGGATTGAAATATCCCAGGTCCCTCCCGTCAAACCCCCTTTCCTCGAAATAGTCGTCGGTAGACATCGTCATGAGCTTTTCAAGGGGGGCCTCCGTGTCGTCGTAGTCCTCCGCCTCGTGCTCGGTCTCCCTCGTCTCTATTTCGCTTATCTCGGCGCTGCCGTCCTCGGATATTTCCTCAAGGAAAGGGTTTTCCATCAGTTCGTTAGTGAGGGATTGCGAAAGTTCGAGCTGGGGCATTTGCAGGAGCTTTATGGCCTGCTGAAGCTGGGGGGTGAGTATCAGCTTCTGTAGGAGTCTTAATTCCAGCCGGCTGTCAAGTGCCATCAGAGCCTGAATTCCTGCCCCAGATAGGTTTCCCTTACCCTGGGCTCCTCGACGAGCTCTCCGGGGGTGCCTTCAAAAAGAATCTGCCCTTCACTGATTATATAAGCCCTGTCGGTTATGGACAGGGTGTCCCGGACATTATGGTCTGTAATGAGTATCCCCAACCCTTTTTCCTTTAGGTATTTTAACATCTTTTTCAATTCTATTATAGCGATAGGGTCTATGCCGGTGAAAGGTTCGTCGAAGAGCATGAAGTCCGGCCCAGTCGCTATGGAGCGGGCTATCTCGGTCCTGCGCCTCTCGCCGCCGGAGAGCCTGTAACCATCCCTGGAGGCAAACTCCCTCAGGTTGAACTCGTCAAGGAGCCTCTCTATCCGCTCGTCCGTTTCTTCCCTGCCAAGCCCTTTTATCTCCAGCACGGCCCTCAGGTTGTCCCTTACGTCCAGCTTCCTGAAAATGGAGGACTCCTGGGGCAGGTAGCTGATGCCCTTTCTGGCCCTCTGGTACATCGCGAGCTGGCTGATGTCCTGCCCGTCAAGCAGCACCCTGCCGGTTTCGGGTTTAAGGAGTCCGGCTATCATGTAGAAGGTGGTCGTTTTTCCGGCCCCGTTGGGGCCGAGCAGACCGACCGTTTCACCCGAACGCACCTCGACGCTGAGGCCGTTCACAACCGTCCTCCGCCCGTATTTTTTTACCAGGTTTTCCGCTTTCAGGGCATGCATTTTATTACTTGCCTTCCATAAACACCTTGCTGTCGTCCACGATGGTGCGGTCTTCGCTCACGTAATAGACAATCCTTGTCCCTGTAATCAGTGTCTTGCCCTCGGTTATTTTCGGGTTTTCAGTGAAGACTATCTTGTCATCCGCCCTGGTGTAATCGGCCTTTCCCGCCGTCACAACGCGCCCTTCCTTTATGAGCTTTACAGCGCCCTCGGCCAATATGCGGTTTACGCCGCCGCCCTGCTGGTTCCCATACACCGTCATCCTGTTTGCATGAAGCTCCATGTTGTCTGACTTTGCGGAGACGTTTCCATCAAAAACCGTAATCCCCGCCTTTGTGTCGGCCGAAAGGGACCTTGAGGTGATGGTTATAGGCCCTTTCATCATAGGGGCCGCACCCTGTCCGCCGGGCGCGGCCGCCGCGTAAACCGCTCCCGAAGACATAATGAGGCATGCAACAAAAAAAACCACTGCTGGAAAAAGATTTTTAATAAAAGATCGCCTTGACATTGTTCTTGAGCTTCACCGTCCTTTCGCTGTCTGTCTCGATTCCCTTGCCTTCTATCAGTATGCGTTCTTTTTTGAGCGATACCATATCGTTTGCCGGAGAGCTTACCTTTCCACCGGGGACTATCCTCAGCGAATCGGTATCCATCTGAAAGCCCTTTACCTCGCTTTCAATGCGCCCGGTCAGGTTGAGTGTGTTCCTGTCCAGGTCCAGGACCCCGCCGTTTGCCTTGAGCGAGAGATTTTCGGAGGGCACATTCAGCGAGACCTTTTCCAGGTTTGCGGTCGAGCCGTCGCCAGTGAGAGTCGCCTTTCTGGAGGAGGCGGACCAGACCGTTTTGTTGTCCTGTATGTTGAAAACGCTTACGTCTTCAAGGTAGGAGAGGTATCCGGCGGTTTTCCCCTCCCTTGCGGCCTCATTTGCCTTCGGCTGGCAGGAGAAAAGCAGCCCGGCCGCAAAAAGAAACGCCACGGCGAGTTTCAGTTTTTCTCTCCTGAATACAAAACGCATCAGCTCTTTTTTCCCTTTTCGGCCTTTCCGGCAAAACCCTTTAAAAGCTCGTTTCTCATAAGCTCATGCGGCGGCCTTTTTCCGGTCCAAAGCTCAAACGCGAACACCCCCTGCCAAAGGAGCATACCGAGCCCGTTCATCGTCTTCACCCCGGCCTTTGCCGCCGCGCGGAGAAAAGGGGTCTCCTTGTATATGAGGTCGACTGCCGCCATCTGCGGTCCCAACCCCTGCACATCCACCGGCAGCGGGTCGGATTCCTTCAGACCCAGCGGGGTCGCGTTTACGATTACGTCCGCGCCGTCTATCCTGCCGTCCCGGGCCGCGCTCACGTTTTTCCGTATCCTCCCCAGGTCCGAGACAAGCCTTTCAAGCTTGCCCCTGTCCACATCGAATATTGAGAGGGCCCCTGCCTTCCCGGAAAGATAGTAGCTCACAGCCCTTGAGGCTCCGCCCGCGCCCACTACGAGGACATTCTTGCCTGAAACATCTATCCCCTCTTCGGACAGCGACTGCATGAACCCCCTGCCGTCGGTATTATAGCCCTTTAGCCTGCCTTCGTTGTTCACGATTGTGTTTACCGCCCCGATGAATGCGGCCTCCCCGTCCACTTCGTCAAGGTGCGGGATGACATTTTCCTTGTGGGGCACGGTTATGTTCACTCCCCTTAAATTGAGGGCGCGTATCGCTCGCACCGCATCGGCAAGGGCTTCAGGGGCAACGGGCAGGGCCACATAGCAGTAATCCAGCCCCATCTCCTGAAAGGCGGCATTGTGCATATTCGGAGAAAGGCTGTGTCCCACCGGGTATCCGAAAAGCGCAAGCAGGCGGGTGCCGGATGTTATCTTCATTTCTCCTCCAGTGCGGAGATTATCCCCCTGGGCGAGGCCTCGATAAGCCTTGCCTTTATGCCCAGGACCGCTTCCATATCGGACAGGGTCACATCGTCCAGAAACACGTCTCCCCCGTCGCGCATCACGGTGTCGGGTACGAGTAGTATATCATGGGAGGGCGCGTGCTCCGCGAGTGTGGAGAGCACGTCCCTGCCGGTCAGGAGCCCCGTCACGGTCACCGATGGGCCAAAGAAATTGTTTATCACCGGCATGAGCGTTATATCATGCCCATGCTTTACCATGCGATCGACGAACCTTTTCAGATAGGGATAAAAGGACGTCCCGGTGAACATGAGATATCTTTTCCCCGACGGCCCGGACGGCTTCAGTCTTTTGGAGTCGCGCATGAAAAGCGGGACCAGTCCCACGCCGTTTTCAATCTGCGGCAGCTCCCCGTAGTCCTCAAGCGGCGGGAACGCCGCTCCCGCCTTGATATAAAGCTCGTCCGCCCCGTAGACAATGGTGTCGCCGTGCTTTTTTTTGAACCTCTTCTGAAACCCCTCTATTGTTTCAAGCGCCAGCGCCGCGTCTTCCGCTTCAAACGGCCTTATTTTGGATTTCCTGTGCGCGGTAAGGCCTACCGGCACGACCGCTATCGACATGATATAAGGATAGAGCGAGTAGAGGTCCCTTATGGTCTTTACCAAATGCGCCCCGTCGTTTATGCCGGGGCAAAGGACTATCTGCGTGTGGGCGCGGAGCTTGTTTTCGCGCAGGAACCTCAGCTCTTTCATTATGTCCGGGGCGTCCTGGTTTCCAAGCAGGTGGTTCCTGACGCCGGTCTCGGTGCTGTGCACCGATATGTAAAGCGGGCTAAGCCTCTGTCCCGCGATGCGCTCCCTGTCCTTTCCGGTGAGGTTGGTCATCGTTATGTAATTGCCGTATATGAAAGACATCCTGTAGTCTTCGTCCTTCACATACAGCGTCTTTCTCAGGCCTTTGGGCAGTTGCGCGACAAAGCAGAACAGGCAGCGGTTGCGGCATTTTTTTATCGGGAACTGCTTGAGCCCGATTCCCGCCGTCTCGCCTTCTTCCAGTTCCAGCGCTACCGTTCCGGCCTTCCTGAAGACAAGCCGGAGCGGGTAATCGTCCTTGTAGAAGGCGTAATCCAATGCGTCCGAAACCGCGTTGCCGTTGACGGATATCAGCGTGTCGCCAGCCGCCACCCCGGCCTTCTGCGCCGGGCTGCCGGCGGCAACCGCCTCAACCTCTATCCCAGCTTTTTCTCTTGCCGGCAATTCCTATTCCTCTCTTTACATATTGAAACCCTGAGGCCGCTGTAAGCCCGGCGGTCGCCCATGCAAGCGCAATCAGCGCCCATTCCGGTATCAACCCGTAATTTATCCGCAAGAGCACGGCGCTCAGCAGTGTAAATTGTGCCGCGATGGCCAGCTTCCCCGCTCGTGTCGGCTCGATTCTGACGGAAACGCCCGAAAGGCTTAAAACCCCCCAGCCTATTATTACTATTATATCCCGGCTCAAAACCAGAATTGCAAGCCATACGGGGATGAGGCCCTCTATGAAAAATACGATGAACGAGGTTATCAGCATGAACTTGTCGGCAAGGGGGTCCAGGAAAGAGCCCAGCTCCGTGGTCTTTCCGCTGAGCCTGGCTATCATGCCGTCCAGCTTGTCGGTCACCGCCGCCGTGACGAATATGAAAAAGGCGTAGTCGAAACGCTTGTAAGCGGCCGCGATGATGAAGCATGGGATAAGTATTATCCTCCCGAATGTAAGGATGTTTGGAAGGTTCAGCATTTTTTTATCTGTTCCCCTCAGGGGATGTTCGCGGGTATCTGCCTGAAATCGAGTTTCAGGCCGAGGGACTTGTAGCAGCCGGGCATCTTCGCCTCGCCCCCGGCAAGGGCGAGAATGGTCCTCGAGTGGCAGCCCTCCACGGCAAAGGCGTGGCCTTCAGCCGATTCAAGCGCCTTTTGGGCGGCCTTCAGAGCGCCCTTTTTATTGCCCCTCATGAAGTGCAGTTCGGCCTCTGAAAGGAGGCAGTATATCTTCCCCCTCGGGTCGTCCGTCTTGTTGAAGAGTTTCCGGGCCTCTTCAAGATACTTTTCCGACTGCGCGAGTTTTTTCCTTTCCCCTGTCATCATGCAGGTCTTGCTCATGCTCCAGAGGGTATAGGACGAGCTCACTATATCGCCGATACGCCTGTAAATGACAAGCGCCTTCCTGAAGCTCCTGAGCGCTCCCTCGTAATCATCCGTCATGCGCAGGGCGTTGCCGATGCCGCAATACGAGTATGCAAGCCCGAAGGGGTCCCTCAGCCTGCCAAAAAGCTCATTTGCCTTCGAGTAATAAGCAAGCGAATCCCTGTAAGCCCCCCTGACCCTCGATGTGCCGCCAAGCCCGTTCAGGCAGTATCCGGCGGCGTGCTCGTCCTTTAGCGAAACGAACTTCTTATAGGCCTCGCGGAAGGTCTTTATCGCCTCCGGTATCTCCCCCTTTATGCGGTATGTGCCTGCCCTCGACCACAGGAGGAACGCTATGGCCTCGGAGTCGCCGAGCTTCGCGTATATCTTTTCCGCCTGGGAGAGCATCTTCAACGCCCTTGCCCAGTCCCCTTTTGCCCTATAGGAAAGCGACAGGCTTGTGAGGGCGTCGGCCGTCCTCGTCCTGTCCTTCGAGGCCTTTGCTGCCTCTACCGCCGTTTCGTAATGCGAGATGGCCTTTGGGAAATCGCCGAGCATCCTGTACGTATGGCCCGCAAGCAGATGGCACTGGAAGAACTCGTCCTGGTTTTCCTTTCCGCAGGTCCTGAGGACGCGTCTTATCAGGGCAAGCGCCTCCCTGTAGCGCGACTTCTGTCTCAGTTCATCGGCTTTTTCGAGTTTTTTTTGTATTTCCATCATGATAAGGTCTTCCTTACCCCGGCCATAAGCGCCTTGTAGTCTCCAGCCCCGTAGAAGGCCGAGCCCATCACGAGTATGTCCGCCCCGGCGTCCGCGACCGTCCTGGCGTTTCCGGGCTTCACGCCGCCGTCCACCTCGATGACAACGCCGAGCCCCCTTTTGTTTATCATTTCCCGCACGGCCTTTATCTTCTCAAGGGAATTTCCTATGAAGGACTGCCCGCCGAAGCCGGGGTTGACGGACATTATCAGCACCATGTCTATGTACTCGATAATGCTGTCAAGCAGGCAGACGGGGCTTGAAGGGTTCAGGCTCACGCCGGCCTTCGCGCCGCGCTCCCTTATGCGGTCCACCGTCCTGTTCAGGTGCACAGACGCCTCTTCGTGCACCGTCAGGTAATCAGCGCCCGCGGAGATGAAATCGTCGATGTATCTTTCCGGCTGCTCTATCATGAGGTGCACGTCCAGGGGCAAACTTGTGGCCTTCCGGATGGCCTCAACCACGAAAGGCCCTATCGTCATGTTCGGGACGAAGTGGCCGTCCATTATATCGACGTGGAGCAGGCCGGCCCCGGCGTCCTCCGTGTCCTTCAGCTCCTTGCGGAGGTCGAGGAAGCTGGCTGAAAGGAGGGAGGGCGCTATGAGCACTTTTCTCTTTTTTGTCTTGTTCACTGGGCCAGTTGCAGGTAAACCGTCTGTCCTTTCTCCAGTTTCGAGCCGGCCTTTGGCTTCTGGCCAACCACCATGTCCCCCGCGCTTTCAAAGACGGGCTCCACCCCCAGGGAGTTGGCGAGCGCAGATGCTTCCGCCGCTCTCATAAGCCTGAAATCCGGGCAGTAATAGCTTACATCATAAGGCCCCGCGCTTACAACCACGCTTATGGGCTGGCCTGTCTTCTCATCCGGGGCGGGGTCCTGCCCGATTATGGTGCCCTCCGGGACCGTGCCGGAATGGGCGTTGATGACCTTGGATATGACGAGCCCGCCCCTGGCGAGGAGCGCCTTGACGGTGTCAATCGGCTGGCCGGTTATCAGCGGCATCCGTGATGTCGCCGGGCCCTTGCTTATGACCACCTTCACGGCGCTGCCCAACCTTGCCTTTTCGCCCGCCTGCGGGTCCTGCCCCATCACGCCGCCGTCCGGGACGACGGGGTCGAAGTCCTTCCCCTCTATACGTAGTTTCAGCCCGGCGTCCTTCAGCTTTGCCGCCGCCTGGGCCGCCGGCTGGCCCTTCAGGTCAGGCACGTCAGCCGTCCTGCCGAGAAGTATCACCTTGTATGATACATAGCCGGAAACGGCCCCGAGCAGAAGAAAGAAGATAACAAGCAGCGTCTTTTTCAGCATATTCTCCTTAATTTTGCCATAAAAAAGCCGTCCATGTCGTGCCTGTGCGGATAAGTCCTGACAAAAAACAATCCGTTTTCGTAAAGAGGTCCAAGGGCAGGGTCCATTTGCTTCTCCATCTCAAAGCATCCGTTTTCACTTAGGAACCCGTTTATCACGTCCTCCCCTTCTTCGGGCTCCGTCGAGCACGTCGAATATACAATCTCCCCTCCTGGTTTGAGCATGCCGGAGACTTTCTGGAGCATCGCGGACTGCCGCTTCCCGAATTCCGGGAGGTCCTTTTCCCGTGCCCGGTATTTGATGTCGGGGTTTCTCCTTATGACGCCAAGCGAGGAGCACGGCGCGTCAAGCAGTATCTTGTCGAAAAGGCCCATATCCGTATCCATATTGAGTATGTCCGCTGCGACGGGACGGATGGACCCGAGTCCCAGCCGCGCCATGTTCTCTTTGAGTTTTAAGAGCCTCTGCCCGTCGATATCGACGGCGACGATCTCACCGGAGTCTCCCATAAGCTCGGCCATGTGCGTGGTCTTTCCTCCGGGGGCCGCGCAGGCATCGAGCACCCTTTGTCCGGGTTTGGGGTCGAGGAGGATGCTCACAAGCTGTGCGGCCTCGTCCTGGGGCTGGCTCACGGACTGAATCCTCTCAAGCTCCCTGAAGCTTGCGTGTCCGGCCTTTATGGCCGCGGGGCTGTACAGGGCGGGGGAGGCATGGATGCCCTCCCCAGAGAGCATATCCAGTGCTTCCTCGCGGGTCTTCTTTAACAGGTTTATTCTCAGCGTGAGCGGCGGTATTTTGTTGTTTGCTTCCGCCAGGGCAAGCGCCCCGTCCGCCCCGAAGCGGCGGGCCCACCTTTTTAAAAGCCAGAGGGGATGGGAGGTGAGCGTGCTTATGGCCCTGAGCCTTTCAGGGACCGCCTGGGCCGGGTCTTCTGATTTTTTCCGGAGTACGTCAAGCCTGCCCTGAATGGGGCCGCTCTGCCGGAGGACATTTCTAAGCACCGCGTTTACGAGCCCGGGTTTGCCCCCGGTCCTCTCTTTTTCAAGCCTTACGGCCTCAAATACAGCGGCATGCCCCGGGACGCGCATGAAGAGTATCTGGTAAAGCGCAAGCCTCAGGTTGTCAAGCGTCGGGGGGCCTGGCGTTTTCTCCGTGAAAAAACCCGAAAGCACCCAGTCCAGCAGGTCCCTTTGCCTCAGCGCCCCATAGGCGAGTTCCATCAGAAAGGCCCGGTCTTTTTTCTCAAGCCCCTTTGAGAGCGCCTCAAGGATTTCCTTTGGAGTGGCTGCCTTGTTCCATATCCCCCAAAGCGCCCGCAATGCGGCATCCCTGGTATCCTTTGGCTTGGCCGTATTCATACTCTTATATGATAATCCATATTGCACGGGTAATCGCGGCGGAAGCGGTTGGCCAATTGAACATCATTTCGCGTTCTGCTGTAATCCGGGCTGGAAAACCCTTGAAATGCGGGTTTTCGCAATAGTATAATAATTTCGCTTCTTCGAAACTCTTTAAAGAAAAGGAGTGCGGGATGGAAAACAAGAAATTCGTCTTCATAATCACCCGGTCTTACGATAATCCGGATGTTGTGGCAGGGGCGATGCAGCTTGCAACGAACATGAAGGCCTTTGATATCGAGCTTGATTTCTTCCTGATGGACAAGGGCGTCCTGCTTGCGAAAAAGGGCTTTGCCGAGACGCTTTCGTGGCAGAAAAAGGACGAGTTCTCGCCAGTGGCCGAGCTTATCAGGACGCTTACGGACATGGGCGCAAGGTTCTACATCTGCGCCTCCTGTGTAAAGCACTACGAGCTGGACAAGGCGGAGACCATACCAAATTCGGAGGTCAAGCCCGGTTCTTTCCTTGCCGAGATGCTCCTGGAAAGAACGCCGATGACTTTCTAGCCTTTTATTGTTTCCCAGATTTTTGCCGCGCTCCACGGGGCGCGTTCAAAGCCGGAAGATCCTCTCTATCCCCTCTTTACAAAGAGGGGATTTTTTTGCCATGGGCCTGCCTTTTTTGGTTTAAACCGCCCTTATGTGGTATAGTTTTTAATATTCCCGTTATGAAAAAAATAGCTATTCTCGGCTCAACAGGCTCCATTGGCACAAGCGCCCTTGAAGTCATAGAAAAATACCCCGGCCTTTTCAGGGTGACGGCGCTTGCCGCCTCGCGAAACCACGGGCTCCTGCTTGAGCAGATAAAAAAATTCCGGCCAGAAATAGTGGCCCTGCATGACAGCGGCTCCGCCAGCCTGCTGAGGGGCAGGACCGATGTGCCCGTTTATGAGGGCCGGGAGGGCCTCGACAAGGTGGCGTCCTATCCGGGAGCGGATTTCGTCATCTCGTCAATTGTCGGTTTTGCGGGGCTCAGGCCCACGCTGGCGGCTATCAGGGCGGGCAAGGACATAGGGCTCGCCAACAAGGAAGTCCTCGTTACCGCCGGGGACATCGTCATGGCCGAGGCCCGGAGGCACGGGGTCAGGATGCTCCCTATCGACAGCGAGCACAGCGCCATATTCCAGTGCCTCGAAGGGCGCGGGCGCGAGTCCGTAAAAAATATCGTGCTGACCGCATCGGGCGGCCCCTTCAAGGGCAAGACCAGGAAGGAGCTTGAAACGGTCAACGCCGGAGACGCCCTGAGGCATCCCAACTGGCAGATGGGCAGGAAGATAACGGTGGATTCCGCGACGCTCATGAACAAGGGGCTTGAGGTCATAGAGGCCCATCACCTGTTTTCAGCCGGGCAGGAACATATAAAGGTGCTCATTCATCCTCAAAGCATAATACATTCGATGGTGGAGTTCATCGACGGCTCACTGCTCGCTCAACTCTCTGTGCCGGACATGAAGGCCCCGATAGCATATGCCCTCTCGTATCCACAGAGGCTTGATGAAGTCATCCCCCGGCTCGATCTGGTGAAAACGGGCAGTCTGTCCTTTCAGGAGCCGGACATGGAGACGTTCCCATGCCTGGCATACGCGTATGAGGCCCTCGTGGAGGGCGGCACGGTCCCGGCTGTGCTCAATGCCTCCAATGAGATTGCCGTGGATGCCTTCCTGAATGGCCGGATAGGGTTCAACGACATTCCTGTTATAATAAAAAAAGCCATGGAATCCCATAAAAAACAGGAACTCCGTGATGAAAACACCGTCCTCGAAGCGGATGCGCTCGCAAGAAGGTCCGCCCTGCGGCTGGTGGAAGATATGGCAAAAAAACCAATAAAGGAGAGATAAAAGCTCTTTGACTCTGCTCTGGGCCGCCATCCTGCTTGGTCTTTTGATATTCGTCCATGAACTGGGGCATTTCCTGCTGGCAAAACTCATGGGAGTGAAGGTGCTGAAGTTTTCGCTGGGTTTTGGCCCCAGGGTCGCGGGCTTTACGGCGGGAGGGACAGAGTACCTTATCTCCGCGCTGCCGCTTGGCGGATACGTCAAGATGCTTGGCGAGGAGCAGGGGGAAGAGATACCGCAGGAGGAAAAGAAGTTCTCCTTCAACAGCCAGCCCGTGTGGAAGAGGGGGCTTATAGCGCTTGCTGGGCCGGTTTTCAATCTGCTGCTCACGTTTGTGATATTCGTCTCGTTCCTTTCGGTAAAACTGCCTGTAAACATACCCAGGCTGTCTGACATGAAGGCCCAGGTCGGAGAAGTCGTCAAGGGTTCTCCGGCGGACGAGGCTGGCATAAAGGCCGGGGACAAGATAGTAGAGATAGACGGAAGGCCGGTAAACACCTGGCTGGACATCGTGGCCCTGGTGAGCGGGAAGCCGGGGCAAAAGCTATTGTTCAAGGTGCAGAGGGGCGCTCAAACACTCTCGTATTATGTTACCCCGGAACCTGTTCAGGAGAAGACGGCCGGGGGCAAGGTGATAACCTTCGGGAGGATAGGCATCCAGCGTACCGGGGGGGAGATGCCTTTTTACGTCATAACCGCCGGAAGCCCGCTGGCCGTGCCGTTCAAGGCCGCCGAGGCCACTTACAGGCTCAGCGCCTTTGTGTGGGACGCCATATGGAACCTTGTGACCGGGGCCTTTTCGCTTAAGTCCATAGGCGGGCCGATTGCGATAGTGCAGGAATCCGGCAAGGCCGCCGCGATGGGCGTTTTCTCCTATCTCATGTTCATGGCGTTTATCAGTGCAAACCTTGCTGTCCTGAACCTCCTGCCCATTCCGATACTGGACGGGGGCCATATCTTTTTCCTGGCCATTGAGGGCGTGAGGGGCAAACCCCTGAGCGAAACCGTGCAGATGAACCTGCAAAGGATCGGCCTTCTCATATTGATTATCATAATGGCTTTTGCGCTCCATAACGACATCTTGAGGCTGCTGAGGGGCGGCTGATGCATCCTTCTTCTCTCAGGATACAGACATCCGCGGGAGGGGTAATCTTCAGGAACGCAAAGGATGGCCCCCAGGTGGCCCTCGTGTCCGTGAAGGGCGGAAAGGTCTGGACGCTTCCAAAGGGCTCTGTCGGAAAAGGCGAGTCGCTGGAGCACACGGCTCTGAGGGAGGTCTCGGAAGAAACAGGCCTTACGGGCGAGCTTATCGAGAAAATCGGCGAAATCACGTACTGGTATTTTATCCCGGAGGAAAACGCCAAGTGCAGGAAGACCGTTCACTTCTACCTGATGAGATACCTCCATGGAGATACCGCCGGCCACGACCGGGAGGTTGATGAATCGGCATGGTTCCCGGTGGGGGAGGCGCTTCAGAAGGCCGTTTACAAGGGTGACAGGGAGATACTTGCAAAGGCCGGGAAAATGCTGGAAATATATCTTGAGGGCGGGAAGAAGGATGGGAAAGACGGTTAAAAACCTTGCAGCGCTTGAAAAAGAGCTTGAAGCGCTGAGGGAACAGGGCAGGAAAAAAATCGTATTCACCAACGGGTGCTTCGACCTCATCCATGCGGGTCATGTCCGCTACCTCAGGGAGGCAAAGAAACTTGGCGACGTTCTTATTGTAGGGCTCAACTCGGACAGCTCCGTTTCCAGGATAAAGCCGGGCAGGCCCGTGAACGCCGAAAAAGAGAGGGCGGAAGTCCTGGCAGCCCTTGGCATGGTTGACTATGTAGTCATTTTCGGCGAAGACACCCCTTACGCTCTTATCAAGGCCATAAGGCCGGATGTGCTAGTGAAAGGCGGAGACTGGAAAAAGGAGGACATCGTCGGCTCTGACATTGCTGCCGAGACTTACAGCCTTCCCTATTCGAAAGGGTTTTCGACCACGGAGATAATAGGCAGAATCCAGTCCTTGAAGAAGTGAACCTCTTAAAAATCTTCAATGAGTTCGGGAGCGCTCTCGCATCAGCCGGCCCTGGCGAAAGGATACATTCCTTAAGGGGCTCCGCCCCCGCTTTGTTCTTAAGCCTTCTTGAGCTCGAAAACGGCGCAAAGGAGCGCAGGCCGTTCATTGCCGCCGCTGAAAGCGAGGAGGAAGCCCTCAAGCTTGTCAAGGACATCGATTTCTTCCTGTCCGTCCTGCACGGCAAAAAAGAGAACGTCTATTTCCTGCCGGAGCCGGACGGCCCCGACATTTCCGGCAAGAGGGCGCGTTTTTCCCTCTCGCTCGGCCAACCCGCGGGGAAAAAGCCCTCCGTAATAGCCTCCAAACCGTCCCTGTCGGCCCCGCTATGGAAGGCTGCGGAGGTCCGGAAGGAATCCGTAAGCCTGAGCTATCCGGGCGAATTTCCCCGGCAGGAACTGGAGCAGAGGGTCCTCAGGCTTGGCTACAAGCACGTGCCGCTTGTCACCCTTCCGGGGCAGTTCAGGCTCAAGGGATGGATACTGGACATCTTCCCAGCGGGCGCCGAAGACCCTGTCCGGGTGGAATTCTTCGGAGACGACGTCGATACGATGAGGCTTTTCGATGTCGAAACCCAGATGCACACCAGAGACGTTTCCTCCGTCCTCGTCCTTCCCGCCGCGGAGCCCGAAGAGGGCGAAGCGCCAGACCTGAGCGGTTTTTTCAACTCCATCTTTGCCCTGGAAAGCGGCGAGGGGCTGCCTGACGGAGCTGTGACGCTTACAAGACACCCCATCAAGGGAGAAGGCATGGATGCCGGCGTGATGGGCCTTTCAGGCCTGGGCGTGCTCCATAGTGAAAGACGGGACATTACGGAGCTTCCGCTTGCGGTAAAGCGTCTCCGGAGCATGGGCGGCATCCTTTTTGTGCTCTCGTCCGGCTCGCAGGCCGAAAGGATAAAAAACATCCTCTGGGAAGAGGGCCTCCACGTCCCCATTCTGAAACCGGAAGATGTGCTTTCGTATGAGGGGGGCATCTGCATTACCACCGGCAGTCTTTCAGCGGGCGTCCACCTGCCGGGCTTTTTCCTGATTACCGACAAGGAACTTTTCGGGGCGAAACCGGCGTGGAAGCCGATGAGGAAGTCGAAGATGTCCGGCCTCCTGCAAAATATAGACGACCTCTCCGCCGGGGATTACATAGTGCACAGCGACCACGGCATAGGCAAATTCGCCGGGTTCATCAGGCAGAGCACTGACGGGTACGCAACGGACATGCTTGTTATTGAGTATGCAAAAGGGGACAGGATATACCTTCCGTTTTACGGGATAGAGAAGATCCACAAGTACAAGACGCCGGAAGGGGCCAGCCCTGAGCTGGACAGGCTTGGCGGCAAGGTATGGGAACGGAAGAAGGCAAAGGTAAAGCGCCGTCTCAAGGAAATGGCCGGGCAGCTCGTGAAGATTTACGCCGGAAGGGAAATCTCAAAGGGTTTTGCCTTCAGCCCGGACACCGAGCTTCACAGGGAGTTTGACAGCTTCTTCCCCTACGAGGAAACCCCCGATCAGCTCCGCTCCATCGGTGAGGTCAAAAAAGACATGGAAAGCCCAAGGCCCATGGAACGGCTGTTGTGCGGCGACGTGGGGTATGGCAAGACGGAGGTGGCCATGAGGGCCGCCTTCAAGGCCGCATACGACGCCAAGCAGGTGGTGGTGCTCGTCCCCACGACGCTCCTTTGCGAGCAGCATTTCAGGACCTTCACACAGCGGTTTTCGGCCTTTCCCGTAAAAATAGATTATATAAGCCGGTTCAAGTCCAGGGCCGAAAAGACAGCGGCCCTTGAGGCGTTCGAGAAGGGCGAGACCGATATCCTCATAGGCACGCACGCGCTCCTCAAGACGGGGCTCAGCTTCAGGAACCTGGGGCTATTGATAATAGACGAGGAGCACCGCTTCGGGGTCGCCCACAAGGAGCGGATAAAGGAGCTCAGAAAGAACGTGGACGTGCTCCTGCTTACGGCAACGCCCATACCGCGCACTCTCCAGATGGCGCTTTCGGGCATAAGGGACATGAGCGTCATCGAAAGCCCTCCCGAAGAAAGGCTTGCGGTGAAGAGCACCGTGGCCGTTTTCCAGAAGCAGCTCATCAAAGAGGCCATAGAGAAGGAGCTTTCAAGGGGCGGACAGGTATTTCTGGTCCACAACAGGATAGAGGACATCCATAAAATCCTTGAGCTGCTGAATGGTCTCCTTCCCTCCGCGCGTTTGGGCATGGCCCACGGCAGGATGGGGGAAAAGCAGCTTGAGGACACGATGATAAGGTTCATGGACGGGGCATTGGACGTGCTCGTCTCGACAGCAATTATCGGGGCGGGGCTCGATATCCCGAACGCCAACACGATAATCGTGGACAGGGCGGACATGATGGGCCTTGCCGACCTTTATCAGCTAAGGGGAAGGGTCGGCAGGGGGAGCATCAGGGCTTATGCCCTGTTCCTGATACCAGGGCATGACATAATCACCGATGACGCGAAAAAGCGCCTTCAGGCCCTGGAGGAATTGAGCTATCTTGGGGCGGGTTTCAGGGTGGCCATGAAGGACCTTGAGATAAGGGGCGCGGGCAACCTGCTCGGCGCGGAGCAGTCCGGCTACATTGCAGACCTTGGCTTCGATATGTATCTGGAGCTTCTGGAGAAGGCCGTGGCCGAGCTCCGGGGCGAGGAGGTGAAGGAAAAGACGATGCCTCTGGTGGAATTGAAGGTGGACGCCCTCATACCCGAAACATATATCGAGGACGTCTCGCTCCGCCTCAGCGTCTACAGGAGGATTGCCGGTTCCGGCGCGGCCGGGGACCTCGAACGGATTTCCGACGAAATGGAGGAGAGGTTCGGTCCGCTGCCCGATGAGGTGAAAAACCTGCTTCAGATAATGGATCTCAGGATTGCATCGGAAAAATCACAGGTGGAGCGCATAACCCAGTTTGACGGGATGGCCCGCTTTCATCTCAGACAGGGCGCGTCCGTGCCGGTGGAAAAGCTGCTTGCGGAGTTCCAGGGCAGGCTCAAGTTCTCCCCTGATGGTTTTTTCTTCGACGTGCTCGTCTCCGAACGGAAAGTCCTCAGGGATATTTCCTCCGTCCTGGCTCATTTGACAGCATAGGGAGATTCTGTTATTTTGAATGATGAAAAAATTGGCCCTGCTTTTTTTTCTCCTTCTTCTCCCCCGGATTTCGCAGGCATTCGAACTGAGCACGGTAAAGCCCCAGCCGCCTTTCGGCGTGTTTTCCACCTTCAGCACGCAGTCGTTGAGACAGGGCGATGTCTCATTCGGGATAAACATAGAGCGCACCCAGTCCCCTGATTTCTACCGTCATACCCTTGGGTTTGCATACGGCGTCACCAACAGGGCCGAGATAACGCTGAACCTGCCCTATGTGGACGGCTTTGAAGGGGAGAGCGGCTTTGAAGACCTTGGGGCCGCGTTCAAGTACAGGTTCATCGACCAGGGCAGGTATGGCCCTTCGGCGGCCATACTTGTGACGGGGTACGCCCCCACCGGCAGGGACGAGTTCAGCAGGAACGGAGGGGTGGGAGGCGGTCTGGCGCTGGGCAGGAAGCTGGGCCCGCTCATGGCCAATCTGAATGCGATTATCACCAAACCCGGCAAGTCCAGCCTGAAAAACGAGTTCGACCTGCTGGCGGGGCTTGAATTCGCGGCCACCCATAACATAAGGGCCCTGGGTGAATTCCAGCTGAGGAAGGAGGCCTTCTCAAGCAAGGTGGACCTCTCGGAGCTCCGCTTCGGTCTGAGGTACATTGGCGACAGCTTCTATAACACCATAGGCGTGGGGTTCAATCTGAAAAACGGGGACCCGCAGTTCAGGGTCATCTTCCAGATAGGCGCGATCCTCGAAAGAAATTACGGACGCTTTTAAAAATCAGGTATAATAAAAATTATGTTCGATATAGGCTTTCAGGAGCTTATTGTCATTTTTGTCATTGCGCTCCTTGTCTTCGGCCCCAAAAAACTTCCGGAACTCGCGCGGACACTGGGCAAGGGCATGGCCGAGTTGAAGCGTGCTTTCACGGACGCCAAGCTGGAGATAGACAGGGAGGTCCGGCTTGAACAGGAGGAATCGGAGAAAAAGGGCTCCCTGGCCGCAGACCCCGCCGGTGGAGAGCAGGCAGAAAAACCCGCCGGAGAGCAGACCGTGGAGGATGGGAAGAAGGCATAATGACTGACTCGAAGATGCCTCTCACCGAGCACCTGGTAGAGCTGCGGAAAAGGCTGTTTGTCTCACTGACCGTCATCATGGCGGCCTTTATAGCGTGTTTTACCTATTCCGAGTCGATATTCAAACTCCTGCTCATGCCCATGAGCACATACCCGAAGATCACGCTGGCGTATCCGTTTGTCAAATACATAACGAAGCCCGATCCGCCCAAGCTGGTCTTTCTGGCCCCGGCGGAGGCGTTCTGGATGCACCTCAAGATATCGTTCATAGCCGGGGTGATCATTTCCATTCCCGTCATCTTTTATCAGATATGGAAGTTCATATCTCCGGGGCTTCTCACCAAGGAAAAAAAATACGTGACCCCTTTCGTCCTCTCGGGCACGGTCCTGTTCCTTGCGGGGGCGTCCTTCTGCTTCCTGGTGGTCCTCCCGTTTGCGCTTCAATTCCTGCTCACGTATAAAACGGAGTACATGACCCCGATGATATCCATAGGCCATTACATGGATTTCTGCCTGAAATTCATACTGGCCTTCGGGATCGTCTTCGAGATGCCGGTGGTCATCGTGATACTTACCCGGATGGGCATAGTCTCCACGCAGACCCTGGCGAAAAACAGGAAGTACGCCGTACTCCTGGCGTTCATAATAGCGGCCATCCTCACCCCGACGCCGGATGCCTTCAACCAGACCCTGATGGCCCTGCCCATAATAGTGCTTTATGAAGTGGGCATCCTCGCTTCGAGGATTTTCGTAAGGCGGGCGAAGCCGGTTGCCGAATAACCCAAGGGGAAAGAGCCTTAAGGCCATCGCCCGGGACATCTCCGAGGGCTACGTGACAGTGAACCCCATCTTCCTCAAGCCCTTTGACATCGAATCCCTGAAATTACTTTACCAGGAGATAAACAAGTTCCAGGTAGAGATCAGGTCGGAGAAATTCCCTTTCAACGACATCCAGGGCATCAGGCTCAGAAACCTTAAACTTCAGAGGCTTTTTGCGTCGGCAATGGTCATAAGGAACTTCGCAAAATCGAAAAGGGTAATCCTGGTTTGACCGCTTTGGGGCTGATTTGACCGAGTCCTCCGGCATGTGTTAATTTTAAGCGCTATGGACCTGGTTGATGACATAAAACCTGCCCAGGAGCTTATAGTCGCTCTCCAGAAGGCCAAGAAAAACCTCCGCATGTACCCGGTCAACAACCCTGTTTATGCGCGGACCATCGAAGAGACTTACAGGAAGTTCGAGGAATTTCTGGAGCAGCAGGGCGATTTCGAGCTGAGGGTAAGGCAGAACGAGATATTCCTGGGCGAGCACGCAATATATCAGGCCGTGGACAAGGACGACAACCTTGCCTTCTTTTTCTTCAAGGACGGGGTGAGGACGCTCGCCTTCAAGCGCGGGCTCGCCATGGACGAACTGAGGGAATTCCTCCAGGCCATTTCCTTCGATTTCGAGCGGCAGGGCAATGACGAGGACGTGGTGACCCTTCTGTGGGAAAAGGATTTCGACCATATCAAATACGCGGTTGACGAGAACTTCCTCCTTGAAGACGAGGTCTACGAATCGGAGGCCACGACGCACGCAAAGGTGGAAATGACCGAACAGAGCGAGCTGAAAAAGGCATACGAAGAGGTGCTGAAGGAGGAATTCGAGCACAGGGAGATAGAGGTCATGCCCATTACCAACGCCGACCTCATAGAGCTGGTGAACCAGATAGAGAACGATTCCTCGGACAAGGCCCGCAAGTTTACCGGGATACTCTTCGAACTGTTCCAGACTGCCTCACCGGCGGAATATCCGGAGATAGCGGAGCTTGTAAGGGACTCCTTCGAATACTCCGTCAGGAGCGGCGATCTGCTATCGGCCGTCCACATGCTTGAGGAGGCCAGAAAGAAAATAAATGAGTCCACCCCGGACCTCCTGAAGAAAAACCTTGAAATGCTCTTTGTGTTTGCATCATCGCAAAACATAATAAAAATGCTTGGTGAGCACCTGGATTCGGGCCTTATCACCGAGGACGGCGTCTTTGCCGATTACGTCCAGCACCTGGACAAGGAAGCGATATCCTCCTTCATATCCATCCTTGGCGAGCTAAAGACCATAGAAGCAAGGAAGATATTGATAAACGCACTTGCCTTCCTTGGCAACAAGGACATTCAGGCCCTCGCCAGGGGGCTTTCCGACCCGCGCTGGTATGTCGTGCGCAACATAATCTACATATTCAGAAAAATAGGCGACAGGAGGGCGGTGGAGTTCCTTGTCAGGGCGGTGAACCATTCGGACACCCGTGTCAGGATGGAGGTCCTGAGGGCGCTTGGCGAACTCGGAGGACAGGGGGTTGTCCAGACGCTCAAGGAGGCATTGGGCGATCCGGAGCCTTCGATCAGGACTACCGCGGCAAGGGCGCTTGGCAGGATAAGGACGGAAGCCGCCAAGAAGATAATGCTGCAAAAGGTGTCCGATAAGGGCCTTGGCAATCTGGACATGAACGAAAAAAAGGAGTATTTCGAGGTGCTTGCAAACTGGAACAACGAGGAGGTCATAGACTTTCTCATGAAGACGCTGAAGGCGACCTCCTTTTTCAAAAAAGCGCGCAGGGATGAGCTGAAGGCATGTGCCGCTTACACCCTCGGGCTGCTTGGGCACAAGGAGGCCCTTTCGCACCTTCAGAAGCTGAGGGGATCCAAGAACAGGCTGCTCAGCGAATATGCCTATAACGCCATCAAGCGGATAGAATATGGGAATTAGCCGGCAGTCCGCCCTGCTGTCAAAGGACGTTGTCAACCAGATGGCCGTCATCGTCCGCACCTCACAGATTCACAATCCCACCAATATCGCCGTGGCCACATCTGTCGAAAAATTCGTGCTCATGGTGAATGGGCTCATATTCGAAGAGGGCCCGGTGGAGCTTGAACTCATCGGGGAGTATTTCTATCTTAACGGCGAGCGGGTGAAATTCTCGATGGAGTACCTGCTCAACTTCGATTTCCTCCAGAGGGAATTCAAAAAGCGCTCCCTGGGCCGCCTGAAATTCAACTGCGAGATCAAGCCCGAGGATGTCCAGGCGTTCCTCGCGTCCTTCATCGCATGCCAGTTCTCGGCCGATCCCTTTGAAGAGCTTTCGGCTGGGCTGGAGCATATAAAATGCATGGAAACCGGAGGGCTCAGAAGGATTTCGGAAGAGGCCGAACACGACCTGAGGAAGACCGTGAAGAGGACGTATTTCAACGCGGTCTCCTTTGCCCGCGGCGTGATGAACAAGATAAAAACGGGAGAGCGCGTAAACATAAAAAAGGCCAAGAGGATAGTGGAATCCATGGTGGACACCCTGCTCGACAAGGAGGAATTCCTTCTGGGCATGACGGCCATCAAGAACTATGACGAGTACACGTTCCACCACTCTGTGAATGTGAGCATACTGTCCATTGCGCTTGGGCAGAAGATAGGGCTTGGCAAGAAGGCCCTAATGGAGCTTGGGCTCGTGGCGCTTTTTCATGACATAGGGAAAACGGAGATACCGCCCGAGGTGCTGAACAAGCCTTCGAGCTTTACCCCGGAGGAATGGGAGATAATGAAAAAGCACTCGGCTGCCGGCGTCAAGGCAATATGCAGGATGAAGAGCTTTGATTATTCCTCGATACGCTCGGCCATAGTCTCATACGAGCACCATATCCATGACGGCAGCACCGGGTATCCGAAGGCGATGAGGATATCCGAACTGGACCTCTTTTCACGTATTGTGAGCGTAGCCGACCAGTATGACGGCATGACTTCTTCAAGGGTGTATTCGAGGACGCCCATGTCCCCGGACAAGGCGCTGAGCATAATGCTTGGGCGCTCCGGCACTCAGCTGGATCCGCTTCTCTTGAAGTTCTTCGTCAACCTGGTGGGAGTTTATCCGGTGGGGAGCGTCGTAATGCTCGACACAAGGGAGCTTGGCATTGTTTCCGGGGTGAACTCCGCCAATTTCGTAAGGCCGAAGGTCACGGTCATAACCGACAGCATGGGCAACAAGACTGCGCCCTACGTGGCGGACCTTGCCGAGAAGAACGCCTCAGGCGTTTATGTCAGAAGCATAAAAAGGGCGCTCGACCCCGTAAAATTCAAGATAAATATAGCGGAGTACCTGCTTTAAACACCCTCCACCCAGACCTCTATTGCCACTTCGGGGCACATCTGGGCGCACAGAGCGCATCCCGTGCAGTTTTCAACCCTGGTCGGCATGGCGGGGAAAAACCCTTGGCTGTTCAGGTCCTTGTCGAACTCGAGCACCCCATTGGGGCAGGCGAGGATGCAAAATTTGCAGCCCTTGCACAGCTCCCTGTTTATGGTGATAAAACCTTTTTTGCTTTTGCCCGCTCCGCTTTTTGTCTTCATTGTGAGGTCCCTCTTTCAATAAGTTCTCTGGCGTGTTTTATAGACGCGCCCGTAATCTTGCCGCCAAGCATCCTGGCTATTTCCTCTTCCCTTTCCCCTGCGGCGAGCCGCCTTATGCTTACGCTTGTGCCGTTTTTTGCCAGGGTCTTTTCCACAAGCAGATGATTGTCTCCCGCCGAGGCTATCTGCGGCAGATGAGATATGCAAAGCACCTGGTGCGTCTTTGCCAGTTCCCTGAGCCGGGCCGCCACGTTGACGGCCGCCTTGCCGCCGATTCCAGCGTCCACCTCGTCGAATATCAGGACGGGCACATCCTGGCCCCTCATCGCGCTCTTTATGGCAAGCATCAGCCTTGAAAGCTCCCCGCCCGAGGCCACCTTCGCAAGCGGTTTCAGCCCCTCCCCGGGGTTGGCGTTGAAAAGGAACTCCGTCCTGTCCATGCCGTCCGGGCCGGGCTGCTCCGCCCTTGCAAGCTCTATCCTGAACTCGGCATTCTCCAGCGCCAGCCCCTTCAGGATGGATGTTACCGCTTTCTCCGCCTCCGCCGCGGCCTTTTCCCTCTTTTTGGAAAGCGCAAGGGCGGCGTCGAGGAGTTTCGCCTTTTTTTGGGAAAACTCCTTTTCCAAAGCGGCGCTGTCTTCCTCAATCGAGTCCAGCTTTTTAAGCTCCGCCTGCGCGTTCTCAAGAAAACCAAGTATCTCCTCGATGCTCGCGCCGTATTTTTTCCTCAGCTTCCCGATGAGTTCAAGTCTTTCCTCGACATGGTTCAGCCGCTCCGGGTCCAGCTCGTAATCCTCTCTTGCGGAACGGACGTATCTCACCGCCTCCTCGATAAGCGGGGAGGCGGATTCCAGCATTTGAAGGGGCTCCCTCGCGTTCATGTCTATCGAGGCCATCTCCCCAAGGGCCGCCCTTGCCTTGGAAAGGCCCTCTGAGACGGCCCCTTCGGAGCCGTAGAGCAGCATGTATACGGATTCGGCCAATTCCTTGAGCCTCGCCATGCCGCAGAGCATCTTTTTCTCGGCGGCTAGTTTTTCCTCTTCGCCCGGAGACAGCTCCGCCGCCAGGATTTCCTCTGCCTGAAACGAGAGGAGGTCGCGTGTCCTGGCCCTCTCCCGGAGGGATTCTTTCAGCGCTTCGAGCCTTTCCTCAATGGCTTTTACTTCTCCAAAAAACGCGCTGAAACGCTCTTTTTCCAACTGGATGCCTGCGGACTGGTCGAGAATCAAGAGCTGGTTTTGCGGGGACAGCAGGCCCTGATGCTCATGCTGGCCGTGTATGTCGACCAGGTCCTTGCCGGCTTCCGAAAGCGTCTGGGCACTGACCAGCGTATTATTGATGTATGCCCTGTTCTTCCCGGAGGCGGAAGATATGATGCGCCTGAAGATGATGCCGCCATCCTGCTCTATGCCCAGTCTGTCCAGAAGGGGGTGGGGGCCGCACTCGAAAAAGACCTCCACGACGGCGGAATCGCTTCCGGTCTTTATCATCTCGGAATAGGCCCTGCCGCCCAGGGCGACTCCCAGCGCATCGACTATGATGGATTTCCCCGCGCCGGTCTCCCCGGTGAGCACTGTCAGGCCCCTGTCGAACTGGACTGGCAGTTCGCCTATTATGGCAAAGTTCCTTATCCTCAGCTCCCTCAACATCACCGGCTATTTTTTATTGAAAAGCGGGTGGAGTTTGTCGTAAGTGGCCAAAAGGTGCTCCGGTATGACCCTCACCTCGTCCAGGACCGCCATGAAGCTGCTGTCCCCGGTCCATCTGGGCACTATGTGCATATGGAGGTGCTCGTCAATGCCTGCCCCCGCGGCCTTGCCGATATTTATTCCCGTATTGAAGCCCTCCGGCCTCATCGCCTTTGCGAGGCACGAGACCGCAAGCCTGGCAATATTCATAAGCTCCGAGAGGGTTTCATCATCAAGCCCGGTTATCGAGGAGACGTGCCTGTACGGCACGGCCATCAGGTGGCCGTTGTTGTATGGGTATTTGTTCATTATTACATAGCAGAGCCTGCCCCGGTAGAGTATGAGGGACTGCCTGTCCTCGTCCTTCAGAGGATACTCGCAGAATATGCACTCATCCGTTTTTTTGGAGAGTATGTACTCGATGCGCCAGGGGGCCCAGAGCTGTTTCATCCGGCCGCACCGCCGGAATTTTTCCTGCCGCTTTTCTTCAGCATGGCCCGCACGCCTTCCGCCTTTTCAGACTCACCCAGGATTTCGAGGACGGGCAGGGCGTCTTCAAGGGTGTCCCACTTCCTCGAGGGGTTCCTGAGCAGAAACGCCGGATGGAAAGTCGGCACCAGCGGTATGCCGTTGAACTCGAACCTTTTCCCCCTCAACGCGCTTATCGCCGTTTTTGTGCAAAGGAGGTTCTGGGCTGAAACACTCCCCAGCGCCATTATCGCCTGCGGGGAGATTATCTCTATCTGTTTTTTCAGGAACGGGATGCAGGCCTTTACCTCGTCCTCTTCGGGTGCGCGGTTCATCGGGGGCCTGCACTTGGCTATATTGGCGATAAAGACGTCCTCCCGCTTAAACCCCATCCTCTCGATGAAGCTGGTGAGGAGCTTTCCCGCATCGCCCACAAATGGCCTGCCCTGCTTGTCTTCCTCGCGGCCGGGGGCCTCGCCTATGAACATGAGCCTCGCATCGGGGTTGCCCTCTCCGAAAACGAGGTTCGTCCTCCCCCCTGCCAGCTTGCAGCCCCTGCATTCGCCGATTTCCTCCCTCAATTTCCTGAGGGCCGCTTCCTTGTCAGGGGCGGAAACGCCCCGGGTTATCCCGGTTTGATTAATTGCGGCATGGGAATTTTTTTTCTTCCTGACCGGGCGCTTTTCAGGCGCCGGGACGGCATCTACGCCCAGCGCTCCGTAGAACTCCAGGACCGTTTTAATGTCTTTTTTTGTTACCTGCTTCCCCATCTAAGTTTTTCCCTCAGCACCTTGAAATAGTCCCTCTCAAAAGGCAGCATAAGTTTTGTCTTGAAAGGCGACCTTGTGACCAGTACAACGTCTTTTTCACGCAGAGCGAAACCTACCTGCCCATCCATTGCCAGAAAGACCTCGGCGTTTTCAGTGACGGGCTTTATCTCTATTTCCACGTCCTGCGGGAGCACGATCGGCCTGATGGCAAGCGTGTGCGAGCAGATTGGCGTAAGCACTATGCTTTCAACTGTGGGGTAGAGAACCGGCCCCCCCGCGGAAAGGTTATAGGCCGTCGAGCCCGTCGGCGTGCACGCTATAAGCCCGTCGGCCCTGAAAGTGGTCATCAGGTTCCTGTCCACATGGGTCTCAATGTCTACTATCCTCGATGTCGCCCCTTTATTGAGGACAATATCGTTCAGTACATTATATTCGGCTATAAGCTCCCCGCGCCTCCTGATGGAGGCCTTGAGCATCATGCGCTCCTCGCAGGGGCAGCTCCCATCGAGCACCTTTTCAAGGGCGTCGTATATCTCATCCCTGGCTATCTCGGTTATGAAGCCAAGCCCGCCCAGGTTGACGCCGAGGATGGGGATGCCCCTTTCGCAGACGAGCCTGGCCACGCTCAGGATAGTGCCGTCCCCGCCCAGCGAGATGACCATATCAACGAGCGCGGTTATCTCCGCCCGCGGATACCCTTTCATCTTGAGCGCCTGGGCGGCGTCCTCGTCAACAAAGGCCTCAAGCCCCTTGCCGCCAAGCCAGGGGAGAAGCTCCCTCAGTATCCCTACAGGCTCCGGCCTGCCCTCTTTAGCTATTATGCCAATCTTTTTCATCAAGGCCCTCTATTATAATCTCTCTGCCCTCCCGGCCTGCAACCCGTGCCCGCCGTATCTCCACGCGGATGCCCTCCGCGTATCCGGGCGGCAGCCTGTCCGCCCATTCGATAACGGCAATGCCGTCAGAGCCGATATATTCCTCGATGCCTATAGCTTCGGCCTGTTCAAGGTTTTCCAGCCTGTAAAGGTCCGCGTGGTAGAGGGATATTCCGCTTTGGCCAAGGTGTTCGGCCACTATCGTGAAGCTGGCGCTGGTTATCTCCCTCTCCGGTATGCCAAGAGCGCTCGCGATGCCCTTGACGAAAACGGTCTTGCCGCTTCCAAGCTCCCCGAAGAGATAAACGGTGTCGCCCGGTTTGAGGAGCTGGCCGAGCCTCCGCCCCGCCTCCATCGTTTCCTGTTCATTTTTTGCCGTGACTTTTTTTATGGATGGACCCATCTTCAGGTTTTTCTTAATTTATTAAATCTCCCCGGCCGCCTTGAGCACCTCGTGCTTGCCGACTATCCCCACCATCTTTTTGCCCCTCATGACGGGCACCAGGTTCAACCTTTTTTCAGCCATTATCGAGGCAATGTCCTCAAGCTGGGTGTCTTCCTTCACGGTGATGATGTCCCTGGTGCAGATATCGCCAACCACCAGGGCAGCCATCTTCTTGATCTCTTTTTCGATGAGCGAGGGCGGCTCCAGCGCGATGTAGGCGTCAAAGACCCGCAGCAGGGTGGGTATGTGGAGCCTTTTGTCCCTGCTTATGAGGTCGTTTTCCGTGACTATCCCCACAAGCGCGCCTTCACTGTCGACCACCGGGGCCCCGCTTATGTTTTTTTCGATAAGGAACCTGCCAAGTTCTCCTACCGTCATCTCCGGCGGGACGGTTATCACGTCCGTTTTCATTATCTCCTTGGCCGTAGGCATTTTTAGTTCAAACCTCCTGGTTTTTCATTATTGACTTCCCTATGAATCCGCCCTGCCTCCCGGAACCCTTATCGCGCCTGAAAGAATTGAACTTCTCCGGGTTGTCATATGTGCAGGCCCCCGATATCCAGATGTTATTGAAAGGCACCATCAGGCTTAGCGCCTGGTGCATGTTCGCAGAAGGGAGATCGAGGAAATATCTCCCGTCCCTGGTCTCATGGTAATCTCCGGGGCCGGTCTCTTTCGTTACCTCTTCGAACACGTCCCTTCCCACCTCGTAGCAGCAGCCCCTTATGGCAGGCCCTATTGCAACCAGCATGTCTTCGGGATTGGAGCCGCAGGCCTCATTCATCTTCATGACAGTGTTTTTCAGGATGCCCTGCGCCGTGCCTCTCCATCCGGCATGCACGGCCCCTATGGCCCCGGTAACTGTGTCCTGAAGGAGTATCGGCACACAGTCCGCCACCTTCACTCCAAGCAGCACGCCGTCCATGTCCGTTATCACGGCGTCAGCCTCGGGCCTTTCCATTCCTCTCTCATAAACGACAACCCTGCCTGTGTGCCTCTGGACGGGCATGAAGATATCGTCTTCAGGGATGCCAAGCATATGGGCTATAAGGCCTGTGTCGGCGCCCGGCGCTTTTCCGGTGAAGAACGCAAACGCTGGTTCGTCGAAGATTTCAGGGTAAATGAGGTGTGTCTGTTGCATCCTGGATGGTCTCAAAAGCCTCTGCGATAGTGTCGTGAAGGCCGGAGGCTAAAGCTGAATGGAGGCCGAAGCGCCTTGCCGCTATCTCACCGGCAAGGCCGTGCAGGTAAACGGAAAAGACCGCCGCGTCCAGCGGTGCAAGCCCCTGCGCGAGCATCCCGGCCATGATGCCGGTGAGGACGTCGCCCATGCCTGCTTTCGCCATTGCGGGAGAGCCAGTCGGGTTCAGATAAACCTTTCCTTCCGGCCCTGCCGAGACCGTTGGCACGCCTTTCAGCACAACGTAAGCCCCGGTTTCCCTTGAGAGGGCGGAGGCGGCCTCTATCCTGTTTTTATTTATCTCCGGGATGGGGCTGCCGACAAGCCTTGCCATCTCGCCTGGATGCGGAGTGATTATTATTGGTGCTTTGGCCTGTTTGAATATTCCGGTGTTGCCTTTGAGGTTATTCAGGGCATCTGCGTCGATGACCATCGGCGCGGTGCAGGTCCTTACCAGCCAGGGGATCAATAATTCCAGGTCCGGGCTTGTTCCCAGGCCGGGCCCCATCGCAAGCACGTCCGCGCGCTTCTGGATGAACGCAAGGACCCCGTCTTTTGCGTCAGCCGAAAGCATGCCGCCTTTTGAGGGCAGGGGAAGGGTCATCTCATCGAGCACCCTTGCCTGAAACTCGTCCATTATCTCTTCCGGCAGTCCCATCGTGACAAGCCCGGCTCCGGCCTTAAGCACTGCCCTTGCGCAAAGCATGGAGGCCCCCGTTTTCCCCCTGGAGCCCGCAAGCAGCAGGACATGGCCGAATGTGCCCTTGTTGGAGTCCGCAGGGCGGTCGGGGACAAGGCAGGAAATCATTTTTCTGGAGGGCATCTCGCACGCTATTGATTTGCCGTTCAGCAGTTCCTGCGGAAATCCTATATCTTCCACATAAAGCCTGCCTGAGTGACCCGCTCCAGGGTAGAGCAGGTGGCCGCGCTTGGGCAGCCCAAAGGTGACGGTGCAGTCCGCCTCGACGGCCGCCCCCATGACCTCTCCGGTATCGCTCGATATGCCCGAGGGCATGTCAACCGAAATGACATGCTCCCCGTACCTGTTTATTAAGTCTATTGCCTTTTGAAACTGGCCTGAGACCGGCTTGCTGAGCCCCGTGCCGAAGATGGCGTCAACCACTATCGCGGCATGAAAGTCTTTTTCCTCGGGAGGGGTCGGGGCCACGGGCACGCCGTATTTTTTTGCGGCCCTTAGCTGGGTCTTGCAGCCCCGGCTTGCCTTCTGCTCTTTTGAGAGGAAAAAGACCTTAACGTTCCACCCCCGGTTCCTGAGGATTCTCGCCGCGGCAAAGCCGTCCCCGCCGTTGTTGCCTCCCCCGGCAAGGACTATGGTTTTTTGAGGGCTGAAAAGCTCGCAAACCCTGTTTGCGACCGAAAGCCCCGCCCTCTCCATGAGGACGAGTTCCGGGATGCCGTATTCTTCTATAGTGCGCGTGTCGATGCGGCGCATCTCGCCGGAGGTTACCACTTTCATGGGTTAGATTATACCATGGGGCAACTCCCCCTTATTAATCTCAAGAGGGGGACGGGCCGGTTAAAGAGCTTGTAAAAAAGCTGGTTCCCTGGTCAGGGGATATCCAGCGAATCCAGCACGCCGTAAAAGGCTGACAGGGCAGGGGAGTCCGCCGGAAGCTTTACCACCGCTTCCCCGTTCATGTCGAATCTGAAAAGCTCCTCGTCATGGGGGAGTATCCCCGCGAGCCTTATATCCATCTTCTCAGCCGCGGCCTTAAGGGTTTCCACTTCGGCAACAGGCGCCTTGTTTATCACGAGCGCCCTCTGTTCCACGTCCAGCTTAAGCTCGTCAACTAGGGCGTTGATCCTTTCGGCCGTGTAGAGGCCTTTTCTCGAAGGGTCGCTGATTACGAGGAGGATGTTCACCTTGTGTGTGGTCCTCCTGCTGAGGTGCTCCATCCCCGCCTCGTTGTCGATTACGACGTAAGGATAGTCCTCCGAGAGCTTGTCCGTGTATTTCCTTATTATGTTGTTCGCGGCGCAGTAGCATCCCGGCCCCTCCGGCCTGCCCATCACCATGAGGTCATATCCCTTGGATTCTATGAGCGACTGCTGCACCTGGTAATCGAAAAGCTCCTCCATGCTCATGCCGCCAGGCCTCTGTCCGCCGCCCCTCACGGCCTGGAGCGAGTCTTCCCGCAGCCGTCCTATCGTGGCCGTGACCTCTATGCCAAGGGCCTCGTTCAGGCAGGAGTTGCTGTCCGCGTCCACGGCGAGCACGGGGCCTTTTCTTTTTTCGCTCAGATAGCGGATGGTGAGCGCCGCGAGGCTCGTCTTCCCCGTCCCGCCTTTTCCCGCAAAAGCTATTACAAAAGACATGTTTTTTCCCAGTCTCCTTGTTTCTGAAGAATTCCGTTTTTTTATTTTAACACAGGGCGCCGGGAGCGCCCGCTTTTCCGGCGGACTCATTATCTGTTAAACTAGTCCACTTTCACTCAGGGGGTTTTTATCAGAGAATGCTTCCTTTTTTTGTCCATGGAAAGACCATACCCGACACCTGGTTCCAGCTTATTTACAACCTTTTCGATTACGCCTACGAGCAGAAAATACAAAAAGGCTCGTTCGAAAACGAGCAGTACCGCCTGCAATACCCGGGCATTGCGGTTTACATCGAACACCCGGACAAGGACATGATACCGGTTATGCCTCCGGGCTCGACCATCCCAGCCCCCACGACGATGGATTACATAGAGGACTACTTTGTCAACTACCTCATGAACCCGGAGCTTGCCGAAAACGAGACATACAGGTATTCAAGCAGGATACACCATCCCATGCCAAAAGGCGGCACCCAGCTTGAGCGCGTCATCCAGATGCTGAGGGAGACCCCCCTTACAAACCAGGCGGCAGTGGAGATAGGGACCCCCGAAGACCTCGACGTCTGCTACGGGAACGACGGCAAGCTGGACCCCCCTTGCCTCAGGCTGCTCGATTTCAAGGCTGTTCCCTCCGGGGGCAGTCTTCTGCTCACGGTCACATGCTATTTCAGGTCGTGGGACCTCTGGGCGGGATTTCCAACAAATTTAGGCGGCATAGAGCTTCTAAAGCAGCATGTGGCGGAAGAGACCGGGCTTAAAAACGGCCCCATGTACGCCTACAGCGCCGGGGCGCACATCTACGGCTACCAGGAAGACATTGCGAGGCTGAGGACGCTGCGTCCGAAGGAAAAATAAAAATAAAAAAAGCTGTTTTTACTTGAAACTCTGCTCTTCGGATGGGAAAACCCCGTTTTCAACGTCTTCTTTAAAGGCCGTTATCGCCCTGAGGCTTTCTTCCTTCAGGTTTGTGTACCGTTTGGCGAATTTGGGGAGGAACCGCTCGAAAATTCCAAGCACATCGTGCAGCACAAGCACCTGCCCGTCGCAGTGAGGCCCTGCACCAATTCCTATTGTGGGGACAGAAACTGATTTTGTTATCTTCTGGGCCAGCGCCATGGGCACGGCTTCTATCAGGAGGGCAAAAGCCCCCGCCTCCTCAAGGCCTTTAGCTTCCTCAAGGAGCCTCTGGGCCGCTTCCTCGCCCCTGCCCTGTATTTTGAAGCCGCCCATCCGGTGAATGGCCTGCGGGGTGAGCCCTATGTGGGCCATAACGGGGATGTCAGAGCGGGAGAGCGCCCGCACCTTATCGGCCAGCTCAAGGCCGCCCTCAAGCTTTACGGCCTCCGCTCCGGCCTCCTTCAGGAACCGGCCCGCGTTCCTCACCGCATCCTCCACGCTCGCCTGATAGGACATGAACGGCATGTCCCCTATCACCATGGCGTTTGAAACCGCCCTGCGGACCATTTTTGCATGATATATCATCTCGTCCATGGTTACGGGCAGTGTGTTTTCAAGCCCCTGCACCACCATGGCAAGCGAATCCCCCACAAGGACGATGTCGATACCCGCCTCGTCCACCACTCTGGCAAACGGATAATCGTAGGCGGTGAGCATCGTTATCTTCCCGCCCTCGGACTTCTTCCTGAAAAGCGTGTTTATGGTTACCTTCTGCATAGGAGTCGATTTTATCATATATATCCCGCTTTTTATAACATAAAAACCGCCTGAAATAGTAAATAAAAATAAAAAAGCCCCTTTGGTCAGGGGCTTTTGATTTGGATATTAAAGTAAAACTTTAAAGCAGTCCGGCTTTCTCCATGATAATGGGCACCTTGTCTTCCATGCCGATTGCCATGATATGCACGCCGTCGCAGATTTTTTCTTCCTTGAGCCTGCGGATGTGCCTTGCGGCTATGTCCATGCCGGTCTCAAGGGCTTTTTCCTTTCCGGCGGCCTTCATCTCGTCGATAAGCTCCTGGGGAACGCGTATGCCGGGGACGTTATTGTTCAGGAAGTTGGCCATCCCGGCGCTCTTGAGTATAACGAAACCAGCAAGCACCTTGACCGGGTACTTTCTTGCCTCCGCCATGAACTCCCTGAATTTGTCCACGTCGTAGATGGCCTGGGTCTGGAAGAACCTGGCCCCGGCGGCCACCTTCTTTGCGAACTTGCCCATCTGGGGCTCAAGCGGGTTTGCCTCTGGTGTTACAACCGCGCCCTGAAAGAAGCCGGTGCTCCCTTTGAGCTCGTTTCCGCTCATGTCCCTGCCGTTATTGAGACCGTCCACAATCTTGAGGAGCTGCACGGACTCCACATCGTAAACGGGCTTTGCGCCCTTGTGGTCGCCCGCCAGGACGTGGTCGCCCGTCATGCAGAGGACGTTGTTTATGCCAAGCACGCTTGCCCCAAGCAGGTCTGACTGGAGCCCTATGCGGTTTCTGTCCCTGCAGGTCATCTGGAGTATGGGTTCCGCCCCGTGCTCAAGGACTATCTTGCAGACGGCAAGAGAGCAAATCCTCATCACCGCCGACTGGTTGTCGGTAACGTTAAGGGCGTCAACCTTCCCCTTCAGAAGCTCTATATCGTGCAGCATCGTCTTTATGCCGGTGCCTTTAGGCGGGCCGACCTCGGCGGTCACGACGAATTTGCCTGAGTTTAACGCCTCCTGAAAAGAACTCACTTCTTTTCCTCCCTTGCAACGAGTTTTCTGGGCTTTATGGAAGCCGACCAGTCCTTGGCATCCAGCGTGGTGGCCTTGAACTCTTCGACTTTATTGAGTTTTTTCATCCTGTCGTATATCCTTACCCATGCGCAGGGTATGTCCGGGCTAACCTCGCAGTGGCCGTCCTTCGTGCCCCCGCAAGGGCCGTTCAGGATGCCCTTGGGGCATGCGGTCACAGGGCAGATGCCGCCGGTCTTGTCAAGGATGCACTGGCCGCAAAGGGAGCAGCGCTCGTCGAACATCTGGAGCCTCGTCATGTTCCCCAGGAACATGCTGTCGTTGGAGGGATACACGGCCTTGTCGTCGAAAAGCTCCACGGCGCTCTGCGTGCCCGCCCCGCAGGACATGACGATTATGCAATCGGTTTTGGCGAGGGCCTCCTTGAACTGCTTCAGCTCCACCTTGGTGCCAAGCACCTGGCAGCCCGTCTTGGCGACGAACGCACCGGTAACGGCCTTGCCTTCGGCCTCAAGGAGCTGTTTCAGCTCCTCAAGCTGTTCCTGCCCGCCCGTGCCGCAGAGCGTGGCGCATTCGGAGCAGCCCAGCAGGAAGAAATTTTTATAGCCCTTAACGTTTTCAAGCAGCTGTTTTCTGTCTTTCTTTTTTGTGATAATCATGGGTCTTAAAAACCTCCTTACATATTAAGCGGCAAGCCCGCGGCCATCTTAGCTGAAAGCACGGTGTTGTACATGAGCATGGCTATCGTCATCGGGCCGGCCCCGCCGGGGACGGGCGTTATATAGCCCGCGTGCTCCCTGGCGGCGTCAAAGTCCACGTCGCCCACTATCTTGCCTTCGGGTGTGACGTTTATGCCTATGTCTATCACGGCGGCGCCGGGTTTCACCATGTCGCCGGTTATCATCTTTGCCTTGCCGACGGCCGCGCAGAGTATGTCGGCCCTGAGGCACTCGGCCTTGAGGTCGGGCGTCCTGCTGTGGCAGATTGTCACGGTGGCGTTCTGCCGGAGCAGAAGGAGCGCCAGCGGCTTGCCCACGATTATGCTCCTTCCGACCACCACGGCATGCTTGCCGGAGGGGTTTATCCCGTATGCCTCAAGCATCTTCATCGCGCCGTGGGGGGTGCAGGGCACAAAGCCGGGCTCGTCCAGGACGAGCTTCCCCAGGGAGTCCGGGCCGAAGCCGTCAACGTCCTTCAGGGGGGAGATGCGGTTCATGACCTCCTTGGAGTCGAGGCCCTTGGGCAGCGGGAGCTGCACGAGTATGCCGTGGACCTCGGGGTTTGCGTTCAGGTCGTCAATCAGTTTTATAAGCTCCTGCTGGGATATGGTTTCGGGCATCTTGTAGGAAAGGCTCTTTATCCCGACCTCTCCGCAGGTCTTTTCCTTTGATGCGACATATTTCTTCGATGCGGGGTTTTCGCCAACGAGCACGACGGCAAGGCCGGGCTGAATGCCCTTGCCTTTAAGCTCTTCGATTTCCTTCTTCAGCTTCTCCCTGATATCCTGCGCTACTTTTTTGCCATCGATAATAACCGCAGACATCTGTTACCGTCCTCCTTGTCTATTTTCCGTATTTGATTAAAGCAAGCATTTCTTCCCTTGTGGTGGCCTTGCTCCTGAATATGCCCCTCACGGCGGAAGTGACCGTCCTGGAGCCGGGCTTCTTGATGCCCCTCATGCTCATGCAGAGGTGCTCCGCATCTATTATAACCATTGCGCCTTTGGGTTTTATAGTGCCCATTATCATGTCGGCAAGCTGCGCCGTGAGCCTTTCCTGGACCTGCGGCCTCTTGGCAAGGTACTCAAGGGCCTTTGCCAGCTCGCTGAGCCCCACGATGGTGCCCTCCGGTATGTAGGCGATATGCGCCCTTCCGATAAAGGGCAGCAGGTGATGCTCGCAAACCGAGTAGAAAGGGATGTCCTTCAGCAGGACCATCTCGTCGTGAGATTCCCCTTCTATGGGCTTCAGCAGGTCTTCTTCCGGCACCTTCATCCCGGCGAATATCTCCTGGCACATCTTTGCGACCCTTTCGGGCGTTTTCTTTATTCCCGGTCTTTCAGGGTCTTCGCCTATCCCCTCAAGGATAAGCTGTACGCCTTTTTTGATCTTTTCAATGTCCATCTGAAATTATCGTCCTCTTTTCGGTGATTATCTTGTCCATTTTTATGTCGTGAGGCTCAAGCGGCAGCCTCTCCCCGGAGAAAACCTGGGCCTCGTAGGCAAGCGCAACCAGCGGGATGCGCCTTTCAGCCTTTGACAGGAGCTTGTCATAATAGCCCTTGCCGTATCCCAGCCGTCCGCCTTCCGTATCGAAGGCAACCCCCGGGACGATCACGATGTCCGCCTCGTCAACCGATGCGGGCCTTTCCTTTCCGGTGGGCTCGGGTATCCCCATGAAACCTTTTGCAAGCCCCGCGGTCTCCTTTATCTCAAAAAGCTCCAGTCCGCCGCCTTTTACCTTTGGCAGGAGGATCTTTTTCCCCCCGGCAAGCGCCTGTTCAATAAGGGGCATTGTTTCCACTTCCGACTTGAATGAGGCGTAAAAGAGGATGGTCCCGGCCGCCTTGAATTCATCGAGGCCCGAAAGCCGCTGCCTTATCGCATTGTCATTGGACAGTTTCTGTCCGGCGGTGAGCGAAGCCCTTCTTTTAAGGGCCCCGGCCCGGAAAGCGCCTTTATCCATTTTCGAACGACTGCTCGATCTTTTTCTTTATCTCCGCCACTTCGGAGACCAAAACGGGGGAGTGTTCAAAGGGTGCTGCGCCTTTTATATCCGCTTCCACGATTGCGGGGTTGTAGCTTATGCTCCCAAGGATAGGGATGTCCCTGATGGCGTTTTTTATGAAATCGAGTTCGTCTGCCGACTTTATTTTGTTTGCGACCGCGAAAACTTTTTTAATCCCCAGGCCCTTGGCAAGCTCTTTCACGGTAAGCGCGGTCTGGATGCTTCGCTGGCCCGGCTCGACCACCACGATAAAAGCGTTCACGCCCTGTGCGGTACCGCGCGTCAGGTGCTCGATCCCAGCCTCCATGTCGATGACGACAACCTCGTTGCGCTCCACAACGAGGTGCTTGAGGAGCCTCCTCAGGAGCACGTTTTCCGGGCAGTAGCAGCCGGAGGCCGCCTCCTTGCTCCTGCCAGTCACAAGGAGGATTATGTTGCCGAATCTCAGGCCGAACCCCTCCGGGATGTCGTCCACTTTGGGGTTTATCCTGTATACCCCGCCAGGCGCTCCGGGCCTTGCGCCCGTCCTCTCCTCGATGAGGTCCGTCATTTCGGCGATGGGCCTCAGGCCGGCAAGCCTTTCCTGCGGGATCCCGAATGCCCCTGCAAGGTTCGCGTCGGGGTCGGCATCCACGGCAAGCACCTTCTTCCCTTCCCCGGCATACAGGTGCGCCAGGGTTGCGGAAAGGGTTGTCTTGCCCACGCCTCCTTTTCCAGTCACCGCAATCTTCATAAATAAATATTTTAATTTTATAAGCCCCTGTTTGTCAAAGAGAATTTGCTTTTTTCGCCCGGATTCGATATTATGATAAGTCATGGATATAAAAAAGATAATCGACGATTCTTCCAGGTATCTGATGAATACATATCAGAGGATGCCCATAGTCCTCAGGAAGGGCAGGGGGGTCCGGGTATGGACGGCTGACGACAGGGAGTTTCTCGATTTCGTGGGGGGCATTGCCGTCAATGTGCTTGGCCATTGCCATCCAAAGGTTGTGGTGGCCATCCAGAAACAGGCCCAGAGGCTTATCCACGTATCCAACCTCTACCATATAGAGCCGCAGGTGCGGCTTGCGCGCCTGCTCGTGGAGCATTCATTTGCCGGCAAGGTCTTTTTCTGCAATTCCGGCGCGGAGGCGAACGAGGGCGCGATAAAGCTGGCCAGGAAGTACGCCATGGACCGTTCCGGCCCGGGGAAATACGGTATAATAACGGCCCTGAATTCCTTTCACGGCAGGACGTTCGGCTCGCTTTCGGCCACCGGCCAAGTGAAGTTCCAGAAGGGCTTTGAGCCCATGCTGGAGGGTTTTACCTATGTCCCTTTCGGCGATGCGGACGCCCTGAAGAGTGCCGTGAAAGCGGACCGGACGTGCGCTGTGCTCCTGGAGCCCATACAGGCCGAAGGCGGCATAAGGATACCGGAGCCCGATTATTTCAAAAAAGTCAGGGAGATATGCGATTCCGCCGGCGCCCTGCTGATACTTGACGAGGTACAGACCGGCATGGGCAGGACTGGCGAGCTTTTCGCCTACAAGCATTTCGGGATCAGGCCGGACATAATGACGCTTGCAAAGGGCCTTGGCGGCGGGGTGCCGATAGGGGCCGTGCTTTCCACCGAGGAGGTGGCCGGCGCTTTTGTGCCGGGCACGCATGCCTCGACATTCGGGGGGAACCCGCTGGTGTGCGCGGCGGCGGTAGCCACGCTCCAGACCATCCTTGAAGACAACCAGTACCTGCTTGAGCATTGCAGGAGGATGGGGAAGCATCTGTCGGAAACGCTGGGCGGGCTGAAGACGGAGTTCCCGGAGCTGGTAAAGGAAGTCCGCGGGCTCGGACTTTTGCAGGGGATGGAGCTTTCGATACCGTGCGCGCCGGTTGTCAAGGCCTGCATGGAGAGGGGGCTTCTGGTCAATTGCACGGCGGAGAACGTCCTCAGGTTCCTGCCTGCCCTCATCGTCCAGGAGAGCGACATAGACCACGCAGCCGTTATACTTTCAGACGTCCTCAAAAGGCTTCCATAGGAGGTTTGCTCTTCAGATGAAAAGGGATTTTCTGACGATATGGGATTTCAGTCCGCAGGAGATACAAAGAATCCTTGAGAGGTCGATAGAGTTCAAGAACAGCAAGGGCCCGGGCGCGTGTCCTCTGATAGGAAAGAGTTTCGGGCTCATATTCGAGAAGGCGTCAACCCGGACAAGGGTCTCTTTCGAGGCGGCCATTTACCAGCTTGGCGCCCATTCCGTCTACATGAACACCAGCGAGATACAGCTTGGAAGGGGCGAGACGGTGGCCGATACCGCCAGGGTGCTTTCCTCCTACCTGGACGGCATAATCATACGCACCTACGGGCACGAGCGGATACAGGACTTCGCGTCCAACGCGTCAGTGCCTGTGATAAACGCCTTGACGGACAGGCACCACCCCTGCCAGGTGCTTGCGGACATGATGACGATACTGGAGAAAAAGGGCAGGCTGGAAGGGGTGAACGTGGCCTATATCGGCGACGGCAACAACGTGGCCAACTCGCTCATAGAGGGCGCTTCGAGGATGGGCATGAACCTGTACCTTGCGTGCCCTGAAGGCTGCGAGCCGGACGCCGCCGTGCTCGAGGCCGCAAGGCAGACGGCGCGCAGCGAGATAATGGTCCTCCGGGAGCCCAGGGAGGCCGCAGGCAGGGCCGATGTGGTCTATACCGACGTCTGGGTGAGCATGGGCCAGGAGAAAAAAGCGGAAGACAAGATGAAAAAATTCAGCAACTACCAGATAAACGAGTCCTTGATGGCGTGCGCCAGAAAGGACGCCATAGTAATGCACTGTCTGCCGGCGCACCGCGGGCAGGAGATAACCTCGGCTGTAATGGACGGGCCGGGAAGCGTCATTTTCGAGCAGGCCGCAAACAGGCTGTACACGGAAAAAGCGCTGCTTGAGATGCTCGCATCCGCATGACTGAAAAAGAGACAACCGCTAACGGAAACAGGCTCTCGGTGATACCGCTGGGCGGCGTAGAAGAGGTCGGCGGACTCAACATGACGGTGCTTGAGTACGGCGACGACCTTATTATCGTGGACGCGGGCCTCATGTTCCCCGAGGAGGACATGCTGGGGGTGGACTTCGTCATCCCCGACTTCAGCTACGTAGTCGAAAACAAGCACAAGCTCAGGGGGATAATAATCACCCACGGGCATGAAGACCACACGGGGGCGCTTCCCTTCCTGCTCAAGGTGGTCCAGGCCCCCATCTATGCCTCGCCGCTTACGCTGGGGCTCATAAGGGACAAGCTGAGCGAGCACGGCCTTGAAAAGTCCGAGATGCACGCCGTCCGGCCCAGGGACGTGGTGGAGCTTGGCGCCTTCCAGGTGGAGTTCGTGCGCGTCACGCACAGCATAGTGGACGGCGTGGCCCTTGGCATAATGACCCCGGAGGGAAGGGTCGTCCACACGGGGGACTTCAAGATCGACCCCACCCCCGTGGACGGGGAGCTGCTGGATTTCCGCAAGTTCGCCGAATACGGCGAAAAGGGCACGCTCCTCCTGCTCTCGGACAGCACCAACGCCGAGAAGGGCGGGTTCACGTTCTCCGAAAAGGAGGTGCGGAGGGCCTTCGAGGACATCTTCGCCAAGGCAAAGGGCAGGATAATAATATCCACGTTCTCCTCCAATATACACCGCATCCAGCAGGCCATAGACGTGGCCGTGATGTTCGGCAGAAAGGTCATACTCTGCGGGAAGAGCATAGTCTCCAACGCCCAGATAGCGCTAGACCTTGGGTACCTGAGGATACCCAGGGAGACCTGGCTCAAGATTGAAGACCTGAAGAAACTCCGCGACGAGGAGGCGGTCATAATAACGACGGGTTCGCAGGGGGAGCCCATGAGCGTGCTTACGAGGATAGCCACCGACGAGCACAAGCACATCCACATAAAGGAAGGCGACACGGTCATACTTTCGGCCAAGATGATACCCGGCAACGAGCGTTCCATAGGCAGGATAATAAACCACCTCTTCAGGAGGGGCGCGAACGTAATCTACGAGAAGGTCTCGGAGATTCACGTTTCGGGGCACGCCTCCAAGGAGGAGCTGAAGCTAATGCTGAACCTGGTGAGGCCGAAATACTTCGTCCCCGTTCACGGGGAGTTCAGACATCTTGCGATCCACGCTAAACTTGCAGTCAAGCAGGGCATAGACAGGGAGAACGTGTTCATCCTGGGCAACGGGGACGTGCTTGAGTTCAGCGGCGCCGAGGGCGTGAGGCGGGCGGGCAAGGTGGACTCCGGCAGGGTCTTCATAGACGGCAAGGGGATAGGGGACGTGGAGGAGATGGTGCTCAGGGACAGGATGAAGCTTGCCCACGACGGGGTGGTCATAGTCCTCCTGGCGATAGAGAAGCTCAGCGGCAATATCGTTTCGGGGCCGGACGTGGTCTCAAGGGGTTTTATATTCGAGGACGCCTCCCCGGAGTTCATAAACGACGCCAGGGAGTTTCTGTCAAACATGATAAGCGAACTGGACAAGGAAATAAAAAGCGACAGCTCGCTCCTCCAGGCAAAGATAAGGAGCTCGCTCAAGAAATACCTCAGGAACCAGATGGACAGGAGGCCGCTCATAATGCCCATCATAACGGAAGTCTAGGCAAAGAAATGAAGCGGGTTTACTTCGACCATAACGCCACCACCCCGGTGCATCCGGAAGTGAGAAAGGCCATGCTCCCCTTCCTGGACGAGAAATTCGGCAACCCCTCTTCGCCGCACTGGGCGGGCAGGGAAGTGAAAAAATACGTCGACGAGGCCAGGGAAAAGGTTGCCGCGCTCGTCAACGCGGAACCCTCCGAGATAATATTCACGGGCGGGGGCTCCGAAGGCGACAACATGGCCATAAAAGGCGTGCTTTTCAAGCATCTGGGCAGGGGCGGCCATGTCGTGACGACGGCGGTGGAACACCCCGCCGTGATAGAGACCTGCCGCTTCATGGAAAGGATATTCGGCTTCGGGGCCACATATGCGCCTGTCGACAGCCATGGCATGCTGGACCCTGACGATATAAAAAAATCCATCCGCAGGGACACCAGGCTGATATCCGTGATGGCCGCAAACAACGAGACCGGGAACATATTCCCGGTGAAGGAGATAGCGGCCATCGCTAGGGAGCGGGAAATACCGTTCCACGTGGATGCCGTCCAGGTGACAGGGAAGATCCCGGTGGATGTAAAGGGGCTCGGGGTAGACATCCTCACTGCATCCGGCCACAAGTTCAACGCGCCAAAGGGCATAGGGTTCCAGTATGTGAGGAAAGGCTTTGAGCTGCTGCCGTTCATAACCGGAGGACACCAGGAGCGCGGCATGAGGGCTGGCACCGAGGACGTGGCGGGCATTGTTGGGCTCGGCAAGGCGTGCGAGCTTGCAATGAACGGGATGGAACGGAAAAAGGCGCATATCGGCAGGCTCAGGGACAGGCTTGAGGAAGCCATCCTTGCGCGCGTGCCCCAGACTGTCCTCAACGGGCACAAGGAAAACAGGATTTACAACACCTCGAATATCAGCTTCAAATACATAGAGGCGGAGGCCCTGCTAACGATGCTGGATATGCAGGGCATCGCCGTATCGACCGGCTCTGCATGCTCATCGGAGACCTCCGAGCCCTCTCACGTCCTTCAGGCCATGGGGCTTGAGCCCATATGTTCGCGGGGCGCTCTCAGGTTCAGCCTGGGTTTCGGCAACTCGGAGGATGATATTGACTACTGCATGGGGGCTATCGTCCCCATTGCGGAGCGCATCCAGGCGATGTCGCCCTTCTTCCCCCGATAACGATTGTTTAAATGGATAGCGAGCGTATTCCCCGTGGGCAAAAAATTGCCACGGGTCAAGCGAGCGGACATAAACAAAAAATTCCTCACATCAAGGCTGTTATTTATCTGTGCCAGCGGTGATGGAAAGGGTAGTAATAGGGTCTGTAAAACCTCTGGCCGTATCTGAAGTGGTAAGGCCTGCTGTAATATCCGAACTCCAGGGAGGGGTAGATATA
>JAJYJS010000002.1:0-5661 GCA_021789215.1 Nitrospirota bacterium | reverse complement strand
TCAAGGCTGTTATTTATCTGTGCCAGCGGTGATGGAAAGGGTAGTAATAGGGTCTGTAAAACCTCTGGCCGTATCTGAAGTGGTAAGGCCTGCTGTAATATCCGAACTCCAGGGAGGGGTAGATATAAACGGGGGGATAATAATAGCCGTAATGGTATGGGGGCTCGTAATAGCCGTAGTAGCAGCCCGCTGCCTGAAGCAGGAGCAAAGCGAGCAGGGCCTTTAAGATAATCCTTTTCATCCCGGTTTCCTCTTGAAAAAAGAGAAAATTACTGCCGATTAAATTTTCTCACAGGAAAGGGAAGTGTCAATCCGGCTGGCTGCGGATGTCCCTTATCCTCTGGACAATAGGCGGGTGCGAGTAATAGACCCGGACATAGAGCGGATGGGGATGGAGGTTGGAGAGGTTCTCCTTTGAGAGTTTCACCAGGGCGCTTGCCATCGCCTGACGGTTTCCCGCAAGTCTGGCAGAAACCGAGTCCGCCTCCTTTTCGTTCCTCCTGGAAAAATAATTCATGACTATCTTTAAGGGCAGCGAAACGATGCCCGCGATGAAGCCCAGGAGCACGAATTTCGCAAAAATGGAATCTTTTGCGCCAATCCCGAACACCAGGGTCAGAATATCGCTCTGCACAAGGTAATGGGAGACCCACAGGCCCGCAAATGAAACCGCCTCGAACGCGGCCAGCATCTTCAGCATGTGCTTTTTCTTCCAGTGGCCTATCTCGTGCGCCAGGACTGAAAGGATTTCGTCATGGCTCATGCTCTTTAGCAGGGTATCATAAAGCACAATCCTCTTTGTCTTCCCTATGCCGGTAAAGTATGCGTTTGAGTGCCTGCTCCGTTTAGATGCGTCTATGCTCAGTATCCGGCGGGCGTGTATCCCCGCCTTTTCGGTCATCTGGGCTATCTGCTCCCTTAGCACCTCATCTTCCACGGGAGTAAATTTGTTAAAGAGCGGCTCGATGACGTAGGGCGATATGTACATCAGGATGATGCTGAACAGAAATAGGAGCCCCCATACCAGGAACCACCAGCAGCGGGGGCTCCACTTGATCAGCCAAAGCCCCGCAAAGGCCAGCAGGGACAGGAGGATTGAGGAAATGACGAGGGATTTCAGGAAGTCCGATATCCAAAGCCCTCCGGTCATGGTGTTAAACCCGTATTTGTTTTCTATCCTGAAAGTGTGGTAAAGGCTGAAGGGAATTCCGAGCAGCTCCCCCATATAGAAAAGGAGCAGGAAAAAGAGCCAGCCGGAAACGATGAAGGACAGACCCAGCGAGGCAACCCAGGATGTGTAGATGTCCAGCAGGCCGCCGAAGATGAAGACAACGGCAACGATATTGCCGGATACCGAGGAGACAAAACCGAAGCGGGTCTTTTCGGCCTCATATTCCTTTGTCCTGGCGAGGAGGCCTTTGTCCATTGCCCCCTCGAACTCGGGCGGCACGTCCGCCCCCGCCCTTTGCATGTGCCTCAGGTTCAGGTACTGGACGAGATATTCAAAGGCCTCCTTGGCGATGTAGAGGCACAATATGGCGATTAAGTATGTATTCAAGGCTTTTTGTTTTTTACTTTAGCAAATCCTGCAATGCTTTTACATCTGGTAATCAAAATCCCCGATGCCGGGCCTTAAATGAACTGCACAATTTGGCTGTGTCTGGAAAACGGCTGAAGCTGATGCCTGCAACTTATTGATTTTAAAAGGGAAAACATGATGGGCGATGAGGGTTTCGAACCCACGGCCTCTGCCGTGTGAAGACTGTTCAGGGAAGGCCCCGCCTTTTCCGAATCTTTCCTAATAGTTCGTTTTATTTCCTTTTTCGGGGGCTGTGTTTTCCAGATTTTTCCGGATTTATCCGGATTTATACTGCACAATTACTGCACAGTCAGCGGAAGCGTCAGCAGTCATGGACAGAGAGGCACTGCAAGCTCCTTGCACTTTTCATTCGAGGCCATTTCCTGATAGAATAAGCCATTGGTGATGAGTCATGAGCAAGAAAGAAATATTGATAAGCGAGATCGAGCAGGTCCCGGAGCCGTATCTGGACGAGGTCCTGGATTTTGTCCATTTCCTTAAATCCAAAATATTAAAGGAAAAGCTCGCCGCCGCCATCGCCAGCGAATCGTCTTTAAGGAAAGACTGGCTCCTGCCCCAAGAGGACGAGGCTTGGCAGGGTTTGTAAGGGGCGATGTCGTTGTTGTTCCATTCCCTTTTTCCGATCTGACCCAGGCCAAACGCCGCCCCGCCCTGGTCATCGCAACTCTTGAAGGCGATGATGTCATTCTCAGCCAGATAACGAGCAAAACCGTCCGGGACAGGTATTCCATTTCTCTTGAAGAGAGCGACTTTGAGCGCGGGAGCCTAAAACAGCCAAGCAATATAAGGCCAAACCGCATTTTCACGGCTGACAGTCATATCATCCTCTACTCTGTAGGAAGCATCAAGACCGCGAAGCTTGCACAAGTGGTCGACAAGACGATTGCGATAATCCAAGGGGAAAAGAACCAATGAGCACTGCTTTGCCGGATCGAGATGATATCCTGAATGCGCTCCGCTCGGCAGCGCAGACTCTTGGACATGTGCCTTCAAGAAAAGAATTCCTGAGCGCGTCGGGAATGTCGGAGTATCACGTGCTCAGGCATTTCTTGAGCTGGAATGAAGCCGTTCAGGCCGCCGGTTTTGCGCCTTATTTGAAAAACAGGCCAATTAATCCTGATGCCCTGATCGAAGACTGGGGGAAGATCGTTCGTAAACTTCGCCGGATTCCTACACGTATTCAATTCAAGCGATATGGCGCCTTTAGCCCTAGCGTATTTGAAAAGCGAATTGGTCCGTGGTCTGTACTTCCAGCAAAGTTCCGCGAATTCGCAGCGGACAAGCCTGAGTGGGCTGATGTAGTAGCTCTTCTTCCTCTCGAAAATGTACGGCCTCCAGTTATGTCGTCTATGTCGCCTCCTGGTCACACTAAGTCTGTTACGCTAAATCGACAACACTCCAAACTTGATGACCGCCCCACTTACGGGAACCCAATCGACTTCCGGGGGCTCCGGCACGAGCCGGTGAATGAACAGGGCGTCGTATTCCTCTTTGGGATGGTGGCTCGTGAACTGGGGTACCATGTTGAAGCTGTTCAGACTGGGTACCCAGATTGCGAGGCAAAACGTCAAGTGGACGCCGACAAGTGGCAGCGTGTTCGAATCGAGTTTGAGTTTGAAAGCCGGAATTTCCGAGACCACGGACATCATCCAGATGGGTGCGATATTATCGTGTGCTGGAGACATAACTGGCCTGAATGCCCATCAAACCTAGAAGTCGTTGAGCTCGCAACAGTGATTCAAACGTTGTCGGCATCGGAGGAATGAAAGTAGTAGGAAAAACTTTGTGGGTTACCGAAAGCAGTTGAACTCAAAGGTAAAAATGGGCGATGAGGGTTTCGAACCCACGGCCTCTGCCGTGTGAAGGCAGCGCTCTCCCGCTGAGCTAATCGCCCGTAGATAATAAGTCTAATAGCTGAAAGAGCCCAAAGTCAAGACTTCGACTTGCCGGGTCCACTAAGAAGCCCCGCCAGCACCGCTGGGTCGCTGACCGGCTCAAGGCATCTGCCCCTTATGCACGGGGTGACGGCTCCGCCGCCCTCTCTTCCGTAAAAGATTATCTTGTACGGCCTGAACGCCTTCCGGGCCGTTTGGGCCAACGCGCTGTCCGCGTCTGCGCCCACATTCAGGGACATATGGTTGTAAAAGCCGTCCAGAGCCATGAAATAAGCCCCGCAATGCACGCCGAGTTCTCTTGCCAGGCTGAGGAACGCGCCAAGGGACTGCTCCGCCAGTTTTTTATAATCTTCCTTGCCGGTCATTGTGCTGAGCCTGAAAAGATGCCATGCGGCAAGTGCGTTGGCCGATGGATGGGGGATGTCCTCTATGTTTTTGAGCCTGAGCCCGGCGACCTCCTCCGCGCTGTCGAAAAACCCTGCGTTGTCCTTGTCCAGAAAATCCCTTTCAAGCGCGTGGGCAACGGCCCCGGCCTGCTCAATATGTTCAGCCGCTCCGGTGTTCTCATAGACGTCAAGGAGCGCTCCAAGCATGTGCACGTGGTCGTCGAGCAGCCCTTTCACATCCCCCGTCCTGTATAAAACCCCGTCGCGGAAGTTCTCTTTAAGTATTTTCGAAAGGGATTTTATGGCAAAATCCAGCAGATATCCGTCGCCAAAAAGCCTCCATGCTGAAAGGTAAGCCGATATGAAAAGTCCGTTAATTGAGGAGTAGAGGGTCTTGTCGACAAATGGAAATTGCCGCTTTGCCCTTTCATGAAGGAGCTTTTTCCTTGCCGGCGCCATAAGCTCCTTTACCCGCCTAACCGGGACGCCGGTCTTTCCGGATATCTCCTCCGGCTCCATCGCAACGAAAAGGACCATCTTTCTGTCCCTGCCGTGTGGCATCTCTCCCCTTTCATGCAGGAGGTGCATGGAGGCTATCCTCCGTTCTTCCGCATCCAATGTTTTATTGAAGTCCTCAGGCGTCCAGGTGAAATATCCGCCCTCGTCCTCGGGTGTAACGTCCGCATCCTGGCTGGAATAAAAGCCCCCTCCGGTATCGGAGAGGACGGTCTTTGCGAAATCTATTATCCCAAGCGCCGTCTCCCTGAACAGGGGCAGGCCGAAGAGGTGAAATGCGGCCACATAGTTTTTTAAAAGCCAGGCATTGTCCTCGGCCATCTTCTCAAAATGCGGGATTATCCATGCCTCATCGGTAGAGTACCTGTGGAACCCGCCCGCTAGCTGGTCGTGAATCCCGCCCTTCGCCATCATTTCAAGGGTCTTTTTAACGGCCTCTCCGATGGCCGGGCTGCGGGTGAAAAAATACCTGCCCGCAAGGAATCCGATGGCGCCGGGCATGGGGAACTTCGGGGACTTTCCGAACCCCCCGTTTTGAGGGTCGAAACAGTTCAGGATTTCCTGGGCCGCTTCTTCAAGGAATGACTCGCTTAACGGGTTTTTTCCGAGCGGGGCGGGCCTGATATGTTCGATGACGCGGTTTGAGTATTCCTCTATCCGGTCTTTGTTCTCCCGGTAGAATTTTGCCACTTCGTTCAGGACCTTTTTGAAGCCGGGTCTGCCCATTGCGTCTTCCGGAGGGAAGTATGTGCCGCCGTAAAAGGGCCTGCCTTCCGGCGTAAGGAAAATGCTCAGGGGCCATCCGCCGCCAGACCCCATTGCGGCCAGTGCCTCCTGGCAGCGCCTGTCTATGTCCGGGCGCTCGTCCCGGTCTATCTTTATGCAGATGAAATTGGCGTTCAGGATTCCCGCTGTCTCCACGTCCTCAAAGGATTCACGGGCCTGGACATGGCACCAGTGGCACCATGCCGTCCCGGAGCTGAGGAACACAGGCTTGTCTTCTGCCTTCGCCCTCCGGAACGCCTCCTCGGAATACGGCAGCCAGTTCACGGGCTGTCCGGCCGCTTTTTTGAGATATGGGCTCCTCTCTCCGGCAAGGGGTCTTTCCATTAGTGGAACGCCTCCTGATATGAAAGTATACAGGGGATTTGACCTTGCCGCATTTTTTATGCTTAAATAACATTACCTTTAAATTTAGCCCTGTGAGGCTAACAAGGTAGGAGAGATTGATAAAAAACAGCATATATAGGAACCTTCCCGGCCG
>JAJYJS010000033.1 GCA_021789215.1 Nitrospirota bacterium | reverse complement strand
AGGCGCGCTGGGGCGGGCTCAGGCCCGGCACGGTTTTGAGCGAGTTCAAGGCGCTTTTCCCGCGCATAGAGAAAGAGAAAGCAAAAAAGGAGACACCGAAAGTGGAAGAGGCGAAAAAACCGGAAGCGCCGGAAGAAAAAACCCCTGAAATAGCGGAAAACGTGATAGGCATAGAGGACTTCGCCAGGGTGGAGTTGAGGACGGCCATGGTGACGCTTGCGGAGCCTGTCAAGGGCTCAAACAAGCTGCTCAGGCTTGAGGTGGACTTGGGTGGCGAGACGAGGCAGGTGATAGCCGGAATCGGCAAGTGGTACAAGCCGGAGGAGCTTGCGGGCAAAAACATCGTCATGGTCGCCAATTTGAAGCCCGCGAAGCTGATGGGGTTGGAATCACGGGGGATGCTGCTGGCCGCAACCGACGCCGACGGCAATCTCTCCGTCCTCACCGTCGAAAAAGACCTTAAGCCCGGAGCGAAGATAAAGTAGTTAAAGCAGGTTCTTTCAGATCTTAGCGGAACTGCTGAGCCTGGCGGGTCTATGTAATCATCTATGGGACGGGGCTGGTGAGGTCCTTTGTCTCTCTCCTCAGGGCGGCCGCCCTCATAGGGGCGGTGAATTTCACTTCGTATTCCCTGCCGTTGCCGTCCTTCAGGGTTATGACGCCCCTTACAGCCCCCGGCATGCCTTCCTTTTCCTCCGGGTCCCAGCCGGACACCCAGGATGCGTTGTCGCCCTTTTCGTCCACGTCGAGGTATTCCAGCTTCAGGGAGGCCGCCTGCGGGTCCAGCACATAAGTGTTCTCCTTTGCGTCATCGTCCTCGCCCATGAAGAACACCCGCTCGGCTATCTTCAGTTCGCCGTCTTCAACGTATATCTTCACCCACTTGAGCCCCGCTATATCTTCCGGCCCTTTCGCGTAGGAATCCGTGCTTGTTGTGACGAGGGTAACGCTGTCGGGCGCCCCCTCGAATTCGGGATAGCGTTTCCCGTCCTTCTGGAAATAATAGGGGTATGCTCCCCTGATGAGCCATGCGATCCTGTCAGCGGTGATGCGCATCCTCTGGTCGATATCGCGCACGGCCCTGCCTTTTTCATCGGAGCGGTGCGCCAGCCTGAGGGACGCAAAGACGATGGCCATCAGCAGCACCGTGAGCGTAAGCGCAAGCAGTATCTCAAGCAGGGTGAAACCTTTTCTATTGCCCGTTTTCATTAAAGACTGTCTTTTTGCCATGGAGTTCCAGTATCTGCCTGCCGTCCACCCCCCACACGCTTACCGTAATCGAGTATGCCTTGTAATTGTCGCCGGAGCCGCCAGCGGACACCTGCTCCCCTGCCGTCATCCCGTCCGGCAGCGTCAGCGTTTTGGCTTCCGGCGGGCCCGGCATCGCATAGGCCTCATCGAGGACATCGCGGGCATAGACAAGCGCCCTCGTATAGTCCTCGGATTTTCTCGTGCTCCTCAGGGACGATGAATAGAGCTGTATAAGGGTCACGATGCCTATGCCCAGTATGGCAAGCGCCACGAGGACTTCAAGGAGGCTAAGGCCCCTGGAGTTTCGTATGGCCCGTGACAGTATCGACCTCAATAAGATACTCCTTTCCCCTGGAATCCGTTACCTTTATCTTCCCGCCGCTCGAATCGCCTTTAGGGAAAAAGACTATGTCCTTTGATTCAAGGCCTGTGCCCCTGGGCATCCAGACCCTCCGGCGGCAGATTTGGCCGTCCTTCACAAGCCAGAAGGACTCGCCGTCAGTCCTGAAGACTATCGGGGTCCTGCCGGCAAGCGCCGACAGCCTGGCCCTGGCAAGCGCCCCCTCGATACCCCGGAGCGAGTCCCTGAACACCGTGTTTTCGTATATCCTCCCCGCCGAGACCGCGGCTATCGATACGGCCAGCGCCATCAGCAGCAGGACGAGGATGAGCTCAAGCAGCGTGAAACCGGACTGCCCGGAGCGGGATGAAACAAAAATCTGTTTAGAGCGGGATATCATTTATGCTGAAGACGGCCATGAGCATGGATACGACTATGAACCCGACAAGGACGCCCATGAAGAGTATCAGCGCGGGCTCCAGAAGGCTTATTACCTTCTTGAGGCTGGAGCGTGATTCGGCCTCGTACCTTTCCGCGATGAGGAGGAAAGTATCTTCAAGCTTGCCCGCCTCCTCGCCAACGCTTATCATCTCGCCGACCATGGGCGGGAAGACGCCCGTGTCCTTTATCGGCCCGGCCATGCCCTTTCCTTTCCTTATGCCCTCCTCAAGCGGCAGGAGCCTCTGCGACATGACCTGGTTTCCCAACACCTCCCTGGATATCCTCACGGACTCCAGCACGGGCACGCCGCTTTGAAGGAGCGTGCCGAGGGTCCGCGAAAACCTGGCCACGGCGAATTTCATGTTAAAAGAGCTGAGAAACGGCAGTTTCATCTTTGCCGTGTCAAGCAGCGCCCTGCCTTCGGCGGTCTTGGAGTAACTTATAATCATGGCTGCCGCCGCCGCTGTGCAGGCGGCCCCGGCCCACCAGTAATCGATCATGAAACTGCTCACGTTGAGCAGTATCCTTGTGCTCAGCGGGAGGGACTGCCCCATATCGGCGAAAATAACGGAGAATTTGGGTATGACGTACAGCACAAGGACGGCCACGGCGGCCCCGCCCACGAAGACGAGGAGACAAGGGTATATCAGCGCGGAGACTATCTCGTCCCGGAAGGCGACCGTGGTCTCAAGGAAGTCTGCAAGCCTCTTTATGACCTGCTCCAGTATACCTCCTGCCTCGCCCGCCCTTACCATGTTCACGTATATGGAGGGGAACAGCCTGTGTCTTCCCAGCGCCTGCGAGAGCGACTGGCCCTTCTGGATGTCCACATAGACCTCCTTCAGGATGTCCCCAAGCTCTTCATTTCCCGCGTTCTGCGAGAGGACGTAAAGGGCCCTGTCGATGGGAAGGCCTGCGTCGAGCAGGTTCCCAAGCTCGACGGTGAAGTTGAGCAGGTCTTTCCTGGTAACACGCTTGAGGGTGAAAGGGCGCCTGGACTCCTTGATGCTGATGCTGATAGGTATAAGTCCCCTGTCGCGCAGGGCCTCTTTTATCGAAGGCTCGTCCGGGGCCTCCATCGTGGCCCTGACCTTTCTGCCCGCGCGGTCCGAGGCTTCGTAAGCGTAAACAGGCATATCAGTCTAATTTAGCACAGTTGCCGTTTTTTGGGCAAAGAAGCCGGTTCCCATGGCCCGGATTGAGCAAATTCCACGTAAATCGCGCCTTTGCAGCAATCCCGATTTACTTTATACTGTATGGAAAAGACATCAAAAAGACATCAAAGCTCTTGAAAATAAATGTTTTATGGTTTAAATTAATAAACTGCGAAAAACTTCAATGTTGGAGGTTATTTTAAATGGCTAAGGCTACGGCAGCAAGAGTGGGCGGGGCCACCAAGGGGGCCAAAACGGCGGCGAAAGGAAAGGCCGGAAAGGCCAAAAAACCTTCCCTCAAGAAAAAATACGTATACTTCTTCGGCATGGGCAAGGCCGACGGAAGAGGCGATATGAAGGACCTGCTGGGCGGCAAAGGCGCGGGGCTTGCGGAGATGAGCAGGCTCGGGATGCCCGTCCCCGCGGGTTTCTCGATAACCACAGAGGCCTGCAACGAGTATTTCAACGCGGGCAAGAAATATCCTTCCGGCATGTGGGACCAGGTGCTTGAAAACCTTAAAAAGGTGGAAAAGGCCATGGGGATGAAGTTCGGGGACCCTTCAAACCCGCTCCTGGTATCTGTCCGCTCCGGCGCGAAGTTTTCCATGCCGGGCATGATGGACACGGTCCTCAACCTGGGCCTGAACAAAGATACCCTCCAGGGCCTGATAAAAAAGACAGACAACGAGCGCTTCGCCTATGACGCATACAGGCGCTTCATAACCATGTTCGGCAGCATTGTCATGGGCATAGACAGGAAAAAGTTCGAGGGCGCCCTCGACAAGGTCAAGGACGAGAAGGGCTATAGGCAGGACACCGATCTTACGGCAGAGGACCTGAAGGCGCTTGCCGGGACTTACAAGCAGATTTACAGGGCCGAAACCGGCTCCGCTTTCCCTGAAGACCCGAACCAGCAGCTCCAGATGGCAATAAATGCCGTCTTTGGCTCCTGGTTTGGAGAAAGGGCCATAAAATACAGGCGGCTCAACGACATCCCGGACAACCTGGGCACGGCCTGCAACGTCCAGACGATGGTCTTCGGCAACATGGGAGACAGCTCCGGAACGGGTGTGGGCTTCACGAGGGACCCATCCACAGGCGAGAACCGCTTCTTTGCCGAGTGCCTCATAAACGCGCAGGGCGAGGACGTCGTGGCCGGCATCCGCACGCCCCTGCATATAGACGAACTCAGGAAGAAGCTGCCCGCCGCGTACAAGGAGCTTAATGCCATATATAAAAAGCTCGAAAACCATTACAGGGACATGCTGGATATAGAGTTCACCGTCCAGGAGGGCAACCTTTACATGCTCCAGACGAGGGTGGGCAAGAGGACGGCCAAGGCCGCGCTGAGGATAGCCCTTGAACTGGTGAAGGAGAAGAAGATAGACAAAAACACGGCCCTGCTCAGGATAGACCCGCAGCAGCTCGACCAGCTCCTGCACCCGATGGTGGACCCCAGGGCGCAGGTGAAGGTGCTTACGAAGGGGCTTCCGGCCTCTCCGGGCGCCGCTGTCGGCAAGGTGGTCTTCACCGCGGACGAGGCCGAGAAGTGGGCCGCAAGGGGCGAGAAGGTCGTCCTGGTAAGGCCCGAGACTTCGCCGGAAGACATCGGCGGGATGAACGCCGCCCAGGGCATACTCACCGCGCGCGGAGGCATGACCTCCCACGCCGCCGTCGTTGCCAGGGGCATGGGCAAGTGCTGCGTGGCCGGGGCGGGCGCGCTTGAGATTGACGAAGAAAAGAAGACCTTCTGCGTGAACTCCACTGTCATCAGGGAAGGGGAATACATAACCATAAACGGCACAACGGGGCAGGTCATTTTAGGCGAGGTCCCGCTCGTCCAGCCCGAGCTTACAAAGGATTTCGCCACCATCATGAAATGGGCCGACGAGGTGAGGAAAATAGGCGTAAGGGCGAATGCGGACACCCCAAAGGACGCGGCCAACGCGATGTCCTTCGGGGCGCAGGGCATAGGGCTCTGCAGGACGGAGCACATGTTCTTCGAGGCCGACAGGATAAAGGCCGTCCGTGAGATGATACTGGCGGACGATACGGAGGGCAGGAAGAAGGCCCTTGCCAAGCTCCTTCCCATGCAGAAGGGCGACTTCGCCGGCATATTCAGGGAGATGAAGGGGCTTCCCGTCACGATAAGGCTGCTCGATCCCCCGCTTCACGAATTCCTGCCGCACACCGACGAAGAGCTTAAAGAGCTTTCGGAGGACATGGGCGTTTCCCTGGAGAAGCTCCAGACAAGGAACAAGGCTCTGCACGAGTTCAACCCGATGCTTGGCCACCGGGGCTGCCGCCTCGGCGTGACCTATCCGGAGATATACGAGATGCAGGTCAGGGCCATTATGGAGGCCTCCTGCGAACTGAAGAAACAGAAGCAGAAGGTATCACCAGAGATAATGATCCCCCTTGTGGGCCATGTCAATGAGCTAACGAGGCTCAGGGAGATGACCATAAGGGTTGCGGAAGAGGTCCAGAAGGAATACAAGGTGAAGGTGGCCTATACCGTGGGCACGATGATAGAGGTGGCGAGGGCGGCCATAACGGCCGATGAGATAGCCGCGCAGGCGGAATTCTTCTCCTTCGGCACGAACGACCTCACGCAGACGACGTTCGGCCTTTCGAGGGACGATGCCGGAAGGTTCCTTCCCGCCTACGTGGAGAAAGGCATCCTTGAGGACGACCCCTTCGTTACAATCGACCAGGAGGGCGTCGGCCAGCTGATGAAGATAGCCGTCGAGAAGGGCAGGAAGACAAAGAAAGACCTCAAGATGGGCATCTGCGGCGAGCATGGCGGCGAGCCTAAGTCGGTGGAGTTCTGCCACAGGATAGGACTTAATTACGTAAGCTGTTCGCCTTTCAGGATACCGCTGGCCAAACTTGCAGCGGCACAGGCGGCCATCAAGGCGAAGACCGGCAAGGACCTCTCCAAATCCACCGTGTAGCATACCGCAAAATACGGAGGCGGCGGGAGGGAAACGCTCCTGCCGCCTTTTCCGGTTTTTGTCTTTTTCAAATCTGATAATCATAATTTCAAGTTGACAAGCCCCGCCTTTTTTTGGTTTTCTATACAATATCATGGGCTTAAGCGACGCGAAGAAATACATATCGGAGTTGCGCAAAAAACAGAACGACCCGTATTGCTGGCCGGATTACCTGACGGGGCTTCCCGGCAAGAGCGCCATCCTCAAGCAGATAGACAAGGTCTATCCGAAGCTTGGCCGCTGGGGGATCGCGTACATCAGGGTGTCAAACATATATCCCTTCCTGATGAAATACGGCTATGAGAACCATGCCGAGCTTATAGAATGGGCCGCCGCTATACTTAAGACTTCCACCGACAGGGTGAAAGACGCCTTCATAGGCACCCTCGATACGCATGACTACATCCTGATAGCGAGGCCCGGCGACATAGACAGGGTTCTTGAGGACGCCTCAAAGCTCTTTGCAAAAAAGACAAGGGCCTTTTACAGCCCTGAAGACCGCAATGAGGGCGTGGTCCTGTCATTCCAGATGGAAGGCAGGGACGTATGCGTGGGCCTGATGGATTTCATCCATTCGAGTGTCAGGGAGAAGACGTCCGTTCCCAAAGCGGAACTGCTCGCCTATCTTGCGGGCCTGTGTTCCAGGCTCGAAAGCAAGGCGATTTAGGGCCTGTCTTAAAAAGATCCCCTTCCCCCGGTTATTGGCCCCTTTTGGCGTTATTGCCGCGAAGGCGGGAATCCATGTTTTTCCGGTCCCTTCCGGAGTAAAATAAAACCATGCATTTCATACCGCAGGCGACCCCTGAAGAGATAAAAAAAGAGAGGCAAAAAGCCCGTGAGCTCAGGGCCTCGGCGTGGTGGAAGCGCAAAAAGGAAAAGGGCGTTTGCCACTTTTGCGGCAGGCAGTTCAAACCTGGCGAGCTTACCATGGAGCATGTGGTGCCGCTTGCACGCGGCGGGAAATCCACGAAGGCCAATCTTGTGCCCTGCTGCAAGGAATGCAACAACAGGAAAAAATACCTTCTCCCGCTGGAGTGGGAGGATTACCTGAAAAGACTAGCTGCTCCTGACGACGACGCCGGGGGGCAGCAGTTTTAAAAGACGTTCCACGGCCCCGTTCAACGCGCCTTCGTCCCTGCTTTCCACCGTAACCACAACCTTGTAGCCCTTTTCATTCATTCGCGGATAGGAGCCGATCTCCACTTCGCTGAACTGCCCCGCCACGGCCTCGAGCGCCTGGGCTATGAAACACTCTTCCTCGTTTATATAAATATGCCGCACATGATAGGGCCTGCTCCTGAAGCGCTCCTTCAGGGCATCGAATTTCTTTCTCATGAACTCCGGGATGCCGGGGAATATGAAGACGTTTTTCATGCGCACGGGAGGGAAGCCGATGCCCTCAAGCTCTATTACCTCCGCCCCTTGGGGAAGCTCCGCCATCCTCAGGGCCACATCGGAGGGCCTTTCGCCGCACCGGCTGAGTATTACCTCCTCCAGCTTGCGGTTTATTTCGGTCTTTACGCCAAACGCGCTGGCTATCCCCTGGATGGTAACGTCGTCATGGGTGGGGCCTATGCCCCCTGATGTGAAGACGTAGTCGTACCTGGAAGAGCACATCGAAACGGCCTCGGCGATGTCCGGCACCCTGTCGGGGATGACCATCACAAGCGAAAGCTCCACGCCAAGCTCCCTCAGCCCCTGGGCCAGATAATGGGAGTTTTCGTCCTTTACCTTCCCCGAGAGTATTTCGTTGCCTATTATTATTACCGCCGCGGTCTTCAGCAAAAATGCGCGCTCCCGTTGTCCGTGCTTTTGTCTTCCTCAGTCATTTTAAAGGTTTTGGAAATATCGCGCAAGGGCATCCAGGGGTCACCCCTGCTGGCCTTTTTTCCTTGCCTTTGCGTGCTGTATTCTTATGCGCCTGCCTTTCATCACGCTGTCGTTGATGGCCATTATTACCCTGTCCGCCAGGTTCGCCGGGACCTCAACGAAGCTGAACCTGTCGAACATGGCGATATTGCCTATCTTCTTGGCCGGGATGCCCGCCTCGGCCGATATGGATTTCACTATATCGCCGACCTGTATCTTGTCTTCCCTGCCTATCGTCATGAAAAGCCTCACGAAATTCTTCGATGACGCGGCGGCCGCCTCGGGCTCCTCTATTTCCTCTATCGCCATCTCCCCCAGCAGCATCGCCAGGGCGGAGGCGGCAATGTCTTCAACGGCGTAATTCCCGGCAATCCGGCTGACCAGGGAACGGAACTCGCTGTGCCTGCCCTCGGCTATCGTCTCCCCGATGTCTTCCGCCAGCTCGTTTTCCCTTATCCGCCTGACCTCGGCTATCGTCGGGAGCTTTGCCTTGCTGATTTGCGTTTTCGCGGACCTCTCTATCAGCCTTAGCTGCCTGTATTCCCTCGGCGTGACGAACGTAATCGCTATGCCGGATTTCCCGGCCCTGCCGGTCCTGCCTATGCGGTGGATGTAGCCCTCAGGGTCCTGAGGGATGCTGTAGTTCACCACGTGGGAGACGTCCGGTATGTCCAGACCTCGCGCCGCGACATCGGTTGCGACCAGTATGTCCAGGTCGCCTTTTTTGAACTTGTCCATCACCTCGTCCCTGTGGGCCTGGGTGAAATCGCCGTGGATGGCCCCGGAGGAGTAGCCCATCTGCTGGAGCCTTCCGGAGACCTCGTCCACCTCCCTTTTCGTGTGGCAGAAAACGAGGGTGAGCGACGGGTCCTCCACGTCCAGCAGGCGGGTGAGCGCCTTTATCTTGTCCCCGTCCCTGACCTCGTAGAAGACCTGCTTTATCTTGGCCACCACCATCTGCGCGGGGTCCACGCTCACGTTCTTTGGCTTGTTCATGTATCTCATGGCGATGCTCTTTATCTCCGGCGGCATCGTGGCCGAAAAGAGCATGGTCTGCCTGTTTGAGGGCGTTTCCCTGAGTATCTTCTCGATGTCCTCTATGAAGCCCATATTGAGCATCTCGTCGGCCTCATCGAGCACGACAATCCGGATTTCCTTCAGGACGAGGGTCTTCCTCCTGATGTGGTCTATTATGCGGCCCGGCGTGCCCACCACCACATCGACGCCCTTGCGAAGGCTTTTTATCTGCCCCTCGATGGACTGCCCCCCGTAAATCGGGACCGAGACAATGCCTTTTTTCCTGCCGATCTTGTTCATCTCCTGCGCCACCTGCACCGCAAGCTCCCTTGTCGGGGCGACGACTATCGCATAGGGGTTTATTACGGCCTTCCCCTTTCCATGCGTGCCCTTCTCGACTATCGGGACGCCAAATGCGGCCGTCTTGCCGGTGCCGGTCTGTGCCTGCCCCATGAGGTCGTGGCCTTCCAGGGCGGGGGGTATCGCTATCTTCTGGATAGGCGACGGCTCCTCGAAACCCATTTCGGAAAGCGCTGTCAAAACCTCGTCCGAGAGGCCGAAATCATAGAATTTCTTGTACATTCAGATTATCTTCTCCTTGTCATGTTTTCCCAAAAATAAAAAAACCGCGAAACGAAAAAGTTTCTGCGGTCATTGTTTTTCTACAAAAACTCCCTACTAAATATGACACACGGGGGCCTGAATGTCAAATCCGGCGGGAGCGTGTGTCAAGGCGGGAGCGTGCTCATTCGGTATAATCGAGGTGTTTCCCAAAAGTCTCTTCCAGTCCGGAAAGGGCGTACAGGGCCGCGAGGATGCAAACGGCGGCCACCGCCATACCCGCCCCAAGTATCCCGACAGCGCTTTTCAGGGCCTGAAACGCGAATGTTATCGGCACCACCGCCCCGCGCACGAAGTTGGGCACCGTAGTGGCCACCGTGGCCCTCAGGTTCGTCCCGAACTGTTCGGCGGCAATCGTAACGAATATCGCCCAATACCCGATGGCGAACCCGAGCGCGGCGCAAAGGCCGTAGAATGCGCCCGCGCTGATGCCGCTGGACAAAAAGAAGGCCGCTATGGCCGTGGACGAAAGCGCGATATAGAGCAGCACTATCTTTTTCCGGCTGTTCAACTGCTGGCTGAGGAACCCGCTTGTGAAGTCCCCGAATATGAGCCCAAGATAGCAGAACATGACCGCGTTACCGGCGCTTACCGCGCCTGTTACATGAAGCGCCTGCGCAAATTCCGGCGAGAAGGTCACCAGTACGCCTACGGCAAACCATATGGGCAGCCCTATAAGGATGGATTTGATGTATTTTGAAAACCTCTTTCTGTCCATGAACAGGCTCAGGAAATCTCCCCTGCGGACATCGAGCGCTTCCATCTGCCTGAACATGCCGGACTCGTAAACGCCTATCCTCATCAGGAGCAGGGCAAACCCCAGACCGGCCCCCAGGAAGTATGCCGTCCTCCATTCAAAATGCAGGGTTATGTAATTGGCCAGTATCGCGCCGGAGACGCCAACGGTGGCGACGGCCATGGTGCCGTATCCCCTTGATTGCCTGGGCAGAAGCTCGGACACAAGGGTTATCCCCGCCCCAAGCTCTCCCGCAAGCCCCACCCCGGCAACGAAGCGGAGCGCGGAATAGGCCCCCAGGGTGGTCGCGAACCCGTTTGCCAGGTTGGCCAGGGAATAGAGGGTTATGGAGCCAAAGAGTATCTTGAGTCTGCCCTTCCTGTCCCCCAGGATGCCCCAGACTATCCCGCCAAGAAGCATCCCCGCCATCTGCATGTTGAGCAGGTATACCCCTTTGTCCATAAGAGCCTTGCCGCTTATGCCGAGGGCCTCGAGGCTTGGCACCCTTACGATGCTGAAGAGGACAAGATCATAGATGTCGACGAAATAGCCAAGAGAGGCAACGAGCACGGGCATCGAGAAGACCGCCGCATAAAGGGGCATGCCTTTTGCCGGGGCGGCTGCCGCCCGCCCCCCGTTATTCAAATTTCCGGGCCGCATCCCAGGTTTTTTTCATAAGGTTTTCATCAAAAGAGAACAAAGCGGAGATAGGATAACACCTTGCGGGTGCATTTCTCAAGGGTTATCGGGGCGGAGCTTACAGGACGGACACCCTGTCCCGGCCCTCGGCCTTGGCCCTGTATAGCGCGGAGTCGGCAGCGCGCAGGAGCGCATCGGGGTTCAGGCCGTTTTTGGGGAACACCGCGACCCCAAGCGAGATTGTGACCGTTCCAACGGATTGCCCCTTGTACTGGAAATCAAGGCGCTTTGCCGACTGCCTCAGTTGTTCGGCCCTGTCCCTGGCGCTCTCAAAGGACGCCTCCGGGAGTATTATCACGAACTCCTCGCCGCCAAAGCGGCAGGCGAAATCCTCCTCCCTGATGTTTTTTTGCAGGAACGAGCCGAATTCCCTGAGGATCATGTCTCCGGCGTCGTGCCCAAGCGTGTCGTTTATACGCTTGAAGTAATCTATATCCAGCATTATAAGCCCAAGGGTCTTTTCCTTTCGGGCCATGCGGTGCAGTTCCTTCTCCAAAAGCTCGCTCATGTATCGCCTGTTGCACAGTCCGGTCAGCGGGTCGTGTATCGACTGCAAATACAGCGATTCGCGGAGCCTGAAATTGGCAAGCGAAAGCGCGATGTCTTCGGCCACGGCCCCGGCCAGTCTGGACTTGTTCTTCACCGTGCGCTCCCTTTCGTCAAGAGGGGCCTTCAGCCAGACCGCGCTGAACCTCAGGTGCAGGAGGCCCAGCGTTTCGCCCTGGGCCATCATGGGCACGCAGATGAACGCCGGGACCGCCGGGTCTTTTATATGCTGGCAGGCCATCTCGGCCCTGAATTTATCGACTACGTATTCCCGCCCGAGCCGCAGGGCCCAGCATTCCCTGGGCGTGAACACCTGCTCTTCAGGCTTTATGTCTCCCCAGTTCGCTATCGCCTCCAGGACGTTCCTGTTTGCATTCAGAAGGAAGACCGCCCCGGATTCGGTCGAGAAAAGCGCCTGCGCGCTCCGTGCGATAACGCCGTAGGCCTCCTCCATCGTAAGGGAGGCCTGGAGCAGGCTGCCCATCTCGCTCAGGAAGCCTATCTCCCTGTTGCGCTGCTCCAGCTCATTCACCCATCTTGCCAGGTCCTCGTTTGCGCGCTGGAGGGCCTGGGCCGTTTTCTGCCGCTCCGAGATGTCGCTGAACGTTATTACCGCGCCCACTATCCTGCTGTTTTCGTAAATGGGCGTGCTCCTGTATTCAACCGGGAAAACGCTGCCGTTCTTCCGGCGGAGTATCTCATCCGTGACGTGGCGTGATATGCCCATCCTCAGGGTTTCATACACGGGGCACTCCTCTTTCGGATATTCCGTATTGTCGGGCCTCAGGCAATGGATAATCGGGTGGCCAAGCCTGCCTATCAGCTCGTCTGATTTATATCCAAGCATCATGCAGGCGGCCCCGTTTATCAATGTGCATATGCCTTCGGAGTCCAGCACCAGGATGCCTTCACCCGCGGAATCGAGAATCAGTTCGTAATTGCGGCTTAAATGCTCAAGCTCCCTTTTTGTCTCGCGCGCCTGGGTCATGTCCTGGCCTATGCTCAGGAAACCGGCGATGTTGCCTTTTCTGTCGAGGATGGCCCTGTTTGCCCAGTTTACCCATACGCGCCTGCCGTCCTTCAGCATGTTCTCATTTTCCGACTTGGCGTATTTTTCCGGGTGCTGCTTGAAATCCTCGACCATTCCGGCAAGGTCTCTGCCAGCGGTATCGATAGGCGGCACGATGGTGCCGATTACGTTTTTCCCAACAACCTCCGCTTCGGCATAGCCAAAAAATTTCTGTGCGTATTCATTGAGGAAAGTGATGTTGCCTTCCGTATCAAGTTTCAGGATGATGCTGTTTGCGCTCTCTACAAGCTCCCGGTATTTCTCTTCGCTTTCGCGGAGGGCCACCTCTGTCCGCCTGCGAACGGATACCTCGTGGTTAAGGGTGTTGAATATCCAGAAAAGTATCAGGAAGCTCAGGACCGTTCCGGCAGAAAGCGTGAAAAGGCCGTCCCTTATGGTCTTTTCCCTTTCAACCCCCAGCCTTGCCAGTCTTCCTTTAACGTGGTCAAGCATTCCCTGCACAATCGTGTCTATCGCATGGTGCAAATGCTCGCCTTCCCGGATAAGCAGCCCGTGCTTTGCCGGGAAACTCGTGGTGCTGGCGATGGATTCGCCAAGGTTTTTGAACCGCGCCCCAGCCAGGGATTCAACGGCGGCGATCTTTTGCCGCAGACCGGCATCAAGGGGAGGGCTGTACTGGTATAGCTTTTTAATTCTGTCGCGAGTTGAACTGGCTTCTTCACTGAACTGGTCTGCATAACGTCTGTCGCCCGTTGCCATGTAGCGCAGATGACACAGTTCCATCCGGTCGAGGCTTTCGGTCAGTTCATAGAGCAGCTCACTGAAGGCGGCCCCCCGCGTGCGCATTCTTCCCATCTCGACGATATGGGTGAAATTGTAGTAGGAGAGAATAGAGAAGCCGGCGAAGACAACCAGAGCGGCAACCAGTCCTATTATTGTGTTCCTCTTCACCTGCGCCCCCCGATTAGTCGCTCCGCTTCCGGATTTCGCCTGTTCCTATATAAATTATAGGGGCAAAGCATGGACCTTCCAAATCGGCCTTGCAGACCTTTTATAATGGCAGGTAGTGGCAAAAGGGACCATCGCAAATGGAAGTTGAATCGCGCATGGATTGTGATATCCTTTATATGTAAAAAAACAAAAAATCCATGTGCTTGCCTTACAGGTGTTTTTTCCCGTCTCCGGTTCCGGGAGGGAAAGTCCCAGGGGGAATAATTTGGAGCAGATAATAATAGTTGACGAAGACGACAATTTCATAGGCGAGGAAGACAAGGAGAAATGCCACGAGGGCGGCGGCATCCTCCATCGCGCATTTCTTGCCATGGTGTTCAATAAAAAGGGGGAAATCCTCCTTGCCCGCCGCAGCGCCGGGAAAAAACTCTGGCCGGACTACTGGGACGGCACAGTGGCAAGCCATCTGTTCAAATTCGAGAACTACGAACAGGCCTCCAGGCGAAGGCTGTACGAGGAAATAGGGCTTATAGCCGTAAATGTAAAGTACCTCCTGAAGTTCCGCTACCAGGCCCGCTACCAGGACATCGGCTCCGAAAACGAGATATGCGCCGTGCTTTCCGTGGAGGCCGAAAGCAACATGATATTTCCCAACCGGGAAGAGATTTCGGAAACGGAGTTCCTCCACCCGGACAAGATAATAAGCAGATGGTCGGGCAACAGCCAGATGTATACGCCCTGGCTCATGCTGGCCCTGGAAAAAATGTACTCGCTCAACTACTTCCAGGTCGTGCAGGGATGAAAGTCCTTTTCCTCAATCCCCCCTCGTACAAAGGTTTTGACGGCGGCGCTGGCGCAAGATACCAGGCTCGGCGGGAGATACGCTCTTTCTGGTACCCTGTCTGGCTTGCCGTGCCTGCGGGACTCGTCGAAGGCAGCCGCCTGATAGACGCCCCTCCAGCGGGCATGGGGCTTGAGGAAGTCGTGCGGGAGGCGGCGGGATATGATTTAATAGTCATGCATACCTCTACCCCCACGCTCTCAAACGACTGCGCGGCCGCTCAAAGGCTGAAGGAAAGCTATCCAGGGGTGCTGATAGGGTTTGTCGGGCCGCATGCCATGACCCTTCCCGGAGAGACGCTGCTTCGTTCCCCCGCCATAGATTTCGTCTGCACCGGGGAGTTCGACTATGCGATCAAGGAGATAGCGCAGGGCATGCCGCTGGAAAAGGTGCACGGCCTGATGTTCCGCGTAAACGGCGGCTTCACCCGCACGCCGGACAGGCCGCTCATGGCCCGCCTCGACGATTTACCCTTCGCGACCAAAATATACGCGCGGGACCTGAAGATAGAGCATTACTATAACGGATACCTGGAGCACCCTTACATGGCCATCCACGGCGGCCGGGGGTGCAACGCCCGGTGCACATTCTGCCTGTGGCCGCAGACCATAGGCGGGCGGCATTACCGCACAAGGAGCGTTGAAAACGTAATGGAAGAAGTGGAACAGGCCAGGGGACTTTTCCCCCAGGTGAGGGAGTTCTTTTTCGATGACGACACATTTACGGGAAACCTTTCGAGGGCCGGGGAGATAGCAAGGCGCGTGGGCAAACTGGGCATCAAATGGTCGGCAAACGCCAGGGCCAACGTGCCGTACAAGTCGCTGAAGGTGATGAGGGAAAACGGCCTCAATCTGCTTACCGTGGGTTTCGAGTCCGGCAGCGAGCAGATACTGAGGAACATAAACAAGGGCATCACAATTGAGGGGGCCAAACAGTTCGCCAGGGCGTGCAGGGAGCTTGGCATCCTTGTCCACGCCGCCTTTATTCTGGGGCTTCCCGGCGAGACGGCCGAAACGATCAAGCAGACAATCGAATACGCCAAGGAACTGGACCCATACAGCATCCAGGTCTCGCTTCCCGCCCCTTACCCCGGCACGGAGCTTTACGCGCAGGCAGTGAAAGAGGGCTGGCTCAAAAAGGAGGACCTCAACGAAGACGGCATACAAAACGCAGTGCTCTCTTACGAGCACCTGTCCCGGGATGAGATATTCGATGCGGTGGAGCTTTTTTACAGGCGCTTCTATTTCAGGCCGAGGCCGATACTGAGGATACTGGGGCAGATGCTTACGGACGCACACGTTTTCAAGCGCCGCGCAAGGGAAGGCTTGGAGTTCTTCTCCTTCATGGCCAGGCGGAAGGACGTTTGCGAATAGGCCAG
>JAJYJS010000011.1 GCA_021789215.1 Nitrospirota bacterium | reverse complement strand
CCCACTGAAAGGAAATCCATCTTTCCGGTTTCTTCTATTTCGAGCCTTCTGAGGTCTCTGGTGCTCGTTTTCGCGGAGCACCCCGATGCCCTGAACGAGGCAAAATCCCTTTTCCCGGCAATCAGCGAAGCGGCGGCCCTCATTTTCGCGGTGTCCAGGCCGTAAGGTACGGCCCAGATGAAATTCCTCATGAAGACCGGGACGGAATTCTTCCGGCCTATCAGATAGAAATAGGTCTTGCCCAGCGCGTCGTACCGGGGATGGAAGTCCGGCCCGCAATCGGTGGCTTCCAGCACCCTGATATCATCGGGCAGCATGGCATTCAGCGCTTTTTTTATTGTCGGGGCGGGCAGGGCGGAAAAAGTCCTGAAGGTGGCTGTCTGCCCCAAAGCGTGCACCCCGGCATCCGTCCTGCCCGCGGCTGTTACGCTCGCGGACAGCGGGCCCGCGAGCCTGCTGATTTTTTCTTCAAGGATTTCCTGAATCGTCTGGACGCGGGCTTTTTTCTTCTGGCTTTGCCAGCCGTTGTAGCGTGTGCCTTCGTATTCAAGCAAAAGCCTGATTTTCCTCATCGTCAATTTTAACCGATGCGGCGGAAAACATGACATTATTTGGCATGCAACGGCTGGCGGGGCAGGTCAAGGCAGGCCCCGCGCATTGTTGAGACCCGCAATGAGGGGCCGCTGTCATTATGGCCTTATCCTCCTGCCCTCCTGTTATTTTTTGCCGATTTGAAGTAAAATAGCCTGCGGCCATGGGTCCGGCAGTTTTCATTATTTATTAGTGGCTTTTGAAAGCGTAAGAGATTATTTCCGGGAGGAGAATGATTTCGTTTTCAAAGGGATTGTTTCCGGTTTGGCTCTGCCTGCTTGTGGCGCTTTTCACGGTTTCGGGCTGTGAATCGCTCAAAACCTCGAAACCGCTTATCCCCATAAAGCAGTACGAGAAGATGATTGTGGGCAGGTACGATGCCGACTACGTGGGCACGGCCAACTGCCTGCGGGCCTGCCATTATCACGACCAGATAAAGAAGGACTTCGAGGCCAGCACGATGGGGGCCCAGCTTTCGACCAAATCGGGACTGCCCATTGTGGACTGCGAGTCCTGCCATGGGCCGGGCAGCCTGGCAATCGAAGGGCTTACCCCTGAGAAGGTGGAAGAGGCGCAGAAGAAAGGCATCCAGCTGGCCTGCAACTATAAGACCCTCATCGATATAAAGACCCTGCCTGCGGGGGCCCGCTCGCTCATTTGCCTGAAATGCCATACGGCAAACGCCACTTTCAACCTGCACACGTGGAACATGAGCCCCCACGCGCTGAACGATGTCTCCTGCTCGGACTGCCATAACGTCCACCACGGGCCGGACCTGAAGGTAAGCCCCCGTGATACGGCCGCCATGTGCTACCGGTGCCATCAGAATGTCAAGGCCGAGTTCAACCTGCTCAGCCACCATCCGGTGCCGGAGGAAAAGATATTCTGCACGGACTGCCACGACCCGCACGGCTCGATTACGGGCAAGATGCTGAGGAAAGAAACCGTGAAGGCAACCTGCACCCAATGCCATGGGGAGAAGGAAGGCCCCTTTGTTTATGAGCACGCGGAAAACACGGAAGACTGCCTTGCCTGCCATAACCAGCATGGTTCCCCCAACAACTTTCTTTTGAAGCTGAGGGTGCCGTTCCTCTGCCTCCAGTGTCATGAGGGCCACACCCTGACCCCCATGTCCGGCTTCAGCGCCAGCCCGACTGAATGGAAGGCGGCTTTTTATACCCGGTGCACGGACTGCCATTCACAGATACACGGCACCGATTTGCCATCCGCCATACCGCTTTCCGGGGGCGGAGGCGCGGGAAGGTTCACGAGATAGCGGATGGGGAGGGTGAAGACGGAAAGGACGAGGGCTCGATTTCTTCTGGTTCTGGCGGTCCTGCTTGCGCTGAGCACGCCCGGCTATGGCCAGGACGACCAGTCCAGCGACAGGGCCTACGTCTATAAATTCCCGGAGATAACCCCTAAATACTCGTTTGGAATGGGATACGCGTTTACGGGCCTGAGCGGCTCCGAAAGGGCCATGCAATACGGCTACACGCACAGTTCCCCCACATTCGGGGGCAGCATTATCGCCTTCCCGTTCCCCAACAGGATTCATCTTGAGCTGGACGTGCTCAACAAGAAGGACTATTTCGTGGACGCCCGTTACGCATACAGCGATCTCGTGCTGTTCAGGTATCTTGGCGACAGCATGTTCCATAACCTCCAGGGTATAAGACTGACAGACTTGGACCATCTGCCGGGTTCCCCGCTGGGTGTGTCGCAGGAGGCCCCAGGTTACCGCTACGGCGTCAGGGCGAGCATCAACCACGTTTACCTTCGGTTCAAGACCCCGGATTACCCTCTGCATCTCTATACCGAAGGCATGCTGGTCAAGAAGGAAGGCGACATCCAGCAGATATTTTTGGGCGGGGCAAACGATTATTCGAGCATCATCAGGACATCCGAGATAAGGAAGATAGACTGGAGGACCATCGACGGAAAAGTCGGCATCAACGGCCACCTTGGCCCGGTGGAGCTGGATTATTCCCATTCGGAAAAGCGCTTCATCTCGGAAGGGCAGGGCATAATGAGTTACGACTACGGGACGGGGCCCCTCCCCCATAACGTGGTGCCGGACCTCGAGGGCTCGACTGATACGTTCAGGGTACACAGTTCCTATACGGGCAAGATTGTGGCGGCGGCCACAGTATCGAAGATGGAAAGGCGAAACGGCCAGAGCAACGCGAAGGCCGATTATTTCATTGGGGATGCCCAGGTAAGATACCTGCCTGTCGTGCCCCTGGTACTTGTGTTCAAGTACAGGCATGACGAAAAGGATGAAGACACACCGGACTCCCTTCCCGCGGGTTTCCTGGGGTTTGCGGCATTTCCCGGAGTTACAGGGATAAGGAACGCTGTCACCGCGATAAACGACACGGTTTCGGGCATTGCCCAGTACCGGGTCAGCGGAAATCTTACGCTTGGGACCGAGGTCGTCTACAAGGAGACAAGGAGGGAGCATGCCGCGGAATGGGACCTGCCGGACAGGACGAGGGAAAAGACGATAACCCTGAACGCTACTTACAGGCCTGTTTATGCCCTCAAACTGATGGCCAAATATACGCATAGCGATTTCGACAGTCCGGCTTACAATTACCAGCCCAACAGGTCGGATTCAGGCTCTCTTACCGCCATGTGGACGCCTGTGGCATGGGCGTCGGCGTTCTTCAGCTATGAGCTTACGGACGGGAAACGGGACGACCTTATTTATGACCAGATAAGCAGCGCCTCTAAAAACCGGAGGACGCGGTGGGACAAGTTCGCGGGCTACGTTACGGTCTCTGTCCGCGAAGACCTGACCGTCACAACCAGCTATTCCTATTGGCACAACAAGGTGAAACAGGACCTTATTTACGAACTGGATCCGGGGGCCGCCCCCGATTTAGGGGTAAAATACAGGGACGTGGCCCAGAACTATTCGGTTTCGGCGGCGTACACGCCCAAAAGACAGATCAGCCTCGTTGCGGACGTAAGCCATACGAGGGGTTCGGGGAGCTTCTTTCCGGGGATTGCTGATGCGGTTTCCTACCCGTCGATTTCCGCCTTTTCTGTCCTGGACACCACCGAGACGGTCTATTCCGCCGGGGTGAGGTACAGGCTTCCAAAGGAAACGGAGATAGGGGCCAGCTATTCCTATACGGACTATAACGGTTTTGATAACCCTCTTAACCCCGAAGACACAAGCGGCACCGCCCATATCATTCTCATCAGCCTCACCAAAAAGTGGAAATAAAACAAATTGCGTATCCGGTTTATTCACGATTCTATTTTAAAAAGTTCATAAGTTTATAATTGTCTCGCAAGTCATTGTCCCGAAAAAAAAGACCTGCGACGAGATTGCCACGGGGCTGGCGCCCCTCACAATGACATCCTGAAGATAACGCGTTTTTTCGCCCTCTCCCTTTGGGAGAGGGCTGGGGTGAGGGGCCCCTGATTGCAGTTCCGGGCATTCGCGGTTGTGGTAAAATATAATTGTAAACAGGCCCAAAAAACAAAAAAGGGGAGATCTTAAATACCTTCCATAGCAGGCAACACCGCAGGCCTTAAAGGCAGTGAACTCCGCTCGCTGGAGCGGATATACCGCAGGAGAATCCCGCCCGAAGACATCATAACAAACGAACTCGCACGTTACATAACCGCGCTTTCCGCCGGGATGGGCAGGCAGATAGGGCTCCTTATAAACAGGCGCGGCGCCGTAACGCATGTGATAGTGGGGGACGCAAAGGGCGTTTTCATCCCCTCCCTGGAGGGCTATCCGCTTGGCCGGAAGGCCCTGCGCGGGCTGAGACTTGTCCACACCCATCTGAAAAACGAAAAGCTCACGCAGGACGACCTTACAGACCTGGCCCTGCTGAGGCTCGATATGCTGGCCGCAATCGGGGTCTCCGGGGACGCGCCCGGAGGCGTCCAGGTCGCCCATCTTCTGCCGGGGGCCGGACGGGAGTCCCGGATAGAGATAATCGAGGAAAAGGATTTCAGCCGTCTGCGCATGGATTTCGACGGCTTCGTCTCCTCGCTGGAAGAGGAGATGCAGCGCCGCAGGGTCTTCAGCCAGGCCGACAAGAGGGAGCGGGCCATGCTGATAAGCGTTTCCGCCAGGCCGAAGTACGAGCTTGAGGAATCGGTTGAGGAGCTTAAGGAGCTTGCCGCCTCCGCCGATGTCCTGGTGCTGGATGCCGCCATCCAGAGGATAAAGGAAATAAACCCCAGATACCTGATGGGCGAGGGCAGGATGAAGGACGTCATCATCAACGCGCTGGACAAGGGCGCGACGCTTTTGATATTCGACCAGGACCTGAGCCCCTCGCAGATAAAGGCGATAACGGACTTGACGGAGCTTAAGGTGATAGACCGCTCCCAGCTCATACTGGACATATTCGCCCGGAGGGCCCACAGCCGGGAAGGCAAGGTGCAGGTCGAGCTTGCGCAGCTCAGGTACATGCTTCCCAAGCTGACGGGAAAAGGCACCGCCATGTCAAGGCTTATGGGCGGCATCGGCGGAAGGGGCCCCGGAGAGACAAAACTTGAGGTCGACCGCAGGAGGGTGAGAGACCGCATACACCTCCTTGAAAAAGAGCTGAGGACGATTTCGGAGGCCAGGAGACAGCGCAAGCACAGGAGGGTCGAGCGGGGCATCCCGATTGTCTCTATCGTGGGCTATACAAACGCGGGGAAGTCCACCCTGCTCAATGCGCTCACGAGTTCCGCCACCGTGGTGGAAGACAAGATGTTCGCCACCCTGGATACGGCCAGCAGGCGGCTCAGGTTCCCCAGGGAGCGGGAAGTGATAATAACCGACACCGTGGGCTTCATCAGGGACCTGCCAAAAGACCTGATGGCGGCATTCAGGGCGACGCTGGAGGAGCTTGAGGACGCAAACCTGCTCCTGCATGTGGTGGACGTCTCCAACCCGCGTTTCGGGCAGCACATGGAATCGGTCTCCGGGATACTGGAAGAGCTTGGGCTGGCAGGAAAGCGCAAGCTGCTCGTTTTCAACAAGATAGACAGGCTTCAGCCTGGAGAGGCAAAGGCGCTTGCCGCCAGATATAACGCCGTTGCCGTATCCGCCCTGGACAAAAAGACGTTCGCCAATCTGCTCCGGGCCATGGAAAACCATATCTGGAATGAAAAACTGGAAGAGGTAAGGTTATAATAAACCATGGAATTTTCGCCTAAGTGGATAGCGTGGGAGATAACGAGGAGATGCAACCTCAAGTGCGTGCACTGCCGCTCGTCCTCGGAGATGGAGATAAAGGGCCATCCGGACTTTTCCACCAGGGAGGCATTCGCGATACTCGACGATATCGCCTCCTATGCCAAGCCGGTCATTGTGTTGTCAGGCGGCGAGCCCCTGCTCAGGGCGGACGTCTTCGAGATGGCCAAATACGGCTCGGGGCTTGGCCTTAGGATGTGCCTCGCCACCAACGGCGTTCTGGTTACCGGAGACGTATGCAGGAAAATAAAGGAGTCCGGCATAAGGATAGTCTCTTTGAGCCTGGACGGCTCCACGGAGGCCGTTCACGATAATTTCCGCAGCCAGCAGGGTGCGTTCAGGGGAGTCATGAATGCCGCCAGGCTCTTCAGGGACAACGGGATAGAGTTCATCATCAATTCCTCGTTCACCAGGCGGAACCAGGAGGAGATACCCAGGGTTTACAGGCTCGCAAAAGAGCTTGGCGCGACGGCATGGTACATGTTCATGATAGTGCCCACCGGAAGGGGAGAGGACATCATGAACGAGCTGATATCGAAAGAGGACTATGAAGAGCTTCTGGACTGGCACTATCACATGGAAGCAGGGGAAAAGGACATGCTCGTCCGGCCCACATGCGCTCCCCATTATTACAGGGTCGTCCTCCAGAGGGCCAGGCAGGAGAAGAATAAATTCGAGCGCAGGACGCTCAAGTTCTCCACAGGCGGGGCGAAGGGCTGCATAGCGGGCCAGCTCATATGTCTTATCGATGTGGACGGGAACGTCCTGCCGTGCAGCTACTTCCCCAAGGCCGCCGGAAACGTGAAGGAGCAGTCCTTTAAAGACATATGGGAAAATTCGAAGCTTTTCCATGACCTCAGGGACTTCAAAAGCTACAAGGGCAAATGCGGCTCCTGCGAGTTCATAAACGTCTGCGGCGGGTGCCGCGCCAGGGCCTATGCCATGACCGGCGATTACATGGAGGAAGAGCCTTTCTGCGGCTATGTGCCGGCCAAAATGGCAAGGCGGTCTTTTGCGGCTGAAAAACAGCGGAAGCCGGAATAAGAACAATACTTGAAAATCCGGAAGCAGAAAAAATAAAAAATATTCAAGTTGGAGGGTCGTGCTCATGAACGATACATTTTTGAAGGCTTGCAGGGGGGAAGATGTGCCGTATACGCCTGTGTGGCTTATGCGCCAGGCGGGCAGGTACATGCCGGAATACAGGGAAGTGCGGGGCACTGTGGACTTCCTCACGCTGTGCAAGACCCCGGAGCTTGCAGCAAAGGTCAGTTTCCAGCCGGTCGACATCCTGGGCGTTGACGCGGCCATACTCTTCTCTGACATTCTTATCCCGGTGGAGGGGATGGGGATGAAGATAGAGTTTTCCGAGAAGCACGGCCCCGTCCTCCCGGAGCCGGTAAGGAACAGGGCGCTCATGGAAAAGCTGACCGTTCCGGTGCCGGAAGACGAGCTTTCCTTCGTGCTTGAGACAATAAAGATACTCCGGGCCGGGCTGAAGGTGCCCCTCATAGGGTTTTCCGGGGCTCCGTTCACCCTCGCCACCTACATGATAGAGGGCGGAAGCTCCAAAAATTTCCTCAATACAAAGAGGATGATGTACCAGAACCACGGCGTCTTCGGCGGTCTGATGGAGAAGATAACCGATACGGTCGTGGCGTATCTAAGGGCGCAGATAAGGGCCGGTGCGCAGGCCGTGCAACTGTTCGATACATGGGCCGGCGTGCTTGGGCCTGAAGACTTCAGGGCTTACGCGCTGCCCTGGGTCAAGACGGTCATAAAGGAGCTTAAGGGAGAGGGCGTTCCCATAATTTACTTTGTGAACGGGTGCGCAGGGCTCCTGAAGGACATAAGGAATTCCGGCGCGCAGGTCATCGGGATAGACTGGCGCGTCGACATCGGCGAGGCCGTAAGGAAACTTGGCAAAAAGGTTTCCGTGCAGGGGAACCTGGACCCTTGCGCCCTCCTGATGCCGCCCGATGCGATGAAGGAAAGGGTCAGGGACATACTGGATAAGGGCAGGGCCGCAAGGGGGCATATCTTCAACCTGGGGCATGGCGTTCTGCCCGAGATACCCGTCGATAACGTGAAGATGCTTGTGGACGCCGTCCACGAGCTGAGCGGAAAATAAAAGGGCCATTGTTGGATGAAAACCGTCCGATAGGCGTCTTGCTTCTCAATCTCGGCGGGCCGGACAGCCCCGCCGCGGTAAGGCCGTTCCTCTACAACCTTTTTTCGGACAGGATGATAATCAGGCTTGGGCCGGCCTTCCTGCAAAAGCCCATAGCCCGGATGATATCGGCCGCAAGGGCGTCCAAAGCCATTAATGCCTACGGGCTTATCGGCGGGGGCTCTCCTCTGAACGAGCTTTCGCTGGCGCAGGCCCGTGCGCTGGAATCGGCCCTCGGGGGCGGTTTCAGGACGTTTGTCGGCATGCGCTACTGGCACCCGTTCATACGCGAGGCCCTTGAGCAGGCCCGGTCGGCGGGCATCAATAAACTCATCGTCCTGAGCCTTTATCCCCATTATTCCCTTGCCACTACCGGGTCTTCCCTTCATAAGCTCACTGAGGACCTCAAGTCCTTCGATATGCAAACGGGCGTAATAGAGCCCTGGTTCAGGCATCCCCTTTATATAGAAGCCCTTGCGGAAAACATCAGGAAAGGGATGGCCTCTTTTGAAAGGGATAACAAAGAAATTTTCGTCCTCTTCAGCGCGCACGGCCTTCCGGTCAAGATTGCCGGGATGGGAGACCCGTACGTGGAGCATGTCAAGGGTACCATCGAGGCGGTAAGGGAGAAGGTTGAAATGGAATATGCGCTCAGCTACCAGTCCCGGACGGGGCCTGTGAAATGGATAGGGCCCTATACGGACGAGATGCTGAAGGAGCTTGCCAGGAACGGGGTGAAAAACGTCCTCATGGTGCCGGTAAGCTTCGTTTCGGACCACATAGAGACCCTTTACGAGATAGACATACTCTACAAGCGGCTTGCGGACGGGCTGGGAATTAATCTGAGGCGCACCGGGGCCCTGAACACCCACCCAAAACTGATCGGGGCCTTTGCGGATTTGGTGCTGGGCAGGAAAAAGGAGCTTGGATGGTAAGGGCGGCGATAGCGGGCGGCGGAATATCGGGGCTTTCGCTTGCCTGCATGCTTAAGCGGAAGGGGCCTGTGGAGCCTGTCGTCCTGGAGGCCCTTGAGCGCCCCGGCGGAAAGATCAGGACCGAGAAGGCGGACGGCTTTCTCTGCGAATGGGGCGTGAACGGTTTTCTGGACAACCGCGCCCGGACGCTTGAGCTTGCCTCGATGCTTTCGCTTAAGACCGTAAGGAGTTCGGATGCCGCGAGGAACAGGTTTATCTGGCTTGATGGGAAGCTCCGCAGGATGCCCGAAAACCCGAAGGAATTTCTGAGATCGGATGTTTTGAGCATCGGCGGGAAGCTGAGGATAGCCATGGAGCCCTTCATAAAACCAAATCCCGGGGACGAAACCCTTGCTGTTTTTGCCAGGAGAAGGCTTGGCCGGGAGGCCTATGAAAACCTCATAGACCCGATGGCCTCGGGCATTTTCGCCGGAGACCCGGAGAAGATGAGCGTGGCAAGCTGCTTCCCGAAGATAAAGAAAATCGAGCGGAAATACGGGAGCCTTATTAAAGGGATGATAAAACTCGGCAGGGAGGCCAAAAAGGCGGGCAAAGGGCCTGTAGGCGCGGGGCCGGGGGGCGCGCTTACGTCCTTCTCCGGAGGGATGGAGGAGATAATCACCGCCCTTAAAGGCCAGCTTGATGGAGGGCTCAGGCTCAGGAGCAGGGCCGTTTCGCTCGAAAAAAAGGGCAAGGGGTATAAAATCCATCTTGCGGATGGGGGCTCGGTGGAAGCGGATGCCGTTGCGCTTGCCTGCCCCGCATACGAGTCCGCAGGCATCCTCAGGGATTTCGACGCGGAGCTTTCAAGGATGATTGGCGGGATAGAGTACCCGGCGCTTTCGGTCGTGAGCGTTGCCTTCAGGATGGAAAAGATCAACTTTCCGGTGGATTCGTTCGGGTTTCTTGTGCCGTTCAAGGAAAAAAGGAGGATACTGGGGACGCTTTTCGATTCGAGCATCTTCCCGGAGCGCGCGCCGGAGGGCTTTCTTCTGCTAAGGGTAATGATTGGCGGCATGAGGGCGCAGGACGCGGCCATGATGGATGAAGAAAAGCTCCTCAACGCGGCCATGGATGAGCTTGGCGGCATCCTGGGGCTCCGGGCGGAGCCGGATTTTTACAGGATATTCAGGCACGAAAAGGCTATCCCGCAGTACCCGCTGGGCCACGGGCGGATGGTTGAGGAGATGGAGTCCCGCCTGGCCGAAAACCACAAAGGGCTTTACATAACGGGAAACGCGTTCAGGGGGATTGCCCTCAACGACTGCATAGAGAACTCTTTCAAACTGGCTGAGAAAATTGTCAGGGAGGCAACCGGGTAAGATGAAAAAATTCGTTTTTCTGCTTTTCTGTTTTCTTTTTGTGGCCCAGTATGCGTCAGGTGAAGTAAAATACAGAAAATTCACTCACGAGGAGATTCAGAAGATGGAGCAGACGAGGGCCGAGATAGACACCAAATTCGGGAAGATCGTGCTCAGGTTTTTCCCGGAGGTTGCGCCGGACCATGTGAACAACTTCATAGAGCTTGCGAAAAAAGGCTTTTATGACGGGACGATATTCCACAGGGTGATCCCCGGCTTCATGATACAGGGCGGAGACCCCAACACGAAGGGCCCCGACCGCTCCACCTACGGCATGGGCGGCCCCGGCTACACGCTAAAGGCGGAATTCAACAAGATGCCCCACAAGAGGGGGACCCTTTCGATGGCCAGGGCATACGACCCCGACAGCGCTGGCTCGCAGTTTTTTATCTGTGTGGCCGATGCCCCGTTTCTGGACGGGCAGTATACGGTTTTTGGCGAAGTAGTGTCCGGAATGGACGTGGTTGACAAGATTGTGGCCCTCCCCCGCGACTCCAGGGACGACCCTCTTGAGCGGGTGGAGATGAAGGTTAAAATACTCCAATAGTGGGCAATAACGGGCGAAATTGTCTTTTTTTTGACCTGTATGTTAATTTTTAACAGAACAAGGAGGTCAGAAATATGAGGGACGAACAGATTGCGGAGATCCTTACGAAGGAAAACGGCGAGTTCAGAAAACTGTCTGACGAGCACAGGGACCTGGACGGAAAACTTACCGGTTTTTCAGCCAAGCATTATCTGTCTGCCGAAGAGGAAATGGAGAGGAAACGCCTGCAAAAAATGAAGCTCATGAAAAAAGACCGCATGGCGGAGATAATCAGGCAGTACAGGAAAGACCACAGCGTCAATTAATAAAAATTTTTTTGCCGTGAGTGTCAGCCCAAAAAAACAACGAAGGGGAGGATTGTTTTTTCCAATGATTCGTTCCAATGCGATTAAAAAAGGGATTGAGAGGGTGCCGCACAGGGCGCTCCTTTATGCAACCGGCATACCCAAAACCGAGATGGACAAGCCCTTCATAGGCGTTGCCACCAGCTTTACGGACATCATACCCGGCCACATCGGGATGAGGGACCTGGAAAGGTTCATAGAAAAAGGCGTGCACGCCGGAGGAGGCTACCCGTTCTTTTTCGGCCTTCCGGGCATATGCGACGGCATCGCAATGGGGCACAGCGGGATGCAATATTCGCTCCCCTCAAGGGAACTTATAGCGGACATGATAGAGACCGTCATGGAGGCGCACAAGCTGGACGGGCTTGTCCTGCTGACCAACTGCGACAAGATAACCCCGGGCATGCTCATGGGCGCGCTCCGGATAAACGTCCCGACGATTGTGGTGACCGCCGGCCCCATGCTTTCGGGACACCTGAGGGGCAGGAGGCTTTCGCTCGTAAACGACACGTTCGAGGCCGTAGGGAAATACAAGAAGGGCCTGATGAGCGACAGGGAGATAGAGGAAGTGGAGATTTGCGCCTGCCCCGGCGCAGGCTCCTGCCAGGGAATGTACACCGCGAACACGATGGCCTGCCTCACCGAATCCATGGGCATGAGCCTGCCTTACTGCGCCACCAGCCCTGCCGTGCTGGCCAACAAGAAACGCATAGCCTTCGAGAGCGGCAGGCGGGTCGTCGAGCTTGTAAAAAAGGACATCAGGCCCTCCAAGATAGTCACGAAGCAGTCCCTGGAAAACGCCATCATAATCGACCTGGCGCTTGGGGGCTCGACCAACACGTGCCTCCATCTGCCCGCGATTGCGCATGAGGTGGGGGTGGATGTAAACCTTGAATCGTTCGACAGGCTTTCGAAGAAGACGCCGCACATAGCCGACATGCTGCCCGGAGGAAAGCATTACCTCGAAGACCTCGACTGGGCCGGCGGGATACCCGCTGTGATGAAACGCCTTAAAAAGCTGCTCAAAGACCATCAGACGGTAAGCGGCAAGCCGCTCTACAAGATAATCGACGGGGCCGGGATCATGGACGAGGAGGTCATCAGGCCTGTCAGCCGGGCCCATCACAAGGAAGGCGGCATTGCCGTCCTCAGGGGCAACATTGCCCCGGACGGGGCGGTTGTGAAGCAATCGGCCGTGAGCGGAAAAATGATGCGCTTCAGGGGCGTGGCAAAGGTCTTTGACTCGGAAGAGAAGGGCATGAAGGCGATAATGGAGGGCAGGATAAAACCGGGCGACGTGGTTGTAATCCGGTACGAGGGGCCGAAGGGCGGCCCCGGCATGCGAGAGATGCTCTCTCCCACCGCCGCGCTGGCCGGCATGGGCCTGGCCGATTCCGTTGCCCTGCTTACCGACGGGAGGTTTTCGGGCGGCACCCGTGGGCCGTGTATAGGCCACATATCCCCGGAGGCGATGGAGGGCGGACCGATAGCCTTGATAAAGGACGGCGACACAATCTCCATAGACATACCATCAAGGAAGATAAACCTTGATGTGCCCGAGGCCGAAATAAGGCAGAGGCTTTCAAAATGGAGGCGGCCCAAACCCAAGGTTACAAAGGGCTGGCTCGCCCGCTACGCGAGGCTCGTAAGCTCCGCCGGAGATGGCGCGGTAATGAAATGATATGCTAAAATACTAAACATTTAATAAACCCAAGACTTAAGAAGGTCCAGGAAGGATGAAGATTACAGGCGCGGAGATTTTGATAGAGTCCCTGAAGAAGGAAGGGGTCAAATATATTTTCGGCTACCCCGGCGGCGTTGTCCTCAACATCTTTGACATGCTTTATGAGGAAAAGGACATCAATTTGATCCTCACAAGGCACGAGCAGGGCGCGGTGCACGCGGCGGACGGTTACGCCAGGGCGTCGGGAAAGCCGGGCGTTGTCCTTGTGACCTCCGGGCCGGGCGCAACCAATACGGTCACCGGCATAGCGACGGCCGCTATGGACTCTATCCCGCTGGTCGTCATTACCGGGCAGGTGCCGACCATGCTTATCGGCAACGACGCCTTCCAGGAAGCGGACATAGTGGGCATTACAAGGCCCTGCACAAAACACAATTATCTCGTCAAGGACGTCAACGAGCTTGCCAGGACGATAAAGGAGGCCTTCATAATCGCCACAAGCGGACGGCCGGGGCCTGTCCTTATAGACCTTCCCAAAGACGTTACAGTCGGGAAGGCCGAGTTCGTCTGGCCGGAGAAGCTTGATATCGAAGGCTACAAGCCCAAGTACGAAGGCAACAAGTGGATGATATCCCAGGCCGCGGGCATGATAGAGAAGTCAAAGAAGGCCGTTATCGTCGCTGGCGGCGGGGTCGTGATATCGGCGGCCCACAAGGAACTGAAGGAACTGGCCGAGATGGCCCAGATACCCGTGACGACCACGCTCATGGGCATAGGCTGTTTCCCGGAGACCCATAAGCTGAGTCTGGGAATGCCTGGCATGCACGGCACCTATTACGCCAATAAGGCGATACAGGAGGCAGACCTCCTGATAGCGCTGGGCATGAGGTTCGACGACCGCGTTACAGGCAAGGTGGACGCCTTTGCGCCTAACGCCAGCATAATACACGTGGACATAGACCCCACCTCCATAAGGAAGAACGTAAGGGTGGATGTCCCCATAGTGGGGGACGTGAAGAAGGTTTTGTCCGTCCTGAACAAGGTGCTGAAGACGGAATCGAAGGGGCAGTGGACTCAGGTTAGGAAGGCATGGCTCAACCAGGTGGAGCAGTGGAAGAAAGAAAGGCCCCTGAGTTATACAAAAAGCGACCAGGTAATAAAGCCCCAGTTTGTTGTCGAGAAGATTTACGAGCTTACCAGGGGCGATGCCATAATCACCACCGAAGTGGGGCAGAACCAGATGTGGGCCGCCCAGTTCTATAAATACGACAAGCCGCGCACGTTCATCTCCTCGGGCGGGCTTGGCACGATGGGCTTCGGGTTCCCGGCGGCCATCGGGGCGCAGTTCGCTTTCCCCGACAAGCTGGTCATAGACATAGCTGGCGACGGCAGCATCCAGATGAACATACAGGAGCTTGCCACCGCCGTGCTTAACAAGCTGCCTGTGAAGGTGGCCATCCTCAACAACGGCTTCCTGGGTATGGTGCGGCAATGGCAGGAACTGTTCTTCGGGGAGCGCTATTCGCACACGCAGCTCGATATCGTGCCCGATTTCGTGAAGGTGGCGGAGTCTTATCAGGCGGCGGGCCTGCGGGCCACAAAGCCTTCCGAGGTGGAGCCCGTCCTGAAAGAGGGGCTCTTCAAGATAAAGAAGCCCGTATTCATGGACTTCCAGGTGGACTGGACGGAAAAGGTTTTCCCGATGGTCCCGGCAGGCGCTCCGATTGACCACATGCTCTTTGACGAGCCCAGGGAAGAGAAACAGAAGAAACTGAAGGTTGTGAAATGAGACATACCATCACTCTTTTCGTCGAGAACAAGTTCGGCGTGCTTTCAAGGGTTTCCGGGCTCTTCAGCGGCAGGGGATACAACATCGAAAGCCTTTCGGTCGGCGAGACCATAGACCCTAAATACGCCCAGATGACCATCGTAACCAGCGGTGACGACCTCATCATCGAGCAGATAAACAAGCAGCTCAACAAGCTCATAGACGTTATCAAGGTGACGGACGTTACCGAGTTCGAGCATGTCGAAAGGGAGATGATACTCATAAAGATCACCCCGAAGCCGGAAAAGAAGGCGGAGGTGCTGAACCTCGCGGGCATATTCAGGGGCAGGATAATAGATTCCTCCGAAAACACCTACACCATCGAGATAACCGGCGACGAGAAGAAGATAGAGGCCTTCATAGGGCTCATGAAGCCCATCGGCATCAAGGAGCTTGTACGCACGGGAAAGGTGGCGATACTGAGAGAAGGGATAAAAAAGTAAGCAGGCTGCCTTCTCTAGCTGCCCTGGCGCCGCAACACAAAGAACCTGTGATAAGGTATCTCGTATGCCTTGTAAGTCTTCAGGACCTTAAGGCCGGTTTTCCGGATGTCTTCGAGGACCCTTTTAAGGGGGTAGCCGTATTTTCCGATTTCCCAGTAATGGCCGTCTTTAAAGACGTGGAGGGCTCTTTTCAGCCTGGGCAAAGTGATCAGCCGTTTGATTTCGCCAAGCCTGGGAAATTGCACATTGAGGCGGTACGCCCTGCCCACATCCGGCAATGAAAGGACAAGATAAGCGCTGGACACCCGCTGCATCTCTCGAAGGGCCTTCTCAAGGCATTCGTAAGGCAAATGTTCCAGCACCTCGAAGCAGGCTACGACTTCGAACAATTTATCGGTGAACGGGATTTTCAATACGCTTCCAATGTAGTCCGGGTTTGCCCTGCCGTCTATGTCAAGAGTCGTGACGTCAAGCCCCCTGGCCCTGAGATATTGCGCCAGGAACCCTTTTCCGGTCCCGACCTCCAGGACTTTCCGCGGGTTGAGAAGAAAGACCTCGTTTATCTGGTGCCAGTAGCTCATGAAGCGCTCATTTGAATCGTAAGCGCTCTTGTCCTCATTCATATACCACCACGGCCGCTCAGGCCTGATTCAGTTACCGCAGTGCCCAGCGCTCTCTATGAAAAACAGGATTAGGCTTTTGTAATTGCTTTTACGGGCTGAAAAGGTTTTTTTGGGATTCAGGCCCCTTCTGATTCAGAAATACCACGTATTGTACTTACAATCAATTTTTTTTGACCGGAAAAGAAAACTATTTCTTCCTTGTAAACGACCCCAGGAACAGAAGGAGTATTCCCACACTCAGGTATGCGTCCGCAAAGTTGAACGCGGGCCAGTGGTGGCTTCCGGCGTGAAAGTCTATGAAGTCCCGCACGTAACCATAGGAGAGGCGGTCTATAAGGTTCCCTAAGGCCCCCGACAGAATAAGCACAAGCCCCGCCGGCTTGCGCCTGTCCCTTATCAGCAGGACGATTATGAAGATTATCGCCGCGGCGGAAATTGCGATGAAAAACGCGTTGCCCATCGTCTGCATTATCCCGAAGGCCGCGCCGGTGTTCTTTACGTTCACCAGGTTCAGGAAAGATGTTATCCTGTCCGGCGCTGCGGGGGTAATGTCCCTGTGGGCCAGGTACTTTGTAATCTGGTCAAGCGTTATGAGCAGCGCGGAAATTATCCATGTAATCATGACAGGTGCCCGAAGCAGCGGCCGCAGATTTCAGGGGCCTCCTTGATGGTGCCGACAGTGGTGCTCCAGTTCCAGCACCTCTGGCATTTTTCTCCGCTGGCCTTCGTTACATCCACCTTGAGCCCCTCAATCTCGGGCGAGGCGAAAAAAATGCCCTCCGGCGCTTCACCGGATTTCCGCAATTCCGCCTGGGATACAATGAAGAGCGCGGGCATGAAGTCAACGTAATCCCTGAGAAGGCTGAACTCTTTCTCCGGGGCGTACACCGTGACCTTCGCCTCAAGCGAATTGCCTATGAGGCGCTCCTGCTGTCTTTTTATCTCGAGGGCCTTGTTCACTTCGTTGCGCACGGCTATTATCGACTTCCATTTCTCTTCCAGCGGCAGGTCTACAAACTCCTCCCTCGCGGAGGGGAATGCGGAGAGAAACACGCTTTCCTCCTTTTGTCCCCTGATATAGCCCCATATCTCCTCGGCAGTGAATGAAAGCACGGGCGCCATGAGTTTCGTCATCGAGTGGAGTATCTCGTTAAGCACCCACTGGGCGGCCCTGCGCTCAGGGGAATTCTTCCCGAACGTGTAGAGCCTGTCCTTGAGGATGTCCAGGTAGAACGAGCTCATGTCCACCACGCAGAAGTTGTAAAGCCTGTGGTAGACATCGTGGAACTCGAAGTTCTCATACGCCGCGTCAACGGTTTTTATCAGACCCTGGAGCCTTGAGAGCGCCCACCTGTCAAGCTCAAGCATACGGCCGCTGTAATCGCCTCCGTCGAAGTCGCTTATGTTGCCAAGCAGGTACCGGGCCGTGTTCCTGATCTTCCTGTATGCCTCCGTGAGACGGTCTATAATCTCCGGGGAGAGCCTGATATCGTCCTTGTAGTCCTCGGCGGAGACCCAGAGCCTTAATATCTCCGCCCCGCTTTTCTTTATTATGTCTTCCGGCGAGACGACATTGCCTATGGACTTGGACATCTTTCTGCCCTTTCCGTCGACGACGAACCCGTGCGTAAGCACCGCGTTATAGGGGGCCCGGCCCCTGGTGCCGGTCGAGGCAATTAGCGAGCTCTGGAACCATCCCCTGTGCTGGTCGGAGCCCTCCAGGTAAAGGTCTGCCGGCCATGAAAGCCCCTTGCCGGCTCCTTCGGCCAGGACCGTGGAGTTGCTCACGCCGGAGTCGAACCAGACGTCGAGTATGTCTTTTTCCTTCTCGAACGCCCGCGCCCCACAGCCGAGGCATTTAAAGCCCTGCGGGAGAAAATCCTCCGCGGGCCTTTCAAACCATACGTCGGAGCCGTGTTCCCGTACCATCGCCTCAGTCTTGTCGAGGACCGCCGGGTCACTCACGGTCTTTCCGCATGCCTTGCATTTGAGCAGAGATATGGGGACCCCCCAAGCCCTCTGTCTGGAGACGCACCAGTCGGGCCTCCTCTCCACCATGCCGCGGATCCTCTCCCTGCCCCAGACGGGTATCCAGCGCACCTTGTCTATCTCCCGGAGGCATTTTTCCCTGAGCCCGTTGTGCTCCATGGATATGAACCACTGCTCTGTTGCTCTGAATATGACGGGCTTTTTGCAACGCCAGCAGTGCGGGTAGGAGTGCGTTATCTTCCGCTCCAGGAGCAGGGCGCCGTTTTCTTTCAGTATCTCTATTATCAGCGTGTTCGCCTTGAAGACGAACTCGCCCTCTATCCGCGCGATGCCCGTCCCCGTGAACTTTCCCCTGTCGTCTACCGGGGCATAGATGTCGAGGCCGTTTTTTATTCCCGCTTCATAGTCGTCCTCGCCGTGCCCCGGCGCTATGTGGACGATGCCGGTGCCCTCTCCGGTAGTTACGAAGTCCCCGGTTATCACTGTCGAAAACCTGTCTATGAAAGGGTGTTTAGCCCTGAGCCCGGTCAGCCTGTCCCCTTTAATGGTCAAAACCTTTTCGCCTTCGATATGGAGGTCGCCCTTGAGGCTGTCATACAGCGCCCCGGCGACGATATATGTGCCGACGGGTTTTTTTTTCACGGCGATATATTCCACCTCCGGGTTCACGGCCAGGGCGAGGTTTGCCGGAAGGGTCCAGGGGGTAGTCGTCCAGATGACGAAGTAGGCTTCTCCCTCAAGCCCCAGCTTTTCAGAGTCCTCCGGCATGAGCCTGAACCGGACGAAGACCGAAGGAGATTCCTTTTCCGCGTACTCCACCTCCGCCTCGGCAAGCGCGGTGACGCAGGAGGGGCACCAGTGCACGGGCTTTTTCCCCTTGTATACATAGCCGCCCTTGACGAAGTTGTTGAACTCCCGCACTATGGCGGCCTCGTAATCGTTTGTCATCGTAAGGTACGGCCGCTCCCAGAGTCCGAAGACCCCAAGCCGCATGAACTCCTCGCGCTGTATGCCCACGAACTTCATGGCGTATTCGCGGCAGAGCTTCCTTTTTTCCACGACCCCGGTTGAGGCCTTCTTCTCGCCAAGGGATTTGTCCACCTGAAGCTCTATAGGGAGGCCGTGGCAGTCCCAGCCCGGCACATACGGGCTTGAAAACCCCTTCATGCTCCTGTGTTTCACGATGATGTCCTTTAACACCTTGTTCAGCGCGTGCCCCATATGTATGTGCCCGTTCGCGTATGGCGGCCCGTCATGGAGTATGTAAACAGGTTTTTTCCCGCTGTTGTTTTTCTGTATCTTCGAATAGATGTCTTCGTTCTGCCAGCCCTTGAGCATGGCGGGCTCTTTATGGGGCAGGTTGGCCTTCATCGGGAAGGCCGTTTCAGGCAGATTTAGAGTGTCCTTGTAATCCTTCTTCTCGTTCATTGTCTTCGTTATCTCCCGGGAACTGGTGGTATATAGACAGGCTGTCCGCCAACGGTATTGTTTGCGGGCTGCTGCGCCCTGTAGAAACGCATGGGCGGCACGCTTTGGGGCGGCTGCGCGGCGGCAGGCCGTCCATGTGATTCATAGATGTTTATTCCGGATATCGAATCGTCTTCGCCATAGGAGAGAATGTAGTTCGTATCGCCCGCAAGCGAAAGGATGCGCCTCAGGGCATCTTCAACCGGAAGCCCCTTGAACCTGGTTGACACCTGGATGCCGGCGACGGCGCTGCTTATGTCCGCCTTGAACCCTGCCTTTTTGCCAAGCTCCATGATGGCCTTGCCAAGCGGAGCGTTCTTCAGCTCAGCGCTGACCCGCCCGCCGGAGACCCTTATATCCATTTGCGGGTTCACCTCCTCAACCCGGACTGCGGGCTCAAGGACGCCGGATTGATTGCTGATGCCGGGGGTTGAAGACAGGGTCTTATCGGTTGAAACAGGCTGCACGGAGGCCGGAGCAGGCGCGGCCTGTTTTTGAGGCGCGGCCTTCCGGGCGGGTGCGGCCTGAAGAGGCTCGGTCTGAATAGGTTTTACCGGCGGCAGATAAACCGGGTCTTCCGCCAGGGCAACCGACGCGAAAAACATGGCGCAAACGGCTGGAATGCATGCTGTAAGTTTTTTTTTCAGGGTCATTCTTCCTTTTCTTTCCTCTCGGCCTGCCTTTCGGCTATTACCTTCTGGGCGAGATGCGGCGGCATCTGCTCGTAATGTGAAAATTCCATCGTATAGATGCCCCTGCCCGCCGTGAGGCTCTGGAGCTGGTTGCCATAGGCCAGCATCTCGGACATGGGCACAAGGGCCGTTATCTTCTGGTTGGCCCCGGACTGCTCCATTCCCTGCACCTTGCCGCGCTTGGCGTTCAAGTCCCCTATGACGGCCCCAAGCGCCTCTTCGGGGGTGACAATGGTGCACTTCATGATTGGCTCAAGGAGCACGGGCCTGGCTTCGAGGGCCGCTTTCTTTATCGCCATCGAGCCCGCTATCTTGAACGCCATTTCCGAGGAGTCCACCGGATGGAAGGAGCCGTCAAAAAGCGTAACGCTTACGTCCACCACTGGGAACCCGGCCAGTACCCCCTCATGCAGCGCGTCGGCAACGCCCTTTTCAACGGCGGGGATATAGTTCCTGGGTATCGCGCCGCCCACTATTTTATCGATGAACTCAAACCCGCTGCCGCGCTTCAGGGGCCTTACCTCTATCCAGCAGTCGCCGTACTGGCCCCTTCCGCCCGACTGCTTCTTGTATCTGCCCTGGACCTTGGTGGAGCCGGTGATGGTCTCCCTGTAGGGTATCTTCGGTGTCTTCATTTCCACATCGGCCCCGAACTTCCTTTTCAGCCTCTCAAGCGCCACCTCCAGATGGAGCTGACCCATGCCGGAGAGTATCATCTCCCTGGTCTCCTCGTCCCTGTGGAAATTGAGCGTGGCGTCTTCCTCAAGTATCCTGTGCAGTCCGGAGCTTACCTTGTCCTCGTCCCCTTTGCCCTTCGACGCTATGGCGTAGGAGATGATAGGTTCCATCAATTTTACCTTCTCGAAGACTATCGGCTGGGCCTCGTCGCAGAGGGTGTCGCCGGTGAAGGTCTCCTTAAGTTTGGCCACCATGCCTATCTCGCCGGGGCCAAGTTTCTGTGCAGGTATATGCTTTTTCCCCATAAGATAGGATATCTGCCCTATCCGCTCTTTTACCCCCCTGGAGGAGTTGTAAACCTGGGAGTCCGAGCTTAACACGCCCGAATATATCCGGAAAAAGGAGAGCCTTCCGGCGAAGGGGTCGGCGACCGTCTTGAATACATAGGCCGAAAAAGGTGATTTTTCGTCTGGCGGCCTTTCGGCCTCATGTCCTGTCTTCGGGTCCTTGCCTTTTATGGGGGCCACTTTCACAATCTCATCGGGCGAGGGCAGGGTGAGGATGACCATATCCATGAGCCTGTCAACGCCGATATTCCTCACGGCGGAACCCACTATCACGGGGATGAAGCTCCTTGTTATGGAGCCCGTCTTGACCCCGTTTATTATCTCTTCTTTTTTTATCTCTCCGCCTTCCAGGTAGATGCTCAGGAGGTTGTCGTCCGCCTCGGCGATTTTCTCGACGAGCTTTTTCCTGTATTTCTCCACATCGGCTGCGGCCTCGGACGGTATCTCCGTCTCCCGGGGCTTGCCGTTTCCGTATATGTATGCCTTCATCTCTATCAAGTCCACGAACCCGCTGAATGTTGCCCCGGCGCCTATGGGCACCTGCAAGGGGATTATCTCCCTGCCGAAGGCCTTTTCCATACCCTCTATCGTCTTTGGGAAATCGGCGGATTCCTTGTCCATCTTGTTCATGAATGCAAGCACGGGGATGCCGAACTCATTCGCAAAGCCAAGCACTTTTTCAGTCTCGGCCTTAACGCCCGAAAGAGGGCTTATGAGCAGCACCGCCCCGTCAGCCGCCCGCAGGCTTTCGTGCGTCTCTTCCATGAAGTTGATCAGCCCCGGGGTGTCGATAATGTTCAGGCGGCTGCCCTTCCACTGGCAGAAGGCTGCCGATGTGCCGAGGGTGGCCTTTCTTTCGATCTCCTCCGGCTCGAAGTCCATGACTGTTGTCCCGTCCTGTATGCTTCCCATCCTGTCCGTGGAGCCCGCGTCGTAAAGCATTGCTTCGATGAGCGAGGTCTTGCCGGCCCCGCCATGCGCAATCACAGCCAGATTCCTGATCGCCTGCACCGCAAAGTTTGCCATAGGTTAAAACCTCCGGTTATAGAAATCAGTCCAGAATCTCTTCTATGAATGGCTTGTATTCGAGCTTTTTTTCAGCTTTTCTGCTCCAGAGTTTTATCAGCAAAAATGAGGCGAAAAACGCGCCGAACGCGAATGCGGCCGAGATGTTTTCCGGGTCGGCCGCCGGGAAATACCTGCTGAAGTATTCTTTCCCGGCCACGGCCCCGAGGATGAGGAACAGGACCGGGACCACGTAGACGATGAAAGACCCTTTTATGTAACTGTAGGGCTTGAGGATGACCTTTACCTTCTGGCCCTCTTTTGCGCCAACGGTATTCAGGGCCTCTATTTCCGTACCCTGACCGGCGACGTGGCATGTCCCCATGGTGCAGTTTTCACATATTCCCTTGCTTTTTTCGACGGTTACTGTGGCGAACCTGCCTTCGGTCCTGGTTACAACACCTATTTCTTCCATTATCATTGCATTTTAACATATAAATGCTCAAATAATTAAGGATAAGTCCCTGCCCTGTATGTTAAAATCAGCCTCATGAAACCCCAAAAACCTCTTGACCTGAAAAAGATAAAAACAGTCCCCCTCAGGGGCAGGAAATCGAAGGTGGAGGCGGGGTGGCTTGGAAGGCCGTTTGAGGCAGGCAAGTCTTTCTCCGATTTTTGGGCGGGCCTGCCAGGCATCCTCGCCGCAAAAGACCTTAAAAGCGTCGTAAGCGCCATCGTGGAGGCCAGAAAAAACGGCAGGCCGGTAGTGCTCGGGATGGGCGCCCATCCCATAAAGGTGGGGCTTTCCCCGGTAATCGCCGGGCTCATGAGGCGGGGCGTTATAACTGCCTTTGCTTCAAACGGGGCGAGCATAATCCACGATTTCGAGCTTTCCTACATAGGGCAGACCTCCGAGGATGTGGCGGAGGAGCTTTGCAAGGGCACCTTCGGCATGGCAAGGGAGACGGGCCTGTTCCTGAACCGGGCCATAAAAAAGGGCGCGGCTGACGGCCTTGGGCTTGGCGCCTCCATAGGCAGGTTCATAAGCGGAAGCAGGTTCAGATACAAATCCTCCAGCATCTTCGGCGAGGCGTACAGGCTGGGCATTCCCGCGACGGTCCACGTGACGATAGGCGCAGACATCATACACATGCACCCTTCCGCTGACGGGGGCGCGATAGGTGAGGCAAGCCACAGGGACTTCAGGCTGTTTGCCACGGTGCTTGCCGGGCTGGAGGGCGGCGTGTACATAAACCTGGGCTCTTCTGTCGTCCTTCCGGAGGTCTTTCTGAAGGCGCTGACCGTGGCCAGAAACCTGGGCCATAAGGTCGAGAAGATAACCACCGTGAACATGGATTTCATACAGCACTACAGGCCCAGGGAAAACGTCCTCAGGAGGCCCACGATGAAGGGCGGGGCATCCTATGCGCTTACAGGGCATCACGAGATAATGTTCCCGCTGCTGGCCGCGGCCCTGACGGAGGCGTTTTCTTCCGGGCAGGGTCCTTGATATTTGAGGAGCTGTTTGGAATATAATTCTAGTGCTTTTGCCGGAGGCGGGCATTGGGAATGAAAATGGGAAAAAATTTTTCCGGGATTTTTTAGATGGCTAAAAGCATACTGGTAATAGACGGGGATTACGAGGCGACAAGGACGATATCCACGGCGCTTGAGACCGAGGGATATTTTGTATATGCCGCTTCCAGCGCCGACGTGGCGCTTACCATGGCAAAAAGGGTGAGGCCCGCGCTCATCATCCTTAACCTGATGGTAAAAGGGGCCGGCGGGCTTGAGTTCATAAACCGGCTGCGCTCGCTGGAGCAGGCCAGGAACATGCCAATCCTCATGCTTATGGAGGGGGAAAAAGAATACGACCCGAGATACCGCGAAAAATACGGGATCGTGAATTTCATCCTGAAACCGGTGGATATCTTCGAACTCGTTTCCAAGTGCAAGGCTTCCGTCGAGGACATACCGGAGCACGAAGAGGTTTTTTCTCCTGCCCCCGCAAGGCCTGTTTCATTGCCGGGGCAGGCGGCTGATAATACGGGAGGCCTGGAAAAAAACCCGGCAGCCGAGGCGGAAACGGCCGGGGAGGCAAAAAATCCCGGTCTGGCTGAAAACGGACCCCCGGATGAAGACGGGAATTTGCGGGGAGAGGAAAGCGGCGGTAAAAACATCACGGAGGTTTTCCCTCCCGCAGGGGAGACGGCTGTTTTATCAGGAGAGGAGAGTGAAGAGATGCCTGAAAGAGATGGGGAAGAGCAGTCCGGCCTGAGGCAGAGTTTTTTTTACGGGAAAAAGAAGAAATCGGGCGGCAAAAAAGTAGCAGCCATAGCCGGCCTGCTTTTTCTGGGTGTTGCCGCCGCATTCGGGGTTTTCATGTTCATGTCGCATGGACGCGGGAACACGGCCAATAATGAGACCATCCAGGCAAAAGACGTTGAGAACGCTCCGGTAATAGTCCAGGATACCCCGCCTCCGGTAAGCAACCAGCCTGCGGCAGACGTGCAGGCGCAGGGCACGGCTCCGGCCCAGCCAGCGCCTGTTCAGCCTGCGGGCCAGCCCGTATCCGCTCCGGAACAGCCGGTGTCTGCCATGAAGCAGGCTGCCGCCGCCCCGGCGGGACCGGCCCCTGCTCTTAGCGCTCCAAAGGCGCCCCCACCTCAAAAGACCGTTGCATCAAAGGGCGAAGAGGCCCGGCCGGTCAAAAAGAACGGGCAGGCGGGACATTTGGCCAAGGCGTCTTCCAGGCACGGCAAGTTCAGTTCCGTTCAGGTCGGGATTTTCTCTGCCAAAGGCAATGCGGAAAAGCTGGTAAAGAAGCTCAAAGCCAGGGGGGTTAAGGCATTTACGGAGGCGGCAAAGAAAAACGGCAAGACGGAATACAGGGTTTTAGCGGGGAAATTCAGCAAGCCTGAAGAAGCAAGGGTGCTTGCAATAAAACTCAGGAAGCTGGGCTACAGCGCCTTTTTTTACAAGGAATAGTTGAGCAGTTCCTCAACCGTGATTTTTACCAGCTCGCCCAGGGCTTCAAGGTCGTAACCGCCTTCAAGCACGAATACCGAGGGCGCGTCCCCTGCCCCGGAGAGTATGCCGTCAACCATGGCCCTTATGCCTTCCTTCGACACATTTATTGCCGCAAGCGGGTCTCCCGTGTATATATCGTAGCCCGCTGAAACGAGGACAATGTCAGGGCCGAAACGCTGCATCACCGGAGGGAGTATGTCCTGATAAATCCTCAGGTATTGCTTCACGCCGGAACCGGACGCCATCGGCACATTATAGGTGGCCCCCTCGCCGTCTCCGGCCCCTCTTTCGGCTTCGGAGCCGGTGCCGGGGTAGAAGGGGTACTGGTGGGTGCTGAAATAGAAGACGCCGGGGTCTTCGTAAAACGCCTGCTGGGTGCCGTTGCCGTGGTGCACGTCGAAGTCCGCGATGAAGACCTTTTTGAACCCTAGTTTCTGCGCCGTCCTGGCCCCTATCGCCACGTTGTTGAATATGCAAAAACCCATGGCCCTGTCGCGCTCGGCATGGTGCCCGGGCGGGCGCACGGCGCAGAAGGCCCTTTCTATCCTGCCTTCCTTTATCATGCGCACCGCCTTCATTACAGCCCCCGCGGCGTAAAGGGCCGCCCTGTAGGAATCGCTTGAGACGTAAGTGTCGGGGTCGTAGTAGCCCACGAAATGGGCCATTTTCTCGACATACTCGCGGTCATGCACCATGGCTATGTCATCAGGCCCCGCCAGGTCGGGTTTTTCGCGGACAAGCTTGTCTGCCAGCCCGGAGCCGCGGACGGCCTCCGTTACAACCACCAGACGTTCCTTGGATTCGGGGTGCCATAGCGGGGTTTCATGCTTGAGAAAGACGTCATCGTAAATAAACCCGACACGCTTCATTTTCATTAAACTATCACGAAATTCTTTTTTATTCAATTAGTTGGCATTTTCATAGACGAATAAAAAAAAATTATTGGCTAAATAAAATTTGCTATGTTATTTTTTTATTTACTTTTTGATAAAATAGTGTTCTTTTATTCAATTTCTCTATAAGGAGCGGCGAGCATGCTAATCATTGGTGAAAAGCTGAGCATCATAGCCAAAAGGGTCCGGGAGGCGATGCTCAAGAAAGATAAGGGTCCCATACAGGAGATTGCCAAAAGGCAATGGGACGAAGGCTCCAGGATGATAGATGCCAATATCGGCCCCGCTGAGGACGGCGGGGAGGAACTGATGGAGTGGATGGTAACTACCATCCAGGAGGTTGTGTCCGCCCCTGTGTGCCTTGACACCACCAATTACAAGGCGATTGAGGCGGGCCTCAAGGTCCACAACAACGAATGGGGAAGGCCGCTTATCAACTCCACATCCAACGATCCTGAGAGGTTTCCGATGCTGGAGCTTGCCGCCAAGTACAATAGCCAGATAATAGGGCTTACGGTGGGCAAGGGAGGGCTCCCGGCCGACGCCGAGGAAAGGTGCGCGATTGCAGCCGAGATAATGGCAAGGGCGATGGAATACGGCGTGCCGCTTGAGGACATCTACCTGGACCCGCTGGTCCTCCAGATAGCCACATCGCAGGACCACGCGATGCATGTGATAAGGGCGATAAAGATGTTCCAGGAGCTCAACGACCCGCCGATGAAGACGGTCGTAGGCCTGAGCAATATATCGAACGGGTGTCCCAAGCACGTGAGGCCCATCCTGAACAAGTACTATGCCGCGCTCCTGATGTACAACGGGCTGACGGCCGCAATTGCCGATTCCCATGAAATAGGCGAGGTCTCCAAGACCATCGACGTAATAACGGGCAAGACCCTTTACGCCCACTCATATCTCGAAATGTAGGAGGCTCGAAAAAAATGCCATTTACACCGCCAAAAGAGAGCTATAACGGTAAAACCTTCGAACTGACGATCGGTCAGGGAGATAAAGCGGTAACGGTAGGCGGAGAAAATGTCCTTGCATTTCACGCCTTCGAGGGCAGCGTCCCGAGGGAGCCTGCCGTGGCGTTCGAGGTGCAGGACATGCCTCCGGACGACTGGCCGGAAACGGTTGCGGAGGTTTTTAAAAACGTATCGTCCGGCCCGGTGACATGGGCGAAATACTGCCAGGACAGCCTGGGGGCCGGAATAATAGCCCTGAGGCTTGTCAGCACGCACCCGGACAGGGGCGACGCCTCGGCCGACCAGGCCGCCGAGACGGTCAGGAAAGTGCTCGCGGCGATCAATGTGCCGCTTATAGTGCTTGGCTCAAACCACGCTGAAAAAGACGCCGCCGTGCTGGTAAAGGTGGCCGAGGTGCTCAAGGGCACAAACTCCCTGCTTGGCAAGGCGCAGGAGTCCAACTACAAGACGATCGTGGCTGCGGCGATGGCAAACGACTTGAAGCTCATAGCCATGTCGGAGCTTGACATAAACCTCTCCAAGCAGCTCAACATCCTTATCGGCCAGATGGGCTTCGACAAGGAGAAGCTTGTGACCGACCCGATGAGCTCCGCCCTGAGCTACGGGCTCGAATACACGTATTCGGTCATGGAGCGCATAAAGCTTGCGGCCCTGGCCCAGAACGACGCCACTTTGCAGGCCCCCATGCTTGCGGATGTAGGGATGTTCGTCTGGAAGGTCAAGGAGACGCAGGCAGCCGAAGCAGACCTGCCCGCATGGGGCAGCCTCAGGGAAAGGGGCATAGAGTGGGAGGCGGTTACAGCCACATCCTTCCTCATAGCCGGTGCGGACATCCTCATAATGAGGCACCCTGAAGCGATAGGCGCCGTCAAAAAGTTCATTGCCGATATGGAGGTGAAATAAAAAATGGCCCTTACCGGAGTTGAAATTTTCAAGATGCTGCCCAAGACAAACTGCAAGAAGTGCGGCCAGCCGACCTGTCTTGCGTTTGCCATGAAGCTTGCCCAGAGGCAGGTGTCGCTGGACCAGTGCCCCGACGTCTCCGAAGAGGCCAAGCAGAAGCTGGGCGAGGCTTCGGCCCCGCCGATAAGGCCCACTGTGCTTGGCAGCGGCGAACTTGCCGTAAAGATGGGCGAAGAGACCGTGCTGTTCAGGCATGAAAAGAAATTTGTGAACCCGTGCGCAATAGCGGTGAAGATAAGCGACACGGCCTCGGAGGCCGACGCCTCGAAGGTCATAGACGACGTCCTTTCGTCCGAGATAGACAGGGTCGGCCAGAAGCTGAGGATTAACGCCCTGTTTCTTTCGAACGATTCGGGCGACGGGGCGAAGCTTGAGGCCCTTGCGAAGCTCGCGTCCACGAAGGCCCCGGCCGTTGCCGCAATTATATCGACCACCAGTCCCGACGCCGCCGATGCCGCGCTGAAGCATTACAGCGGCAAAAACGCCGTCCTTTACGGCGCGAACAAGGACAACCTTGAGGCCATGGCCGGAAAGGCCAAGGCGCACAAGGCCACCCTGGGGATTGCCGCGACGGGCCTTGACGAGCTTTGCGACCTGACCGAAAAGGCCAAGGGCTTCGGAGTCGCGGACATGGTGATAGACTCCGGCGCGCGCAGGGCCGGAGAGATATTGAGGGACAATACCTATATCAGGCGGTCCGCGGTAAAGAAGAATTTCAAGCCGCTGGGCTATCCAGTCATCACCTTCGCCGGAAGGGACGACAGCATGCTCGAATCCCTGATAGCGGTGCTGGGGATTGCGAAATACGCCTCGATAGTCGTGCTCAACAGCGCGGAGAGATGGAAGAACCTGGCGCTGTTTTCGCTGAGGCAGAACATATACACGGACCCGCAGGTCCCGATGCAGGTCCAGCAGAACATATACAAGATAGGGGAGCCCGGCCCCAAGTCGCCGTTCCTCATCACCACGAACTTCTCGCTCACTTACTTCATAGTCTCCGGCGAGGTCGAAAACAGCAAGGTGCCGTGCAGGCTTGCAGTCCTCGACAGCGAGGGGCTTTCGGTCCTCACGGCATGGGCGGCGGGCAAGTTCACCGCTTCCAAGATAGCGCAGTTCATAAAGGAGAGCGGAATAGAGACAGAGCTTGAGACAAAGGAGCTGATAATCCCCGGATACGTCGCGATTTTGAGCGGCTCCATCGAAGACAAGCTCGAAGGCTGGAAGATAACGGTCGGCCCGCGCGAGGCCAACGGCCTGCCGGCGTTCCTCAAGGCGAGGGCCTGATTTTTGTTTGACGGCCATCCGGCCCTTGTTAAGGGCCGGTGAAAGTAAGCCGCGGGTCTTTAAAAGAGTATTTGACAGCGAAGCCGGAAGCAGCGGTGCAGGGGAAATACAAAAAAAAACTGCGAGCTGTGCTCCGGCTTAGTTGTAGGAGTAATCAAGCAGCCAGACGGAGGTATCATGAAGATAGAAAATCTCGATGTCGACGGCCACTACAGGGAAATAGGCGAAGTCCTCTCGGACGAGCAGAAGAAAAGGGGGGTGCTCATCCATGCCCTCCAGCAGATACAGAAGGAGCATAATTATCTGCCCGAGGACAAGTTGAAGGGGCTTTCGAAAAAGCTCGGCATCCCTCTTGCCGAGATTTACAGCACCGCCTCTTTCTACAAGCATTTCTATTTCAAGCCAAGGGGCAGGAACATAGTATGCGTCTGCACCGGGACGGCCTGCCATGTGAGGGGCGCTGCAAAGGTGCTAAGCAAGATAGAGGAGGAGTTCGGGGTCAAAGAGGGGGAGACCACCGCTGATATGGCCCTCACCCTGGAGACCGTCGGATGCGTCGGGTGCTGTGGTCTGGCCCCGGTCGTAACAGTAAATGACGAGGTCGTCGGCGAGGTGAGCCCCAGGAAGATAGGCGAGATTATCGATAAAGTCAGAAGCGAGGGCTGAGGAGGGCGCATGGAAAACCTGATGGGAAAACTGAAGAACATAGACGATTTGAAAGCGCTGAGGCAGAAGCTCGAAACGGGGCTGTTCGAACCCGGAAAGGCCAGGGCAAGGGTCTGTTGCGGCACGGCATGCACCGCCTCGGGCTCGCATAAGGTCATCGATGCCCTCGATGAGGATGCCGGAAAGCGGGGCATTGACGTTGAGATAGTCAGGACCGGGTGCCAGGGCATGTGCCAGAAGGGGCCGGTCATGAAGATAGAGCCGGAGGGCGTCTTCTATCAGAGGGTGAAGCCCGGGCAGGTATCCTCCCTCATCGGCTATACGGTTATCGGGAAAATGCCATACAGGCAGGCCCTTTACAGGCAGGACATCCTGAGCGAGCCGATACCGGAGATGCTGGACCTGCCATTTTACAAGAAGCAGACGAGGATAGCGCTCCGCAACAACGACAAGATAGACCCCACGAACATACTTCACTATATAGCCGTGGGAGGATACAAGGCGCTCGAAAAGGCGCTTTCCACCATGACTCCCGATGATGTCCTGAACGAGGTGGACAAGGCGAACCTGAGGGGGAGGGGCGGAGCGGGCTTTCCGGCGGGCAAGAAATGGAGGCACGCAAAGAGCGGCCCGGAGCATACGAAATTCGTGATCGCAAACGGCGATGAGGGAGACCCCGGGGCCTTCATGGACCGCTCCATTATGGAAGGCGACCCGCACAGCCTTTTCGAGGGGATGCTCCTCTGCGCGTACGCGATCGGCGCAAAGTACGGTTTCGTGTACGTGAGGCACGAGTACCCGCTCGCGGTCAAGCACCTGAAACATGCAATAAGCCAGGCCGGACAGCTTGGCCTGCTCGGCAATGACATCCTGGGCACGGATTTCAGCTTCCACCTGGACGTGAGGGAAGGCGCGGGGGCCTTCGTCTGCGGCGAGTCCACGGCGCTTGTGGCCTCGATAGAGGGCGAGCGCGGGTTCCCGAGGCCGCGTCCTCCGAGGCTCTCCGAGCGCGGCGGCGGCGTATGGGGCTACCCCAGCAACCTGAACAACATAGAGACGTACGCATGCGTGGCGCCGATAATAGAGAAAGGGGCCGGATGGTTCAGGAGCATCGGCACCGAGACCTCACCCGGCACAAAGGTTTTCGCGCTCACGGGCAAGGTCAAGAACACCGGGCTCGTTGAAGTGCCGATGGGCATGACCCTGCGGGAGATAATATACGATATAGGCGGCGGGATAATTGGCGACAAGAAGCTTAAGGCCATCCAGACGGGAGGCCCGTCGGGCGGCTGTCTGCCCGCGAGCTATCTGGACCTGAAGGTGGACTTCGACGCGCTCTCGAAGGCGGGCTCCATGATGGGCTCGGGCGGCATGGTCGTCATGGACGAGGACACCTGCATGGTCGATGTGGCCAAATACTTCCTGTCCTTTACGCAGTCGGAGTCCTGCGGCAAGTGCCCCCCGTGCAGGATAGGCACCTACCAGATGCTGCAGATACTGGAGAGGATAACGAAGGGGCAGGGGGTGCCGGGCGATATAGAAAGGCTCATAAGCATAGGCAAGATGGTGCAGAAGGGCTCCCTGTGCGGCCTGGGCCAGAGCGCGCCCAACCCTGTCCTGAGCACGATAAAGTATTTCAGGGAGGAATACGAGGAGCACATCTACGATAAATACTGCCGCGCCAAGGTCTGCAAGGGCACAGGGGTTTTCGTCATCAACCCCACGGAGTGCTTCCGGTGCGGCCTCTGCAAGCAGGCCTGCGCCTATGACGCCGTAAAAGAGGGCAGGGACAAGTACTTCATAGACAGGGAATACTGCCGACAGTGCAAGGCGTGCTACGACGCCTGCCCGGTAGGCGCCGTGAAGATAAGGAAGCACAGCATAGCCAGGCTTCAGGAACAGTTCAAGATTCCTTCGGATAAAATCGAGATCCTTGAAAGGAGGGCCAGCATGACGCTTAAGGACCTTATACAGGCAAAGCCCACGAAAATGGTGTCCTGCACGGAAAACTGCATTTTGGCCGATGCGGTGACTATAATGGACGGCCAGAACGTCGGTTCGATACTCATTTTTAATGATGAGAAGAAACTGGTTGGAATATTCACGGAGAGGGACATCATGCACTGCTTCGCCAAAAACGTCCAGTTCAAGCAGAAGACGATGAAGGACGTGATGACGCCCAGCCCCGTGACGCTCGATGCCGCCACGGACATAAGCGTCGCCGTAAGCCTCATGTCCGAGAAGAAGATAAGGCACCTTCCGGTAATGGAGGACGAAAAGATAATCGGCATGGTCTCCTACAGGGACCTTGTCTCGTACCTGCTGCCTGAAGTCATCTTCATGGCTGAAGACATCTACTAGAGGTAATTTTCATGGATGAGAAGAAGGAACTGAAGGTTGAAGAGATAAAGGCCGCCGCCGAGGCCCAAAGGTGCCAGGTCCGCAGGGCGCTCCATTATATATCGGGCTTCCTGGAGGGGCCGATGTGCGGCAGGTGCTTCCCGTGTTCGCTTGGCAGCTTCGAGGCCAAAAGGAGGCTGGAAAACATCGCTGAGGGGCGCGGGACCGGCGCGGACATCTTTGCGCTGAAGCGGATAGCCGGCGACATGCTGGAGGCATCGATGTGCAAGAAGGGCAAGGACACGGCGCGTTTCATGCTCGAATGGCTTGGAACGGACGTGTTCCTCTCCCATATCGAGGGCAGGTGCCCCGAAAGGGAGTGTGCGGCCCTTGTTGAATACAGGGTCATCCCGGACAAGTGCACCATGTGCGGACTTTGCAGGGACGCCTGCAAGCACAGTGCCATACTGGGCGAGAAGAGGAAACCGTTTCTCAGCGGTTATCTGCCTTTCGAGATAAGGCAGAAGAGGTGCGTGAAGTGCGGCGACTGCCTGGGCGTCTGCCCCGAAGGCGCAATCGAGGTCCTGGACGCGGCGGCCGCCGAGCCTGCAAAGGTTGGGAAATAAGTTCACATGGAAATCAGGAGGAGGTATCAATGGCAGGAAAGATAAAGGTAAAGATTGACGGCAGGCAGACGCAGGTGCCCGAGGGCATGAACCTGATCGATGCCGCCCAGCTTGCCGGAGTTCATATACCCAACCTCTGCTATCTGAAGGGGTTGAAGGGTGTCGGCGCGTGCAGGCTCTGCCTTGTCGAAGTGGAAGGCATGAAGGCCCCGCTCACCGCCTGCACCACGAAGGTCAAGGACGGCATGGCGGTCACCACGAACAGCGAAAAGATCGATGAGGTCAGGAAATTCGTTATAGACCTTGTCCTCTCGATGCATCCCCTGGACTGCATGACCTGCACGAAGGCGGGCGTATGCAGGCTCCAGAAATACGCTTATGACATGAATATAAAAGAGTCCTCCTTCACGAGGAAGAAAAGCGGCTATCCGGCCGACGAGGCCAACCCGTTCATAAAGCGCGACCCCGAATACTGCGTCCTTTGCGGCAGGTGCGTGAGGGTCTGCAAGGACCAGGGCACGGACGTGCTGGAGTTCATGGGCAGGGGCGTGGGGTCGAAGGTCATTACGGCAAACGACAAGCCGCTGCAGGAATCGGGCTGCACGTTCTGCGGGAGCTGCATCGACGTCTGCCCGGTGAACGCTTTCCTTGAGGGCGGCAGGTCGCGCAAAGGCAGGGAATGGGACTATGAGAACGTCAACTCCACATGCCTGCTCTGCGGGAACGGATGCGAGATAAACGTCAGCACGAAAGACGGAAGGGTCATGAAGGTGAACTCCGGAGCGGCCGAAGGCTCCGCCGAGAGGTACATCTGCGCCTATGGAAGATACGGCTTTGACTGCATAGAGGCAGACTCCAGGGTAACCGCCCCCATGAAGCGCGTTGACGGCGAGCTTAAGGAGACCACCTGGCAGGATGCCATCGAGACAGTCGCGGCCAGGCTCAAGGGCGCTGGCAAGGACGCCGGCTTTATCGCCAGCGCGGGTCTGCTCAATGAGGACGCCCTGACGCTCGCGAAGCTGGCGGAGGCGGTCAAGACCCCGAACGTGGATACGACAGCCGGGCTTTACTCAAGCCCCGATACGCTTGTATCGGACAGCGTTGCCGACATTGACTCCGCAGACCTCTTTGTGGTCGTCGATCTGAACCCCGACCAGTGGAAAAGGGTCCTGCCCGCTGTTGGTGCCGCGATTAGAAAGAGGCTCGGCGCAGGTGCAAAACTGATTGTCATAAATTCCTCGGAGACGGCGCTTTCCGCTGTGGCCGCGGTGAACATGACCGGCAGCGAGGCGGACTCCCTGAAATCCCTCGCAAAGGCGATGATTGACAAGGGGCTTAACGGGAACAGGGAGCTTGCCTCAGCGGTCTCCGGCGCGGCTTCAAGCGAGGAGGCCGAAAAGGCCGCGGCGCTTGTTTCAGAGGCCAAAAATCCCGTTGTGCTGACCTCGCCTTCGATGTACCTTGCCGCCGCGAACATTGGCTTGCTCAAGGGCAAGGTCGTTTCCGTGCCGGTAGAAAGCAACGCAAAGGGTGTTGCGGCAATGGGCCTGCGCGGGGCCGGGAAGTCTTACAAAGAAATGGCCGCGGGCGGCGTGAAGGTGCTTTACACCGTTGGCGAGGTGCCGGTCAATGAGCGCCCTGATGCGGAGTTCCTCGTAGTCCAGGGCTCGCACATGACGGAGATTGCGAAACAGGCTGACGTGGTGCTCCCCGCGGCGGCATACCTTGAGGCCGACGGGACGATTATCGACTATCTTGGCAGACTCAGGAAGATATGCAAAGCCATCGGGCCCGCAGGTGAAGCAAAGCCGCACAGGAAGATTTTTGCCGAGGTGGCCAAGGCAATGGGGGCCGATTTGAAGGAGGCCTCCGAGGGTGATGCAAAGAAGCTGGCCGCCGCTGTCAAGTCGGCCCGGAAACTGAGCCCGTTCCAACGCACGGGCGGTTTCGATGTGAAGCCGGAAGAGCTGATAGAGTCTCTGAATGCCTCGGTGATTAACGGCTCAAGGCTCCTTTGGCTCAAAGAGGCAAAAGTCCAGGCATAAAAACGGTCAGGAGGGGATTTTTGGCTTGTTTTCCGGTTCTGGCCCTTTTGAAAGCTGCCCGGGACCCGGACTGACTGAAAATTGATTTAAAAAGTAAAGCTTTTGTAAAATAAGTGGATACTGGAAATAGTATCCACATTTCCCAAGGACAGAAGGAGGTCGGGATGTCTAAGATAATCGCCGCCGGGGCGATAAGAGGCTCGAATCAGATATTCAAAAAAGCCGGGGAAATGCTCGAAAAGGCAATAGCGGAGAAGGGCGAAGGCTATAATTTTGAGTTTGTTGACACCGCCTTTTATCTGCCGATGATATATGCAATGACGGGCTTTCCTGTAAAGACACTGGGGGACATGAGGACGGCCCTCGGATTCGCGAAGGAACTGCTGCATGACGAGCCGGGCGGGAACGTTTGGCTGCCATATCTTGGCGAGGCGCTGGATTCGGGCATGGCGACGCTTTTTGCCGAGGAGGTATGGCTTGCGGCAAGGACGGCTCTTGGGCTTGAGCCCTGCACCGACCATGAAACGGGATATGTTTACAACGGCTTCATAACCGATACCATACAGAGGAACCTGGGCATACAGCTGGTTGACGGGACGATGCCGGGCTTTGCAGCCATAATCGGCGCTGCCCCAGACGACGATTCCGCTGTGAAGATAGTGAGGGAGCTTCAGGAAAAGAACATCCTCACGTTCCTTTCCGGGCACGTGAACGGCGGCAACAGCGTTACCAAACAGCTCCTGAGAAAGGGAGTCGAGCTTGGGTGGGATTCGAGGATTGTCCCCCTGGGCCCCGAGACCGAGCACACCCTTTATGCCCTCGACTGGGCGATAAGGGCCTCTCTCATCTTTGGCGGCAAGAAGCCGGGAGACTTCAAGGAGCACCTCAGATATCAGAAAGACAGGGTCTTCGCGTTCGCGCTCGTCCTCGGCGAACTGGACGACATGAAATGGGCCACCGGAGCCGGGGCCATCAACATGGGTTTCCCCGCCGTTGCCGATACCGATGTCCCGGTCGTCCATCCGACGGGTGTTTGCACATACGAGGAAGTGGACAAGGAATTCGACCACGCGAAGATAGTTCAGAAGGCGATAGAGGTGAGGGGACTGAAGATCGTCGTCGAGAAGCCCCCGATACCTGTTGCCTACGGCCCTGCCTTCGAGGGCGAGCGCATCCGCAAGGAAGACATGTTCATAGAGTTCGGCGGCCAGCGGACCCCCGCGTTCGAATGGGTGCGGATGAAGGAGATGGACGAGGTAGAGGACGGCAAGGTAACCATCGTCGGCGAGAACTGGAAGGAGCGCTACGAGGCCGGCGGCAAGATGCCCTTCGGCCTTGTGATAGACGTGGCCGGCAGGAAGATGCAAAAAGACTTCGAGTCCGTCATAGAAAGAAAGATACACCACGACCTGAACGAGGCTCAGGGCATCTGGCACATGGGCCAGAGGGACCTCAACTGGGTGAGGATAAGCAACAACGCCAAGGGCGCTGGCATAACGCTTGAGCACCTTGGGGTCATATTCACCACGATGATGCGCTACAGGTTCCGTTCGATCCTGGACAAGGTGCAGGTCACCATATATGTGGACGAGCCGGACGTGAAGAGGCTCCTGGAAGAGGCAAGGAAGACCTACAAGGAAAGGGACGAGAGGCTCACCTCTCTTACAGACGAGTCCGTGGACATCTTCTATTCCTGCCTGCTCTGCCAGAGCTTCGCGCCGAGCCATGTCTGCGTCATAACCCCCGAGAGGCTCGGGCTTTGCGGCGCTTACAACTGGCTTGACGGCAAGGCCGCCTACGAGATAGACCCGACCGGAGGCAACCAGCCCATAACGAAAGGCTCGGTGCTGGATAACCGGTACGGGCGGTTCTCCGGGGTTGACGAATACCTGCAAAAATCCACGGGCGGCGCTGTCGAGACGCTGAACCTGTACACGATAATGGAAAATCCGATGACCTCCTGCGGCTGCTTCGAGTGCATTGTGGCCATCATCCCCGAGGCAAACGGCGTGATGATAGTGCAGAGGGGCCACCAGGGGATGACGCCGGTGGGGATGAAGTTCTCCACGCTTGCGGGCTCCGTGGGCGGCGGCATGCAGACACCGGGCTTCATGGGCGTGGGCAGGAACTTCATCACGAGCAAGAAGTTCCTTGCCGGTGACGGCGGCCTGAAAAGGATTGTATGGATGACCAAGAACCTCAAGGAAAGCCTCAAAGAGGCCCTGATGAAGAGGGCGGCTGAAGAGGGCGTTGCCGGCCTCCTCGACAAGATCGCCGACGAGGACGTCTGCGAAGATTCCGAGAAACTCCTTGAGCATCTCGCCGCGGCGGGCCATCCCGCACTCGAGATGGACCCCATTATTCAATAAGGACCGGAGGAAGAGATAATGGACAAGAATATAAAGATGAGCGCAAACGAGGCGGCCCAGCGGATACTGAGCTGGAGCGAGGAGCAGGCCGCTGGCACCTGCTTCGACAGGGCCGGGAAACTGAAACCCTGCCCGATTGGCCACAGCGGAGCGTGCTGCAAGAACTGCCATATGGGGCCGTGCAGGTTTGTCGGCAAGGGCGCCGAAGAGGAAGTCAGGGGCGTCTGCGGCGCATCGCTGGGCACGGTTGCCGCAAGGAACGTCCTCAGGATGATAGCCGGCGGCACGTCCGCGCACTCCGACCACGCGAGGGACATGGTGCTGACCCTCCTTGCCGTCGCCGAGGGCGAGGCGAAGGACTTCCAGATAAAGGACGTTAAAAAGCTTTACAAGATGGCCGACATACTGGGCATCGCGTACGGCGACGGGAAGGGCGTGAACGCGGTGGCCAAGGAAGTGGCTCTTACCCTTCTCGAAGATTTCAGGAGGCAGACCGGCGAGCTCAGCTATGTGAAGAGGGCCCCGAAAAAGACCCAGGAGCGCTGGAAGAAATGGGGCATCACGCCCAGGTGCATAGACAGGGAGGTCGTCGAGACGATGCACCGGACGGCCGTCGGCGTCGACGCGGACCCGGACCACCTGCTCCTCCAGGGGCTCAGGACGGCTCTTGCCGACGGGTGGGGCGGCTGCATGATCTCAACCGATATAACGGACGTGCTGTTTGGCACTCCCTCTCCTGTAAAGGCTGAAGCCAGCTTCGGCATATTCAAGGAAGACGAGGTCAACGTGGTCGTGCACGGGCACGAGCCCACGTTCGCCGAAACGCTCGTCGATGTAGTAAGCGAGCCGGAACTCGTTGAATACGCAAAGAGCAAGGGCGCAAAGGGCATCAACCTTGGCGGCATGTGCTGCACGGCCAATGAGGTGCTGATGAGGCACGGCATCCCTACCGCGGGCGGCTTCACGAACCAGGAGGTTGGCATCCTTACGGGCCTCATAGACGTCATGACGGTTGACGTACAGTGCATAATGCCCTCTATCGCGGAGATTTCAAAGAGGTTCCACACCAAGATAGTCACCACGTCCCCGAAGGCGCAGATACCGGGGGCTGTTCATATCCAGTTCGACGAGCACAACGCAAAGGAAGTGGCAAGGAAGATAGTAAGGCTCGCGATTGACAATTACCCGAACAGGAAGCCCGCCGCAAAGCACGAGAACCAGAAGTTCCCGATGATAGCCGGGTTCTCGCACGAGTACATAGAATACATGCAGGGCGGCAGGTGGAGGGCCTCGTTCAGGCCCCTTAATGACGCGATAATCGCCGGAAGGATAAGGGGTGTGGTCGGGCTTGCGGGCTGCGACAACCCGCGGGTGACTGCCACCGGGATACACCGCTACATCGCGACCGAGCTGATAAAGAACGACGTCCTGATAGTCTCGACCGGATGCGGCTCGGGCGCCTGCGGCACCGCCGGATATCTCACGCCCGAGATGGCGCTTGAGAACGCCGGGCCGGGTCTCAGGGAGGTCTGCGAGGCGATAGGGATACCGCCGGTACTTCACTTGGGGGCCTGCGTTGACAACTCGAGGATACTTACGATAGCCTCCGCAATGGCGGCCGAGGGCGGCCTCTCCGACGAGATAGGCGGGATGCCTGCTGTGGGCATAGCGCCCGAATGGATGAGCGAGAAGGCTATGGCGATTGGCTGCTATTTTGCCGCCTCCGGGGTGCCGGTGATATTCGGCGGCGAGTCCCCGGTGGGCTCCAGCAAGGAAGTCACAAGGATAATGACCGAGGTCTGGTTCGAGAGGTTCAGGGGAGCGCTCCACTTCGAGCCCGACCCGGAAAAAATGCTGGCCATGACGCTTGAGTATATAGACAAGGCAAGGGCGGAGCTGAAGCTCAAGAAGTACGAGCCCGGAAGGTTCGGCACCGAGAGGGTGCTTATGGACATGGCCGCAAGACGTGAAATCGAGAAGGCCGCCAAGCCGCATTTGGGGCTCGGCGCGTAAAAATTACAGCCGGGATTTGAAGAGAACGGCTTGATAAAACCGGAATCGGGCATCTCCACTTGAGATGTCCGGTTTCCCTGTTCTTACCCGGGGTGATGGATGAGTGCCAAGATAATCGAGAAGAAGCTGATACGCCCGCCCGACGTCTTCTATTACAAAGTGAGCGCCCCGCTTATTTCAAAAAAGGCAAGACCCGGACAGTTCGTCATAATCCGCCTGAATGAAAAAGGCGAAAGGATACCGCTCTCGCTTGCCGATATCAATCCGGAGGAAGGCACCATAAGCCTCATCGTGATGGCCATCGGGAAGACCACCTCGGAGATGGCCACCATGAAGGCCGGGGACGAGATACTGGACCTCTGCGGGCCGCTTGGACAGCCCACGCACATCGAAAAAACCGGCAAGGTGGTGCTTGTGGGCGGCGGGTTCGGCGTGGCCCCGCTCTATCCCATAGCGAAGGCGTTCAAGGCCGCGGGCAACGAGGTCGTCACCGTGATGGGGGCAAGGAGCAGGGACCTGCTGGTCTATGAGAAGGAGATGAACGCCGTCTGCGACAGGGTTGTCGTGACGACCGATGACGGAAGCAGGGGTATTAAGGGCCCCGTTACGGCCGCGCTTGAGCAGGAGCTTTCAAAAGGCGGCGCGGACCTTGTAATGGCTGTGGGGCCTGCGATAATGATGAAGTTCGTGTGCAGGACGACGGAACCCTTCAAGGTGAAGACGATAGTCAGCCTTAACACCATAATGATAGACGGCACGGGGATGTGCGGCGGCTGCCGCGTGCGGGTTGGGGGCGAAACGAAATTCGCCTGCGCCGACGGCCCCGACTTTGACGGACACCTTGTGGACTGGGACATGCTCCTCGGCCGCCAGAAGATGTACGTTGCGCAGGAAAAGGAATCGTTCGAGGCATGGAAGAAGCGCCACGCCCACGCGGTTTCCGAAGGGGAGTAAAGAGAAAAAAAACATCGTGGAAGAGAAAAAGAAACCAAAAATAATACCGGCTAAGACACCGGTGCCGGAGCAGGCCCCTTTGGCAAGGCGCTCCAATTTCAAGGAAGTGTCGCTTGGATATACGAAGGAGCTTGCGCTTGAGGAGGCCTCGCGCTGCTTTGGCTGCAAGAACAGGCCGTGCGTGGGCGGGTGCCCGGTCGGCGTGCCCATACCGGAATTCATAGCATTTTTGAAGGCGGGGGAATTCCAGAAGGCCATAAATAAGATAAAAGAAACCAATCTCCTGCCTGCCGTATGCGGGAGGGTCTGCCCGCAGGAGAACCAGTGCGAGAAGTTCTGCACGCTTGCCAAAAAGCACGAGGCCGTGGCGATAGGCAGGCTCGAAAGGTTTGCCGCGGACTGGGAAAGGGAAAACGGCAAGGGCGGGACGCCGCCGCTTCCACCCCCGACTGGAAAGAAAGTCGCCGTGGTGGGCAGCGGCCCGGCAGGGCTTACCTGTGCATATGATTTGGCCAAACAGGGGCACAAGGTTTTCATATTCGAGGCCCTTCACGCTCCGGGAGGCGTCCTGTTCTACGGGATACCGGAGTTCCGCCTCCCCAAGGACATCGTGCGCAGGGAAATAGAGTCGCTCAGGAAAATGGGCGTGGAGATTGTCACCAATGCCGTCATAGGCAAGCTCATAACAGTTGATGAACTCCTGGACGATTACGATGCGGTATTCATAAGCACCGGGGCCGGGCTGCCGAAGTTCATGAACATAGAAGGCGAGAACCTGAACGGGGTTTATTCCGCCAATGAGTTCCTTACACGCGTGAACCTTATGAGGGCTTACCAGTTCCCGGAATACGACACGCCGATAAGGGTGGGGGAGCGCGTGGCTGTCGTGGGCGGAGGCAATGTGGCGATGGACGCCGCGAGGAACGCCCTCCGGCTTGGGGCCAGGGAGGTCACGCTGGTTTACAGGCGCTCCGAGGTCGAGCTTCCCGCAAGGAAAGAGGAGGTCCACCACGCCAGGGAAGAGGGTGTAAGGTTCGAGCTTTGCGTAAACCCGGCGAGGATAATCGGCGGGAACGGATGGGTGGAGGCCATCGAGTGCGTGCGGATGGATTTATGCGAGGCTGACGAGTCGGGAAGAAGGTCTCCAAAACCGATAACAGGTTCCGAGTTCCAGATACCTGTGGACACCGTCATAATGGCCATCGGCACAGGCGCTAACCCCCTTGTGCCGCAGAACACGAAAGGGCTTGCGCTTACAAAACGGGGTTATATAGCCGCGGATGAGGAGACCGGAAAGACCAGCCGTGAGGGCATTTACGCCGGGGGCGATATAGTGACCGGCTCCGCGACCGTCATATCCGCGATGGGCGCGGGCCGCCGCGCCGCCAGGGCCATTCACAAGTATTTAAGCGGGGAGAAATAATTTTCCGCTGTCTGTTTTTCTTTATTGCTGCGCTTCAGATATAGCCAATCCTTTGTCATTCCCGAAGCGAGCAGGGATCCTCGAAAAGCCAGAGGTTTTTTGGCAAGGCCGGGAATCCTTTTTAAAGAATTCCGGACAAGCCGGAATGACTTCTTTTGTTGCTTTTGCCGCGATAAGCCCTCTTTTACTGTATAATTCAATATGGCCAAAACCAATTTAAGGCAGTTGCTGGATGCCAGCATGGTGGGGATCAATCTCGTTGTCTCCACGTTCGTGGGGCTTGCGATAGGGTATTTTCTCGACAAATTATTAGGCACCTCCCCCTGGCTGCTCATAGCGTTCACTTTTTTGGGCATTGTGGCTGGGTTTATAGAGCTTTTCAAATTCATCAACAAAAAAGAGGCTGGCAGGAATGACAATGATAAAAAGGGTCTATAGAAACAGTGTGCTGGCGCTTGTCCCGGTTGCGGGGCTTTCGGCATTTCTCGAATGGAAGAAGATACCCATAAGCGTGCTGATTGGCGGACTGCTTGGGCTTGTAAACCTGAAGGGGCTTGTATGGGGCGTTACGGGGCTCCTTGGCGCGGAAAAGGCCGCCACGAGGCTTGTCTTTTTCAGCATGATGCGATTTATGGCCTTGGTCGCAATATTGCTTGTCCTTATGAAGCTTGGGCTGATAAATCCGATAGGGATACTTATCGGGTTCACGGTTGTCTTCACCGTGATCCTCATAGAAGGGGTCAGGGAGGCAAGGACAGCCGGAAAGGACAATGATATAATCTCCTCATAATGACCCTGCCCGAGATAGAAAAGGCGTCGAGCAGCATACGGCCTTACATATCGGGGACTCCTCTTTTATTCTCCAATTTCCTGAGCAGGACATTCGGCGCGGAGGTTTGGCTCAAATGCGAAAACCTCCAGAAAACAGGCTCATTCAAGGTGCGCGGTTCTTTCAACAAGATACTGCGCTCGGGTGCCGCCAAAGTTACGGCAGCCTCGATGGGCAACCATGCCCAGGGGGTGGCCTATGCCGCTGCAACTCTGGGCGTAAAAGCGCGGATAATAATGCCCGAGACGGTCTCCGCCGTAAAGGAGGAGGCCACAAGGCATTACGGGGCGGAGGTGGTGCTTCACGGGAAGACACTCTCCGAGGCCGTGGATTTCGCAAAGAGACAGAGGGGGTATGCCTTTATCCATCCATTCGATGACGAGGACGTCATAGCCGGGCAGGGGACAGCTGGGCTTGAGATAGCGCACGAGCTGGAAAGACCGGATGCCGTGCTGGTGCCTGTCGGCGGGGGCGGGCTGATATCGGGAATTGCCGTAGCGGTAAAAGGCTTGTCCCCGAAAACAAAGATTATAGGCGTCCAGTCCGATGCGGCGCTGTCGGCGCTTGAGTCCTTCCGGGCCGGGAGGATTGTCAAAAGGAAGCCTTCCGCTTCATACGCCCTTGCGGACGGGATACTGGTGGGCTGCGTGGGCAATAAAACTTTCCGCATCATGCGCGAACATGTTGATGCTATGGCATCCGTCCCGGATGATTCGATAGCCGATGCCGTCTTTCTTTTAATGGAAAGGAAAAAACTCGTGGCTGAGGGCGCGGGGGCCGCTCCCCTTTCCTTCCTGATGCGTGAGCCAAAAAGGTTCAGGGGCAAGAGGATTGTCCTTGTTGTAAGCGGGGGGAATATAGATTTCAGCCTGGTCGACAGGGTGGTGCGGAGGGCGCTCATATCGGGCGGCAGGGTGAATTCATTCCGTGTCGTCATAGACGACTTGCCCGGTTCCCTGAACCGGCTTACCGGGATAATCGCCCGTAACAGGGCCAACATCCTCAATGTGGTCCATGAAAGGAACCCCCAGGGATACCCGCTCCACAAGACCGCGGTCGAGTTCACCATAGAGACAAAAAACAGGAAACACTTTGAAATCATACTGGCAGATATAAAAAAGGAGGGTGTTTTGCAATGCTAGGCTTCAATTTTTCTTTCATGATGGCGGAGGTCATAGGGGCAAAAGGGATTACGGAGCGCGGGATAGAGGGGGCCAGAAGCAAGGCGCTGGCGGCGATCTCGGAGCTGAAACAGAAGAAACGCGCGGAGATGGGCTGGCTGGACCTGCCCTGGCAGGACACAAGCGCGGTAAAGGAACAGGCGGCGCGGCTCAGGGATTTCGAGAATTTCCTGCTGCTTGGCATAGGAGGCTCCGCACTCGGCCCTAAGTGCGTCCTTGAGGCCCTGAGCCCCCTCCATAACCTGAAAAGGGACAAACATAAAACCCCCGGGGTTTTCATCTACGACAATGTAGATCCTTCAACCCTGGAATCCATCCTGTCGGTAATAGATATCGAAAAGACAGCCGTAAACGTCATAAGCAAGTCCGGCGGGACGGCTGAGACCATATCGGCATTCATGATAATATTTGAAAAGCTTGCCGGCAGGAAGGAAAATTTCGTTCTTACCACCGACCCTGAAAAAGGAGACCTGAGAAAGCTTGCCTCTGGGGGTATGGCTTCGCTTCCGGTGCCGCCGGGGGTGGGAGGGAGGTATTCAGTCCTGTCACCCGTGGGGTTGCTCCTCGCGGAGCTTATCGGCATGGACAGCGGAGAGCTTTTGCGGGGCGCAAGGGACATTCACGAAAAGTGCATGAGCGAGGATGTGCTGAAGAACCCAGCGCTCCTTTTTGCCGTCCTGGTCTATCTCATGCAGTCCCTTGAGGGCAGGGGCATGGACGTCCTCTTTCCCTATTCCGACAGGCTCAGGGCGTTTTCGGAGTGGTTCTGCCAGTTGTGGGCGGAGAGCCTCGGGAAAAACGGACTGGGGCTTACTCCGTATCCATCGGTGGGAACGACAGACCAGCACTCGCAGGTGCAGTTGTGGATGGAAGGCCCCGCGGACAAGGTGATTGTCTTCATGAGGGTCGAGGATTACGGCGCCGATTTCAGGATCCCCGATGTGTTCGTGGAATACGCCAACATGGCTTTTCTGAGGGGGCATGGCCTCTCTGATCTGATAAAGGCCGAGGAGGAGGCGACCGAACTCGCTCTTGCCAAGGCGGGCAGGCCAAACATGACCATTACGGTGCCCGGGATCGACGCCTATCACCTGGGGCAGATGTTCCATTTCTTTGAGATAGCGACCGCTCTCACCGGCTTTCTGCTTGGAATCAACCCATTCGACCAGCCCTCTGTGGAAGAGGGCAAAAGGCTTACGTTCGGACTCATGGGGAAAAAAGGGTTTGAGGATAAAAAAAGGGAGGTCGAGGAGGCGAGGGCCGGAAAGACCTTCCTTGTCCTGTGACAGCCGGACCTGAAGGCACGGCATAAAAAATCATTGATATTTGGGATGCTCTGCCATATAATGAGCTTGTATAGATATATAAATTTTTTAAATAGTTTGCTTTAAAAATGTGAAAGGATTGTGGGAAGGCCGGGAAGGGGAAAATCCGTTCGCGGCCTGCGGCGCAAGAGAAAGCGGGGGCTGCGGTTTTTGTGTTTTTTTCAGCCGCAGTTCTTTTGAAAGCCGTTAATCTTTGGAAGGAGGTGTTTGTTATGGGGAAAGCTAATGAGGGGACCATCTATGATTCCCTCAGGAAAAGGGGGGTATCGAGAAGGGATTTCATGAAGTTCTGTTCCCTGATGGCCGCTACCCTCGCGCTTCCTTCGGGTGCAGGCAGGATTGCGGAGGCCCTGGAGAAGGCCAAAAAGCCATCGCTTGTCTGGCTTGAGTTTCAGGACTGTGCCGGAAACACGGAATCTTTTCTTCGCGCCAGCGACCCCACAGTTGTTCAGATAGTGCTGGATATCCTTTCGGTCGATTACCATGAGACGATAATGGCGCCGGCCGGCAAGCAGGCTGAAAAGTCGCTTGACGACGTTGTCAAGAACCAGAAGGGCAAGTACCTTGTGGTGGTGGAGGGCTCGATCCCGCTCAAGGACGGCGGCGTCTACTGCACGGTGGGGGGCAAGGCGGCAATCGATACCGTAAAGGAAGTCTGCGGCGGCGCGCTTGCCACAATCGCAATCGGGGCATGCGCATGGGACGGCGGCATACCCGCGGCAAATCCGAATCCGACCGGGGCTGTCGGCGTGAAAGACGCCGTAAAGGGGATCACCCTGATAAACCTTCCGGGCTGCCCGGCAAACGTCGTGAACCTCACGGCCACGGTTGTGCATTACCTGACTTTCGGGAGCCTCCCCCTTACGGATTCAATGGGAAGGCCTCTTTTCGCATACGGCACGCGCATCCATGACGGGTGCGAGCGCAGGGCGCACTATGACGCTGGCAGGTTTGTGCGTCAGTGGGGGGATTACGGACACCAGAACGGCTGGTGTCTTTACGAGATGGGCTGCAAGGGCCCCGAGACGTACAAGAACTGCCCTGCGGTCAGGTGGAACCAGGGCACAAGCTGGCCTGTCGAGGCGGGCCATGGGTGCATAGGCTGTGCCGCCCCGCGTTTCTGGGACACGATGAGCCCCTTCTACAGAAGACTGCCCAAAGTGCCGGGCTTTGGGGTTGAAACAACGGCGGACGACGTAGGTATAGGGGTTGCCGCGGCAACCGCCGCCGCAGTCGCCGCTCACGGCATCATAAGGGCAGTGAAACATAAAACCGAAGAGGAAAGGGAGGAGAAATAGGAAATGCCTAAGATCGCGATTGACCCAATTACCAGGATTGAAGGGCATTTGAGGATCGAGGCCCAGGTGGAAGGCGGGAAGGTCAAGGACGCTTGGGCATCCGGGACGATGTTCAGGGGCATCGAGCTGATACTCAAGAACCGTGACCCGAGGGACTGCTGGGCATTCGCCCAGCGGATATGAGGGGTTTGAACGACGGTTCACGCCACCAGCTCCGTGAGAGCTGTCGAAAACGCACTTGGCATCACGATTCCTGACAACGCAAGGCTGATAAGGAACCTTATCACCGGCATACAGTATGTGCAGGACCATACAATCCATTTTTACCACCTGCACGGGCTCGACTGGGTCGATATAGTCAGCGCCCTGAAGGCCGACCCGGCCAAGACATCGGCGCTCGCCCAGTCGATATCGGACTGGCATAATTCGAGCACCGTATATTTCAAGGGCGTGCAGGACAAGCTCAAATCGTTCGTGGCGGGAGGCCAGCTCGGCCTTTACGCCAATGGGTACTGGGGGCACCCGGCATACAAGCTGCCGCCCGAGGCCAACCTCATGGCCGTTGCCCATTACCTTGAGGCCCTGGACTGGCAGAAGGACGTCATAAGGATGCATGCCATCCTGGGCAGCAAGAACCCTCACGCCCAGACCTATCTGGTGGGAGGAATGGCCGCTGCCCTGAACCCCAACAACGAGATGACCATCAACGCCCACAGCATAGCCAAGATGCAGCAGATGGCCAATACGGCGAAGGAATTCGTGGAAAAAGTTTATGTGCCCGACCTTCTTGCGATAGCCTCTTTCTACAAGGAATGGGCCGGATACGGCGCGGGCGTGGGAAACTTCCTGGCTTATGGAGAGTTCCCCAAAGACGACATCTCCAACACTGACAACCTTTTCCTGCCAAGGGGCATCATACTTGGCAAGAACCTGGGCAAGGTCTATCCCGTTGACCAAGCCAAGATAACGGAGTACGTCACGCATTCCTGGTACGAGTACAAGGAAGGCAATAACGCCTCGAAAAACCCGTTTGAAGGGGTGACGGATTACAAGTATACGGGTCCCAAGCCGCCTTTCGAGTTCCTCGACACCGAAAAGAAATACAGCTGGGTCAAGTCCCCAAGGTACGACAACCACCCGATGGAAGTCGGGCCGCTGGCGAGGATGCTGGTCGCCTACGCCTCCGGGCATCCGAGGGTAAAAGAGGTCGTCGGCATGGTGTTGAAAAAACTTGCGGTCGGGCCGGAGGCCCTGTTTTCCACACTGGGCAGGACGGCGGCAAGGGGCATCGAGACCCTTGTGGTTGCCGAGATGCTCCCCGTGTGGATAGGGCAGCTTGCCGGCAACATGAAAAAAGGCGACCTGAGGATACATGACAACAGTAAATGGGAACCTTCTTCCTGGCCGAAGGAGGCCAAGGGCTACGGCTTCCACGAGGCCCCCAGGGGCGCGCTCTGCCACTGGGTAAGGATAAAGGACGGCAAGGTCGAAAACTACCAGTGCGTGGTCCCAAGCACATGGAATGCGTCCCCAAGGGACGCAAAAGACCAGAGGGGGCCGTATGAGCAGGCCCTCCTGGGCACGCCGGTCGCAATCCCCGACCAGCCGCTGGAGATACTGAGGACCGTGCATTCCTTCGACCCCTGCATGGCCTGCGCCGTCCACATTACGGACGCAAACCGCAGGGAGCTTTTGAAGATAAAGATAGTCTAGAAAGGAGGGTAAAATGGAGAGGAAGAGGACTTACATATGGGAATTCCCTGTACGGTTTACCCACTGGATAAACTTTCTGGCCATTATCCTCCTTTCCGTGACCGGGCTTTACATCGGCTCGCCCTTCCTGCACCCCCGCTCCGGCGCGGACTACTCCTACACGATGGGCTGGATGAGGTTTCTGCACTATATCGCGGCCTACGTTTTCCTGATGATGATAGCCCTCAGGGTATACTGGGCCTTCGCGGGCAACAGGTACGCCAACTGGAGGGTGTTTTTCCCGTTCACAAGGCAGCAAAGGCATGACCTTGGGGACGCCACCCGGTTCTATCTCTTTGCAAGCAAAAAGCCGCCTTACGCCGCGGGACACACGGCGTGCGCGGGGATCGCCTACCTGTTCCTTTTCGTCATGTTCCTGTGGGAGATATTTTCCGGCTTCGCGCTGTACCAGGTGAACGACCCCGCCTTTTTCCATTTGATACTCGGAGGCTGGCTGCTCAGTCTGATGAACGTGCAGACCATAAGGTTCTGGCACCATCTGGTGCTCTACTTCATCTGGGCCTTCGCGATACTTCATGTCTACATAGCCGTTTACTTGGACCAGGCGGAGAAGAACGGGCTTTTGGGCTCGATATTCGGGGGCTACAAGTTCATAACCGGCAGGGAATGGGAATAACGGTACTTGGCATCGGCAACGTACTGATGGGAGACGAGGGGGTCGGGGTCCACGCGATAAGGGCCCTTGAGGAAAATTACAGTTTTCCGGGGCATGTGCGCCTCCTGGACGGTGGCACGATGGGGCTCGACCTTCTCCCTTTCATCGAGGGTTCCGAAAGGCTGCTTATTGTCGATGCGGTCAATTCCGGTTCCGCTCCGGCATCTCTCAGGATATTCGAGGGGGCGGAGATTCCCTCCGCGCTGTCCCAGAAATTTTCAGTCCACCAGATAGGCGTGCAGGACATGCTCTTTGCGATGGACATCACGGACACCGCCCCGGAGGAGATCTGCCTTGTGGGTATAGAGCCCAAGGCCGTCGAGTTGGGGCTTGAACTCTCCCCCGAGCTTGGCGGCGCCATGCCCGGCTTGCTTGAGGCCGTTGTTGGAAGGCTTAAAAAATGGGATGTGGAGGTCAGGAGGAAAGAGGATGTGCCTCGCAATTCCATCCAGGATAGTCGATAAGAACGGATATATGGCAACTGTGGATTCCTACGGCGCACGCCGGAAAGTGAGCCTGATGCTCCTGCCCGAAGAGGCCCAGGTGGGTGAATACGTGCTTGTCCACGCCGGGTTCGCCATTCAGAAGGTGGATGAGGAAGCGGCCAGGGACGCCATGGGACTGATAGAGGAAATACTCCGCGACCTGGGCGAAGAGGAAGCCTGAAAAGAAATTTACCCCTCCATTTTTCTTGTATTTAAGCCTGAATTCCCATAAACTATCTCTTATGTTTGCCGCTGTTCTTGCAGGGGGCGAAAACACCAGGTACCCCATTACAAAAGGCTTTATCGAGATTGAGGGCAGAAGACTGATAGATTCCGCCGTAAGCGCCCTGGGGGGCTTGCCGTTTTTTTCCGGCAGGGTTGTTGTCAGCACCAACGAGCCTGAAAAGTATTTTTATCTCCGGGTCCCGCTCATAGGGGATGTTTACGCGGCAAGGGGGCCGATGACCGGCATTTTTTCGGTGCTGCGCGCGACCGGGGCCTCCTGGGTGTTTGTTGCCGCCTGCGACATGCCCTTTATTAACATGGGGCTTGTCCTGAAAATGGCATCGATGCTCGATAAAAAAGGCTCTTTTGATGTGCTTTCCCCGCTCTGGAGGGGCTGGCCCGAGCCGCTTCTGTCTTTTTATTCCTCAAGGTGCCTTGGCGAGATGGAAAAAAGGATACTTGCGGGGAAGACCGGGCTTCAGGAATTCCTGAATGATGTTCCGGTGAGCTACCTGGCAGAAGCGGACGTCCGCAGGATAGACCCTGAAGGCGCCTCTTTCGTCAACATAAACACGGAAGGGGATTTTCGAAACGCAGTGGCTCTCCTGAAACAGGGGAAGCCCGGACCAACGGAGGCAGGCATATGTTCGGACTAGGATTTCAGGAATTGCTTATAATCCTTATAATCGTCCTCGTCCTTTTCGGGGCATCGAGGCTGCCAGAGATAGGGCGCGGACTGGGTTCGGCCATAAAGAATTTCAAGAAAGGCGTCAACGAGCCCGACGAGATAAACGTCACTCCCAGGAAAGAGGAAGTGGATAAGGAAAAAAAAGAAGAGGAAAAGAAACAGCAGGGCTGAAATAAGAAGAGCAAGAGAAAAAAAAGAGAGAAATGATAAGAGGGCAAGAGGCGGTGATTGATTTATCCGCCCTGAGATACAACTATAAAAAACTGAAAAAACTTGCAGGCGGGATTCCCGCGATAGCAGTTGTGAAGGCGGACGCCTACGGCCACGGGGCCGTTGAGGTATCGAGGGCGCTGGAGGAGGAAGGCGCCGATTTCCTTGCGGTGGCTTATCTTTCCGAGGCGAAGGCGCTCCGGCAGGCAGGCATAAAGACGGAGATAATAGTCCTTTTCGACGAAGGCGAGGGCGAAGTCCATGCTTTTGCGGAGCTTGCCCTGACGCCCGTCTTGCATTCACCCGAGGCCGCGCTGGCATTTTCGGCTGAAGGGATGAAGCGCGGCAGGCCTGTCAATGTGCATGTAAAGGTGGATACGGGCATGGGCAGAATGGGCATGCCGCTTGAGAGCGCGGAACAGGAAATCCTGAAAATGGCGGGGCTGCCGGGAATCAGGATAACCGGCCTGATGAGCCATTTTTCAGAGGTCAACCCCGATGACCTGAGCTATGCGAGGCTCCAGCTTGCGAGGTTCCGCGGGCTCAGGGAAAGTCTTTCGCGGGAGGGGATAAGGCCATTGTGCCATATGTCGAGCAGCGCCTCCACGCTCCTGATGCCGGAGTCGCATCTGGACTGCCTCAGGATAGGGCTCCTGCTATATGGCAGCCTTCCGTTTGGCGCGTCAGGCCCCGGCTGGGACTTCAGGCCCGTGATGAAGGTGAAAAGCAGGGTGATGGGGCTTAAAAAACTCAGAAAAGGGGAACCCGTAAGCTACGACAGGACATTTATCGCCCCAAGGGACTCCGTTATTGCCGCCGTTCCTGTGGGATACGCCGACGGATACATGAGGGCCTTTTCCAACAGGGCGGAGATGCTTGTGCGCGGCAGGAGGGCCCCGGTTGCCGGAAGGGTCTGCATGGATTTGACTCTCCTTGACGTTACGGACGTGATGGACGTTTCGAAAGGAGATGAAGTCGTGCTGCTTGGGGACGGGCTCAGCCATCTGGAGCTGGCCGCGCGGGCCGGCACGAACCCTTACGAGATAATGACCTCGCTTGGCAGGGGTGCAAGGAGGTCTTATTACAGTGCTTAGGTTCCTGGCGCTTCTGGGCGGCATAATATTGAGGTTTACGGAAACTACCGGGAGGGTGCTCCTTCTTTTGTTGCAGGTGATAAAGATGATGCTCATCCCGCCGCTTGAGATCAGGAACACCTTCAAGCAGGCGCTTGAGATAGGGGTGAGGAGCGTCCCCGTCGTGCTCGTCACCGCGGTCTTTACGGGCATGGTGCTTGCCCTCCAGACGTACACGGGATTCAAGAGGTTCGGAGCGGAGGCCCTTGTGGGCTCCGTGGTCGCGCTTTCCATGACAAGGGAAATGGGCCCGGTGCTCACGGGGCTTATAGTGGCCGGGAGGGCAGGGGCCGCCATGGCGGCGGAGCTTGGGACCATGAGGGTCACCGAGCAGATAGACGCGCTTGAGACCCTTGCCACGGACCCGGTCAAGTATCTTATAGTGCCAAGGTTCATCTCCGGGCTCGTAGTGATGCCGATGCTTACCGTTGTGGCCGATATGATAGGCATACTGGGCGGCTACGCCATTGCGGTATGGTACTATCACACAAGCTCCATCCTGTACTGGAAGAGGGCCTGGGACTACCTGGAGCTGAGCGACCTCTATGGCGGCCTTATAAAGGCATCTTTTTTTGGAGGGATGATAGCGCTCATATGCTGCTACGAGGGTTTTTACACCGAAGGCGGAGCTGAAGGCGTTGGGAAGGCCACGACCGGAGCGGTTGTCATATCCTTTATGACGATTCTGATATCGGATTATTTCCTTACGGCATGGCTGATAGCGTAATAGAAGTTGTGGATGTCCATAAGTCCTTCGGGGACAATCACGTCCTGAGGGGCGTAAACCTCAGGGTGGAGAAGGGCCAGAGCATGGTCGTCATAGGAGGGAGCGGCTCTGGAAAAAGTGTGCTCATGAAGCATATAATAGGGCTTCTCAGGCCGGACAGCGGGAGGGTCTTAATCTCCGGCGTGGACATAACCCGGCTTGATAAAAAGCATTTATACGAAATCAGGAAGAAATTTGGTATGCTTTTTCAGGGCGCGGCTTTGTTCGATTCGATGACAGTCTGGGAAAACGTTAGTTTCGCCCTGACAAGGAGCGGCATGAAGGACAGGGAGGCCAGGATGGTGGCGATAGAAAAGCTGCGTCTCGTGGGGCTCAGGAATGTGGAGGACCTGATGCCTTCGGAGCTTTCGGGCGGCATGAGGAAGCGTGTGGGCCTTGCGAGGGCCATTGCGCACAAGCCCGAGATACTCCTTTATGACGAGCCCACGACCGGCATTGACCCCATAATGGCCGATGCCATCAACGAGCTGATAATAAAAATGCGCGAGGAGCTTAACGTCACTTCTGTGGCCATAACGCACGACATGCACAGCGCGTACAGGATAGCCGGCAGGATAGCCTTCCTTTACGAGGGGCAGATAGTGGAGGAGGGTGCTCCCGATGAGATACAGAACACCTCCAATCCGCTTACCAAACAGTTCATAACCGGCAGCTTCGAAGGGCCGATCAAGGTGGAGGGGATAAGCGTTTCATGAAGGCATCGGCGGAGCTAAAGGTAGGCATATTCGCCCTTATAGTCATAGGCCTCCTGTCGGTCATGACGTTCTGGGTGGGCGGCTTTGCCTGGCTCAGGCCGCAGGGCTACAAGCTTTACGTCTTCCTGGGCGACGCCTCCGGGCTCGATAAAAAGACCAGGATAAGGGTGGCCGGAGTCGATGCGGGTTACATAGAAGATATTGTCCTTGCTGACGGCAAGGCAAGGCTTACATTGAGGATGAACCCAGGGGTTGTGCTTTACTCCGATGCCACGGCGAGCGTGAAGACGGTAGGCTTCCTGGGCGAAAAATACCTCGATCTGACCACCGGCTCCGAGCCGCCGGTGCTTAAGGACGGCGATACGATAACGCACGTTCAGGAGCCCGTCGACATAGAAACGATGGTGCGCAAGTTCTCCAGTGTTTCCTCGGACATAAGCAAGCTGGTCAATAACGTGAACAGGGTATTTACCGACAGGGAGATAGAAAACCTCAGGGCGGCTATTGACAACCTGAAGGAGATATCCGCCAATACGAATGCCGCCGTCAGGGCCAACGACAAAAAGCTCAGGCTTGCCCTTGACAGGGCCAACAAGCTCATAGAGAACCTGGACTCGGTCGTAAGCCAGAACCAGTACAACATAAGCGAGCTTGTTGAGAACCTGAGGGACGTGTCAGAGACCCTGAAGAGGGAAACTCCCGCTGTGCTTGGAAACATCAAAAACACCACGAGCGACATCAAGGACATGGTGTCCGAGAACAAGCAGAACATCGACAATATCATAAAGAAGGCGGACAAGATAACGGCCAACCTTTCAGAGGGCAAAGGCACTCTTGGAAAACTGCTCACCGACGAGAGCCTTTACAAGAACGTGAACAAGGGGATAGAAAACCTCAACGAGACGCTTGGAGCGATTAACAGGTTCAGGGTGTTCCTCGATTTTCAGGGCCAGTATCTTACAAAGGCCCACGATACAAGGGGCAGGTTCCTGCTCACTCTTCAGCCCAGGCCGGACAAATATTACATTATCGGCGTGACCCAGAACCCGATAGCGAGGCTCGACAAGGAATACGGCATATCGGACGGGCAGGTTGTGGTTACAAGCGAAACGCCAAAGAAGGACATCGAGTTCATAGCCCAGATAGCGCACCGGTTCAGGAATACGGCTTTCCGCATCGGGGTCATGGATAATACATTCGGACTGGGGGCCGACCAGTTCTTCTACAACGACAAATTGAAGGTCTTTATTGACGCCTACGACTTTGCCGCGGATGAGGCATTCGCAAAAAATGCCCATGTGACCGTCGGGGCGGATTACTTCCTGTTCAAGAATATCTATCTCTCCGCGGGTTATGACAACATCCTCAACAGCCGCTGGAGGGGGCCTTATTTCGGCGGCGGTTTGAGGTTCGAAGACAGGGACCTCAAATACCTGCTTGGCACCGTGTCTCCCAAGTACTAGCTTGGGTCCGTAATCTTAATGAGTTTTCCCCTGAAAAATCCGGACCTTACGGCCTAAAGCTCAACCTGTTTCTTGAGAACCCGCTTATCCTTGAAGAATGTTCTTATGATATAATAGAGCAATTTTATGGCTGAAAAGTTAGGGCAGATACTCCTCAGGCTAGGCTACATCAGCGATGACGAGCTTGGCCGGGCTCTCAGGGTTCAAACCGGAGAAAGCGGCAGGCGCAAGCTGGGAGATATTCTGATGGAACTCCGCCTGAAGGAGGAGGAGCTTCTTGAAGCCCTGTCCATACAGTCCGGCCTGCCCATAATCTCCGAAAAGGAATTCCCCGAAACCCTGCCGATAGATAAACTTTCTTTCGCTTTTCTCAAAGAAAACGCGTTCCTGCCCCTGAGCGTCAATAACGGCACGCTCTCGCTTGCGATTGCGGACACCAGCAGGCGGGACGCGGTGGAGAGCATCAGGGCCTCGTTCGGGTGCGACGTCAAGCTCTATCTTGCCAAAGGCAAATCCATCATCAGCCACCTGGACTCGCTTTACGCATCGAGGAACGCCATGATGCAGCGCCTCATAGAGGGCGTGATAGAGGAGGAGGCCTCGGTGCCCGAGGAAAACGGGGATGTGAGCCACCTGAAGGACCTGGCCCAGGAAAAGGGCATAATACAGCTCGTGAACCTCATCATAGAGAACGCCGTAAAGGACAGGGCCAGCGACATCCACGTGGAGCCGGAGGAAACGCTGATAAGGGTGCGCTACAGGATTGACGGCATCCTTTACGACAAGGAGATGCTGCCGGCAAAGATGCAGCCTGCGCTCTCGTCCAGGATAAAGCTCCTGAGCCGCATGAACATAGCCGAGAGGCGGCTGCCGCAGGACGGGCGCATAAGGGGGAGTTTCGCCGGCAGGGACATAGACATAAGGGTCTCGACGCTGCCCACGGTTTACGGCGAGAGCATAGTGATGAGGCTGCTGGACAGGGAGGCTTCCTTCATATCCCTCGAAGAAATAGGTTTCGACGGACAGCTCCTTGAAAGGTACGGGAGGCTCATAAAAAAACCTTACGGAATGGTGCTCATAACGGGCCCTACCGGAAGCGGAAAGACGACGACGCTTTACGCATCGCTGGTAAAGCTGAACTCGCCGGAAAAGAAGATAATCACCGTGGAGGAGCCGGTCGAATACCTGCTCAGGGGCATAAACCAGATACAGGTAAGGCCCAGGATCGGCCTGTCGTTTGCCAACGGGCTGAGGCACATAGTAAGGCAGGACCCGGACATCATAATGGTGGGCGAGATAAGGGACCTGGAGACGGCAAGCATCTCGATACACGCCGCCCTCACGGGGCACCTGCTTTTCAGCACCCTGCACACCAACGACTCCGCCAGCGCCATTACGAGGCTTGTCGATATGGGCGTGGAGCCCTATCTTGTGTCCTCGACGCTCGCCGGCGTCATGGCCCAGAGGCTTGTAAGGCGCATCTGCCCTTATTGCAAGGTGCAGAAAGAGGCCGACCCGCCGGTGAAGGCGGAGGGCATAGAGGCCGTGTGGGAAGGCAGGGGATGCGAGAGGTGCAACGGCACCGGATACAGGGGCAGGGTTGCCATATTCGAACTGCTGGACATAGACGACGAATTCAGGGAGCTGATCACAAGGAACGCCACGTCGAGGGAGATGAAGGACAAGGCCGTCGCCTCGGGGATGAGGACGCTCCGCAAGGACGGCCTCGGGAAAGTCAGGCAGGGCATAACGACAATCGACGAAGTCTACAGGGTCACGCAGATTGAGCTTTGACAGAAAAGGCATAGCGCTTATCCTCACCTTATGGGTAATGGCCCTGCTTTCCGTGCTGGCCATGAGCTTTGCCTTTTACACCCACGAGGAGAACATGAGCACCAGGAACTTCAGGGACGAGACCACGTCCTACTACGCGGCCCTTTCCGCGTATGAGGACGTGATGCGCTATCTCGTTACCGATAAGGACCTCCAGGTTGACCTGCTCGATGACAAGGGCAACCTGATTACCGACAAGGAGCGCCCGTCCATATCGGGCAGGAAGACCATAAACGGGATAGATGTCGACGTCAAGCTGTCGGATGAGGAATCCAGGCTGAATATAAACTTCCTCCCGCCGGACACCATTAAAAAGGTGTTCCTGTGGGCAGGGGCGCCCGAAGAGGATTTGACCACGATTTCGGATTCCATCCTCGACTGGAAGAGCCCAAATGAACTGCACCGCCTTAATGGCGCAAAATCCGATTACTACATGTCGCTTGACCCGCCTTACAAGGCCAAGGACGACCTGTTCAGCGTGCCTGAGGAATTGATGCTGGTAAAGGGCATCAAGGGAGATTACCTTTACAGGAAAAACAGCGGGGTGCCCCTTATCTCGCTGCTGACCACATATGGGACGGGAATAAACGTGAATACGGTTTCCAAAGGAGTGCTTGAGATGCTGGGGGTGAACCCGCTGGATATAGAGCGGCTGATGATAGAGAGAAGGGATTTCGGGGGGCTGAGGGCCATCCCGCCGGCAGTGGCTCTGGCGGGCGCGAGCCTCACATCGTCGCTGCATTTCCGGGTGGAGATATCCGCGAGGCCAGCGGGCCAGAAAGAAGATGCCGTGAAGCTGACCTCGATAGTGCAGAGGCTGCCCAACGCGGGGAAGGGTTTCAGGATAAAGACCCTGTACTGGAAGGAGAGCGTTTGAACATAGCCGGTTTGAACATGGAGGGCGACAGGCTCCAGGCCGCTGTGATAAGCAGGGGGATATTCCCTCCCGGCCCTGTAAAAAGGATACATTTTGAGGAAGCCCCGCTCCCGGCGGACACGCAGGGAAAATCCTCGGCCGTCAGGGAGATGCTTGCCAGGCTCAAGGAACGGTTCAATGTGAAGGCGGTGGTCCTCGGATTTGAAAACTGGAGGTTTTCGCATCACGTAATAGAGCTTCCGGCCATGAAGAGGGAAGACCTTAAAGGCGCCCTTGCCTTCGAGCTTGAAAAACACCTCCCCCTGATGCCGGAGGAATACGCATATGATTTCATAGAGCGGAAACAGGAAAACGGGTCGCTAAAGATACTGGTTTTTGCGATAAGGACGGAGTCCATTTCATGGGCGCTGGAGGCCGCCAGGGCCGCCGGAGTGAAAATAGCGGGCCTCAGGAATTCCTTTATCGAGATGCTGAACGAGTTTCTGACGGAGAAGAAAAAGAAGAGGGGCATTTTTGTATATGCGGGGAAAAAGGACGCTTACACCGCATTTTTCTCCGATGGCAAACCAGGGCTGATCAAGACATTCGCCGCGGCCGAGGCGCAGGCGGAAGTGGAACGCCTGAAACTCGCGGACCCGGCCGACGTATATTTTTGCGGCGAGGGCGTGTTCAATCAGGCGCTGGCGTATGAGAACGTGCCGCTTGTCCCGGCGTATGCCGTCGCGCATTCCGTTTCAAAAAAGAGGCCGGTAAGAATGGATTTCGCACCTGCCGGGACATCAGGGCTTGCTTCCGCCGGCAGTCCCAGGGCATATACTTATGCGCTGTGGGGGATGGCCGGGTTCTGCGTGCTGGTTTACCTGCTTACGCCCGTATTGGCTTACTACAAGGATTATTCCGCCTACAGGAAGGTGGAGGCGCAGATAAGCGGGCTTAAAAAGAGCGCTTCGGGCCTGCTTGAGTCAAGGCGCAGCCTCGACGACATCAGGCAGAGGAAAGAATTCCTGCGCGGTTTTCAGTCCGGCATGAACAAGCCGGTAAAAGTCCTTTCGGAGCTGAGCAGGGTGCTCCCAGGGGACGCGTGGCTTTCAAGCTTCGTGATTGAAGAAAAAGGCAAGGTGGAGATTGCCGGGTTCTCGAACAACGCCGCAATGATAATAGAGCCGCTTGAGAACTCACCGATGTTCAGGAAAGTGGAGTTCTCCTCCCCTGTGGTTTCCAGGGACGGGATTGAGAGGTTCTCGATAAAGATGGACATCGGACAATGAGAAAGTCCTTTTTGGTCGTGGGGTTGGCTGTCCTGCTTGTCTCCATATACGTGCTGGTGGTTGAGCCGCTTGACGGAAAGAGACAATTGCTCCAGGAGGAGACGGGGACCAATTACGCGAATATCGAGAAGTACCAGGCGTTTGTGAACGGCGCAAGGAGCTCCGGAAATGAACTCGAAGCCGCAAAGAAGGGGCTCGAAAAGCTGGAGGAAGGGGTCATAAGGGAAAAAGACGAGTCGCTGGCCTTCGCCCGGCTCCAGCTCAGGCTTCAGGATATGGCAAAATCCGCGGGGCTTTCCATGCTGACCATACGCCCTGTCCAGTCCTCAAACGGCAAGGGCTACAGGATACTGCCCATATACATGGAGGCGGAGGGCAGCATAAAACAGCTTAGCGGCTTCCTTAAAAAAATGGATTCCCCGCATTCATATATGCAGGTCGACAGGCTGCTGATAAACCGGAAGGACACCGGCGACGTCAAAGACAAGGAGAAAAATACCCTTCGGATAAAGATGCAGGTGTCGGGGTTGATGAGGTCATGATAAGGAAGAGATTTTTATTGGGCATTTTGGCCCTCTTTATGGTAATCTTAGTAGCCAATTTATTAAAGGAAACGGTCTTTTACGACCCGCTTGGGGATGCAGCCGGGGAGAAACGGAAAGAGGGCGTGAGACAGGAAAAGGCCATAGCCGGTTTCCAGCCGGGCTGGAATGCCGATATCGAGGGCAGGGACCTCTTCAGCAAGGAAAGAGGGCATGTGCCGCCCCCGCCTCCCACTCCGAAGGAGATTCAGGCGATGCAGAAACAGGCGCTTCCGCCCAGGCCCGATTTTTCCCTGAAGGGCGTAATAGATGAAAACGGGAAACAGCTTGCCATAATCGAAGACAGCAAGGGCGGCAGGTTCGTGGTGAAACCGGGTGATGTGGTTGAAAACGCGCGGCTCGTCAGCGTAGGGGAAAAGAGCGCTGTTTTGAGGTGGATGGGCGAGGACATCGACCTTTCAATGGAAAGGGTAAAGGCAATTTCAAGGTGAAGACTGCATACAGGGCAACGGCCCTTTTTCTTGCATTTGCGTTCCTCCTGTTTTCGTGTGCGCCGCGGCAGGCGGTAAAAAAACCTGCACCGGTCCTTCCTGCCCCCGCCCCCGGCCAGGAAGAGCTTAAGCTTCCTGAACCGCCGGGGCAGCAGCAACAGACGGAAAAGAAAGAAGAAGAGCCTGTAAGGATAGAAAAGGGCGAGAAAGAGGACTACATAGTCCTCAACTTCGACAACGCCGACCTTGAAACCGTTATTTCGACTTTCGGCGAGCTTTTGAAGGTGAATTACCTCCTTGCCCCTGGCATTACCGGCAAGGTCACGATTCAGTCCTACAAGAAATTCCCGGTCAAGGACCTGTTCAGGATATTCCAGAACATACTTGAGTTGAACGGGCTTACCGCCGTGAAGGACGGACCGCTTTACAAGATAGTGCCGATAGATACGGCCAAGCAGCAGCCTATTCCCGTGGAAAAGGGGAAAGGGCAGAAAGTGGTCCTCGATTCCGGGTTCGTCACGCAGATAATACCCCTTGATTACGTGAAGGCCGGTGACATCGCCAACATCCTTCGCACGCTGATGCCGCGCGGGACCGACTTGATCATTTATGAACCAGCCAATCTGCTGATAGTCACGGCGCTGCCGGAGACGCTTGCCAGGTTCATGAAGATAATCGAGGCCCTTGATGTCTCGGACACCGAACGCGAGTCCGTAAAGACCTTCGTCTATTACGTCGAAAACGGCGAGGCCAAGAAGCTGGCGGACATCCTCAAGAGCATTTACCCTGAAAAGAAGGAAACCGGCGGATTGCCCGCGCCCAGAACAGCCATAATACCCCAGAGGGGGGTGGGCGGTCAGGGCATCCAGGCGCTTCCCGGCGAAATCGGCGAAATGACCGTTACAGCGTATGACGACATAAACGCACTGGTCATAAAGACGACCCCAAGGGCATATCTTTCCGTGCTGGAACTCCTGAAGAGGCTTGATGTCCCGGCCAAACAGGTGCTCATAGAGGTCCTTGTGGCGGAGGTCACGCTTAGCGACAGCAGTCAGTTCGGCATAGAGTGGCTGCTTAACAGGACTACAGGGAGACCTACATATGGCGGAGGCTTCACCCAGGGGGCGTCCGTAAACCTGGATAAAACGAATCCTCTGGGGGCCGCGCCGACAGCCACGCCGCAGGTCGGGCTTTTTACCGCGACCCTGATGGACAAGATAGGCTCGATAAACCTGGCCTCCGCGCTGAACGCCCTGGCAAGCCAGTCCAAGCTGAACGTCATAGCGAGCCCTCACATACTGGCGATGGACAACAAGGAAGCCAAGATAGAGATAGGCAGCGAGACCCCGATTGCCACCGGCCAGCTCGTGCAGCAGCCTGGCGTTGGCACCATCAACGGCGTTACGCCGTTCCAGTCCTCCAGCCAGATAGAGTACAAGACCATCGGCACCATCCTTACCGTTACGCCGCATATAACCGAGCAGAACAAGGTGGTGTTGAAGATAACGCAGGAGGTCAGCCAGCCAGGGGCCGTTGTGCAGGTCGCGGGGCAGGGCTTCCAGAGCTTCGACACCAGGAGGGCCATCACCACTGCGGCGGTCAAAGACGGCCATACGCTGCTGATTGGCGGCCTGATAAGGGAGAGCAAGAATTACTCGAGGGTGGGCATACCCATATTGAGCAAGATACCGATCCTGGGATACCTGTTCTCCAATACGCAGCAGACTACCGACAAGACGGAGCTTATTGTGCTGGTGACGCCTCATGTCGTGAGCAACCAGGACGACGCCGACAGGATAACGCAGCAGTTCCAAGACAGGATAAAAATGGTAGGCAAGCTCAGGAGTGCGCACAGGGAAGTCTGGAAGGATGATGAAGCCGCTGCCCCGGCCGAAAAGAAGAAGGAGCCGCAGGCCCCCTCCGCCAGGTGATTTGTTTTCTTGCCCCTTTGCGGTTTGGCCCGCCTGATTTCCCATTCCGGCCGGTTATCCGCTATTATTGAATTGAACATTTTTTTGAGACGGAGGTTTTCATTTCCAGGTGGACAGGAAGTATGTGCCTGATGAAGTAGAGCGCAAATGGCAGGACCGCTGGATTGCGGAAGGGCTTTTCACTGCCCGCCGGACGGACAGGGAGAAATTCTACTGTCTTGAGATGTTCCCGTATCCCTCTGGCAGGATACATATGGGCCATGTGCGCAACTATGCCATAGGGGATGTCATAGCCCGCTACAAGAGGATGAGAGGTTTTGAGGTGTTGCACCCCATGGGATGGGACTCCTTCGGCCTGCCCGCCGAAAACGCGGCCATAAAAGAAGGGGTGCATCCCGCCAGGTGGACGTACGAGAACATCGCCTACATGAAAAAACAGCTCATCAGACTGGGGCTCTCCTACGACTGGTCGAGGGAGGTGACCACCTGTTCGCCCGGCTATTACAAATGGAACCAGTGGTTTTTCATAAAGATGTACGAGAAGGGGCTTGCCTACAAAAAGGCCTCGTTTGTCAACTGGTGCCCATCCTGCCTGACGGTGCTTGCAAACGAGCAGGTGATAGACGGGAAATGCTGGCGCTGCGACAGCGATGTTGTGCAGAAAGAGCTTGAGCAGTGGTTCCTCAGGATAACCAGGTATGAGGACGAGCTTTTACAGGCCTGCGACACGCTTGCCGGATGGCCCGAAAACGTCATCCTCATGCAGAAAAACTGGATAGGCAGAAGCGAAGGCGTGGAGGCCGTCTTCAAAATAGACGGCCAGGAAGGGTCCCTGCTCATATTCACAACACGGGCGGACACGCTCTTCGGGGCCAGGTTTCTCTGCATCGCGCCAGGCCACCCTATGGCCGCGAAGCTCGTTTCGGACAAGGCGGCGCTGGAAGAGGTGAAGCGTCATTACGGGAAGATGGAGGAAAAGCACGGGCTCTTTACGGGCCATTACGCCATAAACCCGGTAAACGGCGATAAGCTGCCAATCTATGCGGCCAATTTCGTCCTGATGGAATACGGCACGGGGGCGATAATGTCCGTTCCGGCGCACGACCAGAGGGACTATGAATTCGCTCAGAAATACAGCCTGCCTGTAAAGGTGGTCATCAAGCCGGCTGGCGGAGGCCCGCTGCCCGAAGGGAAGGCGTTCGAGGAAGAAGGCGTGCTTGTGGATTCGGGGCCTTTTACCGGGCTGGAAAGCGCGGCGGCCAGGGCGGAAATAGCAAAAGCGCTGGAGGAAAAGGGGCTTGGCAGGCGGGTCGTCAACTACAGGCTCAGGGACTGGGGAATATCCCGCCAGCGCTACTGGGGCACTCCCATACCGATGCTTTACTGCGAGCAGTGCGGCATAGTGCCGGTGCCCGAGGAAGACCTCCCGGTGGTCCTTCCCGAGAATGTGAAGTTTACCGGCAAGGGCGGCTCTCCGCTGGCCGAATCGCAGGACTTCGTGAACGCGGTCTGCCCCAAATGCTGCGGGAGGGCAAGAAGGGAGACAGACACGATGGACACGTTCGTGGACTCCTCGTGGTATTACGTCCGCTATTGCTCCACGGAAGACGAACCCGCCCTGGACAAGGAAAATATCAAATACTTCATGCCTGTGGACCAGTACGTCGGAGGCGTGGAGCACGCGGTGCTGCACCTCCTTTATTCGAGGTTCTTCATGAGGGTGGTGAGGGACCTGGGCATTTCCGGCGTATCCGAGCCCTTCCAGAGGCTCCTTACGCAGGGGATGGTCTGCATGGAGACCGTCAAGTGCCCTGAGCACGGCTGGATTTATCCATCCGAGGCGAAGGACGGGAAATGCGCAAAATGCGGCAGGCCTGTGGAGCGCGGCAGGACGGAGAAGATGTCCAAATCCAAAAAGAACATAGTGGACCCCAACCAACTCATCGGGGCCTACGGGGCGGACACGGCAAGGCTGTTCTCGCTTTTTGCCGCCCCTCCGGAAAAAGATTTGGAATGGTCCGAAAAAGGCGTGGAGGGTGCTTACAGGTTCCTGCAAAGGATTTGGGCGCTCGTATACGGCAACCTGGAAAAACTGAAGGCCGCAAAGAGCACCCCGCAGGGTGTTTCGCCGCTTGTCAGGAAGACGCACCAGACCATCATGCGCGTCACGAGGGACATAGAGAGGGACTACCATTTCAATACCGCCATTGCCGGGATGATGGAGCTTATGAACATGCTTGCCTCTGTTGAGCCGGATGACAAGAACGCGGGCGAGGTGAGGTTTGCCGTCGAAAGACTCCTCCTGCTCCTGAGCCCGTTCTGCCCTCACGTGGCCGAGGAGCTTTGGGAGGCCATCGGCATGCCGCCGAGCATCCAGAGCCAGCCTTGGCCGGAGTATGACGAGGACGCGGCAAGGGAAGAGGAAATAGAACTGGTGGTGCAGGTAAACGGCAGGGTCAGGGCGAAGATAATGGTGCCGCAGGGGCTGCCGGATGAAATGCTGAAGGAAAAGGCGCTTGCGGACCCGAAGGTGAAGGAGTTCACTTCGGGGAAGGAAATCGCGAAAATACTTGCCGTCCGGGGCAGGCTCGTAAATATCGTGGTGAAATGAGGAAGGCGGCGCTTGTCCTGATAATGCTTGTCCCCCTGGCAATCGCAGGGTGCGGGTATTCCCTGCTTACGAAAAAGGCCATCCAGGTAAGCGACATAAAGATAGGGAAGATAACAAACGGCACGAATGAGCCGGAACTCGATGACGAGCTTGTGAGCGCGCTGTCCGGCGAGCTGATGAAGCAGGGCATACATCTGGACAGCCATTCGCAAAACCAGATATACGGCACCATAAACTCATTCGTCCTCACCGGCGTCACGGACATCAACGACGTCTTTACGGCTTATCAGGTCTCGATAGAGGGCAAGTTCTATTTCAAGGGGGCAGATGGGCGGGAAATCCCTCTGAGGGGGCAGAACCCGTTCATTGTCACGTTCCAGTCGACCGGCCAGATGAACGTCGTTTACGCCCTGAGGCAGATTGCCGTGCAGGGCGCCCTCAAGGACCTTTCCTCGGAAATCGTCTCAAGCTTTATCTACCGCTGACATGAGGCTGTTTCTAAACGAACTTAAAAAAGGCTTTAAAGACTCTGCATATCTGGCGTATTGCGCCGACACATACCTTCTGTATGAAGCAAAGCTCATGATAAAAAAGACCGTTCCGCCGGATGTGATGGACTTTGCGTTCGAGGGTTTTGACGCCGGGGGCGACGGCTTTTCCCCGGAGGCCGTAATAGACGCGCTCCGTTCAGTGCCCTTCATGGGCGGCAGGAAGACTGTGGTGCTGGACAACCTCGACCAGATGAAGGCGGCCCCGCTCAAGAAAATAAAGGCATATGCCGAAAAGCCGGAGCGGCACAGCCTTCTGTTCATGCTTTCCGCCTCCAAAAAGCCCCCGGAGGGTTTTTCTGAAAACGTGAAGACTGTCCCCCTCCTGCTTGGAGACAGGGATTTGCCGCTCTGGATAAGGAAAAAAGCGAAGGATGAGGGGTTCGAACTTTCGGAAGAGGTCGTGGCCTTTCTGAGGGAGAACTATGCCCAGGAACCGGGGCTTATAGCGTCGGAGATAAAAAAGCTTGCGCTTGCGGGCAAGCCTGTAGTGGAAATCGGCGATTTGAAAGGCCTGATGGAGAACATGACGGCACACAACGCCTTCGACCTTATAAGGGCGCTTACCGAAAGGGACTACGACCGGGCCTTCAGGCTTTCGAGGGAGTTTAAAAGCCAGATGGAACTGGCCATGCTCCTTGGCGCGCTGAACAAGATGTACTCAAGGCGAAATCTTTCCCCTGATAAAGAGGAAAAGGTCATGGATATTCTCCGGCAGGCCGATATCAGGGCAAGGGCGCTCTCGGGCGCCTACCCGGTCGAGGATCTGCTTGTCAGGCTGATTCGGATTTAAGCGCCTTATTGGTGAGTTTTGCCAGCCTGGATATCTTCCTGGATGCGGTCTTCCTGTGGATTATGCCCTTAGAAGCGGCCTTGGCGTATGCCTTTACGGCGTCCTTGAGGGTGGAGGCGCTCCCCTCCGCATTCTTCTCCGCGGCGGCTTTCACGACCTTTTTGGCGGCCGTCTTGAGGTTGCTCTTCACCGCTATATTCTTGTCGTGCCTCTTTTCGGACTGCCTCGTCTTCTTTATCGCTGACATGTTCTTCTTTTTTACCGGCAATTTCGTCTCCTTTAAAGAGTGGTTATTTATTAAATGATAGCCTATAAAATAGCACATTTCAGCACCCCAAATCAATAGCGGAAGGTCTTTTTTCCTTTTGGATATGTTAAATTAATGGATGTCTTGTTAGACGGTCTTCGACAATCATTGTTTCCGGGAGAAAATTATGGGGAAGAACATAGTAGAAAAGGTATTTGAGGCCCACCTCGCGTACGGGGAGGCGAGCCCTGGCTCGCGTGTGGGGCTGCGCGTGGACCAGGTCTATACGCAGGACGCCACTGGCACGATGGCATGGCTCCAGTTCGAGGCCATTGGCGTTGACAGGGTGAAGGTGCCCCTTGCCGTGTCGTACGTGGACCACAATATGCTCCAGTCCAACTTCATGAACGCCGACGACCACGAGTTCCTGAGGACCTCCGCAGCCCGGTTCGGGGCGTGGTTCTCAAGGCCCGGAAACGGCATCTCCCATCAGGTGAACCTGGAAAGATTTTCCGCCCCCGGCCGTATCGCCCTCGGCACGGACAGCCATACCCCCACGGGCGGCGGCATCGGCATGATAGCCATAGGCGTTGGCGGGCTGGACGCCGCGACCGTCATGGCGGGCGCCCCGTTTGAGCTGAAGATGCCGGATGTCGTGCGCGTGCGGTTGACGGGCAGGCTCAAAAGGCCGTGGGTTGCCGCCATGGACGTCATCCTTGAGCTTTTAAGGAGGCTCACGGTAAAGGGCGGGGTGGGCAGGATAATCGAGTATTCGGGCGACGGCGTAAAGGAACTGAGTGTGCCTGAGAGGGCCACGATAACCAACATGGGCGCGGAGCTTGGCGCCACAACCTCCATCTTTCCAAGCGACGAGAGGACGCTGTTTTTCCTCAAGGCGCAAAACAGGGAGAAGGACTGGGTGGAGCTCAAGGCGGATGAGGACGCCCGGTACGCAGACACAATAGAGATAAACCTCTCCAGGCTGGAACCCCTTATCGCCATGCCCCACAGCCCCGATAACGTAAAGCCCGTGCGCGAGCTTGAGGGGCTGAAGATTAATCAGGCCTGCATAGGGAGCTGCACAAACTCCTCCTATATGGCGCTGAAAGAGACGGCGTCCATTCTGAAGGGGCGTGCGGTTGCCCCTGGCGTGAGCCTGTTGTTGAACCCCGGCTCCAAGCAGGTGGCCGAGATGCTCGCCAGGGACGGCATCACGAGGGATTTTGTCGCCGCCGGGGCAAGGGTACTGGAGTCCTCCTGCGGGCCATGCATCGGCATGGGAGGCTCTCCGGGGACTGAACACGTCTCAATACGCACCTATAACAGGAACTTCAAAGGCAGGAGCGGCACAAAGGACGCGCAGGTCTATCTGGCAAATCCGCTCCTTTGCGCGCTCTTTGCTCTTAAGGGGGAGATCGTAGACCCGCGCAAATCGGACATAAAGGTCAGAAAGGCCAAGGAGCCCGCAAGTTATATTCTTAACGATAACATGCTTATACCGCCTTCCGGCGGGAGGACGGAGATAAAGAAAGGCCCCAACATAAAGGAAGTGCCCCTCAAGGAGCCGCTTTCCGGGGCCATCGATGCCGAGGTGCTCCTTGTTACCGGGGACAACATAACCACGGACGACATCATGCCCGCAGGGTCGCAGATATTGCCGCTTCGCTCCAACATCCCGGCAATCTCCGAATATGTTTACAGCGGTATGGACCAGGCTTTCAGCAGGAGGGCGCTTGAGGCCCGTGCAAACGGGGGCGGGATAATCATCGGAGGGGAGAATTACGGGCAGGGCTCTTCAAGGGAGCACGCCGCCCTTGCTCCGATGTTCCTTGGGATAAAGGCGGTCATCGCAAAGTCCTTTGCCAGGATACACAGGTCCAACCTCATAAATTTCGGCATCCTGCCGCTCCTTTTCAAGGACCCCGCTGACTACGGCAGGGTGAGCCAGTCCGACAGGCTGAGGATAAAGGGCGTAAAGGAGGCCGTCGCAAGCAGCCAGAGCTACATGGTCGAGGACTTGACGAAGGGGTTTTCGTTTGAGGCCGTGTCGAACCTCACCGAGCGCGAGGCGGAACTTATAATCGAAGGCGGGCTGCTGCCTTATACAAGGGCCAAGTTCGGGAAATAAAGAGAGTAAAACGCGGGGGTTTTTGGCCCCCGCGCCTCCTGTCCCGCCGGTTTTTATTCCATCCCCATTCCAATATAATTAAAAAAAAGAGGTGAACGCCTTATGAAAGCGATGATATTGAAGGGCATACGCGACCTTTCAGTGGACAAGACCCCTCTGGAGCCTGCCCGCTTGCCTGTCCCGGCCCCCGGCAGGGGAGAGATATTGATAAGGGTCTCAAGGTGCGGCGTTTGCCATACGGAGCTTGACGAGATAGAGGGCAGGACGCCCCCGTCAAAACTTCCCATCGTTTTGGGCCACCAGATTGTGGGCAGGGTGGAGAAGGCCGGAGAAGACGCCGGCCGTTTCAGGCCTGGCGAACGGGTGGGGGTAGCCTGGATAAATTCCGCCTGTGGCCGGTGCAAGTTCTGTCTTCAGGGGATGGAAAACCTCTGCGATGATTTTTCCGCAACCGGAAGGGACGCCGATGGGGGCTATGCGGAATACACCGTTGTCAGGGAAAAATTCGCCTATGGCATACCGGAGGTTTTTTCGGATTCCGAGGCGGCGCCGCTCCTTTGCGCCGGGGCCATAGGCTACCGCTCTCTGTGGCTTGCAGGACTGAAGGACGGGGACAGCCTTGGGCTTACCGGGTTCGGGGCCTCGGGGCATCTGGTCCTGAAGATGGCCGGATACAGATATCCCGCCTCAAAGGTTTTTGTCTTCTCCAGAACGGAAGAGGAGAGGCGTTTCGCCAGAGAGCTTGGCGCTGAATGGGCGGGGGCGATAGAAGAGGAGCCGCCGGAAAAACTCCATGCGATAATAGACACCACGCCTGCATGGAAGCCGGTTGTCCTGGCGCTAAGGGCGCTTGAAAAAGGCGGGAGGCTTGTAATAAACGCGATCAGGAAAGAGGACAGGGACAAGGCGGAGTCTTTTCCGGGGCTGGACTATGCCAGGGACCTCTGGATGGAGAAAGAGATAAAGAGCGTGGCCAATATCACAAGGCGGGATGTCGTGGAGTTTTTGTCCCTGGCGGCTGAAATCCCCATACGGCCTGAAATAGAGGAGTACAGGCTTGAGGACGCCAATAAAGCCCTTCTTGAGCTTAGGGAGCGCAGGATCCGCGGGGCAAAGGTCCTGAAGATAGAGTGAGGTCTGAACCCGCAACCCCCTGACCTGATCCGGAAGGCAAACTGTGAGTCTGATATTTTGAAAAGGGCAGTTTCGAAGGACTTGGGCCGGGTGCGAGATGCCCCTTCCATTCCTTGTTTTCGGAGGTATGGTTCTGATACCAGGATGCGCCCCGAAGTCAGCATAGGCGCACATCCCAACCAGTATGAAAGTTACGACTCGGAAATTTGTCTTCCTCAAAAAAAGACAATTGACAATAATTAACAATATTGTTAATATTATTAATGAGCTGGTCAGTCGTTTTTGACGAAAGATTGGAGAAATGGCTCAATGATATTCCGGCAGACATCAAGGCCAGAATTGAACTAGAATTGAACTAAACCCGGCCGGGACACATCCCAGATTTCTTGACTTTCCGGAATAAACGAAATAGAATGCTTTATGCCAAGAATAGCCAGGGCCGTCGCAATCGGATATCCTCATCACATAGTCCAGCGTGGCAACAACAGGCAATCGGTCTTTTTTGAAGAGGCGGACCGCGATGTTTATTTTTCACTATTAAAAAAATATTCCGACAAATGGCGCTCCTCGATACTTGCCTATTGCCTCATGACCAATCACGTACATTTGCTTGTGACACCGAAGGCAGACGAATCACTTTTTAAAATGATGCAAGGCATTACCTTGTGCTATACACAGTATGTAAATAGAACCTATAACCAGACGGGTAGGCTTTGGGAGAGCAGATATCATTCCTGTATAGTAGACAAGGAAGATTATTTGTGGTCGGTCGCCAGGTATATAGAGCAGAATCCGGTGCGGGCCAAAATGGTCAGGAAGGCTGAGCTTTACCCATATTCGAGCGCCGAAGCCCATATTTTGGGCGTGCGGAATGACCTGCTGGGCGATGAATTGTTTTCAGATCAACAGAGGAGAGATTATATCGCTTTTGTTCGGGAGAAAATCCCTGAACGGGAGATCAATGAATTAAAATACCACACGAGGACCGGCCGACCATATGGACGGGAAGGATTCTTGAGCAAAATGGAAAAACGCCTTGACAGGAAATTATCGGTCATGAGGCCGGGGAGGCCTAAGAAAGATGCACAGATGTTAGCGATAATGGTAATGGGGACGATTCTGAAAATGGTGTCCTTGTCAGAGATATCTCTGTAGTTCCTATGGCGTAGTGGCAGTAGCCGTTCCCGCCGGAGTTTTCTATTCAGACATCCCCGT
>JAJYJS010000010.1 GCA_021789215.1 Nitrospirota bacterium | reverse complement strand
CCAGGCGACAACGTGACGTTCAACGTTGAGCTGATAGGGCCCGTGGCGATGGAAGATGGCCTGAGGTTCGCCATCAGGGAAGGCGGCAGGACGGTCGGAGCGGGCGTCGTTACGGAGATTGTGGAATAGTGGCTACAACAATGAATCAGCAGAAGATCAGGATAAAGTTAAGGGCATACGATCACAGGCTGCTCGACCAGTCCGTCAAGGAGATAGTCGAGGCCGCCCGCAGGACAGGCGCGAGGGTTGCGGGGCCGGTGCCGCTGCCCACCAAAATAAGCAAGTATACCGTCCTCAGGTCGCCCCACGTGGACAAGAAGTCCCGTGAGCAGTTCGAGATAAGGACGCACAAGAGGCTCATAGACATTTACGAGCCCACCCAGCAGACGATGGACGCTCTGATGAAGCTGGAGATCGCCGCAGGTGTGGATGTGGAGATAAAGCAATGACAGGCATACTTGGCAGGAAACTCGGGATGTCGCAGATATTCTCTGAAGACGGCCGCCTCATACCGGTCACGGTGGTAGAGGCAGCACCCGGCGTGGTCATAGAGGTCAAGACCCTCGAAAAGCACGGCTACGAGGCCATAAAGGTCGGGTTCTTCGAGGAGAGAAAGCCCAGGCGGGTCAACAAGCCCGAAAAGGGCGTCTTCGAGAAGGCCGGGATAAAGGCCCTTTACAGGAAGATGAAGGAGTACCCGATGAGCGGGCTCCAGGTCGGCGAGACCGTCACGGTGGAGAAATTCGCCAAGGGAGACAAGGTGTCGGTAAGCGGCACATCCAAGGGCAAGGGCTTTCAGGGCGTCATGAAGAGGCACAATTACGCGGGCGGCCCGAGCGGCCACGGCTCGATGTTCAACAGGGCCCCCGGCTCCATAGGCGCAAGCTCCTTCCCGTCGAGGGTCTGGAAGGGAAAGACCCTTCCCGGGCATATGGGCTCCGAGAGGGTCACGACGAGGAACGTGGAGATTGCCGGCGTGAAGGCGGAGCAGAACCTGATACTGCTCAGGGGGTCGGTGCCCGGCGCAACGGGTTCGATTGTCGAGATAAGGAAGGTGGACTGAGATGCCATCGGTTGAGATAAAAGACACTAAGAACAACGTGGTAGACAGCATGAGCCTGTCGGATAAGTTCGCGGTGACGGGCAAGGACGCCCTCCTGCACGAGGCGGTGGTCAATTACATGGCCAACCAGAGGCAGGGCACGCACGCCACCAAGACCAAGGGGCTCGTTTCGGGCGGCGGCAAGAAGCCGTGGAAGCAGAAGCATACCGGCAGGGCGCGCTCCGGAAGCAGCCGTTCTCCACTGTGGAGGGGCGGCGGCACGATATTCGGCCCCCAGCCCAGGGACTATTCCTACGAGATGCCCAAGACGGCAAGGAGGATGGCCCTTTACGCCGCGGTGTCCAGGAAGATAGCCGACGGCGAGCTGACGGTGATAGACAGCGTGAAGATGGAAAAGCCGCGCACGAAGGAAATGGCCGGGGTGCTCAGGAACATGGGGATCGGGAAGCAGAGCGCCCTCATAGTGCTGGGCGAGGCCGACGGGAACGTCATGCTTTCGGCCAGGAATATCCCCGGTCTGAGCATCGTGCTGGCAAAGGACCTGAACGTGTACGATATCGTCGCGCACAGCCGGGTGCTTGCCACCAGGGCCGCAATGAGCGTTCTGGAGGAGAGGCCGTTATGAAATTATATTCCATAGTTAAAAAACCCCTGTTTACCGAAAAGGGCGCCGCGCTCAAGGAGGCCGAGAACAAGGTCCTCGTCGAGGTGGACCTGAAGGCCAACAAGATAGAGATAAGAAAGGCCATTGAAGAGATATTCAAGGTGAAGGTGGACAAGGTCGCCACCGTGAAGGTGCATGGCAAGCAGAAGAGGTGGGGAAAGTCCGTTGGCATGGGCTCCGACCGCAAGAAGGCCGTCATCACCCTTAAAAAAGGCGAAAAACTAGATTTCATAGAGGGCGTTTAAATGGCAATAAAGAACTATAATCCGACGTCGCCCGGCAGGAGGTTCCAGTCCGGGCATGACTTTTCAGAGGTAACCAAAAAAGAGCCGCACAAGGCCCTTTCGAAGGGCATGAGGAAATCCGGCGGCAGGATGAATACCGGGCGCATAAGCGTTTGGTGGAGGGGCGGAGGGACGAGACGGTCCTACCGGGTTATAGATTTCCGCAGGGACAAGGCGGGCGTTCCCGCGAAGATAGAGAGCATAGAGTACGATCCCAATAGGACATCAAGGATCGCGCTGCTCAGGTATGCCGACGGCGAGAGAAGATACATAGTGGCCCCGGACGGGCTCAAGGCGGGCGATACCGTGGTGTCCGGCCCCGGAGCGGACGTGAAGCCGGGCAATGCGCTCGCGCTGTCGGACATCCCGCTTGGCACCATGGTGCATAACATAGAGCTGAGGCCCGGAGGCGGCGCGAAGATTGCCAGGAGCGCCGGCGCTTCCGTTCAGGTGGTGGCCAAGGAGGGCAAGTACGTTCAGCTCAAGCTCAACTCAGGCGAGGTGAGGGTAGTGCTTTCGGGCTGCATGGCCACGGTCGGCCAGGTGGGCAACCTGGAACACGAGAACCTGACTTACGGCAAGGCCGGCAGGAAACGCTACCTGGGCAAAAGGCCGCATGTGCGCGGCGTCGTCATGAACCCGATAGACCATCCCCTTGGCGGCGGCGAGGGCAGGAGCTCCGGCGGCAGGCCGGCGTGCTCTCCCTGGGGCAAGCCCGAAGGGGTCAAGACCAGAAAGAATGTCAGGACTGACAAGTATATCGTCCGGAGGAGGAAATAGTGCCCAGATCGCTTAAAAAAGGCCCCTTTGTGGAAGAGAAACTCCTCAAAAAGGTTGAGAAGATGATAGAGGCCGGGGAAAAGAAGCCGATAAAGACCTGGTCAAGACGCTCGACTATAATTCCCGAGTTCATAGGGATGACCTTTGCCGTGCACAACGGCAGGAAGTTCATACCGGTTTATGTCACCGACAACATGGTCGGGCACAAGCTGGGAGAGTTCTCCCCCACCCGGACGTTCAAGGGGCACTCGGGTTCTGAAAAGAGGTAACCGTGATGGAATCGAAGGCAATTTTAAGATACGCGAGACTTACGCCGAGGAAGGCCAGGAGGGTCGTGGACCTCATCAGGGGCCGGAAGGCTGGGGAGGCGCTCATCTCCCTCAGGTTCATGCCGTACAGGGGGGCCAAATACGTGGAAAAGGTGCTCCGTTCCGCGATGGCCAATGCCGAGCAGAAGAACGCGGACCCCGAGGCGATGAAGGTGGCCAGGGCGTTCGTGGACGACGGGCCGTCGATGAAGAGGATGATGCCGCGCTCGATGGGCAGGGCCAACATCATAAAGAAAAGAACTTCGCATATAACGATCATGTTGTCTGACGAATAAGGAGGAGGATTTTGGGTCAGAAGACACATCCAACAGGGGTAAGGATCAAGATAACCAGGAGCTGGGAGTCCAGGTGGTTCCAGAAGAAGGGCTATGCGGACCAGCTCGTCGAGGACTACCATATCAGGCGGATGATAAAGAAAAGGCTTTACCACGCGGGTGTGTCGAGCGTAGAGATAGAGCGCACGACCCAGAAGCTCCGGATAATAATCCATACGGCCCGTCCCGGGATAGTCATAGGGAAAAAGGGGGCGGAGGCCGAGAAGCTCAGGAAGGACCTCCAGGAGGCCACGGGCAAGGAAGTCTCCGTGGACATAAAGGAGCTGAGGAAGCCAGAGATAGACGCGCAGCTGGTCGCAGAGAACATTGCACTCCAGATAGAAAAGCGCGTGGCGTTCAGGAGGGCCATGAAGAAGGCGGTCGCCTCAGCGCTGCGGTTCGGGGCGCAGGGCATAAAGGTCACATGCTCCGGCAGGCTGGCCGGGGCGGAGATAGCCCGCACCGAGTGGTACAGGGAAGGCAGGGTCCCCCTTCACACCTTCAGGGCGGACATACAGTACGGGCTTGCCGAGGCCAACACCACCTACGGCGTCATAGGCGTCAAGGTATGGATATACCACGGGGACATACTTCCCGAAAGTTCAATGTCATAGAAGGGGTTTTTAGAAAATGTTAGCGCCTAAAAAGATAAAGTTCAGAAAGATGCAAAAAGGCAACATGAACGGCAAGGCGTACCGGGGCTCGGAAGTGGACTTCGGCGACTTCGGGCTGAAGGCGCTTGAGCCCGCCTGGATTTCCAGCAGACAGATAGAGGCGGCCAGGGTCGCCATCACGAGGCACGCCAAAAGAGGGTGCAAGGTCTGGATAAGGATATTCCCGGACAAGCCGATAACGAAGAAGCCTGCTGAAACCCGTATGGGAAAGGGCAAGGGCGCGCCGGAGTACTGGGTGGCGGTCGTGAAGCCGGGCAGGATACTCTACGAGGTCTCGGGCGTTACGGAAGACGTGGCCAGGGAGGCCATGAGGCTTGCGTCCTTCAAGCTGCCGATGGCCACAAAGTTCGTGAAACGTCAGGAGGAGATGCTGTGAAGCCATCTGAAATCAGAAGCCAGACCGTGGACGAGCTGCGGCTGAAAGAGGGCGACCTGAGAAAGGAGCTCTTCAATCTCAGGTTCCAGCAGGCCACGGGTGAGATAGAGAACCCCAAAAGGATAAGGACGGTGAGGAAGGAGATTGCCCGCATCCTTACCATAATAGGCGAAAAAGACGTGAAACAGCGCGAGGGCGGTAAATAAAGATGGCTAAGAAAATTTTCACCGGCACGGTTGTAAGCGACAAGATGGAAAAGACCGTTGTTGTTGCCGTCACGAGGCTTTTCCAGCACCCCACCTACAAGAAGACGGTAAAGAAGGTCGAGAGGTTCAAGGCGCACGATGAGGAGAACCGCTGCAAGGAAGGCGACAAGGTCGTCATCGTGGAGACCAGGCCTTTGAGCAAGGACAAGAGGTGGAGGGTCGCCCAGATACTAGGTGAGGAGGCTGGGAAGTGATTCAGGTACAGAGCATACTGGATGTCGCGGACAACTCGGGCGCAAAAAAGGTCTGCTGTATAAAGGTGCTTGGGGGCTCCCGGAGGCGGTACGCCAGGCTGGGCGATGTGATAATGGTAAGCGTCAAGGAGTCTTCCCCGGAAGGCACCGTCAAGAAGGGCTCGAAGGCCAGGGCCGTTGTGGTCAGGACCCGCAAGGAGCAGCGCAGGCCCGACGGTTCGTATATCCGCTTCGACCAGAATGCGGTGGTGCTTGTGAACCCGGCGGGCGAGCCGGTGGGCACCCGGATATTCGGACCCGTCGCAAGGGAGCTCAGGTGGAAGGAATACATGAAAATAATCTCACTGGCCCCTGAGGTCCTTTAAGGAGGGAGTGCAGGTAATGGGACTTGGCATCAAGAAAGGCGATAGCGTAAAAGTAATAGCGGGCAAGGAAAAAGGCAAGCAGGGCAGGATACTGGCCGTCATGCCCGCCAAGAGCAAGCTCACTGTCGAGAAGATAAACATGATAAAAAAGCACATGAAGCCCTCGAAGCAGCATCAGCAGGGCGGCATCATAGATAAGGAAGCGCCCCTGCACATCTCCAACGTGATGCTTGTGTGCCCCAAGTGCGGCGCGGCCACGCGGACAGGCACGCAGGTGCTCGAAGGCGGCAAGAAGCTCAGGGTGTGCAAAAAGTGCAAGGAGGTCATTGACTGAGGATGGCACCGAGGCTCAGGGATAAATACAAGCAGGAGATAGTGCCTGCGCTGATAAAGGAATATTCGTACAAGAACATCATGCAGGTGCCCAGGATAGACAAGGTCGTGCTCAACGTCGGGCTCGGCGAGGCCGTCCAGAACATAAAGCTGCTCGACTCGGTGCAGAACGAGCTGACGCAGCTTTCCGGCCAGAAGGCCGTCCCCACCAGGGCCAAGAAGGCCATAGCCACATTCAAGCTCCGCAAGGGGATGCCCATAGGGTGCAAGGTAACGCTCCGGGGCGACAGGATGTTCGAGTTTCTTGACAGGCTCATATCGCTTGCCCTGCCCAGGATAAGGGACTTCAGGGGCCTGCCGGACAAGGCGTTCGACGGGCGCGGCAATTACAACTTCGGCATCAAGGAACAGTTCATATTCCCCGAAATAAATTATGATAAAGTAGAAATCGTCCACGGGATGGACATAACGATTTGCACGACGGCCCGGAACAACGAGGAGGCCAAGACCCTTCTCAGGCACCTGGGCGTGCCGTTCAGGAGATAAGGAGCAGAAATGGCAAGAACTTCGATGATAGAGAAATCCAAGAGGCCGCCCAAGTTCGGAGTGAGGGCGCACAACCGCTGCAATATCTGCGGCAGGCCGCGGGCCTACATGAGGCAGTTCGGCATCTGCAGGATCTGCTTCAGGAACCTGGCGCTGAAGGGCCAGATCCCTGGCGTGGCCAAATCAAGCTGGTAGGAGAAGGAGTGAGATGCTTACAGACCCTGTAGCAGACATGCTGACTAGAGTAAGGAACGCCATCCGCGTGAGGTCGGAGAAGGTGGACATACCCGCCTCCAAGATGAAGCTGGAGATAGCGAAGATAATGAAGGAGGAGGGGTATATAAGGGCCTACAAGGTCATAAAGGACCGCAGGCAGGGCATATTGAGAATAAACCTCAAGTACGTGGACGGGGATTCTGTCATAACGGACCTCCAGAAGGTCAGCAAACCCGGCCGCAGGCTGTATGTGGGCTGTAAAGATATTCCAAAAGTCATGGGCGGGGTGGGCACGGCCGTTCTCACGACCCCTCGCGGCGTGCTTTCAGACAAGTCATGCCGCAGAGACAAGGTTGGCGGCGAGCTGCTCTGCTATATATGGTAGGGGTGAGGAGAAAATGTCAAGAATAGGCAAGAAACCCATAGACGTCCCCAAGGGCGTGAACATAAAGATAAGCGGCAGGAGCGTCTCCGTCAAGGGGCCCAAGGGCGAGCTTTCCTGGGAGCTGCCGGGCAGGATGGAGATAAAGGAGGCCGACGGCAGGCTCGTGATCGAGCGCCCGGACGACTCCAGGCAGAACAAGGCCCTTCACGGGCTTTCCAGGAGTCTTGTGTCCAACATGGTGACCGGTGTCTCCCAGGGGTACACGAAGGCGATGGAGATAGTCGGCGTCGGATACAGGGCGCAGGTGCAGGGCGGCAAGATCGTATTCTCGCTGGGGTATTCGCACCCTGTGGAGTATGCGCTCCCGGCGGGGATCAGCGCCGAGGTGGACAAGAAGCAGACGGCCCTGACGCTCACCGGCATAGACAAGCAGAAACTGGGACAGGTTGCGGCGGACATCAAGGCGCTCAGGTCGCCGGACGCGTACAAGGGCAAAGGCATACGGTATGCGGGCGAGCGCATCAAGCTCAAGGCCGGCAAGACCGGGAAGAAATAGAGACGGAGGGTCCAATTGACGGTCAAGACGCTTATAGCCAAGGATAGAAGGCACGAACGGGTCAGGAAGAAACTGAGCGGCTCAGCCGAAAGGCCGAGGATATCCGTTTACAGGAGCCTCAAGTACGTATACGCTCAGCTCATAGATGACGAGAAGGGCGCCACGGTCGCGGCCGCCTCAAGCATAGAGAAGGATTTTTCCGCATCCGGCGGGAAGAACCGGGGCAACAAGGAGATGGCCAGGAAGGTCGGCGCGCTGCTTGCGAAGAGGGCCAGGGACAAAGGGGTCAGCAAGGCGGTGTTCGACAGGAGCGGCTACAAATATCACGGCTGCATAAAGGAACTGGCCGAAGGGGCCAGGGAGGGCGGCCTTGAATTTTAAAACGGATTCATTCGACATCATTTAAGGAGGTATGGTGGGAAGAATAGACCCTGAGGGGCTTAATCTTAAAGACAAGGTAGTTTTCATAAACAGGGTGGCCAAGGTCGTGAAAGGCGGAAGGCGTTTTTCCTTCAGCGCGCTTGTCGTCATCGGTGACAGCGAGGGCACGGTCGGCATGGGCAAGGGCAAGGCGTCCGAGGTGCCTGAGGCCATAAGGAAGGCCATCGAGAGCGCGAAGAAATCGCTTGTGAAGTTCCCCCTCAAGGAAGGATCCATACCGCACAGGGTGGTGGGCACATACGGTTCCATAAACGTTGTAATGAACCCGGCCAAGAAGGGTACGGGCCTTATCGCCGGAGGGCCGGTGAGGGCCATCCTCGAGGTCTCCGGCATACACGACATCGTGGCCAAGTCCCTGGGCAGCCACAACCCGTATAATACAGTCCGTGCAACGCTCGACGGCCTCATGAAGCTGAAGGATTTCGACAGCGTCATGAGGGTCAGGGGCAGAGGCGAAGAGGAATTATCATCTGACAAGGAGAAGACCGATGAGGATAGAGGAGTTAAAGCCGGCTCCCGGTAGCAGGAAGAAGGACAAGAGGGTAGGAAGAGGGCCGGGTTCCGGGCACGGCAAGACCGCGACGAAGGGCCACAAGGGGCAGAAGGCTCGCTCCGGCGGCACAAAGGGCGCGGGGTTTGAAGGCGGGCAGATGCCGCTTCAGAGGAGGCTCCCCAAGAGGGGCTTCAAAAACAGAAACCATAGGGAATACGCTATAATAAACGTCGGCAGGCTTGCCGCGCTTGAGATGACTGACATCACGCCGGAGAAACTCGTCGAGACGGGCGTGCTCAGCTCTCTGAAGGACGGCCTGAAGGTGCTTGGCGACGGCGAGTTGAAGAAGGCCCTGAACGTGAAGGCCAATGTGTTCAGCGATACTGCAATGAAGAAGATAGCCGAGGCCGGCGGCAAGGCCGAGGTAATCTGAGTTGGGCGTTTTAAACAGCTTTCAGAATATATTCAAGGTAGCGGAGCTTAAAAGCAGGGTGCTTTTCACTTTGGCCCTGCTTGCCATTTACAGGATAGGCGCCCACATCCCCACCCCCGGCATCAACGGAGAACAGCTCAGCAAGTTCCTCCTGCAAAAAGGGGGGGCCATAATGGGCTTCTTCGACATGTTCTCGGGCGGCGCCCTTTCCAAGGTCACGATATTCGCGCTGGGCATCATGCCCTACATCAGCGCGTCCATCATCCTTCAGCTCCTCACCGTTGTCATCCCGTCACTTGGCAAGATGGCCAAGGAGGGTGAGGAGGGCAGGAAGAAGATAGTCAAATATACGCGCTACGGGACGGTCGTCATAAGCGCGATACAGTCCATCGGCATCGCGGTGGGGCTGGAGGGCATGGCGGACGGCGCGTTCGTCCAGCACCCCGGATGGGGCTTCAGGCTGATGACGATGATAACCCTGACGTCGGGGACGGCCTTCATCATGTGGCTTGGCGAGCAGATTACGGAGCGCGGCATAGGCAACGGCATCTCGCTCATAATATTTGCCGGCATAGTGTCCAGGTTCCCCTCGGCGATATCCAGCACATACAGGCTTGTCGCCGCGAAAGAGCTTTCGCTTTTCGCGCTGCTCTTTATCATGGCGATTGTTATCGCGGTGATAGGGTTTATCATCTACATCGAGAAGGGCCAGAGGAAGATACCCGTCCAGTACGCCAAGAGGGTCGTGGGCCGGAAAGTCTACGGCGGGCAGAGCACGCACCTGCCCCTGAAGATAAACACGTCGGGCGTTATCCCGCCCATATTCGCGTCCTCGATAATAATGTTCCCGGCAACGGTGGCCGGCTTCATACAGATACCCTGGGTGCAGAGCCTTGCCAGGCAGCTGGCCCCGGGCACCATATTCTATACTGTCCTTTATGTCGGCATGATCCTTTTCTTCAGCTACTTCTACACGGCGGTCGTGTTCAACCCCGTGGACGTGGCGGACAACCTGAAAAAGTACGGCGGGTTCATACCCGGCATAAGGCCCGGTCAGAAGACCTCCGATTACATTTACAGGGTGCTTTCAAGGCTCACCTTCGTGGGTGCGTTCTATCTCTCGGTCATCTGCATACTGCCCGAGATACTCATAAAGAAGTTCAATGTGCCGTTTTATTTCGGCGGCACCTCGCTGCTTATTGTCGTCGGCGTTGCCCTGGACACGATTTCCCAGATAGAGTCTCATCTGGTTACGCGCTCCTACGAGGGCTTCCTTAAAAAGGGAAGGCTCAGGGGAAGGCGCGGCTGAGAATAGAGAAAAAGCTCTTTGATAGAAAAAAGGCGCCCATGATTTTAGTGAAATCGGCTGATGAGATAGCGCTCATGGCCGAGGCGGGGAGGATTGTGGCGGAAACCCTTGAGGAACTGAAGGGCGAGGCCGCCCCGGGCGTAAGCACCATCGAGCTTGAAAGGCTCGCCGAGGGGCTTATGGTTAAAAAAGGGGGCAAACCCGCCTTCAAGGGTTACAGGGGCTATCCGGCCAGCATCTGCGCCTCCGTGAACGACCAGGTCGTGCACGGCATACCCTCGGAGCGCAAGCTGAAAGACGGCGATATACTAAGCATCGACCTTGGTGTATATTATAAGGGCTACTACGGCGATGCGGCGCTTACCGTGGCGGTGGGCAGCGCCAGCGCGGAAGCCCTCAGGCTGATGCGGGTGACTGAGGAGTCCCTGTGGCTTGGCATAGCCCAGGCTGTTGAGGGCAACAGGGTGTCGGACATCTCGAACGCCGTGCAGAGGCATGTGGAGGCCAACGGTTTTTCGGTGGTGAGGACGTTTGTGGGCCACGGCATAGGCAGGCAGCTCCATGAGGAGCCGCAGGTGCCCAACTTCGGGCCGCCCGGCAAGGGAGCGAGGCTTGCCAGGGGCATGGCGCTGGCCATCGAACCGATGGTCAATGCCGGCGGATGGCGGGTGAACGTGCTTGATGACGGCTGGACGGCCGTTACGGCCGACCGGAGCCTCTCAGCGCATTATGAGCATACGGTAATCGTTACGGACGGCGAACCAAAAATCTTGACTAAACTGACTAAATGAAAGTAAAATATCAATTTCCCGATGCCGGAAGAAGATAACGATGCCTAAAGAAGAAAACATAGAGATACAGGGCACGGTCCTGGAGACGCTGCCCAACGCCACCTTCCGCGTGGAGCTGGAGAGCGGGCAGGTGGTGCTCGCGTACGTGTCCGGGAAGATGAGGATGCACTTCATCAAGATACTTCCCGGGGACAAGGTGCTGGTTGAGCTTTCCCCGTATGACCTTACAAGGGGAAGGATAACATACAGGTTCAAATGAGCTGCCGACGCAATTCGTGGCTTTATGCGGGGGGCAGGCGAATGGAAAAAACAGGGATTCTTACATTTAAGGCCCATGCAGCATGCTGCATCGGACCTTCAATAGCAGGAAGGAGTCTTATATCATGAAAGTGCGGTCATCCGTGAAACCGGTGTGCCAGAAATGCAAGGTCATAAAAAGAAAAGGTGTCGTGCGGGTCATATGCGAGAACCCAAGGCACAAACAGAGGCAGGGATAGACGATGGCAAGATTGGCTGGCGTAGATTTACCGAAGAACGAGAGGGTTGAGATAGGCCTTACGAGGATATTCGGCGTCGGCAGGGCCCTTTCGCAGAAGATCCTGGACGAGACCGGGGTGGACCCGAACGTCAGGGTCAAGGACCTGAAGGACGACGATATAGTCAAGATAAGGACGATCCTCGATCGCGACTACAAGGTCGAGGGCGACCTGAGGCGCGAGATCGCGATGAACATAAAAAGGCTCCAGGACATCGGCGCATACAGAGGACAGAGGCACAGGATGGGGCTTCCTGCCAGGGGGCAGAGGACGCGCACCAACGCCAGGACTAGGAAAGGCCCCCGTAAATCCATAGCAGGAAAGAAGAAGTAAGGGGGCTTGCATAAGATATGGCACAGAGAAGAAAGACAGGCAAGAAGGAAAGAAAGAACATACCCTACGGAGCGGCCCATATACAGGCGAGCTTCAACAATACGATAGTCACGATAACCGACCCCAATGGCGGCGTGCTCTCGTGGAGCAGCGCGGGCAGCCTGGGGTTCAAGGGATCGAGGAAAGGCACGCTTTACGCGGCGCAGATGGCCGCGGAGACCGCCGCCAAAAAGGTCCTCGAATACGGCATGAAGCAGGTTGACGTCTATGTGAAGGGGCCGGGCGTGGGCAGGGAGGCCGCCATAAGGGCGCTCCAGGCCGCGGGCCTCGAGATAAACCTGATAAAGGATGTCACGCCGGTGCCCCATAACGGCTGCAGGCCGCCTAAAAGGAGGAGGGTCTGATGGCCAGGTATACCGGAGCGGATTGCAGACAGTGCCGCAGGGAAGGGCAGAAGCTTTTCCTTAAGGGAGACAGGTGCTTTACGGAGAAGTGCTCGGTTGAGAGGCGGAAATATCCCGCGGGCCAGCATGGCCAGAGGAGGGGAAAGCTCTCCGACTACGGCGTGCAGCTCAGGGAGAAACAGAAGGTGAAGAACATCTACGGCCTGCTCGAAAAGCAGTTCAGGAACTACTTCGAGAAAGCCGCCGGGAAAAAAGGCGGGTCAACGGGTGAAACCCTCCTGCAGTTCCTGGAGCGCAGGCTGGACAACATAGTGTTCCGCATGGGTTTTGCCAACAACAGGACCCAGGCGAGGCAGTTCGTCGGCCACGGGTTTTTCGCCGTGAACGGCAGGAAGGTGAGCATACCCTCCTACCAGGTGAAGCCCGGGGAGATCATCGAGGTTGTCGAATCCAAGAAGAACCATCTTTATATAGAGGAAAATCTCGCGAAAGCTGAGCACAGGGGGCGTCCCGAGTGGCTCGACGTGGACGCGGACAACCGCAAGGGGAAGGTCCTGCACATACCCGCAAGGGAGGAGATACCCCTCGAGGTGCAGGAGCAGCTTATCGTGGAGCTGTATTCCAAGTAAAAATTTTCAATAAATTCAGGTTAAAAACGGGGGTCATAGAGGAGGCCTTATGGATCTAAAGAAAAAGGGTTTTCAGTTGCCGGAGAAGATAAGATTTGACGAAGAAACCCTGACCGATACATACGGAAAGCTTATAGCCGAGCCTTTGGAAAGAGGGTACGGCACTACACTGGGGAACTCCCTGAGGCGGGTGCTGATTTCCTCTCTGGAGGGTGCCGCCGTCTCGGCCGTTCGGATCAAGGGGGCGGTCCATGAATTCTCCTCGGTAGAAGGCGTAAAAGAGGATATGATGAACATTATCCTCAACATGAAAAAACTCAGGTTCGTGATGCACGGCGACGGCGTGAAGATGGCCAGCATAAACGTCAAGGGGCCGGGCGTTGTGACCGGTGCGGACATAAAGCCAGAGGGCGATATAGACATACTCACGCTGGAGCAGCCGATAGCCACCCTGGACAAGGGCGCCACGTTCGAGGCGGAGGTATACCTCAAGAAGGGTAAGGGGTATGTGCCTGCCGACCAGAACAAGGACGAGAACCTTCCGGTGGACGCGATGGCGGTGGATTCCGTTTACAGCCCGGTCAAGAAGGTGAACTTCTGGGTGGAGAAGGCCCGCGTGGGCAGGTCGACGGATTACGACAGGCTCGTGCTGGAGTTCTGGACGGACGGCAGCATCAACCCGGAAAAGGCCATTTCCCAGTCGGCTTCGATCCTGATAGAGCACCTGAACTTCTTCATCTTCGAAAAGGACGATGACGACGAGAAGGAACAGAAGATGTCCATGTCCTCCTCGATTGCGGGCGGATATGAGGACGAGGCCCTGCTCAACGAGAACCTCACAAAGAGCGTTGAGGAGCTGGAGCTTAGCGTGCGGGCGCAGAACTGCCTCAAGAACGCCAGTATAAAGACGATAGCGGAACTTGTCATGAAGACCGAGCACGATATGCTGAAGACCAAGAATTTCGGCAGAAAATCATTGAACGAGATAAAGGAAATATTAAACAGCATGGGACTCAGGTTCGGGATGAAAGTGGACCCCGAGACCATGCAGGTAAAGCTGGGGGGCGGAAATGCGGCATAAGAAGGCTGGAAGACATTTCGGGAGGACGGCGAACCAGAGAAAGGCCCTGCTGAGGGGCATCGTCAGCTCCCTTATACTGCACGAGAGGATAGAGACCACTCTGGCGAGGGCCAAAGAGGCGCGGGCCATAGCCGAAAGGCTTGTCACCCTGGGCATCAGGGGAGACCTCAATTCAAGGAGGGTCGCGCTGTCGGGAGTCGGGAACAAAGAGGTCGTTTCGAAGCTCTTCGGGAGCATAGCCCCGAGGCTTCAGGGCCGCAACGGGGGCTATCTCAGGATAGTGCAGACGCGGCAGAGGCAGAACGACAGGGCCCCGATGGCCGTCATAGAGTTTGTGGACTACGAGGAAGTGAAGGCCGGGAAGAAGCCCGAAGAGGCCGTCGGCAAACAGGAGAAAGAGGCAGGGAAGAAGGAAAAGGGGAAGGAAAAAGAGGGGTAGAGGAAAGACCATGCCGGACTGGTTGATTGGCTTGGGTGTGCTGGCGGCGTGGCTGGTGCTGCAACTTGTGATCTTCCCCAGGATGGGGGTGCCCACCTGAGGGGCGGCCGCTAAAGGGACGTGCTCCCCGAAGAAGAAGCCGCATTGAGCAGGAAAAGATTTTTGCCATTGACAAAAAAGGAAGATTTCCTGTATTTTTAATCTGGCAAGTGTTTCGCGGCAAAAATAAGAATTTAAAAAACTTCTATTTTTAAAAAATCTTAAAATCACATATAAAAGCGGAACGGCAAAAATACAAAATTGCTGGAGAGGCTTAACCCGCCGGGATAAAAATAAAAAAATCCGCCAGCGTATCCACTAGGAGAATTCAAACTATGCAGGACATCTCAATATCCGAACTCAAGGAAAAAACAATCGAGGAGCTGACCAGGGTTGCCAGGGAAATGGAAGTGGAAGGGGCAACCGGCCTGAGGAAGCAGGACCTCATCTTTGCCATACTTCAGGCACAAGCACTTAAAACGGGCAACGTCTTCGGCGAAGGCGTTCTCGAAATCCTCCCCGACGGGTTCGGATTTCTCAGGTCGCCGGACTACAGCTACCTGCCGGGGCCGGACGACATATACGTCTCGCCGTCGCAGATAAGGAGGTTCAACCTGAGGACGGGCGACCTCGTTTCGGGCCACATCAGGCCGCCAAAAGAGGCGGAAAGGTATTTCGCCCTGCTCAAGGTGGAGGCCGTGAACCACGAGCCGCCCGAGGAGTCGGTGGCCAGGGCGCTTTTCGACAACCTCATCCCGTATTATCCGACCGAGCGCATCAAGCTTGAGTACGACCACAACGACTTTTCAACGAGAGTAATGGAGCTGATAACCCCCCTTGGAAAAGGACAGAGGGGGATGGTCGTCGCCGCGCCGAGGACCGGCAAGACGATGTTGCTTCAGTCCATTGCCAAATCCATAAAGAAAAACCACCGCGAGGTCCATCTGATAATCCTGCTCATAGACGAGAGGCCGGAGGAAGTGACCGACTGGAAACGGCAGGTGCCCGCAGCCGAGATAATCAGCTCGACATTCGACGAGCCGCCGCAGAGGCATTGCCAGGTCTCGGAGATGGTCATAGAGAGGGCCAAGAGGCTGGTAGAGGGCAAGCGCGATGTCGTTATACTGCTGGACAGCATAACCAGGCTTGCAAGGGCCTACAACGCCGTAATCCCCACAAGCGGCAAGGTCCTTTCCGGCGGACTCGATTCCAACGCCCTCCAGAAGCCCAAGCGGTTCTTCGGCACGGCGCGAAACATCGAAAGCGGCGGCAGCCTGACGATACTGGCCACCGCTCTTGTCGATACCGGCAGCCGCATGGACGACGTAATCTTCGAGGAATTCAAGGGAACGGGCAACAGTGAGCTCCATCTCGACCGCAAGCTCGTTGACAAGCGCATATTCCCAAGCATAGACATAAACGCCTCCGGCACGAGGAAGGAAGAGCTGCTTGTGGACAAGGACACGCTGAGGAAGATGTGGATACTGAGGAAGGTGCTTTCGCCGCTTGGACCGGTGGAGAGCATGGAGTTCCTCCTCGACAAGCTGCGCGGCACGAAATCGAACAAGGAATTTCTGGAGAGGATGAACCAGTAGCATGGACGATGCCCGCAGGCTCAAGGGCTTTCTGATCGCGGGGGCCGCGGCAGGGGCCGTATTGGGCGTGGGCATTGCCCTTTCGATGGACTTCCTTTATGCGGGCGCGATGGGCGGCTCCTGGCGCCAGAGCATAGTCAGGGACCTGAACACCTTCCTTTCCATCCACGTGGGCGAAAACAGCCTTTTGGTCCTGGTCATCTTCCTGCTGATACTGGGCGTACTGGGGATGTTCGGCGCGGTGCTGGGGCTCATATTCTCTTTCTTCGTCTACAAATTTTTTGACATGCTCGTGTCGAAATGAAACTCCTGGACGACAGCTACTGCTTTGCCTGCGGGCGGGAAAACCCCGGCGGCCTCCGGCTTGTTTTCGAAACGGGCGGCAGGGGGGTCAGGACTTCCTTCACGCCGCAGAAGAAACACCAGGGGTACAAGGACATCGTGCACGGGGGCATCATAACCACGCTCCTGGACGAGGCCATGGCCCACGCCGCAATCAGGAAGGGTTTTGAGCCGCTTACGGCTGAAATAACGGTGCGGTTCAAAAACCCGCTTTACACAGGGGAACAGGCGGACATCGAGGGATGGATAGAGGATGAGGGGAAAATCCCCCGCAGACTCATTGGGGCGGCCTCCGAGGTGAAGACCTCCGGGGGCAAACTGATAGCAACCGCCACATCGAAGCTTTTTCTGACCGGTGCAGCGGATTCTTAAGGCCATAGAGAACTTCATCGGGCAAAACCGCGGGGGCATTGTGCTCATAATGCTCCTCATTGCCGTTACCGGCTCCATCGTGGGCTACCGTTATTACCGCTACACCCGGGACACGCCGGAATTCTGCCTTACCTGCCACATGATGCAGGACACATTCATCTCCTGGCAGAAGAGCAAGCACTGGCAGATAAAATGCCAGACGTGCCATAAAATGAGCATTTTCGAGCAGAACCGGCTGGTTGTGGCGTACATAACAAAAGGCGCCACCGGCCCCCAGAAGCAGATGCACGGGCGGGCCGCCCCCTGGCAGGCCTGCCGGAAATGCCATCTTGAGCAGATGCAGCAGGGTTCCGCGATGAGGCGCTCCTACGGGCACGCGCGCCACGTCTTCATGGAGAACATCGGCTGCGACAAATGCCATTCGGGAACAAGCCACAACTTCACGCCGAACGAGGCCGCATGCGCCAAATGCCACAAGGACAAGCTGGTGCACGGGCTGGGCATGGAGGGGCTTTCCTGCCTCAAATGCCATAATTACGGCACAGGGAAGGGGGCCGTCGCCATGGTCTCCGAGGAGCGGTGCATGGGCTGCCACCGCAATGTGCGGAATACCGGCGCCATGGCCGCGCTAAAGTGCTTCGACTGCCACAAGCCGCACGGGAAGATAAAACTCACCAGCGCCGACTGCCTTGCCCGCTGCCACGGCAACGAGGTGCAGGTGGGCCAGCACCGGCTCCATATGGACCAGGCCGGGCTTCAATGCCTGGACTGCCACAAGGCCCACGGCTGGAAGGTTGGGCCAAAACAGGCCCCCGGCCTCTGCGACAGGTGCCACAAGCTCCGGGACCCGAAAAGCTTTATTTATTGAGTATTTTTTCCTTCCTCCCCTTCAAGATCCATCTTTAATGAAATGTGGCGCAGGAGATCCTTATTCGAAATGATGCCCACGAGTTGTCCGTTTTCTACCACCATGATACGGCTGTTGCCTGTCCGGCTCATGAGCCCCAGGGCTTTTACGGCATCATATTCGGGGCTGACGGAGTTTTCGTTTGAACAGTGCGAGACAATCTCTCCGACCCTGCGGCGGCCCCACTCCTGACGGGGGACGTCCTTCACCTGCCGCGTGGTGATGCAGCCCGCGAGTTTTCCATCCTCCAGGACCGGGAACATCTTGAAATGGTACTTGTAAATATAGTTTTCAACAAATTCCCCGATGGTGAGGGAAGGGGGCACGGTGACCGGGTCTTTCCTCATGATGCTCCTGACAGGGGTGCCTTCAAGGGCTTTCCGTATAAGCACCTGCTGGTAGGAAGACTGCGCTGCATAGCGCAGGAACATCCCGATGAGAAACCACCAGATACCGCCAACAAAATTCCCGGACAGTACGTTGGCGACGCCCAGGATGATTAAAAGCAGGCCGGATAGCGAGCCGATGCCCGCGGCTTTCCGGGTGGCCCACCGGAGGCTGCCCTTCCATTTCCAGAGGGCCGACCTCAGCACCCGCCCCCCGTCAAGGGGAAAAGCGGGCAGGAGGTTGAATGCCGCCAGGAGCAGGTTGATATAGGACAGATAGCCAAAAATGCCCTGTACCGGTTTGGGCCATCCCGCGGCCGCGCTTGCCCGGAAGATGCCATAGAAAATGACGCCCAGGGCGATGCTTGACAACGGACCGGCAATGGCCATCATAAATTCCGTCTTTGCATTTTCAGGTTCTTCGCTCATTTCAGCCACGCCGCCAAAAATAAACAGGGTTATGCCTTTCATGGGCAATCCGAAACGGCGGGCCACCAGGGAGTGGAAGAATTCGTGGAAGACGATGGAGAAAAACAGGCCCAGAGCGCCCGCAACACCCATCCACCAGTAGACCGGGGCTGGCAGGTCCTTGTAGTACCGGGGGAAAAGTCCGGTGGCCAGCGTCCACGTGATGAGGACCGCGATAATCAGCCAGCTAACGTCTATCCGCACTTTGAAACCGAAGAGTTTAAAGAGCGTGAAACTCTTGCCAAACATGCCCACCTCCTTGCACACTGCCTGGGAAGAGCGGGCGCGGTCTTTCTCCAAATCGCGATTTGCGCCAGCCCCGGCAATTTATTCAGACTGTGCGGCAAAAAAAACCTTTGTGCCTGTTGCGGGGCTCTTGGCACCCGCTAGTTAATAAACTTAAACTGTTTCAGCAGCGGCACAAGCACAATGCCGGTAAAATCCTGAAGAAAGTGCATTACGATGGGAGCAGCAAGGCTCTTCCGCCAGAGGTAAACGAGGGCAAGGACAGCTCCCATAACGCCTATGGTAACTACGCTGGCTGTCCCTTCATAGCCGTGCCCGAGAGAAAAGATCACCGCTGACAGCAATACTGCGGCGGCGGGGCTTGATGTGACAGCCTTGAAGCGCAGTATGAGATATCCACGGAAAATGGTCTCCTCCGCAACGGCGACTACGACGACCAGGAGAAAAGCCAGCAGAAATTCCGCGGGGCCCTTTTCGCTTGTTAATGCGGGCAGCGGGGTCGACGGGGCCGAGAGGCCTGCTTTATGCAGCCAGTTTTCAAGCGCGGATGAAGCAAAGAACAAGGGAATAAACAACCAAATGCCGATGCTTGTTTCTTTCCAGATTCTGCGCGCAGTCCAGCCAATAGCTATGACCGGCTCTCTGTTGCGCCAGATGAAAAAAAGAATCAGGCTTATCAGGGAAAGGTCGCGCAAAATCGTTGCAATGGCTGTGAGAAGGAAGCTCACAGTTCCCTGCCTTACGGCGAAGAAGGAAAAAACCAGAGAAGGAAAAACAAGAAAAAGAAAAACCCAAAGTTCCAGAGACCGCTCCCTGCGGTTTTTTGTGTCCGCTGCTCTTGTCATCGCCCCTCTTCGCCTTCGTTCCCCTCCTCATTGCCTTCGCCGATTCCCTCGTCTCCGAATTCATCACCGTTAAATTCATCCCCAAAAGAGCCGCCACCCCAGTAAAACGGAGCGTACCCGCCGTAATAATAAGGGGGGTAGTAGGCCGGATACCCGATAGGCGCTCTTTCCCAGAGATGAAGCTCTTTAATCATAACCACCGGGTAAGTGTAAGACTGTTTACCCGTCCGGCTTGCTATTTCCCTTTCGCCGGCAACCTCGCCCGCCAGCGTGACTTTTCTTCCCTTGTGATACACCAAAGAGTCAAGATAGGATGAGCTTATGGCGATAAACCGCCCTTGGGCATAATCGCTATCCTTGGGTTTTTCCCTGGACCCCAGCGGCGTCTCGAGGACAAAGAGTTCGCTGCCATTTTTGAGGTTAACGGTCCTGATAATCACTCCTCCCCAGATCACGATAGAGCCTTTATAGGCCTTCGGATCCTGAAAAACCATGGAGAAGGTCACGTTCGCGGCCTCTTGTCTGTAATGCTTCGAGATCGGGGAGGCGCATGAGGATGCAAAAATTAACAGATACATACCCAAAAGCGGGTATCCGAAGAATTTTTTGTGACGCACCATTTTTGCCTTCTTTCTTATCGGGGATGGCCCCTCTTTTTGCTGTCACCGCCTTTTTATTCACTGTTCGAAGCCGGAATGACAGGGAAAAACAACATGAGGAATGACATGACACCAGCGAGTCTTTTGCCTATGGAATATCATAGCTGGCGCCCCCTGTCAATCTCCGTTGTCATATTTGGACAATAAAAAAGGGGAATGGCCACGCATGATTTCTGCGACCCGGATCACAGAAAAACCCGTCTCAGGCAGTTAGAATAAGTCTGGTCAGGGAAGCATCAAGGCCGAATCAGGCAAAAAAATCCAAAGTGAAATCCAAAGGGGTTTTTATTTATTTCTTGAAAATGGGAGACAGCGGACAAAGGCAATCGCGGGTGAAAAAGACCCTGCGCTTTTCCATCCTGGACGGCGTGTTCGCAAGCGGGATGACGGGGCTTACGCAGGACTATTTTACGCCTTTCCTGCTTGCAATAGGGGGCACGACAGGGCAGGTGGGCCTGCTGGGCGCACTGCCAAACCTGTTTGCCTCGATAGTGCAGCTTAAAAGCCCGTGCCTTGTCGAGGGCCTTAAATCGAGGAAGGCCATAATAAACATCTTTGTCTTTCTTCAGGCCCTGACGCTGGCGTTCATGGGCATGCTGGCCCTCTGGAAGGCGTCCGCCGGGCCGGCCGCCTTCATACTGTCGGTTTCCCTGTTTACCGCATGCGGGGCGATTGTGAACCCCGCGTGGAGCAGCCTGATGACAGACCTGGTGGACGGGGACAGGCTGGGAGAGTATTTCGGCTGGCGAAACCAGGTGCTTGGCTTCATAGCCGAGGGCGCCGCCTTCCTGTCGGGCTTCATCCTTTACAGGGCCGGCAGAATCAACCTGCTTGGCGGCTTTGCCATTATCTTCGGGCTTGCCTTTGTCTTCAGGATGATTTCCTGGCGGTTCCTGACCAAGATGCACGAACCCCGGCTGAGAGAGGAAGAGGGCGGCCATGTCTCGCTCTGGGGCTTCATCCGCCATTGGCGCAGGAGCAGCTTCGCCCGGTTTGTTTTGTATGTCGCGGCCATGAATTTCGCCGTCTGCATCCCGGCCCCCTTTTTCCCGGTCCTCATGCTCAGGGACTTTCACTTCGGGTATTTCTCGTATACCGCAGTAAACGCCGCATCGGTGCTTACCATCTATGCGACCATAAAGCGCTGGGGCATTCATGCCGACAGGGTGGGGAACATGAAGGTCCTGAAGACGACTTCAAGGCTGGTGGTCCTCGTGCCCCTGTTCTGGCTGTTTAATCACAACCCCGTTTACCTGCTGGCGGCCCAGGTGTTCTCTGGCTTTGTCTGGGCGGGTTTCAATCTTTCGGCTTCGAATTTCATATATGACGCAACGGCCCCTGAAAAGCGGACAAGGTGCATAGCCCATTACAACGCCGTTACGGGCATGGCCGTTTCGCTTGGGGCACTAACGGGCGGACTGATTGTGCGCAGGCTGCCGCCCATTTTCGGATACGGCACGCTGACGCTGCTTCTCATCTCCTCCATTTTAAGGTTTTTCGTTGCCATCTCTCCGTTCGGGCTCAGGGAGGTGCGGCGTGTGGAACCGGTCAGTGCGGGCGGCCTGTTTTTGAGCGTCCTCGGGATAAAAGACGTCCTCCGTGACGGAAATCCAGGGGAAGGAATAATCCCCGCCGAAGGGCTTGGCCTCCGCGCAAACGGCAGGTAGGCGGGGAAAAATTTTTCAAACCCGGCAGGCCCAAACCCCGTATGTTAAAATCTTCTTATGGCGATACTCGACATGATTGTCCAAAAGAGAAAAGAGAGGCTCTCCGCAAGGAAGGCGAAAATGCCGCTCAGGGAGCAAAAAGCCGCGGCAGCCGGTGCAGAGCCGCCTCTGGATTTTGCCGGGGCGATCGCGCGTAAAGGGGGCGGCATCAGGCTCATAGCGGAGGTGAAAAAGGCCTCGCCCTCCAAGGGGCTTATAAGGGCGGATTTCGACCCGGCAAAGATAGCCGCCATTTACAGGGACAGGGCGGACGCGATATCGGTGCTCACCGAGGAGGACTTTTTCCAGGGGGCATTGCCGTATATCGGCATCGTGAAAAAAAACTCCGGCAGGCCCGTCCTCAGAAAAGACTTCATAATAGACGAGTACCAGGTATATGAAGCCCGCGCGGCGGGCGCGGACGCGGTCCTCCTTATCGCGGCAATACTGGAGACCAGTCAGGCGAGGGAATACCTCCTGATGGCCGGGGAGCTTGGCATGGGCGTCCTGTTCGAGGCGCACGACTCCAGGGACCTCGAAAAGGCCCTGCGGATAGAAGCCCCCGTCATCGGCGTGAACAACAGGGACCTGGACACGCTTGAGATAGACCTGGGTACCACATTCAGACTCAAGGCGGAAATCCCGCCGGACAGGCTGGTAGTGTCCGAAAGCGGCATAGACACGCGCGCGGACGTGCTCAGGCTTGAGGAGGCCGGGGTGGATGCCATCCTTGTGGGCACCTCGATCATGAAATCTCCGGACATGGCCGGGAAGCTGGACGAGCTTATGGGGACGCGAAATGGTAAAGGTTAAGATCTGCGGCATCACCAATTTTAACGACGCGCTGGCCGCCGCCGAGTTCGGGGCCGACGCGCTTGGGTTCATGTTCTACAGGAAAAGCCCCCGGTACATCACCCCCAAAAAGGCCAGGGAAATAATACTCCGCCTGCCGCCGTTTGTTTCCGCCGTGGGCGTGTTCGTGGACGAGAAGCCAGGGGACGTTGAACGCATAATGGGGGAGGCCGGGCTCGATGCCGCGCAGTTCCACGGGCACGAAAGGCCGGAGGACTGCGCGATAGCCGGAAGGACGATAAAGGCCATAAGGGTGAAGGAGATAAGCGACCTGGAGCCCATGAGGCATTACAAGGTGTCCGCCTTTTTGCTTGACGCTTACAGCCCCGGAGCGCTCGGCGGCACAGGGCGGATATTCAACTGGAGCATCGCAATGGACGCAAAGCCCTTCGGCAGGATAATACTTGCGGGCGGTTTAACGCCTGAAAACGTGGCCGACGCCATCCACATGGTGAAGCCATACGGAGTGGACGTCTCCACCGGGGTGGAGCTGGAAAAAGGCGTAAAAGACCACGAGAAGATGAGACTCTTCATACAGAGGGCAAAAGAGGCGATCCCCCTGCCTGGATACGTGCCCTGAAAAGCGCCCCGCCCCTGTGTCCTTTTTCCATGTATCCAAAGGATACAGCCTGATTCCGGATGCAACATTCCCCCTCCGGATACTGAAAGCATTTTCCCGGCCGGAAGTTCTTTTATAAATTAAGGCATTGCGCAATTAGTTGGGCCTGGCGTTTTTTTCCGTTCAGGATATTTCTTTGTATTCAATGCGTTTGGTCTATCAGGCGGTTGCCCTCGGCAAGAAGTGATGCAAATGATAAATCAAGGGTTTGGCGGGGACCTCCGGGATGGCACGGCGGTTGCTCTGCATGCCTGCGGCTTTGATATAAATCCGCCTTTCAGGACTGAAAAGGAGGGACCATGAAACGTTCAGGCTTAATCTCCGGCGTTATCATCTTATTATTCATGCTTGCCGCCTGCGGGGGAGGGAGCAGTTCAAATCCCACCAATAACAGCAAAGGCTCGACAACCAGCAGCCATGCGGTCGGCGGCGCAGTAAACGGGCTTGCGGGTACGGGGCTTGTCCTTCAGGACAACGGAACGGATGACCTGGGCATATCGGGCAACGGCCGGTTTGTTTTTGCGACGGCCCTGGCCGACGGCGCGGCCTACAGCGTCACCGTCAAGGCGCAGCCCTCCGGTCAGACGTGCTCGGTGGCTAACGGAACGGGTACCATCTCGGGCGAAAACGTCTCGAGCGTGGTCCTCACATGCTCCGCAAACAGCTATAGCGTTGGCGGGACAGCGAGCGGGCTTACGGGTGCGGGGCTTGTCCTTCAGGACAACGGAACGGATGACATGGGCATATCGGGCGATGGCCAGTTTACCTTCGCGACTGCGCTGGCCCAGGGCGCGGTTTACAATGTGACGGTCAGGACACAGCCCGCAGGGCAGACGTGCTCGGTGGCTAATGGCACGGGGACCGTCTCCGATGTCGATATTACAAATGTGGCCGTGGCGTGCTATCCTTCCCCGTCCCTCACGTGGAGGTTCCAGACGGGCGCGGAGATACATTCGGCAGCCGCGATAGGGGCGGACGGGACGGTCTATGTGACCTCGTATGACCATTATCTTTATGCCCTGAACCCGGACGGTTCAATGAAATGGGCGTTTGAAACCTACGACTATATAATCTCTTCCCCCGCCGTTGGCGCGGACGGGACGGTCTATGTGGGCTCGCGGGATTACAACCTCTATGCCATAAACCCCGACGGGACGCTCAAATGGAAATACAAGGCGTCCAATGATTCGAGCTGGCCCGACTGGGTGCACTCATCTCCGGCCATAGCGGCGGACGGGACGATCTATGTGGGCTCATGCAATCACCATCTATACGCCCTGAACCCCGACGGCACGCTCAAGTGGGCGTATCTGGCCGGGTTAAACATATATTCCTCCCCCGCCATCGGGACTGACGGGACCGTATACGTAGGCTCTTTCGATATGGACCTCTACGCCATAAACCCCGACGGCTCCCTTAAATGGACCTATCCGACAGGGGGCAAGATATTTTCATCCCCGGCAATCGGCCCTGACGGGACCGTGTATGTAGGCTCTAATGACGATTACGTCTATGCCGTGAATCCGGACGGCACCCTCAAATGGAAGTATCCGACCGGCGGGACGGTGTTTTCATCCCCTGCGGTGGATGCCAGCGGGACTGTGTACGTGGGTTCCGGGGATAAATACCTTTATGCCCTGAACCCTGACGGGACGCTCAAATGGGAATTCCCGACGGGCGATGCGGTAAACTCTTCCCCGGCCGTTGGCAGCGACGGCATAATCTATGCTGGTTCCCTCGACCACTATGTTTACGCCATTAACCCCGATGGCACCCTCAAATGGAAGTATCAGACCGGCAATCAGGTGATTTCCCCGCCGATGCCGGGCGGCAACGGGACATTGTACGTGGGCTCTGTTGACGGTTATCTTTATGCCCTGCCGGGCAGCCCCGCGCCTGCCGGCGGTTCATGGCCCATGTTCCATGAGGACCGGATGCATACCGGGCGGGCAAAATGAGTTTTTAATTTGGCGAATCTTTCCGTTGAGGCTGGAAAGCCGGGGCGTGCTTCGTTCCGCTCAGGGCTGTTCCCTCAGGGGCGTAGCCACGCGGATAATGGTCTTCACGTTCCCGCGGGGGTTGAAGTCTCCGGTGACCTCAAGGAAGCGGGGTTTCAGGCTCCGGGCGAGGTCGTCAAAGATTTTATTGGTAACTTCCTCGTGCGAGATGTAAACGTCCCGGAATGAATTGAGATAGAGCTTGAGCGCCTTCAGCTCCACTATCTTTTCATCGGGGACGTACAGTATTCTTATCACCGCGAAATCCGGATAGCCGGAGCGCGGACAGAGGCAGGTGAACTCGGGGAAGTCTATGCTTATCTCGTAAGCCCGCTCCGGGCTTGGGTTGTCCCAAAGCTCAAGCCCGGCCTTGCCTATAGCCTTCTCTCCGTAGCGGAGCGTTTTCCCCTTTTTGTTTTTTTTAGCTGAACTCTTCCGGTCTGCGCTCATGTTTCTTTACGAAAATCCCCCTTGCCACCTCTTCGTCTATCGCGATGGTGGTCTCATCTATTTTTATGACATAAGACGGTTTCTTCTGGAACAGTTTTATCGTGGAGCCCGCGACAAGCCCTATCGAGGCCAGCCTGTCTATCATCGGGGTCCTCAGGAAGACGACCCTGAAATCGTCCCCCACGTGGGCGTCCGCAAGTGAGACCACAAGCGGCGTGACGTTCCTTGCATAGAGCTTGCAGCACTTGCCGCGCGGTATCGGCCTGCCGTGCGGGCAGGTGGGCGGATGGCCCAGGAAGGTGCAGATGGCCTCTTCCACCTCTGTGCTTATGACGTGCTCCAGCCTGCATGCGTCCTCCTCGTATTCGTTGAGCGCAAGCACGTCCGCAAAGAGCCTTTCGGCAAGCCTGTGCCTGCGGGTGATGTCCCGCGCCCTGAGCCTGCCCTGTTCGGTGAACTCCACCTTGCTGCCGGTTATCTTTATGAGTCCATCAGCCTCCATCCCGATGAGCGCCTGCTCGTTTTTAAGCTCGCTGCTCAGCTGGGAGAGGTGGACGTCCGGGCCTTTTTCCAGAAGCTCCCATATCGTCTCAAGGGCCTCGTCCTCGAACTGCTTTTTTTCGGTGGCCGGTTCGGCCCTCATCCTGCACGGTTCTTCAGGCATTTCTGGCTGTCCCCTTTAAAAAGCAAAAACTCCTCTCATGAGAACTGAAAAATTGTAACATTTTTGCTCCATGTTTTTTTCAGACCCCGATATTGAAACGCCTCAACACCCAGTTAAGCGCCCCGCCGAAGGCCAGCGCGACCGGCGTAATTATGACAAGCATCGAGACGGCCGTCCTTATCCCGCGCTCTTTTATTATCATGAAGAAGCTGGCAAGGCACGGGATGAAGAGCGTTATGGTGACAAGGCTTACGAGGGACTGCACGGGCGTAAGGAGCCCCTGCCTCGAAAGGGCAAAAAGCCCCGCCGCGCCGTAGTCCCTTCGCAGGAAGCCGATTATGAACGACTCCGTCGCCTTCTCCGGCAGCCCCAGGAAGCCCACGATAACGGGCGAGGACGCCTTCTCGATTACCTGGATGAGCGACAGCTTGTCCAGCGCAAAGAGCACGAGGGTGCCCAGGACGAAGAGGGGCACGGCCTCCTTCAGGTACCACACGGCCCTGTTCATTGTCTTGAGTGCCACATTGGCAAGGGCCGGTTTTCTGAGCGGCGGTATCTCAAGGAAGAACTCCGACCTCTTGCCGGGCAGGATTTTTGCCGCCAGGAAACCGGAAAAGAGCAGGACAACCAGCACGCACATTATCCAGATGGCCATCGCCATTGCCGAAAGGGAGCTTAGCATGCCAAGGATAACCCCTAGCTGCGCGGAGCACGGTATGGCAAGGGCGAGCAGGAACGTGGCTATGAGCCTGTCCCTCCTGCTTTCCAGTATGCGGGTGGTCATCACCGCCATCGTGCCGCAGCCAAGCCCCAGTATCATCGGCAGCACCGCCTTGCCACTGAGCCCCATGATGTTGAAGACCCTGTTGCTCATTACGGCAAGCCTCGGCAGGTAGCCGCTGTCCTCAAGGATGGCGAAGGCTATGAAGAACGTGGTCGTTATCGGAAGTATTATTGCTATGGCGTACGTCAGCGCCATCGTGATTATGCCGTACTGCCCCACTATCAGGTCCCTTACGAACTGTATGGGGACGAGGGTGTCAACCAGCTTCGTGAACATGGGGTTCAGGTATCGCCCGAAGATTATTTTCTCGAAGAAGTTCACAAGCGTGCCGGCCCCGAAGACGCCCACGAACTCGTAGATGCAGAAAAGCACCAGCAGCAGTATGGGCAGGCCCCAGAGCGGGTGCATGCTCGCCTGCCCGATAAACGACATGAACTTGTTTTCCTTCTCCGCCGACCTGTGTATTACCGACTCCGCAATCACGGAGGCCCTCCTGAGCCGCGCCTCGTTTATGTGCAGTCCGACGGAGCGGCCTGTCTTGACCGCGCATTCGTCCCGGAGCGCCTCCACGGCCTCGATTGTGTTTTCGTCCAGGTTTGTCTTGAGCCATCCGGCAAGGCTGCCGTCCCCCGCCAGCACCATGAATGCAATCGAGCGGCGGGAGATGTTTGCCGGGGGCAGGAGCGCCGCTATCTTTTTAGCGTACTCTTCCACGACGGGGCCGTAATTGACCGGGACGGAGGGCGCCCTGGAGCCGCGCAGGATTGCGGCGTTCAGGTCCTTAATGCCCTTTTTTTCCGGAGCGACGGTGCCTATGACGCTGATGCCAAGCAGGCTTGAGAGGCTTTCCTTGTCTATGGAGATGCCCTTGTCCCTGGACTCGTCCTCCATGTTGAGGTCCAGCACGACGGGCAGGCCCATCTCCGCAAGCTGGATGGTGATGACGAGCGTCCGTTTCAGGTTCTTCGCGTCTCCCACCTGCACCACGACTGCGGGCCTTTCGGCCAGCAGGATGTCCCGCGTGACCTTCTCGTCCTCGCTCATGGGCAGGAGGCTGTTCACGCCAGGGGTGTCCACCAGCAGGAAGCGGTTGCCGTCCAGGCTTATGTTGCCGTAAGAGACCTCCACCGTAGTGCCCGGATAATTGGAAACCGTCGTGTATTTGCCGGTGAGGAGCCCGAAAATAACGCTCTTGCCCACATTCGGGTTGCCTATCAGGGCGACCCTTTTAAGCGCCTGCGGAGCGCCCTCGCCATCCACCTTGTTTGCAGCCGCTGCCATTTGACCTCCAGCCGGGACCGGCCTTTTAATATTGAGACTCAGTTTCAATTTATTCTATTCAAAGCGCCTGCTTTAGTCAAGGAAAATCTGGTTTTGAAACGGCCCGGTTCCCCCCGGGGGCGGCCCCTGCGCTTAAACCTATGCCTTTATCCCAAGCTCCAGCATGCGCGACTTCATCTCTTTTATCTTGTCCCTTATCGCCGCGGCCTTCTCGAATTCGAGCTTGGCCGCCGCGTCCTTCATCTGCCCCTCAAGGGTCCTCAGAGACTCCTCATTGAGGGCGGTGTATTCAACCTTCGGCTCCTCCGCCACGGTAAAGTAGTCCCGCTCGTAAATGCTGCCAAGTATGTCCTTGATGCTGGACTTTATCGAGGCGGGCGTAATCTTGTGCATCCGGTTGAACGCCTCCTGTATCTGCCTTCTGCGGGCTGTCTCGTCGATCGCCTTCCGCATGGAGCCTGTTGTCCTGCCGGCGTAGAATACGACCTCGCCGTTTAAGTGCCTCGCGGCCCTGCCCGCCGTCTGGATAAGGGAGCGCTCCGAGCGGAGGAACCCCTCCTTGTCCGCGTCAAGGATTGCAACAAGCGAGACCTCGGGGAGGTCGAGCCCCTCCCTCAGGAGGTTTACGCCCACAAGCACATCAAAGACGCCAAGGCGCAGGTCGCGCACGATCTCTATGCGCTCCAGGGTATCAATATCGGAGTGCAGGTAGCGGACCTTTATGCCCAAATCCGCGTAGTGGTCCGTGAGGTCTTCGGCCATCTTCTTGGTGAGCGTCGTTATGAGCACACGCTCGCCGTTTTTTATCCGTTTCCTTATCTCCCCCAGGAGGTCGTCCACCTGTCCCCTTGCGGGCTTCACGGTTATCCTGGGGTCGAGAAGCCCCGTTGGCCTCACTATCTGCTCCACGACGGCCCCCGCGGCCTGCTTCAGCTCGTATGCGGCGGGCGTGGCGGAGACATATATCGTCTGCTTCTGCCTGTGCTCGAATTCCGTGAACGTAAGCGGGCGGTTGTCGAGGGCCGAGGGGAGCCTGAAGCCGTAGTCCACAAGGGTCCGTTTCCGGGAGCGGTCGCCCTCGTACATCCCGCCTATCTGGGGCACCGTCACGTGGGACTCGTCTATCACTATCAGGAAGTCTTCGGGGAAATAGTCTATAAGGCTATATGGGGGCTCGCCGGGGGCCCTGCCGCTGAGATGGCGCGAGTAGTTTTCTATCCCGTGGCAGTAGCCGAACTCCTTGAGCATCTCCAGGTCGAAAAGCGTCCTCTGCTCTATCCTCTGCGCCTCCACCTTCCTGCCCTGCCCGTTGAAGAACTGTATGCGTTCCCTCAGCTCGTCCTCAATGCCCTCGATCGCCGGGTAAAGCCTCTCTCTGGGCGTTATCCAGTGGCTGTTGGGGAAGAGCGGGAATTTGGTGAACCGCTTCAGCCTGCCGCCCGTGAGCGGGTCGAATTCCCAGAGCGCGTCTATGTCGTCCCCGAAGAACTCTATCCTCAGGGCCTTGTCCGCCGAGAAGGACGGGAACACCTCCACGGTGTCGCCCCGCGCGCGGAAAGTCCCACGCTTGAACTCAAGTTCAGCCCGCGCGTACTGCATCTCCACGAGCCTTTTCAGGATGGCGTTCCGCTCGGTGTGCATCCCCTCCTCAAGTATGAGGTGCATCTCCATGTAGTCTTCGGGAGAGCCTATGCCGTATATGCAGGAGACGGAGGCCACGACGATGGTGTCCCTCCTCATGAGCACCGCCCTTGTGGCGGAGTGCCGGAGCCTGTCTATGTCGTCGTTTATCGCGGAGTCCTTCTCTATGTACGTATCGCTTGCGGGCAGGTAGGCCTCCGGCTGGTAATAGTCGTAATAGCTCACGAAATACTCGACTGCGTTTTCCGGGAAAAGCTCCTTGAACTCTCCGAAGAGCTGGGCGGCGAGGGTCTTGTTGTGCGCGATGACCAGCGCGGGCCTGTTCAGCCTTGCGATGGTGTTTGCTATGGTGAAGGTCTTGCCGGAGCCGGTAACGCCCAAAAGCACCTGGTGCCTTTTGCCTTTCAGGATGCCGGCCGTCAGTTTTTCTATCGCCTTGGGCTGGTCGCCGCTCGGTTTGAAACTCGGGACGAGGTTAAAACTTTCCATAATACTTCATGAAAGACCCCACGGAATAGGAAATGGCGAGCGTGGTGAAAAAGGCGAAGATAAAGGTCATCAGGAGGTACATGATGCCTTTGGACCTTCTTCCCGCCCTCAGCAGCATGAGCGCCTTGGGCAGCATCATAAGCATGCCGAATGCGAGTGTCACTGCAAGGATTGCCTGGGCTATTCCTGCTTCCATAAGAAAAAACTCCTTACGGGATTCCAAATAAAAAAGCCGGGGGAAAATATCTTTCACCCCCTCGTTTTTTATTATAGTATATTTGTATGCCCGAAGAGGTTATCACGCCGGAGATAGCCAGGATACTAGCCGAAACGTTCCGCGAGCTTGAGGGCGAGGTCACCCTCCACGCGTTCACAAAAAAGGGCCGGAATGACCAGTTCAACGAGGTCCTCGTGAACCTGGTGAACGGCATCTCCAGGGTGGACGGCAGGATAAAGCCTTTCTTCCACGAGATCGGAGGCGAGGCTTCGGAAAAATACAAGGTCCAGAGGTCCCCCTCGCTGCTCGTGAGCCCCGAAAAATACAGGATAAGATATACGGGGGCGCCGCTGGGAGAGGAAGGGCGCTCGTTCATCGCGGCGGTCCTCATGGCGTCAAGGGGCAAGCCTCTCCTGTCGAAAAATTCCGCTAAAAGGCTTGAGGCCCTCAGGCAAAACCGCGAGGTGAAGGTCTTTGTGAGCCCCACCTGCCCTTACTGCCCCCAGCAGGCCATTTACGCGATATCCGCCGCGGTTGCCATGCCGGAGCTTGTCTCCACGGAGATAATCGAGATATACGAAAACCTGGACCTCGCGGAAAAATACGCGGCCATGTCCGTGCCCAAGACCTACATAAACGGCGAGCTTACCGCGGCCTCGCTGGAGGCCGAGGACGAGTTCATCAGCTCGCTCGTTTCGGGGGAATCCGCCGAGGCCGCCTGGTGGAAAGAGGAGCAGGAAGAGGAGGGCCTGGACATCGTAATCATAGGCGCGGGCCCGGCCGGGCTCACGGCCGCGATATATGCCGGAAGGAGCGGGCTCAAGAGCATCGTGCTCGAAAAGGGCAACGTTGGCGGCCAGGTCGCCATCACCCCCGTTGTGGAGAACTATCCCGGATTTCAGGCGGTCCCGGGCAAGACGCTTGTGGACATGATGCTCCGGCAGGCGGCCCAGTATGCAAGGATAAAGCAGGGCGTCTCCGTCAAGGACGTAAGGAAGACCGACGGCACTTTCGAGGTCGTCTCCACGGGGGGCCTCTACAAGGCCAGGGCCGTGATAATCGCCACCGGCGCAAGCTACAGGAAACTGAACGTGCCGGGCGAAGACCGGCTGGCCGGCAGGGGGATAAGCTACTGCGCCACCTGCGACGGCTATCTGTTCAAGGACGGCAAGACGGTCGCCGTCATAGGGGGCGGCAACACCGCCGTTACCGGCGCCCTGTATCTTGACAGCATTGGCGCCCATGTCACGCTCATCCACCGGACAAAAAACCTGAAAGCGGAGGACAAGCTCAAGCAGAGCCTTTTCCAGCGGAACATCCCCGTCCTGTGGAATACGAAGGTCGACGAGTTGCTCGGGGACAAGAAACTCGAAAAGATACGGGTGGAGGACGCGGGCGACGGCAACCGGAGGGACATCAGGATAGACGGGGCATTTATCGCCGTGGGCTACGAGCCTGCCGGGGAACTGGGGAAGATAATCGGCCTGGAAATGGATTCAGAGGGCTACATCAGGGTTGATGAGAAGATGAGGACGTCTGTGCCATTCGTCTATGCGGCGGGGGACGTTACGGGAAGCGAAAAGCAGATAACCGTTGCCGTCTCGCAGGGCACGCTGGCCGCGATAACCGCGTTCGAGGAGATAACAAAGACCGTCTTGAGATAGAGGAAAAAACTATCAGTATGCTGAAAAACATTTTAATTGTCATTGCGAGCGAAACAATGAATATTGCAAAGCGAAGCAATCCCGTTTTCATATTAATCAGCAAGTTATGAGGTTGCTTCGCCGCTTGCGCCAGCCGGCGCTTTAAGCTCCTCGCAATGACTCGAAATGGACTTTTTCAGCAGCCTGCTATCTCTCCAGCCCTGTCGCCCAGTGAAGGAATATGTTCAGGAAGCTCACGATTATCGCGCCCTTGAAGGCGGGCCAGAAGCCCTGAATCCTCAGGCCCAGGTCGAAAAAGTCCGAAAAATAAGCCGTAAGCTCCAGCATCAGCGCGTTTATCACCAGGGTGAAAAGCCCAAGCGTGAGTATCAGGAACGGAAAAGTGAACAGCTTTACCAGCGGCTTGATTATCGTGTTCACGAGACCGAAGATGACGGCAACCACCAGCATCATCCACCATCTGCCGGTAAACGTTATTCCCTCCACGATGTTCACGGCCACCGCAAGCGAGACGGCGCTCATTGCTATTTTAAGCAGCAGGACCATTTTTTCCCGGGCCTCCTCCGTTTAATGGACAGGCATCGCAGGCCGGTCTGGGCCTGCAAAAATTCTTGCCCAGCGCTACGAATAATGCGTGGTATTCATTGAAGAGCGCGGTGTCGGCATCGAGGCTCGAATGGAAAAGCCCCTGAAACCGCTCATAGCTTTCATCCGGCGGCAAGAGGCCATGCCGGGAGAGCGCCCTTTTCGTGTAGGCGTCTATCACGAAGACCGGCTTCCCAAGCGCGTACAGCAGTATGGAGTCTGCCGTCTCAGGGCCTATGCCCCTGATGCCGAGGAGTTTTTCCCTCAACACATCCGTTTCTTCACACGCCATGTCTTCTATCTTCCCGTTATATTGCCCGGCCAGGAATTTTACGAACTCCTTCAGCCTTCCGGCCTTGATGTTGAAGTAGCCCGAAGGGCGGATAAGCTCCGCAAGCTTTTCCGCGGGCATCCTGTGGATCCCGTATGCGGACATGGCGCCGGCCCTTTTCAGGTTTGCAATGGCCTTTTCCACGTTCCCCCAATTGGTGTTCTGTGTGAGGATGGCGCTGGCCGCCACTTCGAACGGGCTGTCCCCCGGCCACCAGTGCTGCGGCCCGAACCGCCGGTAAAGCCTTTTGTAGATTTTCTTCAATTTGTTCTTATCCAATGCAAATTCCTAATTTGTTCTTATCCAATGCAAATTCCTTATGATATATTATAACCATGCTCGATGCCAGAAGCGTACGGGACAACCCCGAAAAGATAAAAGAGGCGCTCGCCAAACGCAATTACCAGCTCGATCTGGGGCCTTTTCTGGAGCTGGAAAAAGAGAGGCTTGCGCTTGTAAAGGACGCCGATGAGCTGAGGGAAAAGCGCAACAGGGTCTCCGAGGAGATATCCCGGCTCAAGAAGGAAAAGAAAGACGCCGCGCCGCTCATCGGGGAGATGAAGGGCGTTTCCGCCCGCATAAAGGAGCTTGAGGACGGCCTGAGGGCGGTCGAGCAGAAGGCCCGCGATTTCCTCCTTTTGCTGCCCAATATCCCTGACGGGTCCGTTCCCGGCGGCAGGGACGAGGCCGGAAACGTGGAGATTAGGAAATGGGGCACGCCCAGGGAGTTCGATTTCGAGCCGCTCAACCACTGGGACATAGGCGAGATGCAGGGCATCATGGATTTCGAGCGGGCCGCGAAGATCGCCGGGGCGAGGTTCTCCCTGATGAAGGGGGCGGGCGCGAGGCTCGAAAGGGCGCTCATGAATTTCATGCTGGACCTCAACACCAGGAAAGGCTACACGGAGGTCTTCCCGCCCATCCTTGTCAACCCGGAAAGCATGACGGGCACGGGCCAGCTGCCAAAGTTCGAGGCCGAGCTTTTCAAGACGGCCGACCCTGATTTCTATCTCATCCCCACCGCCGAGGTCCCCGTCACCAACATCCATCGTGGCGAGATACTCGAGGAGGAGAGGCTGCCCGTATACTACACGGCCTACACTCCCTGTTTCAGGCGCGAAGCGGGCTCCTACGGAAAGGACACCCGGGGGCTCATCCGCCAGCACCAGTTCAACAAGGTGGAGCTGGTGAAGTTCGTGAGGCCGGAGGATTCTTACGGCGAGCACGAGCGGCTGACAGGCGACGCCGAGGACATCCTTCAGAGGCTGGGCCTGCCCTACAGGGTGGTCGTCCTCTGCACGGGAGACCTGGGCTTTTCCGCCGCGAAGACTTACGACCTGGAGGTCTGGCTGCCGGGGCAAAACAAGTACCGCGAGATTTCCTCCTGCTCCAATTTCGAGGATTTCCAGGCAAGGAGGGCGGACATAAGGTTCAGGAGGACGGGCAGGAAGGGCACGGAGTTCGTGCACACGTTAAACGGCTCCGGCCTCGCCATTGGAAGGACGCTTGTGGCCATTCTGGAAAACTACCAGCAGAAAGACGGGAGTGTCGTCATCCCCGAGGCATTGAGGCCGTACATGGGGATGGAGAAAATAGGATAGGGGTGTATTAAAGCAGTCCCATGACGGAAGGGCTTTTTTATTGCGTCGTGCTTGCCCGCGTGCAGGACTTCAACATGGCCGGGCTTGCGGATTGCCTGGGCCGCGCCCTGTCAATCCCGCGCATCGACTCCGCTGCCAGGCTTGCCAGAAATAAAGGCATTCTCCACAGGACTGGCGACCTTAAGGAGGCGGAAACCCTGAAGGAAAGACTCGGCAGGGAGGGGGTGGAGACGTTTATCCTCCCGTCCGCGCAATTGGCCCCCATCCCCCCGTTCAGGCAGGTCAGAAAGGCCGTTCCCAAACCGGAGGGGTTTTTCTGGTACGACTCCGGCGGCAACGGGCAGCTTGTCCCCTGGGGGCGGTTCTCCCTCCTGTGCGCCGGGGAGATGGAGGAGACGCATTTATCCAAAGAGAAAGGCCGCCCGGAAATGGACATAGGAAAGATAATCGCCGGGGTGGCCCTTGCGGCCGCAACCGGCATCCCGGCCGGACTCAAACCCAAGTCCAAAAAAGGGGAAGAGAAAGAGGTGCAAAAAAGCAGCTTTGCCTGCCATCTGGACATCATTGGCAAAAGGGGACATGAAAGCTTCAGGATAACCGGCAGCCTGTTCGATTACGGCTATCTCGCGGGCAGAAAGGAATTTACCGCGCTCCTCAATTTCCGGAAGCTGGCCTTGGATGTAGTGGGGTTTTTGCCGGGAGAAACCACCCTGCGCAACAGGGGGGTGACCGCCCTCGAAAAAGGCAGCATGAGGGATTTCAAATACAACAGCCCCGGGGAATTCGAGCAGGAGAAGCTTTGGCTGCTGCAACTGGCGCACAGATGAGTTCCAGTGTGGGGATGCCGGCTTTCGCCGGTATGACAAAACATTAAGAGGATTCTTATTAAGCTTATTTCCGGGACCTGGTTAGGCCGTTATTTCAGTGCCTACGCCCTGCTTCGTGAATATCTCAAGCAGCAGGCAATGGGGCAGCCGCCCATCGAGGATATGGGTCTTGCCGACCCCGCCTTTCAGCGAGCCGAGGCACGCCTGCACCTTCGGTATCATCCCGCCCGAAACGCTCCCGTCTTCTATCAGTTTTTCCGCCTTCCTGCTGTTTATCGTGGAGATGACCTTCCCGTTTTTCAATATCCCCGGCACATCCGTTAGCAGTATCAGCTTTTCAGCCTTCAGGGCGGATGCAACGGAGGAGGCGACGTAATCGGCATTTATGTTCAGTGTCTCCCCGTTAGGGCCTATCCCGATGGGGGATATGACGGTGATGAAATCCTCTTTTTGGAGGTTGAGGAGAATCCCCGGGTTTATTTCCTTTACCTTTCCGACGAGGCCCAAATCGACAATCTCGTCCTCGCCGGTCTCAGGGGAACGCTTTTTAACGAGTTTTTTCTCTGACTTTATAAGAAAGCCGTCCTTGCCGGAGAGGCCGATGGCCCTTCCGCCGTGCCCGTTTATCAGGGCGACAATCTCCTTGTTTATGAGTCCGCCAAGGACCATTTCCACTATGTCCATCGTCTCGGCGTCGGTCACCCGCTGCCCGTTCACGAATGCGGGCTCCTTGCCGAGTTTCTTCATCATCTCGGATATTTTGGGGCCGCCGCCGTGGACTATAACGGGGTGGATGCCTATGAAGTTCAGGAGGACTATGTCCTGCGCGAAGGCGTCCTTAAGGGCGCCCTCCACCTGGGCCGCCCCTCCGTACTTTATCACGAACGTCTTGCCATAAAAGTTCTTTATGTAAGGGAGCGCCTCTATGAGGACGTTCGCCTTTCCTATCAGCGCCTGCATGCTGTCTTCTCGAAACACGGCTGACATAGCTGCCTGCCTCCAATCACCCTTAGTTTTGTCTCCATCGTCTTCTCGCCGCATTCCGCGCAGATAACGCTTGGGGATATCCTTGCCTCGCACGGGGGCTCCATTTTCAGTCTCTTTATCTTGAACAGTTCCTCATCGGAGGCCTCAAGTATCGCCTTTATCTTTCCGGACCTGCGCCTGTGAACGGCCTTCAGCACTTCCTCCGTGCGCTCCCCGTTCATGTACCTCTGCCACATGGCCTTTTCCGCGGGGGTCTCCTCAGGCGATTTCCAGTGGACGGAAACTCTGAGGGCATCGCCGGAGAGGCCTTTTATCCCGCGCTCCCGCCTTTTTATGAATGTGTAGACCTGTTTGCCGTAGTCCCTGAATATGAGGTTCCCCTTGCCAAAGGAGCATCCGGTCAGCACCTGGATGGCGTCCACGGCGCAGGAGTCGTTTTCCACGATTGCGACGAGTTCCTCGTCCCGAGCCCTGCCGGAAAATTCCTTCAGCGCGAGCGCGGAGACCCGCACCCCGAGGGCCAGGCCGGGGCATGTATGCCCGTGGAACTCCGCGGCTTTTTTAAGCAGTTTGGTGTCCATGGTTATTAGATTTTATACCAGAAATGGAGAATTTTTTCAGATACGGGTTAAAATATGCTGATGTCTTACGATGAGTTGATAATCGAAGGGGCCAGACAGAACAACCTCAAGAACATAAGCATCACATTGCCCCACGACAAGTTCATAGCCGTAACGGGGGTCTCCGGGTCGGGAAAGTCCTCCCTCGCGTTCGACACGATATTTGCCGAGGGGCAATGGAGGTTCATAGAGTCGCTCTCCACCTATGCCCGCCTCTTCCTCGAAAAGATGGACAGGCCTGCCGTGGACTCTATACGCAACATCCGCCCGGCCATCGCGCTCGAGCAGAGAAACCCCGTAAGGGGCTCCCGCTCCACCGTCGGCACCACGACGGAGATTTACGACTATTTCCGGCTCCTTTATTCAAAGATTTCCTCCCCGTACTGCCCGCGCTGCGGGGCGCCCATCGTAAGCTGGTCGCCCTCGGCCATTGTCAGGGGACTGCTCGAAACCCAGGCCGGCAAACGGGCATTCATATTGTTTGAGTCCGGGGACAGGATAGAGGAGCTTAAAAGAAAGGGTTTTTACAGGCTTTTTTCAGAAGAAGGCAGGGTCTTCGAGCTGGATTCGCCCGGAGCTGAAGCGCCGCCCGCCGGGCCTCCTTATCAGGTCGTGCTGGACAGGCTTGTCATACGGGATGAGCCCAGGCTTGCGGATTCGGTGGAAATGGCCTTCAGGCAGGGCGGCGAGCGGATAAGGGTGATAATTGTGGACGGGCCGGAACTGCGCTTCAGCCACGGCAGCGTTTGCGATGCCTGCGGGGCGGAAGTGCCGGAGCCTTCCCCGCTCCTTTTCTCGTTCAACCATCCGGTCGGGGCATGCCCGGTCTGCAAGGGGTTTGGAAACATACTCAAATATTCAGAGGAACTCATCGTGCCGGACCCGTATCTCTCGCTTTCGGAGGGGGCGATAGAACCCTGGCAGAAGCCTTCCTACAGGTGGTGGGGCAGGCAGATGCTCAAGGCGCTGAAGGGCACCGGCTTCCCGCTGGACAAGCCGTGGAACGGGCTCGCGAAGGATGAAAAAGAACTCCTTTTCAAGGGCGGGAAGGGTTTTTACGGCATAAACGATTTCTTTGAGGAGCTTGAGGGCAAGCGCTACAAACTCCACGTAAGGGTTTTTCTGTCGCGCTACCGCAAGGGGGAGACCTGCCCCGTCTGCGGCGGGAAACGCCTGCGGCCGGAGGCGCTCGCATACAGGATAGAGGGAAAGGACATAGCGGAGCTTTCCGCGATGCCCTCCGGCGAGCTTCTGGAATTTTTTAAAAACCTGAGGCTGCCGCCCGAGAAGGCGGAGATAGCCAGGGAGCCGCTGAGGCAGGTGGGCCTCAAGCTCGGGTTCCTGGTGAGGGTGGGGCTCGATTACCTGGACCTGGGCCGGGAGGCGAGGACGCTTTCCGGCGGGGAGTACCAGAGGGTGAACCTCTCGAACCAGCTTGCATCCCGCCTGACCGGAACGCTCTATGTCCTGGACGAGCCGACGGTCGGCCTCCATCCCAGGGACACGGACATGGTTGCCTCCATCATGAGGGAGCTTTCCGCCCTGGGGAACACGCTTATCGTTGTCGAGCACGACAAGAGCATAATAGAGTCCGCCGACTGGATAGTGGAACTTGGCCCGGGCGGGGGCCATCTGGGCGGGGAGACCGTCTTTTCCGGCAGCATGGACGAATTCATGAAGGCGGAAACGCTCACAGCCAGGTTCATGAGGGGTGAGGACCGGATAAAGGCCGCCCCCGCAAGGAGAAAGCCGCATGGGTATCTGACTCTTTACGGGGCAAAGGGGCATAATCTCAGGGACGTGGACCTGAAGGTCCCTCTTGGGACGTTTACCGCTGTTTCCGGGGTTTCCGGCTCGGGCAAAAGCAGCCTGATAGTGGAAACGCTCTACCGGGCCCTTTCAAAGCACCTTAGGATAGAGCCCGAGTCCCCGTTGCCCTATTCGGCGATAAAGGGGGTAGAGAATATAAAGGGCGTGAAGCTGATAGACCAGAGCCCCATCGGCAGGACTCCGCGCTCCAATCCCGTGACTTATCTGAAGATATTCGACGGCATAAGGAAGCTTTTCGCCTCCCAGCCGGAGGCGAGGGCGCACGGCTACGGGCCGGGGTTCTTCTCTTTCAATGTCCCGGGCGGCAGGTGCCCGACCTGCGACGGCGAGGGATATCAGAAACTGGAGATGTATTTCTTCGAAGACCTTTACGTCAAATGCGAGGACTGCGGCGGCAAACGCTATACTTCCGCGGCCCTGAATGTGCATTACAGGGACAAGGACATCAGCTCCGTCCTGGAGATGACCGTGGACGAGGCCTTCCAGTTTTTCAGGGATGCGCCCTCGCTTGCTGAAAAATTCGGCCAGATGAGGGAAATAGGGTTGGGATACCTGCGGCTGGGGCAGCCCGCGACGACCCTCTCCGGCGGCGAGGCGCAAAGGCTCAAGATATGCGCGGAACTGGGCACGGCCCAGAGGGCGGGCCTCCTTTACATGCTGGATGAGCCCACGGTGGGGCTCCATCACCACGACGTCCAGGCCCTGCTCGCCATGCTCCAAAAGCTTGTGGACGCGGGCAACTCCCTGGTCGTGGTGGAACATAACCTGGATGTCATAAACGCCGCGGACTGGGTCGTCGACATGGGCCCCGAAGGCGGGAAGAACGGCGGCGGCATTATCTTTCAGGGGACTCCCGAAGCCCTGCTGAAAGACGCCAGATCGTACACGGCCCGTTACCTGAAGAGTTATCTGTCCTGATATCCCGGCCTCTGGAAAAAAACCGCACGTGGGAACCAATCGTATGTCCCGGGCGGAAATTCTGATAGAATTTCCACAGGGATTGCGTGCAGGAAAAAGGAAAAAGCCTGTCCTGAAGATTGACCGCAAGGCATCCCATAGTGTAAAACAACCGGGTAGCCCGGGAATTGGACGCTCGTACATCATGGAGGGAGCAGGAAAGATGATGGCCGCGGGCAGCATATGAACGAATCCGCACGGGAGTACTTTATAAAGGGGCTTGAGTTCCTGCGCAGGGGAGACGCCCTCGGAGCGCTCTACAACTTCGAAAAATCCTATAGCCTGGACAGCACAAGCCTGCTCTGCAAATCCTACATAGCCCTCCTTACCGCAACGGAACGGGGCCAGATGGGCAGGTCCGTGAAGACGCTTGAGGAGATTGTGGCAAAAACCCCGGAAGAGCCCGCCATATACCTTAACCTTGGCAAGCTGTACATAAGGGGGGGGAAGAAGAAGGAAGCCATCGAGGTGGTAAGGCAGGGCCTCCGGCAAGGCCCCCTGCCCGAGGCCGAGGAGTTCCTTGAGAAACTGGGCACCAGGAGGACCCCCGTCTTCCGCTTCCTCCGCAGGGACCATTTCCTCAATAAATATTCAGGTCTTCTGATAAAGAAACTCGGCATCAAATAGACCGCGCCCTGAAGGCGCTCTGTTGCAAAAACCCGCCCAAAACTGTTTTAATTGAAAAATCATGCTTAGGTCCATCGAGCGGAAAAAAGACAAAAAAGGCAAAAAAAGCAATAAAATCCTCATTCTCGACCAGAGCAGGCTTCCCCATGAAATAAAGGACATCGAGTGCGCCAGGTGGCAGCAGGTCGCAAGGTGCATCGAGAGACTGAAGATAAGGGGCGCCCCGGCCATAGGCATAGCAGCAGCCATGGGAGTGGCCCTTGGGGCCGGGTCCGTAAGGGCCGGGGGATATGAGGGCCTGGCCAAATCGCTTGAGCCTGTTTTCAGGGGACTGAACGCGACCAGACCGACGGCGGTCAACCTTAAATGGGCGCTGGACAGGATGAGGGCAAGACTTGTCCTGTCGCGCGGTTTGCCGGTTTCTGAAATAAAGGAAGCGCTCTGGCGTGAGGCGGACCTCATACACGAGGAAGACATAAGGATTAACAGGACGATAGGCCAGTGGGGCGCCCAGTTCATCAAGGACGGCGATGTGGTGCTCACGCATTGCAACGCGGGGGCGCTTGCCACGGGAGGATATGGCACCGCGACCGCTGCCATTTTCGTCGCTCATGAGCAGGGCAGGAAAATACATGTGATGGTGGACGAGACCAGGCCCGTGCTCCAGGGCGCAAGGCTTACCGCGCTTGAAATGAAGGAGGCGGGCATCCCCATGACGCTGATAACTGACAACTCCGCTGGTGCGCTCCTGCGCAGGGGGGAGATAGACCTGGCCATAGTGGGCACGGACAGGACGGCGCGCAACGGCGACGTGGCCAACAAGATAGGGACTTATTCAGTTGCCGTGCTGTGCAGGGAAAACGGCGTGCCTTTCTATGTGGCCGCGCCGCTTAGCAGCATAGATTTCAATATGGCCTCAGGAGACAGCATCCCCATAGAGGAAAGGGCGGCCGAAGAGGTCACCTGCATTGGCGGCAGCAGGGTTGCGCCCAAGGGCGTATGCGCCCTGAACATGGCTTTCGACGTCACGCCCGCCAAATACGTTACCGCGATAATCACGGAGCTTGGGGCCTTCAGCCCGGCCAACCTGAAAAAGCTGGCTGACGGCAAGGCGAAGGACGCGAAAGAGCTTGAAAAAATAAGATATCTGCCAGGGAAAAAATGATAGTGAACCAGACTGGCACAAAGATAAAAAAGATATTCGAGGATTACGACGGCGGCCTTGAACTGGTTGAAAAAAGCCTGAGGGAGCTTTTCGAGAGCAACGTCTTCCTTATACCCCTGATCGGCCGCTATCTGATAGACGGCGGCGGAAAGAGGATCAGGCCGCTTTTCCTGCTCATAAGCGCGAAGCTGGCCGGCTACAAGGGGCAGGACCATGTCCCTCTCGCGGCGGTCATAGAGTCCATCCACACGGCATCGCTCCTCCATGACGATATCGTGGACGGGGCCGAGCTGAGAAGGGGAAGGTCCGCGGCCCACATGCTCTGGGGCAATCAGGTAGTGGTGCTCGTGGGCGATTATCTCTACTCGAACGCCCTGAGGAAGGCGGTCTCCTTCCGGAATATCGACATAGTTGGCGCTCTCTCCCAGGCGGTCACCTCCATGACGGAGGGGGAGCTCCTGCAGCTTGGCAAGTCCGGCGACGTGGAGATAGCGGAGGAGGAATACTTCAGGATAGCCTCGTCCAAGACCGGGGTGCTGATGTCTTCCGCCTGCCGGATAGGGGGGATTCTGGGCGGCCTGGATCCGGGAAAAACAGACGCGCTTGCCTCTTTCGGGCTCAAGGCCGGCATGACCTTCCAGGTGACCGATGACGTCCTTGACTACATGGCCGCCGGCGACGGTTTCGGAAAGAAGCTGGGCAAGGACCTGGAAGAGGGCAAGATTACCCTGCCGCTCATATATCTGCTCAGGGAATCGGATGCCACGGAGCGCACGGAGATAGCGAAAATAATAGAAAACGGCCCCTCCGAGGAGGGCCTTGGAAGGATACTGGGGCTTTTCAAGAAGTACAATGTGCTTGAAAAGGCGCTTGGCAGGGCGGAAGGGCTCCTGACCGAGGCAAAGGCCATGCTCGATGTATTTGAGGACTGCCCTGAAAAGCAGGAACTGTTCACGCTTGCCGATTACGCCCTGCAAAGAGAGCACTGATGCACCCGCTTGTGGCGCTGGTGAAAAAGGCGGTTGAGCAGTTCGTGAGGAAAGGGCAGGTAATATCCTCGGACGAGGAGCTTTCCAGGCAGATGAGTGAGCGGGCCGGGGTATTTGTGTGCCTCAAAAAGGACGGCCAGTTGAGGGGCTGTATCGGGACCATCGAGCCCCTGACGGGGTGCGTGACCGAGGAGGCCGTCAGGAACGCCATCGCCTCGGCCACCGAAGACCCGCGTTTTCTGCCTGTTGAAGAGCACGAGCTTCCAGGGCTTGAATATACCGTGGATGTCCTCTGCCCGCCGGAAAAGATAACCAGCCTGTCCGGGCTTGACCCCTCCAGATACGGGGTGATAGTCAGGAAAGGCAATAGGAAGGGGCTGCTGCTGCCGTGCATAGAAGGGGTTGACACCGTCCAGGAACAGCTGAGGATAGCAAAGGCGAAGGCTGGCATAGACCCCGGTGACGCCGATATCGAGATAAGCAGGTTCGAGGTGAAACGGTTCAAATGAGCGAATTCCCGGCAAACGGCAATCTGTCCTGCATAGCCTTCCCGAAGCTGCTCATGTCCCTGAACAGGCAGAGGGTCTCGGGCACCCTGTCCTTTTTTGTCGACGGGATAGTAAAAAGGATTTATTTCAGGAAAGGCGATGCGATATTCGCCTCCTCCACATACGAAGACGACCGCCTCGGCGAGATGCTCGTAAAATCGGGCAAGATAACGATGGAGCAGTACGACCGCTCCGTGGAGCTGCTGAAAAAGACCGGCAGGAGGCAGGGCGCCATACTGGTGGAGCTTGGATACCTTACACCCAAGGAGCTTTTCTGGGGCGTGAAGTACCAGGTGCGCGAGATAATCTACAGCCTCTTTTCCTGCGACCAGGGGGAATACGCCTTCGAGGACGGGGTCATCCCGAACGAGGTCATAACCCTCAAGATGAGCATGGGCAACCTTATCTACGAGGGCGTGAAAAGGATCGACAACTGGACCCGCATCAGGCGGGAGATGCCGGGCACCGGGACCTTGATGAAACTCAACGACGATCCGCTGAGTCTCTTTCAGGACGTTGAGTTCACCACGCAGGACAAAAAGATAATCTCGCTTGTGGAGGGCACAAGGACCATAAAGCAGATAATAGAGGACTCCTGGCTCAACAGCTTCGAGGCCACCAAGATACTCTACGTCCTGTGGTCGATAGGGATAATCACCGGGAACAAGGTCGAGGGGGCGGGTATGCCCGTGGAGGAGATATTCAAGCCGATTCCCGAGGGGGAGGAGACGCTCAGGCGGAAGGTGGACGAACTCTATCAGAGGCTTTCAGCCCTGGACGCCTATGGCCTCCTTGAAGCCACTGCTTCCTCTACCCAGGAGGAGATAAAGAAGAACTATTACCGGCTCGCAAAGGAGTTTCATCCGGACAGGTTTTTTGACTCCGATGACATGTCCCTGAAGGACAAGCTCCAGGCGGTCTTCGACGCCATAACAGGCGCATACAATGAATTGAGGAAGGACATCTTTGCGGAGGACGGGCCGTTTCCCGGGGACGGCGGCCCGGATGATGGAAGCTCTTTCGAGTCGCTGAATGCGGAAGAGACGGTGCAGGACGGGGAGCCGGTTGAGGCGGAGATAGAGAGCGCCGCATCGGGGCTGTTCAGCGAATCCGCGGAGACAAGCGTGGCGCTTCAGGCCAGGGCCGCCCAGGAATCCAGGGAGGGGCAGGACGCGCTCAAAAGAGGCGACATAGAAGCCGCCCTCGGCCACTTCCGCGAGGCCGTAAGGCTTGACGGGAACAAGCCCTCCTACTGGAGCCATCTGGCCTTTGCGGTGAGCAGGACTGGAGACGGGTTCGGGGAGGCCGAGCACGCGATGCTTGAGGCCATAAGGCTCGACCCGACAAAAGGCGACTATTACGCCAACCTGGGGCTGCTTTATCTTAAAGAGGAAATGCCCGAGAAGGCGAGAAGGCAGTTCGAAAAGTCCCTGGCCATAGAGCCCTCCAACCAGAAGGCCCGCATCGGGCTCCGGCAATTGGAGAACTAACAGGATGCTGAAAAAGTCCTCATTTTGGTCATTGCGAGGAGCGCAAGCGACGAAGCAATCTCATAAGTAATCGATTTTTCTAAAGACGTGATTGCTTCGCTCCGCTCGCAATGACAGCCGAAACAGTTTTTCAGCAACCTGCTAGTACTACTGTGTCATAAAATATATTTAAATATGTTATACTTTCGAGACGTTAAAATCTTTTGCGGAGGGACAAAGGATGGCAAAGCGTCTCGACATGGAGGGGGCCTTCAGGCAGTACGTGGAAGAGATCGGTGGAGCGATTGGGCATGCCGACCGGAAGGCGCCGCTGCGCGAGTATATGACGGGACTGCTGCTTCCGCTTGAGCGCAAGAGCGTGGAACCAATGGCGGCGGCCATAGAGCCGAGGCGGACCGGGACAGCTCACCAACGGATGCATCATTTTGTCGCAAAATCAGCCTGGAGCGACGAATATTTAATGAAAGCTGTCCGGAAATGGGCAATTCCGCGACTCACCGCAAAAGATATGGTGAAGGCATGGATCATAGACGATACCGGATTTCCCAAGAAAGGGAAGCATTCCGTAGGGGTTGCCCGGCAGTATTGCGGACAACTTGGGAAGCAGGACAATTGCCAGGTGGCGGTAAGCCTTTCAATTGCCACGGGACGTGCAAGCCTTCCCATTGGATATCGCCTGTACCTGCCCAAAGAATGGGCGGAAGATACCGAAAAAAGAGCGCAGGCGGAAATTCCCGATTCAATTGAATTTCAGACGAAGCCGGAAATTGCCATCGAGCTTGTAAAGAAAGCGCTCGATGAAGATATCCCCCGCGCAATTGTGCTTGCGGATGCGGGTTATGGAAATGATACGGATTTCCGGGAGAAGTTGAACAAGCTAAAGGTTGTCTATGCTGTAGGCATTCAGAAGAATACGAATGTCTGGGCTGGCGCATCTGCTCCACTTCAGCCGCTTGCCTACCAAGGCAAGGGTCGGCCCCGCAAGCTACTTATACGGGATAAGAACCATTCGCCGGTATCAGTTGCCGATCTTGCCGCCAGCCTGCCGCGAAAGGCATGGAAGAATATAACCTGGAGGGAGGGAGTTGCTGGAGAAATGACGTCCCGATTTGCGCGGCTGCGTGTTCGTGCATCTCATCGGGACCAATGGAGAAGCGAACTTCGCCAGGAAGAATGGCTAGTAATTGAATGGCCTTCAGGCGAAGCAGAACCCATTAAATATTGGCTTTCAACTATGAAGCCAGAGATTGGGTTCATCGAGATGATACTCACGATCAAGATGCGCTGGATGATTGAGCGGGATTATCAGGAACTCAAGCAGGAAATCGGGCTGGGACATTTCGAGGGGCGGGGATGGAACGGATTTCATCACCATGCAAGTCTCTGCATCGCTGCCTATGCCTTTCTGGTCTGCGCCCGTTTTTCTTTTTTCCCCTCAGGAGATGCCAAGATATTCTTCAAAGCGCCTGCCGTACCCAAAGGTTTCAAGCCGAGGGGTTCCGCTTCGCAGCGAGCGGCATGTCCCATGGTCCCTGGCGACAATACACCGCCGCCTCATCGTCGCCCTTTCGGAACTCTTATTCCGCTGCCCCTGCTGCCACAGGGAATTCAGAAGATAGGCGGATAGCTATGAATATTTATGACACAGTAAGACTAGCAGGTTGCTGAAAAAGTCCTCATTTTGGTCATTGCGAGGAGCGCAAGCGACGAAGCAATCTCATAAGTAATCGATTTTTCTAAAGACGTGATTGCTTCGCTCCGCTCGCAATGACAGCCGAAACAGTTTTTCAGCAACCTGCTAGCTTTTCCTTTTAAATGTCCCGCTTTTGCCGCCGCTTTTCTCAAGGAGCATTATGTCCGATATGACGGCCTCCCTGCAGACGGCCTTGCACATGTCGTAGACGGCAAGCGCGGCCACTGAGGCGGAGGTGAGGGCCTCCATCTCCACGCCGGTCTCGCCGGTCGTCCTGACGGAGGCCTCTATCTCGATGGAATTCTCATTTTCGTTCAGGCGGACATCCACCTGAACTGAGGTGAGCGAAAGGGGATGGCAAAGCGGGATGAGTTCCGGCGTCTTCTTGGCGGCCATGATGCCGGCGATGCGCGCCACCGCCCCCACATCGCCCTTGGGCACCTTGCCCTTCCTTATCAGCTCTATTGTCTCCCTGTTCAAGCGGATGGTGGCGCATGCGGCCGCCCGCCTCGCAGTCTTCGGTTTTTCGCTGACGTCCACCATCCGGGCGCTGCCCTTGCTGTCGATGTGGGTAAGACGGGTCATTTCTTCCTTTTCTTCACGGGCTTTTTCAGCTCCGAGAGTTTTTCCTTCGCGGTGGCCGCCTCGCCGCTCTTTGGATACCTGTCCAGGAGCTGGCTGAACACGGCAGCCGCCACCTTGTTGTCGCCCGTTTCCATAAAGGCCAGACCCTGCTTGAGGAGCGCCGCCGGGGCCTTCTCGCTGTCAGGGTACTTCTTCATGACTTCCTCGTATGCCAGTATGGCGGAATCGTAGTCCTTGTCCTTGTAATAGGTCTCTCCGATCCAGAACTGGGCATTGGCGGCAAGCTTGTTGCCAGGGTATTTCTTTATGAAAGCCGTAAAGGCGTCCCTGGCATCAGGATATTTGCCCTGCGTGAAGAGGTCCTGGGCCTTGGCGTACTCCTGCTCCGGGGTGACGGACTGTTGCTGCTGCTGTGTCTGCACCTGTTTGAGGGAGGTCTCAAGCAGGTCTATCCGCTTGCCCTGGCCGTCTATCTTCTGGCTGATGACGTCTATCCTGTTGCTGAGGGCCGTTGCCGTCCGGGACTGCTCGGAGAGCAGCTTCCCGGTGGTATGCTGCCCCTCCTCGAAGCTGCTCCTGAGCGATTGAACGTCTTTTTGAAGCGAGGAGACCTGGTCCATAATATCGGCCTGCGAGCCTTTGATGGCCTGAAGGGCCTCGGCCCTCGACGGCTCCTCCTGCCTGGTCTTGTTGACATCGGCTTTCAGCGAGTCAAGCTCCTGCCTCAGCGAGTACGTCTGGCTGGCAAGGTCGTTTATGTTCTGCTTGACGGCGTCGTTGCCGGCGCAGCCCCACAGCGACAGCGCCATCGCAAAAAATGCCGGTATTATGAGTTTCCCGGTCTTCATTCCGCTTTTACGAAATCGAAGTGGTCTCTTCTGTTCCTGGCCCAGCACGCCTCGGTGTGGTCCTCGCAGAGGGGCTTTTCCTTGCCGTTGCTGACGGTCTCAATCCTCATCCCGGAAACGCCGAGGGCCGCCAGGTAGTTCATCGCCGCCCTTGCCCTCTTGTCGCCAAGCGCCAGGTTGTATTCGGCCGTGCCCCTTTCATCGCAGTTGCCCTCTATCTTGAGCTTCGTGCCGTTGTTCTTATCGAGCCAGTCCGCAAGGCCCTTCAGTTCGGCCTTGGAATCGGCGGAAAGGTCATACTTGTCGAAGGAAAAATGGATGTCCGCGAAATCGCCGCCCTTTACCGTCTCCTCGGCCTTCTGGGGAACGGTTTCCGCTTTTGCGGTGTTTTCCTGTTTCAGGGACTCCGAATTAACGCCGTTCTGTCCGGGCGCGTTCTTGCCGGACTCCTGGGCCGCCTTGCTCTCGGAGTTCACCTGCTGCTGTGCTTTGGCATAGGGCTCTGTTGTAACCTTCTTCTGCGAGCACCCTGCAAAAACGAAAGCCGCCACGGCCAACAAAGCCACTACCTTGAACGTCTTCATCTGCTACCTCCTGAGTTCCAAAATTTTTTATGTTTAGTGCCATTTAGGCCCGTACGCCACTACCCCTGGAGGGGTTATTCTCTTCTGCCCCTCGCCGTTTGCTCTCATGATATAGACGGCCCTGCGGCCGTCCCTTTTTGATGTGAACGCAATCATGCTGCCGTCGGGAGAGAAGCAGGGGTCTTCGTTGTCACCGGCGGATGTGAGCATCATCGGATCCGAACCGTCCGCCTTGACCGTGAATATCTGGTTCAACCCCTGGTACCTTCCGGCAAACACAATCCTTTCCCCGTCGGGGGACCATGAAGGCGAAGTGTTATAGTTTCCACTGAACGAAATTCTTGCACTATTATAGCCGCCGGCATCCATGATGTAAATCTGCGGAGTGCCTTCCCTGTCCGATACATAAGCTATCCTCCTGCCGTCCGGAGAGTAAGCGGGTGAAACATCTATGCCGTAGGATTTTGTCAATCTCTGGAGCGTTCCGCCCGGCTTCAAAACGTAGATGTTGGGGGAGCCCTGGAATGAAGACGAAAAGACGATGTCGCCCGCCGCGTCCACATCCCCCATGATGCCGGTGCCCGGCTTGGCGAAGACGAGTTTTTCCTTCATACTCTTGAGGCTGATGGAGTATATCTTCCAGCCCATCCCCCTGGAGGCCGAATAATAGAGGGTTTCGCCGTCCCTGGACCACCTGGGCGGCATCAGCATCCTTTCCTTGAACCCAAGCGGGCGGGCGCGCTTGCCGTCCCAGTCCGCTATCTCCATGTCCTTTATCCCCTTGTGCTCCACTATGAACGAGAGCCTGCTCCTGAAAGGGCTTGTTTTGGAGCCTGTCAGCTCCGTGTAGACGTCGCTGGCTATCGCGTGGGCAAGAGGCCTCAGCATCTCGACCGGGGCATTGTATCTCTTTGTGAAAAGCGCGCCGCCGGTCTGCACGTCGTACAGGCTTGCAACGGCCTCAAGCTGGCCGTCCGGACTAAAATTCACCTTGCCCTTAAGGACGCATACGACTGACGTGGAGAGCCAGTTGTTCCTGTTGAAGGGCTGGGTGGGGGATTCGGTAAAACCCTTTTCGTCCAGGAAGACGAACAGCCCGGTTGCGTCGAGGTCGTCCTTTACAACCGACGAAATCTCGCCGCCGGAAAGACCCGCAAGCGGGCTTATCGCTATCGGCACCCGCCTCTCGGGAGAAGTTATGTCTATGTAAATCTTGGCTGCGGCCAGGGCCGGCATGAGCACGATAATAAAAAACAATATTGAAGAAATTATGTGTTTTTTTCGCATTTTTCCAGATGTTCTTTATTTGCCGCCCTTTCTCATCCCTCGGGGATGAACCTTAGCCCGAATTCGATCTCAAAGGGCGGCGGGGGTATCTTCCTCACCCGTTCAAGCGCCCTCACGGCGGACTGGTCGAAGAGCGCGTTTCCGGAGTGTTTTTCAAAATCCCCCATTACCACAGTGCCGTCCTTGAGTATGGTTACGGATATGACGGCTTCGAGGTTCCGCGATTTTATATCGGGGAAGTACCAGCCCTGTCTTACCTTCTCCTGGAGAATGCCTATAACGGCGCTGAGCGCGGGATTGCCCTGTGCCGCGGCGCTGTTGGAGGAGTTCATGGCTTTTGCGGCCTGTCCGCCGCTTTTCGTGCTTACAAGGACCGTCTGCTTGAGCCTGACTTTCTTTTTTATCCTTGCGACGGCCGCGAGCCTGGCCAGGGCATCGCTTATGTCCTGACTGGCATAGGATGTGTTTGTCCCCGAGGGCTTCAGGGCCTGTTGCGCGGGGGCGCTTTTTGGCTTGGCCTCCGGCTTTACGGGCGGCATTCCGGATTTTTTCCGCACATCTTTTTGAACAGGTATTTCTTTTTTCTCCGGCCTTGGGGCCTCTGCGGCCTGCGGCGCCGTTTTCCCGTTATTGCTCTCTTCGGGCATGACGAGGTCCACGTGGAAGACATCCCTTGGGACCACGAAATTCCTTCTGAAGGTGACGGTGAAGGCGGCCAGGACGAGCAGGTGAAAAACGAAGGACAGCAGGATGGTTTTCTGGAAAAAAGTCATTTTTTCTCACGGCCCGCCTTTATCGTTTTTCGCTGATTGGCTCGGTCACGATGCCAAGCCGTTCGATCCCCGCCTCCTTGACTTCTCCCATCACGCGGGCCACATCCCCGTAAGACGCATCCCTGTCGGCCCTGAGGAACACGTTGGGGTTGCTCTTGCTCATCATTTCGAGCCGGGCCTTCATCTGTGCCAGGCTTACGGAAGCGCCGTTCAAATAAAGCGAGCCGTCCTTTTTGATCTCGACCTGGACCCTTTCTTCGGCGGCAAGGGCCTTCCCCCGTGCCTGCGGCAGGTTTATGTCCATCCCCTGCTGCATGAGCGGGGCGGTCACCATGAAGATGACAAGCAGCACGAGCATGACGTCAACCAGCGGGGTCACGTTTATCTCTGAGAGCGTACCCCCGGGTCTGGCGTTCTTCACGGGCGCACTTCCAGCAGGGCCTCTATCTCTTCAGAAATGCTTTCCATCTCGGAGATTATCCGCCTCGTCCTGCCAAGGTAGTAGTTGTAGGCTATGACGGCGGGAATGGCGGCCGCAAGCCCGAAGGCCGTAGCTATGAGGGCCTCCGCGATGCCCGGTGCGACCACGGCCAGGGAGGCGCTGCCCCTCATGCCGATGCCGCTGAAGGAGTTCATTATGCCCCATACCGTGCCGAAGAGGCCTATGAACGGGGTCGTGGAGCCTGTCGTGGCCAGGAAATTGAGATGGCTCTCAAGCTTGCCGGTCTCCATCACTTCCTGGCTCTTGAGCACCCTTTTCAGCGCGCCGGGGTTGCCGGCCTCCGCATAGGCGCTCCTGTACAGGTTTGCCGCGGGGCTCGTCTCCAGCAGTTTGGCCTGGTGGAGTATCCCCTTGGCGTCCCCCGAACTCAGTGCCCTCACAAACATCCCGTTCTGCTTTTCGGCCTTCGAAAGATACCTGAACTTGTAGAAGATGATGGCCCAGGACACAACCGAGAAAGTGAAAAGTATGGAGAGAATCGTTTTTACGAGCGCCCCGGCCTGAAGGATCATCTGCAACGGGCTAATTTCCATAAGTCCTATTTTAATATCTTTTTTTGTGAAAAAGTCAAACTCCGGCATCTGAAGGGCGTATCCGGGGGCTGAAAAGTCAATTTACAGCCATCAAATCAATACATAAGGAATACTAAATGGTGAATTAATTTTTTTTATTTGACCAGGTATGCTTCTCTATATTAATTTTAAAGCCTTACGACCTTTTTAAAAACTGGTCTTGTTCCTGTATAATAGAGGCTTGTTTTTAAAAAATAACAAGGAGGAGTGAAGATGCCGAATATTGAGTTTCAAGGCAAGCAGATCGAGGTGGATGACGACGGTTATCTTATCAACCTGGCTGACTGGGTACCCGAACTTGCCACATGGATGTCGGGGCAGGATGGGATGACCCTCACCGAGGCGCACTGGGAGGTCATCAATTTCCTGAGGGACTACTACCAGAAATACCAGATTGCCCCCATGATCAAGATCCTGGTCAAGGAGATCGCGAAGTCGCTTGGCCCGGAGAAGGGCAACACCAAATACCTTTACGAGCTTTACCCGGCCGGTCCCGCGAAGCAGGCATGCCGTTATGCCGGTCTTCCGAAGCCTACAGGGTGCGTATAAAGAAGGGCAAAAAGGCGGACACGGGCAACGGGCATAACCCGTTGCCCGTGTTTTGTCTTATAATAAGTGAAGGACTTTTTGAGAGTAAGAGTTGAACGTGAGCTTAAAGGATCTCCTGTCGGAAAAGAAACCGGATATCTTGAATATCTGGTTCGATGAGATAATCGACACCTATCCAGCGGACACATCCCTATTTCTTAAGAAACAGAAGAACCGTTTCCATAACCCCGTCGGACATGCCATCCTGCATGGCACCGGGGAGATTTTTGACAAGCTCCTCGAAGGCTATGCGTCCGGGCGCGGGACCGGCGCCGAAGAGATTGCCCCGTTTCTGGACAACATCATAAGGGTGAGGGCGGTCCAGGACTTCACCGCCTCCCGTGCGGTAGGGTTCGTGTTTGCCCTGAAAAAAGCCGTCAGGAGCGCGCTGGAGTCTTCTGTGCGGGAGTCCGGGGACATCCGCGCCGGGCTGGAGAAATTCGATTCCATGGTGGACGGGCTTGCCCTCGCGGCCTTTGACATCTACATGCAGTGCCGCGAGAAGATTTATGCCCTGAGGGCGGAGGAGATCGAAAAAAGGACTTTCAGGCTTTTGCAGCAGGCGAACCTGATTTGCGAGGTCGATGAGGAGAAGAAAGACCTCGATCGAGGAGAATAACCACTAAAGGAAAGAGGTAACCAGATGAGAGCTTTATTACCTTTCATAACAGTCATAGTTCTCGTTCTGCTTGCCATCGTGGGGGTAGAGGCGGCCAACCTGCAGTTCCTCTTCGGGGTTGTGATACCCTATGCGGCCGCAGCTATTTTCCTGGCCGGGGTCATTTACAAGGTGGTGAGCTGGGGGCGCGTTCCCGTGCCGTTCCGCATCCCCACGACCTGCGGCCAGCAGAAGACCCTTCCGTGGATAAAGCAGAGCAGGATAGAGAACCCGACCACATCGGCCGGCGTCATCACAAGGATGCTGCTGGAAGTGTTTCTCTTCCGCTCCCTGTTCAGGAACCTGAAGACGGAGCTGAGGGAGGGGCCGCAGCTTTCGTACGGCTCCGACAAGTGGCTCTGGCTTGCGGGGCTTTCCTTCCACTGGACGTTCCTGCTCATACTGATAAGGCACCTGAGGTTCTTCACGCAGAACGTGCCCATCCCCGTGCAGATGCTTGAGCACCTGGACAGCTTCCTGCAGATAGGCCTCCCGCTGCTCTACATAACGGACGTGATATTCCTTGCGGCCGTGACGTTCCTCCTCATAAGGAGGTTCACCATCCCGCAGGTCAAGTATATCTCCCTTGCAGCCGATTACTTCCCGCTCTTTCTGATACTGGGCATCGGCGTAAGCGGGGTGCTCATGAGGTATTTCATCAAGACGGACGTTGTGGGCGTGAAAGAGCTTACCATGAGCCTTGTGAGCTTCAGCCCGGCGATACCCAAGGACGGACCGGGGACGATATTCTATGTGCACCTTTTCCTTATAAGCGCGCTGTTTGCGTATTTCCCGTTCAGCAAGCTTGTGCACATGGGCGGGGTTTTCCTGAGCCCCACGAGGAACCTGGCCAACAACAGCCGCATGGTAAGGCACGTAAATCCCTGGAACTATCCCGTGAAGGTCCACACATATGAGGAATACGAAAACGACTTCAGGGAGAAAATGAAAACGGCCGGAATCCCGGTGGAAAAGGAGTAGCGCATGGCCAAGGAAATGAAACCCAATGAGATAATAGGCTCAATAGACTACAATCCGCCAAAGACGGACTGGATGAGCACCCCCGTCCAGATAAAGCCAGGGATGTTCTGCTGGGGCGCGAAGGCCAAGAGCATCAACACCGTGGGATTCCCGAACGCGAGGGACTGGAACCCTGGCGAGGAGGACTGGAAGCTGCCCGAGAACTGGCAGGGGACGGTCCTAGAAGGCATAGCCGACAGGCTCAAGAAGTACCGCTCCTTCAGGCTTTTCATGGACATATGCGTGAGGTGCGGGGCCTGCGCGGACAAGTGCCATTTCTACATAGGCTCGGGCGACCCCAAGAACATGCCCGTCCTGAGGGCGGAGCTGATGAGGTCGGTTTACAGGAGGTATTTCACCACCCCCGGCAAGATGCTGGGCAAGCTGGCCGGCGCCAGGGACCTGGACATCAACGTCCTCAAGGAGTGGTGGTACTACTTCTTCCAGTGCACGGAGTGCCGCCGCTGCTCGGTCTTCTGCCCCTACGGCATAGACACGGCGGAGATAACGATAATGGGCAGGGAGCTCATGAACCTCCTGGGCCTCAACATCGAGTGGACGATGGGCCCCGTGGCGGCCTGCTACATGAAGGGCAACCACCTCGGCCTTGAGCCCCATACCATCACAAGCAACATAGAGTTCATGCTCGACGACATAGAGACCATAACGGGCATAAAGGTAAACCCCTCCTTCAACAGGAAGGGCGCGGAGATACTCTTCGTCACCCCTTCGGGCGACCTCTTCGCGGACCCGGGCACATACACCTGCATGGGGTACCTGATGCTCTTCCACGAGCTCGGACTCGATTACACCTGGAGCACATACGCCTCGGAGGGCGGGAACTTCGGCTTCTTCACCTCCAACGAGATGGCAAAGAGGCTCAACTCCAAGATATACGCCGAGGCCAAGAGGCTTGGCGTCAAGTACATCATCGGCGGCGAGTGCGGCCACATGTGGAGGGTCCTGAACCAGTACATGGACACCTGGAACGGCCCCGCGGACTTCCTGGAGGTCCCCAAGTCGCCCATAACCGGCACCGTCTTCGAAAACACGAAGTCCACCAAGATGGTGCACATAGTGGAGTTCACGGCGGACCTCATAAAGAACGGCAAGCTGAAGCTCGACCCGAGCAGGAACGACCACCTCAAGGTCACATTCCACGACTCCTGCAACACGGCCAGGGGCATGGGCTTCTTCGAGGAGCCCCGCTTCGTGGCGAAGGCCGTGTGCAACAACTTCTACGAGATGCCGGAGGACACCATCAGGGAAAAGACGTTCTGCTGCGGCTCGGGCTCGGGCCTGAACGCCGGCGAGGACATGGACCTGAGGATGAGGGGCGGCCTGCCGAGGGCCAATGCCGTCAAGTTCGTGCGGGACAAGTACGGGGTGAACATGCTCGCCAATATCTGCGCCATCGACAGGGCGGCCCTCACCACGTCCATGAATTACTGGGTTCCCGGCGTGGGGGTGACGGGCGTTCATGAACTGGTCGCAAACGCGCTGGTCATGAAAGGCGAGAAGCCCAGGACAACCGACCTGCGCGGCGAACCTCTACCAAACGCGGGAGGTGAATCGGATGTATAACGGGGGCAAGATAATTCTGGGCCTGGCCGTTTTCGCCGGACTGGTGACTTTCCCGTTCCTCTACAACATCGGGCAAGCCGACCGCCAGCCGGACCTTAAGCTTGACACGCCGGTCATCCGGCAGATGGCCGTGAAGCACTGCGTCGAACCGAAGGCGTTCATGAGGGCCGAGCACATGCAGCTCCTGAACGACTGGAGGAACGAGGCCCTGCGTCAGGGCAACAGGGAGTATGTAAGCTCTACGGGGGAGAAGTACAATATCAGCCTGCAGAACACATGCCTGCACTGTCATTCCAACAAGAAGAAGTTCTGCGACGAGTGCCATAACTACATGGCGGTGCACCCCTACTGCTTTGACTGCCACTTACAACCGAAGGAGAATGTCCAATGAGCATGGATAGAAGACAATTCATGAAGATAGCCGGTCTCTCCGCCGTGCTGGGCATTGGGGGCTCGCTTATCATAGACAAGGCGGGCCATGCCGGGCTCGGAGCGGGGCCCCGGTATGAGCAGGGCCCGAATGCCATCGAGGCCAAGCGGTGGGGCATGGTCATCGATGCCGGCAAGATAAAGACCGGAGAGGACTATAAAAGGATAATCAAGGCCTGCCACAGCATCCACAACGTGCCGGACTTCGGAGAAGCCAAGGACGAGGTGAAGTGGATATGGACGGACGACTACGAGCACACGTTCCCCTCCGCTGAAAACCCGTTCATGGACCAGACATACAAGGAGAAGCCCTTTCTCCTCATGTGCAACCACTGTGAATTCCCGGCCTGCGTGAGGGTCTGCCCCACGAAGGCCACCTTCAAGAGGCCCGACGGCATAGTGGTGATGGACTATCACCGCTGCATCGGCTGCCGGTTCTGCATGGCCGCATGCCCGTTTGGCGCAAGGAGCTTCAACTGGCGCGACCCGCGCCCGTTCATAAAGCAGGTCAACCCCGAGTATCCCACAAGGATGAAAGGCGTCGTGGAGAAATGCACCTTCTGCGTGGAGAGGCTCGCCAAGGGGCAGGGGCCTGCCTGCGCTGAGGCCTCGAACGGGGCGATGGTTTACGGGGACCTCATGGACCCCAACTCGGAAATCAGGAAGATACTGGCCACCACCTACACCATACGCCGCAAGCCCGAACTGGGTACTGAGCCCAGCATCTTCTATGTGATAGGAGGCAGCGAAAACAATGCTTGAGAAAGCGCTAACCGGAAGCAAAAGATACTGGGCCTGGGTGTTTTTCCTGCTTGCATTGATAGGCGCCGGCACCCTGGCCTATCTCAAGCAGTTCAGCTACGGCCTCGGCCTGACAGGCATGAGCAGGGACGTCTCCTGGGGGCTCTACATAGGCCAGTTCACGTTCCTTGTCGGCGTTGCGGCCTCGGCCGTCATGCTCGTCATACCCTACTACCTCCACCATTACAAGACCTTCGGAAGGATCGTCATACTCGGGGAGTTCCTGGCGGTCTCCGCGGTCATAATGTGCGTCACGTTCATCTTTGTTGACATGGGCCAGCCGATGAGGATAATGAACGTCATCCTGCACCCGAGGCCCAATTCCGTCATGTTCTGGGACTCGATGGTGCTGAGCGGCTACCTCCTGCTCAACATCGTCATAGGGTGGACGACCCTTGGCGCGGAGCGCAGGGCCGTGCCGCCGCCAAAGTGGGTGAAACCCCTGATATACCTTTCCGTCCCGTGGGCGGTCAGCATCCACACGGTCACGGCGTTCCTGTACGCAGGTCTTCCCGGAAGGCATTTCTGGCTAAGCGCGATAATGGCCGCCAGGTTCCTTGCCTCGGCATTTGCCGGAGGCCCTTCATTCCTGCTCATCCTCTCGCTTCTGGTGAGAAAGCTGACCAAATTCGACCCCGGCAAGGAGGCCGTCCAGACCCTTGGCAAGATAGTCACCTATGCGATGTTCTTAAACGTGTTCTTCATGCTCCTGGAGGTCTTTACCGCGTTTTACAGCAACATACCAGGGGAAATGGCCTCGTTCAAGTACCTCTATGCGGGGCTTGACGGCCACTCCAGGCTGGTGCCCCTCATGTGGACTTCGAGCATACTGGCCGTGGTCTCGATGGCCATGCTCATATTCCCGAAAATAAGGGCCAAAGAGAACCTCCTGCTGATGGCCTGCATAGCGGTCTTCATTTCGCTCTGGATAGACAAGGGTTTCGGCCTTGTTATCGGCGGCTTCATCCCGAACCCGATGGAGCACGTCGTCGAATACTGGCCCACGCTGCCTGAGACGATTATCACCGTGGGCGTTTACGCCCTGGGCTTCCTCGTGCTGACCGTGCTCTACAAAGTGGCTATATCGGTCAAGGAAGACGTCGAAGGGGCCGCTTACAAGAAGATAGAGCCCGCGGGCCAGGCCGTATCCAAGTAGGAGAAAGAAGCTTTTTTCCGGAAGGCGGGATTGCAAAATCCCGCCTTTTTTTGTGCGCCCGGCACGGGCGCCTGGGATGGCCGTTTGCCGGGCCTCCGCGGCCAGGGACGCGTATTTGCGCGGCAGGTCCTGCGAGTCTTGCAAAAAAAGGGCTGATGATGGATAATAAAAAAGCTGAAGCGGCTTTTGAGACCGCTCTGGGGGCGGTCGGAGTGATAGGCGCCCCCTCCAAATAAAACCCAGGAGGTGAAAAGGTATGTATCTGGTGAGTGTTGACGTCAGCAAGTGCGAGGGGTGTGAGGAGTGCGCCAACGTCTGCCCGAACAGCGTTTTTCAGATGGTCGACGGCAAGTCCGACCCGCACCAGGCCTCTGAGTGCGTTTTCTGCGAGAGCTGCATCGGCGTTTGCCCGTCTGGAGCTATAACGATTACCGAGATGTAAGGCAGAAATAAAAAAAATAAAAAGGGGAATGTTTTTTGGCATTCCCCTTTTTATTTTGTCCTCGGAGGGTCTTATTTCTTCTGGATGAAAAGCTCCCAGTACCCCTTGTCTTCGAGCTTTCTCATCTCGAAGCCGAATCCCTGCTTCTCGGCCCACCTGGGGATGGTGTCTTCCGCGGACGCCGGAGCGTCGCAGAGGACCTTGAGTATGGAGCCGCTGCCGAGTTTTTCAATGGCCTTTTTCGTAAGCACGAGCGGATAGGGGCAGACCCTGCCCAGCGTATCCAAGGTCTCGGTCGGAGTCGCGTCAATCAGTTCGCCCATTTTGATTCCTCCTTTTGGTTTTTAAAAGAAGAGGACGTGGTTTGCCTCTTCCATGTTCTTCTGTATCGTCGAAAACGGCACGACGTTTATCTTCTTCTCGGCGCCCATTTCGTCGGCATCGGGGAGCTGGTCCTCTTTTATGCCGAACCTGTCGAGGTCTTCCTTGCAGACATAGATGTCGAGGTCGACCAGGAGGCAGTTCTTGAGATGGGACTCAGTCGATGTGATGCCGTAGGCCTCCATCGCCTTCTGCCCCTTCGTGAGCCCCAGGACGCCCTCGCCTACGAAGTTGAGGGTGGGGGTGACGGTGTCTCCGTCCTCAAGCAATATCTCGACCGTCTGATACGCAAGGGCGTGCGTGAGTGCAAGCCTTGAGGTCTCGCCCTTGTACTGGGGCCTCTGGACCAGAAATGCGCATTTTACGTCTCCCATTATTCACCTCCTATGTGGAGGACCCTGTCCGCCGCGTGGATGGAACCCAGGTACCAGTGCATCGCGCTCCACTTGATCTTCTCGATGCCCTCGGGTTTCTGGACACCCCTGGCTATGGTGCAGGCCTCGCATGTGCAGATTTCGACCCCGCGCTCCAGAAGGGAGGTGAGGTACTTTTCTCCAGTGGAATAGTCCTTGAGATGCTTCTGGTGAGCCTTTACGGAACCGGTCGCGTTGCCGGAAAACCAGATGCTTACCTTGTGGCCTTTATTCGCGGCGGCGTCGGCGAGCTTCAGAGCGAAGTCATAGCAGGCCGAGCCCACGAGGCCGGGATATACGCCCATTGCCAATTTGCCCATTTTTGCCCTCCTAGAGCCAAGCTATTTTTTCAAAATCGTTGAAGATGACATCCACGAGACCCGCGTAGTCCACGACCTTCACCTTGCTGTCCACCTGCTCCGGCGTAAGGCCCCTTGTCTGAAGGTCTTCCGAGAGCGCGTAAACACGCGAATACTTCCCGAGCAGGTCAGAAGCCTTGCCTGCTTCCTTGATGGTGGCGTGATAAACCCCATTAAGGACAAGTATGATGCCCAGGTCGTCGCCTTTCAGCCTGTCCAGGGTATCAACGGGAATCTTATAATCGCTTACGAAAATGCCTAGTTTCATAAACACCTCCCTTTCTGGCGCTTTTTTTAGGAAAAGAGTATTAATGTATACCAATATTTGAAGCGGCTTGTCAATAAAAGACCTTATAAAGATTCCTTATAATCTTATTTTTAACCTCTTGACTATGGAATGTACTAACTGGTAAATTTAAATTTACCTTGGTTTTTCCGATTTAGAGCTGAAAGGAGTTGAGACAGTAATGCCCTTAATCAGGGTGGGCGATGGTGAGTCCTTTGAAAATGCCCTCAAGAAGTTCAAGAAGCAGTGCGAGCGCGAGGGTATCCTTTCCGAAGTGAAGAAAAGGGAGCACTATGAAAAGCCCAGTGTCAAGAAAAAGAAAAAGGCCATAGCGGCCCGCAAAAAGGCCGTCAAGCGGCAGAGATCGTATGGAGGCAGGTAAATAGATGCCTCTTGCCGAACAGATAGATGCGGACCTGAAAGGGGCCCTCAAGGCGGGCGAGAAGCTCAGGCTGGAGACCCTCAGGATGCTGAAATCGGCCTTGAAATACAAGCAGATAGAAAAAGGCGGCCAGCTTGCGGACGAGGATGTAGTGTCCATCATCGGCTCGCTCTCGAAGCAGCGCAGGGAGAGTGTGGAGCAGTTCCGCAAGGCAGGCAGGGAGGATCTTGCCCGAAAAGAGGAGCAGGAGATTGACATCCTCAAGGTCTATCTCCCCAGGCAGCTCACGCCGGAGGAACTGGACGCAATCGTGTCCGGGGCCGTCCGGGAGAGCGGCGCCCAGGGGATGAAGGACATGGGCAAGGTGATGCGCCTTATAATGCCAAAAACCAAAGGGGCCGCCGACGGCAAACTTGTGAACGGCAAGGTCAAAGAGGCCCTTTCCGCCTTGGAGGGCAAAAAATAATGAAACTGCGGGACATATACAAGAAGGCCGTTGCCGCCGGGATGGAGAACGACCCCAGGGGTAAGGAGACCGTCCTGAAGTTCCTTGAGTCCAAAAAGAAGGACTTCGAGGCGCTCAAGGAAAAAGATAAAGCCTTGTTCGATATGGAGTCCCTCGTCAACCCGTATGCCGACACGCGCATCCTCTCGGGCGCAGGGGACGAGGAGATAGGCGCCGTGATAGCCGGGATCGACATGGAGACGGCGGAAATCCTCCTTGCGGACGCCCTCAGAGCAAGGGGAAAGAAGGTGGACGCGGTCATCTCACACCACCCGGAGGGCAGGGCCTATGCCAACCTTTATCAGGTGATGGGTATGCAGGCCGACATCCTCAACAGGTACGGCGTTCCGATAAACGTTGCCGAGGACCTCATGGATGGCAGGGTGAAAGAGGTGCAGCGCAGGCTCATGCCTGTGAACCATACGAGGCCGGTGGACGCCGCAAGGCTTCTGGGAATCCCCTTCATCTGCTGTCATACGGTGGCGGACAACATGGTCAGCAGCTACCTTCAGAACATGTTCGACGGCAAGAAGCCGTATTCACTTTCGGACGTGATGGAACTGCTCAGGGAAATACCCGAGTACCATGAGGGCGCACTGAACGGCGCTGGCCCCAATATATTGATTGGCTCCGAAAAGCGCAAGGCAGGGAAGGTCTATGTGGACATGACAGGCGGCACCGAGGGCGCGAAAGAGATATTCCAGAGCATGGCCTCAAGCGGCATAGGCACGGTGGTCGCCATGCACCTGAGCGAGGAGCACCGCAAGGAGGCCGAAAAAAACCATATAAACGCGGTAATAGCCGGGCACATAGCCAGCGACAACCTGGGGATGAACCTCCTGTTCGACCGGATCACCGGGGACTCGCCTCTCGAAATCATCGAGTGCTCTGGCTTCAGAAGAGTCAGCAGGGTTTAATCAATCGTTTTCCCCTATGTTTGTTTAAGCAAAAAAAGGGTTTTGTTTATAAAAAATCTTTACTATAATTACAAATGATGTCTAAGGACCTGCTGGAGTCAATCAAGTCCAGGCTCGACATCGTTGACGTAATCTCCGGTTACATCTCAATAAAGAGGGCTGGACAGAATTACAAGGCGCTCTGCCCGTTTCACAGCGAAAAAACCCCGTCTTTTGTGATAAACCCTGAGAAACAGGTGTTCCATTGTTTCGGCTGCGGGGCCGGGGGGGACGCAATCGGGTTTGTGATGAAATACGAGTCCATGGAATTCCCGGAGGCGTTGAGGTTCCTTGCCGAAAAGGCGGGGCTGGACCCGGCGGACTTCGAGGGCACATACGGCGGCAGGGCCCATTCCGATGAAAGGAAGAACCTTAAGGCGCTTCTCAGGGCCGCGCGGGATTTTTATCTGAAGGGGCTTGAGGGCAGTCCCACAGCTCCTGGTTATCTCTCCGGCAGGGGTTTGTCGCCCGAGACGGTAAAAAAATTCTCGCTGGGCTATGCGCCGGAGGGCTGGCACAACCTCTCCGGATACCTGAAGGCCAAAGGCTATCCGGAGGACCTGATGCTCCATTCAGGCATCATCCAGAAGGGCCAGAAGGGCGTTTACGACATGCTCAGGGAGAGGGTCATTTTCCCGATAAACGACGCTGGCGGGGAGGTCATCGCTTTTGGCGGCAGGTTCATGGACAAGAGGCTCCCCAAATACATCAACTCCTCCGACACGGCACTCTTCAGGAAGGGCGAAACCCTTTACGGCCTCGACCTGGCAAAGGAAGGCATCCGCAAGAAGGGCTATATTATTTTGACGGAGGGGTATCTGGATGTCATAATGTGCCACCAGTACGGCTTTGACAACGCGGTGGCCCCGCTTGGCACGGCGCTTACTGCCGCACACCTGAGGAAGATAGGCAGGTTCACGAACAAGGTGGTGCTGGTGTTTGACGGAGACCAGGCAGGCATCGGGGCGGCCAGAAGGTCTGTCGGGCTTGCGCTGGAGCAGGACTTCGGGGTCAAGGTTGCGCTGCTGCCCGCCGGGGAGGACCCGGACAGTTTTCTCAGGGCCAGGGGCGCAAACCACTTCAAAAAAATCATCGGGGGCTCTTTCACGCCGGTGGAATTCATCCTCAGGGCGGGGGGGGCGAGGGTCGACCTGCTACGGGAGGCGGCGGGGCTTGCGGCCAGGGTGCCGGACCCCATAGCCAGGGAGGAGCTGATAAGGGAGCTTTCGGAGCGGGGCAGGATAAAGGAAGAGGCGGTCAGGCAGGAGGTCGGCAAAATGGGCCGCGCCGCGGAATGGGGCGGAAAAGAAATCCGCGGGCCGGAAAAAACAACCCTGAAACCGGCCAAAAAGATACGCAGGGAGGAAATCCTGCTTTTAAGCATTTTTATTAATCAACCCGGCAAAAAAAGTGATATCCTTAGAGAGATTGGCCCGGAAGACGTGGAAGACCCTCTTGTAAGAGGCCTGATTTTCGGGAAACGGGAAGACGGGACATCAACGGAACAAGAGAACGGCCTTTTGGCGAAGCTCTCGATTGAGCCCGGTTTCGACCCGCCCGACACGGACAGGCTTGTTGAGGACTGCGTCAGGAAGATAAGGCTGAGGGGGCTCGCAGAGCGGATACGGGAGGCGGGCAAAAAGGCCGACCCCGCACTGCTCAAGGCCCTTTACAGCGAGAAAGAGATACTCAAAGGAGGCAGACAGCATGATTAAAAACGAGTACGACGAGATCGCAACCGGAGAACCCTTTGATGTGGCGGTCGAGGAGGAACCTGAAAAGAAAGAGGAAGAAGCGGAATCTTCCATTGAGGGCGAATACGAACCCATAAAGTTTTACCTGAAGGAGATGTCCAATGTCCCCCTGCTGACAAAGGAAGGGGAAGTGGTAATAGCCAAGCGGATAGAGAGCGCCAGGCAGAGGCTGGCAAGCTCGGTTTTCTCCATACCTTTTGCCATGAGGAAGATAATCACGCTGGGCGAGCTGGTGGAAAAAGGCGAGGCCCCGCTGGGCGAGCTCATACAAAACGGGGAGGACATCGAGGACGAGGAGCTTTTTTCGGAGCGGCAGAGGTTCTTTGAGCTTACGCAGGAGATGAAAAAGCTCTGGCGCAGGCTCGTATCGGCAAAGGCAAGGGCGGAAGGGCAGAAAAAGCCTGGGAACACGGAGAAGATAGAGGCCGGGATAAGGGAAAAGATAGACGAGCTGAAACTCAGGGAAGAGACCATCCTTCTTTTCTCCGAGGAGATGACAAGGCTGATTGAAAAGGTCCTGGAACTCGATGACCAGCTCAGGCAGCACAAGGGCCCCAGGCGCAAGAAACAAATCCTTGAAAAGAAGGAGGTTGACCACCTGGTCGAGACCTTCGGCATCGGCACCGGGGAGATGAGGGGAAAGCTCAGGGAGATATCCGGCTCCGAGGACGAGCTGATGGACGCCAAACGCCAGCTCATCGAGAGCAACCTGCGGCTTGTCATAAGCATAGCCAAGCGCTACATGGGCAAGGGCCTGAGCCTTCCGGACCTCATCCAGGAGGGCAACATCGGCCTTATGCGCGCGGTGGACAAGTTCGAGTACCAGAGGGGATACAAGTTTTCCACCTATGCCACCTGGTGGATAAGGCAGGCGATAACCCGCGCCCTGGCGGACCAGTCCCGCACCATAAGGATACCCGTCCACATGGTGGAGACCATAAACCGCATAACGAGGATTTCGAGGGAACTCGTGCAGGAATACGGCAAGGAGCCCCAGCCGGAGGAGGTCGCCTCAAGGCTCAAGCTCCCCGCCGACAAGGTGAAATCGATACTCAAGGTGGCCAAGGAGCCCATCTCGCTGGAGACCCCGGTGGGAGAGGAAGAGGACAGCCACCTCAGGGACTTCATCGAGGACAAGGCCGCGCCTTCCCCGCTGGACGACGTGATACTGGACGACCTCAAAAAACAGATATCGAAGGTGATAGAGTCGCTGAACCCGAAGGAGCAGATAATAATAAAAAAGCGGTTCGGCATAGGCGACGACCCCCACACCCTGGAGGAGGTCGGCAAGGAGTTCTCCGTCACCCGCGAGAGGATAAGGCAGATAGAGGTGAAGGCGCTCCGGAAACTGAGGCATCCGTCGAGGAGCAAATGGCTCAGGGACTTCATCGAGAAGCCCTGACTTGACTCCGCGGCCGGTAAACTTTTAAGATAGTAATTCGTTTTGCCGGGCCCATAGCTCAGCTGGTAGAGCTACCGGCTCATAACCGGTTGGTCCCAGGTTCGAGTCCTGGTGGGCCCACCACTTTTCTCTTCGGGAGGTCTTTGGTTTTTTGAACGCCCAGCTTAAGTTGCTGATAGAGCTTCAGGAGATGGACACCCTCATAATCGAAAAGAACTCCCTTGTGAAGCAGATACCCCGGCAGATACTCACCAGGGAAAAGCCGCTGAAGGAAGCGCAGGCGGCGCTCGAAGCGAAACGCAGGGAGCATGACGCCCTGCTGAAACAGAAGAAGACAAAGGACCTGGAGCTTGAGGAGATGGACCAGAAGATAAAAAAGCTCAAGGGCAGGACCTCCGAGATAAAGACCAACAAGGAATACCAGGCGCACCTCAAGGAGATAGAGGCGGCTGAAAAGGAGCGTTTCAGCTACGAAGACGGCATACTGGCCATCATGGAGCAGATAGAGGCCTCCGAAAAGGCCCTCAGGACCGAGGGCGCCTCAGTGAAGGAGGAAGATGCAAAGCTCGACGCCATGCGCAGGGAGCTGGATATCCGGAAGGCCGGGGCCGAGAAGGAGCTTGAGGGGCTTAAGGCAAAGCGGACGGAGTTCGTCAAGTCCATAGAGCCCGACGTTTACGCGCTTTACATGCACCAGCTCAAAAAGCACAACGGGCTTGCGGTCGCCGAGGCCAGGGGAGAGGTGTGCAAGGGGTGCAACATGAACATAATGCCCCAGCTCTTTGTCGAGATACGCAAGAACGAGCAGATTAACCAGTGCCCCCAGTGCGACAGGATTCTCTTTTATAAGGAAGAGGCCGTAGAAGAGCCTGTTGAATGACAAAAAAGGCCCGCATCCATTCCGACGGGGCCTCCAGCGGCAACCCGGGGAGATCAGGCATCGGGGTGGTCGTGGAAATGGGGGGCAAGACCTATGAGATATCCCGCTACATAGGGATCACCACCAACAACGTGGCCGAATACACGGCGCTCATCGAGGCGCTGAAGAAAGCCGCGGAGGCCGGGGCGGAAGAGGTGGATGTCTATCTGGACTCCGAGCTTGCCGTGAAGCAGATAAACGGCCAGTATCAGGTGAGGCACGAAAACATAAAACCCCTTTACGCCAGGGCCGTATCGCTTCTGCGCGGGTTCAGGAAATACTCCGTCCGGCATGTGCCACGCGAACTGAACAAGGAGGCCGACGCCCTCTCCAAGGAGGCGATAAAGTCGGCGCCCCCCCGGTAATGCGGGAATTTTTTTCTACCTGTCATTGCGAGGGGTTTTTGTCCCGAAGCAATCTCACTCCGGGGACTCTTCATTTCGATCTGAATGCACCTGCTGCAATTATTTTTCAGGACGCCATTACAGCCCGCTTCCGCTCCCTTTTTGCCTGATTTGACTAACCCGGATAAGGTGCTATCATTAATCCAAGGTTCAAAAAGCCGTGCAGCAGGGCATCAATACCATCATAGAGACCATGCCCTTTCCTAAAGACCTGAAGATAGTCCGCGGCAGAAAAGGGATGCCCTGGGCGGTGTTCATCCACGGGCTGGGGGTCGGCAGGGAGATATGGGACGACCCCTCTCAAACCCGCATTCTTGGAGGCCTTTTTACCGTGAGTTCAATAATCAGGGAGAATTGCATGCCGGGAGGGAGGGAAAAATCCCTTTTTCATGACCTCTCGGAGCTTGGCTATTCAACGCTCACGTGGGACATCGAAAGGCCCGCGCAGGAGATGGCCTTCGCCGTGCGGGAGCTGGAGGGCCTGATGGGGTTTCTCAGGGACACCGAAAGGCCCGAGGCCGTCGTGCTTATCGGGCACAGCAGGGGAGGGCTGATAGCAAGGAAATACCTGGAAAAGGCGGAGCCGTTCATAACCGGCTACGTGAGCCTTTCGGCCCCGCACCACGGCTCCTCACTCGCAAAGTGGGCCGAATTCGTAAAACCCGCCGCAAGGTTCCTGGGCCCGCTTGTGAGCGGGCAGTCCAGGGCCAAAATCCCAACTGCGGCAAGAAGGATATTGAAATTCATGGGAAGCCCCGTTTTCAGGGAGCTTCTGCCGGGCTCGGAGTTCTTTTCCAGCCTCGGCAGCCCGTCCGTAAAGTGCAAGAGCATATCGGCCGGCGGGACGGACCCGCACCTCTTCAGCGTCATGGGGATGGATTTTCCCGGCGTCATGGGAAAAATCCTGCCCGCGGGGAAAATCCTTCCTGATGAGATAAGGCCCGGACGGGGGGACGGCCTCGTTTCGGCAAGAAGCGCCATCTACCCCCATGCGGAGGAGCACCTTGATTTCCCCGTGAACCATGTAGAGGTGGTCCTGGATAAAAGGGTCAGGCAGGCCCTCGTCGAGCGGATAGTTTCATTCAACTAACGAGGACTGCATATTAATGTCCGCCTTTTTTGTCTGTCATACCGGCAGAAGCCGGCATCCAGTGACTTTACAGGAATAAAAAAAATTTTTTAAGGGTCAGACCAGGCCATGAGACTTTCATATTGGCTTATTGTTTTCAGCGGACTGCTCCTTGTCTATTGCATCTTTTCCGCGCTCAGGGTGAGGTTTCTCGAAAGGAGGCTCAGCGCCCTGCGCATGGCGGAAAGGCGGAAGGCGTTCCTCTGCGACACGGCCTCCACGCTTGCCTCCTGCCTCAACATGGCCTCCCTTACCGAGGCGCTGCTTGAGGGGGCAAGGGACCTGATCGGGGCGGAGTTCTCCGCGATGCTGCTTTACGGGAGCGAAAACATGCGCGGCTTCTATACCTCCCTGGAGCAGTCGGAAGGGCGGAGGGTAAGGGCGCAGGAACTGCCGCAGAGGTTTGTCCATCACGGTGCGCCGGTCAGGGTGTCTTCTCCGCTGGAAATGCCCGGACTCAAGGGGCTGTCGCGGTTCCATCCGGGTTTTGGCGGCATCAGAAACGCCCTTATGGCGCCCATAATGCTGCGCGATGAGCAGATAGGGGAGTTGATGGCCTTCAACGGGAAAGACGGGTTTTTTGCCGGCCAGGACGAGGAGGCCCTGCTTACGCTGGGTTTTCACGCGGCGCTGGCCATCAAGAAGACAGCGCTTTACGAGGAAGTGCAGGAGCTTGCCGTAAAGGACGGCCTTACCAGGCTGTATAACCACAGGGCCTTTCAGGACAAGCTCTCCTTCGAGATGGAGCGCTCCCGCAGGTTCAACCACACGCTTGGCATTCTGATGATAGACGCGGACGACTTCAAGCTCTATAACGACGCCTACGGCCACCAGGCGGGCGATGAGGCGCTGAAGGCCATAGCGGAAATCATAACGCAGAACGTAAGGCAGGCGGACTTCGCCGCGCGGTACGGCGGGGAGGAGTTCGTGGTGATACTGGTGGAAAGCTCTCAGGAGGCGGCCATGCGGACGGCGGACAGGATACGCCAGTCGGTCGAAACCCGCGGTTTCTTCCCCGGAGGCCCCGGGGGAAAAGACAAAAACCTTACCGTGAGCATTGGCGTGGCCTCCTACCCTCTTGACGCCTCCGACAAGGACAGCCTTGTAAAAGAGGCCGACAGCGCCCTGTACCTTGCCAAGCGGAAGGGGAAAAACCGCGTGCTGCACGCAAACGCCCTCGCGGAGGAGAAGACGGTTATTATTTAGTTTCCCGCCCCCCCGCCCTTTATCGGCCGGGGGCTCCGCCCCCGCGCCCCCGGAAAACAAAAAATTTCTTCCTGAGGCAACATGTGAAGGACATTAAAGTCCAATACACCTCACCAAGCAGGCGCTTACATTTTTATCATGTTTCGCCCTATACCCTGCGCTGGCAGGCAAACCACCATTGTGGCAAATACGGGTTGAATCATTGATTTTGTACATAGGGGCGCCGCTTGCTGCGCCCGCCTTTTTGTCTTCTATCTGTCATTCCCGTGCTCCCTATTTCCCCTTCTCACGAACACTGGGGATACGCTCGCTATCCGTTTAATAACGCTTGGCATTATTAACGAAATGCGTTATTATAAAATATGATAAAGAGCTTTCGCTGTAAAGATACGGAAGGGCTCTTCCATAGAAAGATATCACCAAAATTCCCACCGCAAATACAGCGAAGCGCTTTGAGGAAATTACTGATCGTGGATGGCGCGGAGCGCCTTGAAGACATGCGTGTGCCGCCGGGGAACCATTTGGAGAAGCTCTCCGGCAATCGCGCTGGACAGCATAGCATTCGAATAAACAGTCAATGGGGAATATGTTTCCGCTGGCATCTTAGGGATGCCTATGACGTTGAGATAACCGGTTATCATTGAAGGAGGAAAAAAATATGAGCGCCAGCAAAACAAGCCCTGTACATCCCGGCGAAATATTGCTTGAGGAATTTCTAAAACCCCTTGGAATCAGCCAGTATAGATTATCCAAAGATATTGGCGTGCCGCCCCGCCGCGTTAACGAGATTGTCCATGGGAAAAGGGCAATTACCGCCGACACGGCCCTGAGGCTTTCCCGTTATTTCGGACTTTCAGAACGGTTTTGGCTCAACCTTCAGTCCCGCCATGACCTTGAGGTCGAGAAGGACAAACTGGCCATCCGGTTGGAAAAAGAGGTGAAGATATTGAAGCTGAAGAGCGCCTGAAGTCCACTTTTGGCCTTCCCCAAATGTGTGTTCTTGGCAGTAAGGAAAGTCATGTCAACAATTAGGTATTGTCACCGGAATTTGGCATCAAGATTATTTAAGATAACCTCCTGTACCCACGCGGCAGAGATATTTTCAAGGCAAGGGAAAATTCCCTGATGCTTATGCCTACACTTCCCACCGCAATTAAAACAGGAGGTATCTTTCTGGTGAATGACAATCAGGCCGGTCCTCAGATCCTCCGGGTAAGACGCGTATCGAGTAAAACTTGCTCCATGTGATATCAAGTGCCGGTCGAAACATGCACAATTTTAACAGAGAAGTGCGGTGTTTAGGCCGTACTTTAGTATGCACCTTACCTACTCAGGGGCGGGGCGCAGTCGCGCCCCCAATACATCTGAAAGGGGTGGCCAGGCGGGAATGAGAAAATGCCGTTGCCTTAGCCTTTAATCCCCCTTCTCCCATTCCTCAATCCCCCTCATCAGCATGGCGTTTTCTCTTCCGCCTTTTACGGCAAACCTTATATACCCCTGGCCTTTGGGCGCGGCAAGC
>JAJYJS010000009.1 GCA_021789215.1 Nitrospirota bacterium | reverse complement strand
ATCACTTTTTTCATCTGTGTCCACTTGTTATCGGCCTCGGCGGACGGATATAATAAATGGAGTTAATATCAATATTCAAGCTAATTTTCAGGGGAGGATTCTTTTGATGACCATTACAGAGAAGATTCTTGCCGGGCATATCGTAAAAAGCGGGGGCAAAAAGAAAAAAGTAAGCCCCGGCGAGCTTATAAACGCAAAGATAGATTTCGTGCTTGCAAATGACATAACCGCTCCCATAGCCATATCCGAGTTCAAGAAGATAGGGGCCAGGGATGTTTTTGACAGGAAAAGGGTCACCTTTGTCCCGGACCATTTCGCGCCCCAGAAGGACATAAAGGCCGCGGAGCAGTGCAGGATGCTTAAGGACTTTTCCAGGGACTACCGCCTTGCGTACTATTACGAGGTGGGCAGGATGGGTGTGGAGCACGCGCTTTTGCCGGAGGAGGGTCTCGTGCTCCCCGGGGACGTGATAATCGGGGCGGACAGCCACACCTGCACCTATGGCGCGCTTGGTGCCTTCGCGACCGGAGTGGGCTCTACCGATGTGGCCTCCGCGATGGCAACGGGCGAGCTCTGGTTCAAGGTCCCTGAGTCCATGAAGTTCATCTACCACGGCAGGAAGCTCCAGAAATGGGTCGGCGGGAAAGACCTCATACTCCACACTATTGGCGATATCGGGGTGGACGGGGCGCTCTACCGCGCCATGGAGTTCGAGGGGGAGGCCATAAGCGCCCTCCCAATGCATGCCCGGCTTACGATGTGCAATATGGCCATAGAGGCCGGCGGCAAGTCCGGCATAATCGTTCCGGACGGGGTTACGGAGAAGTATGTAAAGGGCAGGGCCAAACGCGGTTATAAATTCTATATGTCGGACCCTAAGGCCGTCTATGCGGAAATCAGGGAATACGACGCGAGGAAAATACCTCTTACAGTGGCCTGCCCCAGCCTGCCCTCAAACACAAAACCGGCGGCCGAGCTTTCCAGTATAAGCATCGACCAGGTAGTCGTAGGCTCCTGCACGAACGGCAGGCTTGAAGACCTGAGGGAAGCGGCAAAGATAATAAAGGGCAGGAAAGTAAACCCGAACGTAAGGATGCTTGTAATTCCGGCAACCCAGCGCATTTACAGGGAGGCTATGAAAGAGGGGCTTCTGGATTTGTTTGTTGCGGCTGAAGCGGTCGTTTCCACACCGACATGCGGCCCCTGCCTGGGCGGGCACATGGGTATCCTGGCCAGGGGTGAAAGGGCGCTTGCCACAACAAACAGGAATTTCGTGGGCAGGATGGGGCACCCCGAGAGCGAGGTGTATCTGTCAGGGCCGGCTGTTGCAGCCGCCTCAGCCGTGCTTGGCAGGATTGGCGTCCCGGAGGAACTGGGTCTTTGAGCCCCGAGGAAAGGCTCGCGTCCCTTGGCATAACGCTCCCGGAAGCGCCAAAGCCGCTTGGTTCCTACGTCCCTTTTCTGAAAACGGGCGGCCTTGCCTTCCTTAGCGGCATGCTTCCGATCAAGGACGGCAAGCTCATCAAAACGGGCAAGCTGGGCAGGGAATTGACCATTGAAGAGGGCGTGGAAGCTGCGAGGGCCGCTGTAATAAACGCCCTTGCCGCCGCCCGGGCCGGCCTTGGCGGGCTGGACAAGGTTAAAAGGTGCATAAAACTTACCGGCTATGTGGCGTCCGACCCGTCATTTACGGCCCAGCCCCAGGTTTTGAATGCGGCGTCGGGGCTGCTTGCTGATGTCTTTGGTGAGGCAGGCAGGCATACCCGCGTTGCCATCGGTGTGTCCGTGCTTCCTTTGGACAGTCCGGTGGAACTGGAACTTGTTCTGGAAGTAAAAGAGTAGTTGAGATTTTTTTGCTTTGTCTACTGAGTGCTGACGTAGCCTGCCAGCATCAGCAGGTCTTCTTCTCTCGAATCAAGCAAATCCAGAAAGGCGCTTACCGCAAGGGGGTCGAACTGGGTCCCGGAGCCCTGCTGTATCTCCTCTTTTGCCTTTTGGAAGGAAAGGGCTTTTCTGTAAGGCCTGTCTGTCATCATCGCGTCGAAGGTGTCCACGACGCTCAATATCCTGGCTTTCAGGGATATCTCCTCTCCGGCTATCCCGTAGGGGTAGCCCGTGCCGTCATAGCGCTCGTGGTGCTGGACTATCGTTGTGCGCACGCCTTCCATTGTCCCTATGGGGCCCAGTATTTCGTCCCCGATGAGGGGGTGGGCCTTTATCATGCTGAACTCGGAGCTTGTGAGCCTGCCCGTCTTGTTCAGTATTATCGAGTCCACGCCGATCTTGCCTATATCGTGCAGTATCGCCGCATGCTCCAGTATCTCAAGCTCCTTGTAATTGAGCCCAAGCTGTTTCCCAAGCTCGATTGAGAGTATTTTCACCCTTTCCGAATGGCCCCTTGTGTATTTGTCGTTTGCTTCAAGGGCGTTGACCAGCGCCTGGATGGTGCCAAAATAGTTCGACTTGACGGATTCGTAAAGCCAGGCGTTCTCTATGGCAACCATCGCCTGGTTGGCAAGGGTGCTCAGTATCTCAAGCTCGTCCTCGGTGAAATTAGTGTCCATCTTTTCAAGGAGCATGCCGCCTATTATCTGGCCCTTTACCTTCAACGGCACGCCTATGGCGAACATCCCCCCCTCGCTGGCCGACTTCTTCACGAACACGCTTGTGCCCTCGGTGAGCAGCTTCTTGTAGAGCGGGTGGAACTCAAACGACATGTCAGCCGTGTTTTCCACGCCCATGCCCTTCTGGTACTGGAGCGTTAGCCTGGCCTCATCAGTCTTTTTGAGGTATATGGAGCCTTTCTCCACCTTCAGCAGTTCGGCTGTCGTCCTGATGATAAGCTTTATAAGCTCCTCTGTCTCGATGATGGAAGAAAGCACCCTGCCCACGTCGTTTATCTTCTTGAGGCGCTCGACCATCTTCTCCAGCTCGTAATTTTTTGTTTTCAGCTCACGAGTCAGGCTCAGGATGGCCTTGTTTGCCGTCTCGACTTCTTTCACCTTGAATTCAAGCTGCGAATTCAGCTCTTCAAGGGTCGTCTTGTGCTCCAGCTCTATGCGGGCCCGGTTTATCTCCTTTTCCTTTTTCAGGTTTTTCTCGTAGAGCTTCTTGACCTCGTCTATCATCCGGTTGAAGGATTCGGCGATGGTGCCCAGTTCATCGCCTGTCTGGAGTTCGACCCTTGCGTCCATGTCCCCGTTTTCGACCTTTTTTATGGTGGCAAGCAGCGTTTTCAGGGGGGCCATTATATGCCTGGTGAAGAGCGTGGAGAGCAGTATTGCGACTACAAGGACGGTAAGGATGTTTGAAAGCACGAGAAACCTCTTCATCAGCATGATGTCCGCCATTGTCCTTGAGGAGTCGTACTTGAGCTCCACAATGCCGTTTATCTTTATGTTCTGGCTGTGGCAGCTGTAGCACTGGGGCTTGTTATAGAGCGGCGCGAAATGCGTTATGGAGTTGTCCTTTATGAACGGCCTCTGGCTGTCTTTTGAGCTTGAATACGCAAAGTCCTTGGACTTGTAGCCTATTTCCGAGGAGTCCTTGGAATTGAGGATATAGCCGTCGGGAGAGACTATGCGGAGGGCGATTATCTCCGGGTCCTTGCCTATGTTTTCGAGTATCTTCTGAACTTCGTCCGTCTTGCCCTGGGACATGGCGCTCTCGGTGCTGCGGATTATGATGTTGCCCATGAGTTCCATGTCGGTGAACTCGTCCTGGATGAGCCTTTTTGACTGGAAATTGAGGACTACGGCGGTTGACAGTCCAACAGACAGGAGTATTACCAGCACTATGATGCCTATCAGCTTTGTTTTTAAAACCATTCCGCCCGTGTCCTCTCTGGATGCTATTGTCCCTGTAATTACCAATATTTAATTTGCAAAATTTATGCCCGGTCAAAAATACGCGCTTTTGATGCAAAAGGCGGTTTTTTTTGGTTTTTTCACGCACAACGGATGTAAAATCGCGCTAAAAAATGCTGAATTTTTCTAAACTTTTCAGTTTAGTGTAAAATCAATAATGGCTAAACCTCTGATAGCAATAATAGGAAGGCCCAATGTCGGAAAATCGACGCTGTTTAACCGCATGACCGGCGGCAGGCACGCTATTGTGGAGGCAATCGAAGGGGTCACGAGGGACAGGAATTACGCCGGCGGCCAGTGGGATGACAGACAGTTCATAGTTGTGGACACGGGCGGCTTCTATCCCGAATCGGAAGAGCCGATATACAGCGAAGTCAAGGACCAGGCCCTGTTTGCCGCCGAGGAGGCCGACCTGATAATACACCTTATGGACGGCAGGGACGGTCTCACCCCCGCGGACCAGTCCATTGCCGGGATGCTCCGGGTATCGGGCAGGAAGGCCGTGTGCCTGCCGGTTGTGAACAAGGTTGACGCCCCCTCAAAAGAGGTCCTTATGTACGACTTCTACAGGCTGGGGGCTGGTGAGATAATACCTGTTTCGGCGGCTACGGGCTTCGGCTTTGACGAACTGATGGAAAAAATAATGGAACTCCTGCCTGAAGCCGGGCCGGAAAAAGAAGAGCAGATGCCAAGGGTGGCCGTTGTGGGCAGGCCCAATGCCGGAAAATCAACGCTTATTAACGCCCTGCTCGATAAAAAACGGCTGGTGGTGAGTCCCGTGGCCGGAACGACCAGGGATGCGATAGACACGGTCTGCACCTATTACGGGAAAAAATACCTTTTCATAGACACCGCGGGGATAAAGAAGAAGTCAAAGGCATATCCGCTTGAGCATTTTTCGATGATAAGGGCACTGCGCAGCATAGAGCGCTGCGACGTGGCCGTCATCGTTATAGACGCATCCGCCGGCATAGTGACCGAGGACCAGAAGATAGCGGGGCTTGTGCACGGATACGGAAAAGGCGCGGTATTCCTTTTCAATAAATGGGACCTTGTGCCCAACCCTGACGAGGCCTTTAAAACCCTTAGCGGAGAGTTGGCCAGAAAAATGTGGTTTTTCAGCCATGCGCCTTTCCTCACCACCTCCGGGGCCGAAAAAAGAAGGATAACAAAGATATTCCCGCTAGTTGACAGCGTGCTTTCGGAGCGCGGGAAAACCGTGCCCAGGGCGGAGCTGATGGAAATGCTCTCGGAGTCGATGGAGAATGCCCATCTGCCGGTTTACAGGGGCAAGCGGGTGAGGGTGTATTCGATGAACCAGGTCGGGAAAAACCCGCCCGTCTTTGCGATTTACTCAAACGAGCCCGCGGGCATCAAGGACATACACCTCAAATACTTCGAGAAGCGCCTGAGGGAAAGGTTTTCGTTTGCCGGCACCCCGGTAAAAATCATAAAGAAGCGCAAGAAGTGATCAGGGCGGCCGGGATATTGTTGAGGAGTTTAAGGGATTTCTTTGCCGATGACGGCATTATTCTTGCCGCGGCCCTGGCGTTCTTTACAATGCTGGTGGCCGTGCCCTTTCTTATCTTCCTTGTGTCCCTGACGGGATATTTCCTCGGCGAGCATGCCGTGTTCTACAAGTTCTTCTTTTCCAAATTCACTTATTACTTTCCGACCGGGACAGAGCGCATGGCCAGGATATTCAGAAACCTGACATACTACAAAAAAGTAGGGCTGTTCGGGATTTTACTGTATGGTTTTCTGTCCTATGGGCTTTTCAGGAACCTTGAAAAGGCGATGAACAGGATTTTCAAGGTCAAAAAGGGCAGGCATCTCCTGCTTTCGGTGTTTTTTTCGTTTCTGATGATATCGGTAATAGGCATCCTGACGCTGCTTTCCTTCATATTCTCCGATTACGAGCCCATACTTGCCTTCTTCGGCAAGACATTGAGCCTGGGCAGGGCATATTCGCTCGCGCTCAAGTACCTGGTGCCTGTTTCACTCCTGCTTGCAATCTCGACGGCCGTTTACAAGTTTCTTCCCGCAAAAAAAGTATCGTTCAGGAACGCGCTGCGGGGAGGGCTGTTTACATCGGTGATGTTCGAGGCCGCAAAGCAGATATTTGCCTTCTACATAAAATCCATCCCCCTGGCGGGCAGCATCTACGGGTCTCTGTCGGCAATCTGGCTTTTTCTGCTTTGGGTCTTTTACTCCTCCTGCATACTTCTTATAGGCGGGGAGATTGTGCATAATATGGGGGAGGGCGGCGGAAGAAGATGAGAGACCTGGTTGGCAAAATGGTGGAGGTGGGCGCTATCGGGCTCGTCTATACCGGCAGGCTTGTGGAGATAGGCGAGACCGACGTGCATGTCGAGTCGGATTCCGGCTTTGTCGCCATCCCCATGGACCAGGTCGTATTTATCAGGGCAAAGGACGATGCCGGAGGCCCCGGGCCGGGCATTTCCTTCCCGGACGGTTTTTTGTGAAAAGAAATTTTTACTGCTTAATTTAAAAAAATGATATAAAATTGAGCTAGAAAAAATCCGGGTCTTTCCGGGCCAAAAGGAGACTGAGCACCTGGATGAGGGAGACAATCGAGATTATCGTGCTTATTCTTTCGGCCTTGGCTCTCGGCACGCTCGTGCTGGTTTTTCTTGAATTGAGAAAGATGATCCGCAAATTTGATAACTTCATGGAAAAGACGGAAAGTGCGGTGCTGCCCACCATGGAGGAGCTTCAGGGCACCCTCCGGAACGTAAGGAGCATTTCGGGTGAAGTTAACGGCATGACCCAGGATATAAGAAAGGTTACGACCGCTGTTGGTCTGGTGTCCGAAGAGATTGAAGACCTTGCGGATACGCTAAAGGACGTAACATTGAAGACAAGGGCCAATATCGAGGGCATCAAGGCCGGATTTTCGACGGCGGTGGGAGTTCTTAAAAGCGGATTATTCAGAAAGGGGGATTCAAGCCATGACTGAAACTGAAAGAGGCAGCGGGAGCAGGGTTTTCCTGTCATTTGTAATAGGCGGACTCATCGGGGCGGCTGCCGCCATTCTTTTTGCCCCCGGTTCGGGAAGGGATACAAGGAAAAAAATAAGGGACTTTGCTGACGACGTCAAGAACAGGGTGACCGAATACGCGGGCGATGTGCGCGGCAAGGTAGCCGATACTGTCCACAAGGGCGTAGAGGCCGTCCAGGAAAGAAAGAGCATGATAAGGTCCGCCATAGATGCCGGCAAGGAGGCCTATTCCAGGGAAAAGGAGAGGGTGGAGCACGACGGCGGGAAAGAGCAGGCTTCCTGACCGGAATGCACGAGGCCTCAATAGCGCAGAGCATAATGGATATGGCATTAAGACAGCTTGAAGACTCGGGGTACACGAAAATAGACTCGGTTTCCATAAAAGTGGGGCAGGCAAGCGGCATCCTGACGGATTCTCTCATGTTCGCGTTTGAGGCCATGAAGCACGGCTCGCCGCTTGCGGGCGCCGCCCTGCTGGTCGAGGAAGTCCCAGTTGGGGGGACATGCGGCGCGTGCGGCAAGGGTTTTACCACAGGCGAAAAATTCATATTCAACTGCCCCCGCTGCGGCAGTCCCGATATAGAGGTCCGGCAGGGCAGGGAACTCGATTTTGTGGAGATGGAGGTGTCCTGATGAAACTGAACGTGGTTTCCAGGATACTTGACGCCAACGAGCGCCTCGCCGAACAGAACAGGGAGCTGTTCAGAAAGCACAACGTATTTGTGGTAAACATAATGTCGTCCCCCGGGGCAGGGAAGACCACGCTTATAGAAAAGACCATCCGGGCGTTAAACGGAAAAATAAAAGCAGGGGTCATAGAGGGAGACATACAGGGCACCGCCGATGCGGAGCGGATAGGGAGCCTTGGGGTCCCGGTCGTGCAGATTAACACGGGCGGGGCGTGCCACCTGGACGCCAACATGATAAAAGAGGCCCTTCCAGGCATCCCGCTTGCAGATATAGACCTCCTCATAATAGAGAACGTCGGGAACCTTGTTTGCCCGGCGGAGTTCAACGTGGGGGAGCACGCAAAGGTGATGCTTCTGAGCATAGCGGAGGGGGATGACAAGCCCCTCAAATACCCGCTCATGTTCCAGGAATCGAAGGCGCTTGTAATAAACAAGACGGACCTGAAACCCTATCTGGATGTCAGCGTTGACAAGATAAGAAAAGATTCGCTTTCCCTGAACCCTTCTCTGGAAATATTCGAGGTCTCGGCCAGGAATTCCGACGGGATTTCAGGATGGATGGACTGGCTCAGTGGACATATTCACAAAGATAGCTGAGCGCAGGCTCGAGGAGGCCATGCGGGAAGGGGCCTTCGAGAATCTTTCCGGCGCCGGAAAACCCCTTACCTTTGAGGACGAGGCTTTCGTCCCCGAAGACCTGCGGCTTGCCTACCGCGTACTGAAAAACGCGGGTTTCACGCCTCCCGAAATTGAGCTTAAAAAAGAGATACTCAATCTCAAAGAACTGATCAGCACCATTGATGACGACAGGGAAAGGCTCAGGAAGCTGAGGGAACTCGATTTCAAGATAGCCAGGCTGGGCATGATGCTTAACCGTCCGCTCCACCAGGAAGAATACGAGAACCGCCTGTACGAAAAGGTTTTGGAAAAGAAAATAGAGCGTTGATTAAAAGCGCCCGGCCTTTCAGAGGTATCCGTCCTTTTTTCCTTTTAATTTTTATCCTGTCCTTTGCCGCACTCCCCCTGCGGGCGGCTGAGAACGCGTTCTGGAGCGGAAAGGTCGTGCATGTGTCGGACGGGGACAGTTTTATCGTCCTCAAGGAGCATGATGGGAAATACGAGGAGACAAGAATCAGGCTGGCATGGGTTGACGCTCCCGAACTGGATCAGCCTTACGGACGGAGCGCAAAACGGTTCACCTCAGGGCTTATCGCCGGGAAAAAGGTCTGGATAAAATCTTTGTACCGCGACAGGTACGGCAGGATTGTCGGCGAAGTGTTCACGCCCGGCGGGAAGAGCCTGGATGAAGAGCTCCTCAGGGCCGGAATGGCATGGCAGTATACAAGATATTCCAACTCCCAAAGGCTTGCGGCGCTTGAGCGTGAGGCCCGGGACCTTAAAAAAGGGCTATGGGCCGACCCCAATCCCATACCGCCCTGGCAGTACCGGCGCGAGCACAAGATACTACGGTTCCGGAGGAGTTACAGGTTCTGGTAGCCATCACCCCCACGCATGGTTTTTTCCTGGTGAAGGTATGGCGGAGAGGCAGGGATTCGAACCCTGGGTGGGGTTGCCCCCACAACGGTTTTCGAGACCGCCCCGTTCAACCGCTCCGGCACCTCTCCTTCAAACGGCCATTCGTCTTGCGAAAAAAAAGCCCTTAAGCAGACCGCGGCATTCGTCCTCAAGCACGCCGGACTCTATATGCACTTGGTGGTTAAGCCTGCCGTCGGAGGGGATATCGAACAGGCTCCCCGCCGCGCCGCCTTTTTTATCGGCACATCCATAAACAAGTGCGCCAAGCCTCGCGTTCACCATTGCGCCAGCGCACATCGGGCAGGGCTCCTTGGTCACGTAAAGTATCGCGTCGCTGAGTCTCCAGCGGCCAAGCTTCATTGCGCCTTCCCGCAGGGCCAGTACCTCCGCATGGGCCGTGGGGTCGTTTGACGACTCCTTCCGGTTGTGGGCCGCGGCCAATATCTCTCCGTCCACAACCAGCACCGCCCCAACAGGCACATCGCCTTCGGGGACGGCCTTTGCGGCCTCATCAATGGCCGCCTTCATAAAACGGATGTTTTTGTCTGTCTGGTCCATTTTTCAAAGACCCCGAAATCTCATTATAACAGTTTTCCCGCCCGGATTAGGCGCAAAAAATATCAGGAATTCTTTATTTCAGGCGCTTCGGTCTCGACCGCCTCTATCTCCATGACCTGCCTGTTTCTTTTTGGTTTGATTTTTTCCGCCCGGGAACGGGGCAGGAAGAGCTTTAAAAGCACAATGCCAGCGCAAAAAGCCATAAAACCCGTTATGGCCATCATCGGGATGGCCATGAAAAACATGGCTATGGAGAAGCCTATCAGTGCCGCTCCAAAAAGGGGCAGCCTCCTCGGGCCAAAAAAAACCAGCGCAAGGACAAGAATTATAATTATATGCATGGGCTGAAAAAGCCCTTCTAACACAACCGGCCCCCTTCCGTTTTATCTGAGCGGTACAGTTCTAATCTATCAGGCATTGGGTATGTATTTCAATAAAATCCGGCAAGATGGGGCCGGGAAAAAATCCCAAAAAGCAGGGGAGACAACCGGGGTGTAAAAACCTCTTTAAAGATAAGCGAGCCAGCGCTCGTGTTTCCTGTTTTTGCTCTTGCCTTTTACCACGTTGAAGAAAAGGTCTTGAAGCTCCTTTGTTATATTGCCGGGCTTGCCGGTGCCGATAGTCCTCCCGTCAAGTTCCCTGATCGGGGTTATCTCCGCGGCTGTGCCGGTAAGGAAGGCCTCGTCAGCTATGTATATCTCGTCCCGCGTGAACCTCTCTTCGCGAATATCGAACCCCTTTTCCCCGGCCAGTTCGATTACGGTGTTCCTGGTTATGCCTTCGAGTATGGAAGTGAGAGGGGTTGTCTTTATTACGCCGTCGCGCGCCATGAAGATATTGGCCCCGGTCGCCTCCGAGACATAGCCCTCGGTATCCAGAAGGAGCGCTTCGTCATATCCGCAGGAGAGCGCTTCCTGCTTGGCAAGCTGCGAGTTCACGTAATACGCGCTCACCTTGGCCATGGACATGTTGGAATTTACATGGCCCTTCAGGAACGAGGACGTCTTCATGCGTATGCCGTTGGCGAGGCCGTCGTCTCCAAGGTATGCGCCCCAGGGCCATACGGCTATGGAAACATTCACGGGGCAGCCCTTGGAAGACACTCCCATCACGCCGTACCCGTAGAAGGCAAGCGGCCTGATGTAGCATTCCTTCATCTTGTTGGCCTTTACGGTCTTGCAGATTGCGCCGGCTATCTCCTCTTCGGAGAAAGGCAGCTTCATGTTGAAGATATGCGCGGAATTGAAAAATCTCTTGACGTGCTCTTCCAGCCTGAACACCGCCGGGCCTTTTTTGGAGTTGTAGCAGCGTATCCCCTCAAAGATGCCAAGCCCGTAATGAAGCGAATGGGTAAGGACGTGTATTTTTGCGTCATCCCAGTTGACGAGCTTGCCGTCCATCCATATCTTGTCTGTCTTTTCGAGCATGGCCTTTATTCTATAACAACACCGGCAGATACATCAATAATTAAGCATCATCACATGCGCTCGGGAGCGGTCACGCCCAGTATTTCAAGGCCGTCCCGGAGCACAAGCCGCACCGCCTCCACAAGGGCAAGCCGCGCCAGTGTCAGCTCAGGCCCGGTTTCGCTAACGATGCGGTGCCGGTTGTAATACGGGTGGAACATGCCAGCAATCTCCTGAAGATAATAGGTTATCCTGTGAGGCTCTCTGGCCAGGGCGGATGCCTCGAAGACCATGGGGTACATAAGGAGTTTCTTCATTATCCTCACCTCTTCAGGCTCTTTCAAGAGGCCAAGCACGGAGGGAGAGATGCCCCCGATGCTTTCCATGCCCATGCCCTTCTCGGCCGCATGCCTGAAGATGCTGTTTATCCTCGCGTTTGCGTACTGGACGTAGAAGACCGGGTTTTCGGCGGAAGACTCCTTGGCGACCTCCAGGTCGAAATCAAGGTGGCTGTCCGAGCGGCGCGTGAGGAAGATGAACTTGGTGGTGTCCGCGCCCACCTCCTCCATGACCTCTCTCAGCGTAACAAACTCCCCGGCCCGCTTGGACATCTGAACGGGCTTTCCGCCCCGGAGCAGGTTCACCATCTGCACAAGGATTACCTTCAGCCTTTCCCTGTCGTAGCCAAGCGCCTCTATCGCGGCCTTCACCCTCTGGATATACCCGTGGTGGTCCGCTCCCCAGAGGTTTATCAGCTCGGCATATCCGCCATCCACTTTTTTCTTGTGGTAAGCGATATCGGATGCGAAATACGTGTACTGGCCGTCGCTTTTTACGATTACGCGGTCTTTTTCGTCTCCGAAGGCGGTTGCCCGGAACCACAGGGCTTTATCTTTTTCATAGATGTGGCCCTTTGCGCGCAGGTACTGTATCGTGTTTTCCACTTCGCCCCGGCCGTAGAGTTCCTTTTCGCTCTGCCAGATGTCAAAATGGACACCGAACGCGGCCAGATCGGCTTCGATCTGCCTGAGCATCATGTCTCTTGAAAATCCCTTGAAGAACTCCCCGGCGGAATCGAAACCGGCCCCCTTGTATTTGTCCCCGGCCTGGGAGATTATCTCTTTAGCGATGTCCGCGATGTAATCGCCCCTGTACCCGTCTTCCGGGAATGGGCACTCTACGCCGAGCAGTTCCTGATACCTGGCGAAAACGGAAAGCCCAAGGAGGGCCACCTGCCTTCCGGCATCGTTTATATAGAATTCTCTTGTGACGTCAAACCCTGCCGCCTTGAGCAGGTTGGAGAGGGCGGAGCCAACCGCTGCCCCCCTTCCATGCCCCAGGTGGAGCGGCCCTGTCGGGTTGGCGCTTACAAATTCAACCTGGACCCTTGCGCCCCTGCCGATATTTTTTCTGAGGTTTTTACCGCCGTTTGAAAGCACCTCCCAAAGGGCTTTCGATATGAACTCCCCTTTGAGCCTGAAATTTATGAAGCCGGGCCCGGCTATCTCTATGCTTTCAAAATAGCTGTTTTTCCGGGCCTCGTCTATTTTCGAAAGGATGTCAGCGGCTATCTTCCTGGGCGGCTGTTTCAGCACCTTGGCAAGGGACATGGCAACGGGGGTGGAGAGGTCTCCAAGGGATTCGTCCTTTGGCACCTCAACTTCAATGCGCTCCGGCGGCTCGATTCCCAGCGCCCTGAGGGCTCCGTTGATTGTATCCGTTACTATTTCAACCATGAAAATTAAGTTTAAGCCCAGTCCGTTTCCAAAGTCAAATAAAAGCCGCGGGCGGAGCTAATTTGCGATAATTAAAGCCAATTTTTGAAAAATACCTCTAAATAGCTGATATTCATGAACTTTCCTTTACTTTTTCCGGTAATTTATGTGAAAATTAGTCACTTTTTAAAAAGGGAGCATATGGACCTTGCAAGGCTCAGAAAAAAGCTGAAGGAATCCGGGGGCAGGCGTCCTCCGGACGAGGCCAGGGAAGAAGCAAGAGATGAAAACCGCCAGGCGGATGAACTCCCTTCAGAGCAAGCAAGCGAACCTGTAGTGGAAAGCGTCAAGGCCCCGCCCGTTTCCGTTCCGGAGCCTGGCACGGATTATCCGGGGCTGGAAGAGCAGGAGTCCGCGCCTGAGATGCCCCCTGCCTATATTGAAGAGCCTTTCCAAATCCCGGCGGATGAGCCTCCTCAGGCTGACGCCACTGCTGAATATCAGCCGCCTGAATTGCCTGTTGCGGCCCAACCGCAATCTCCCGCTGACGCCGCCCAAGCCCCGGTCCAGGCGGAATCCGAAGACGATTTTTTTGGCGAAGGCAAAGCGGCTGAGGACGAAAAACTCCGCGAGTTCCTTTCCTTCAAGCTGGCCAGCGAGAATTACGCCTTCAAGGTGGACGAGATAGAAGAGATAATAAAGCCGCAGCGGATAACGGCGGTGCCGCGCATGGAGGCTTTTGTAACCGGCGTGAGTTCCCTGAGGGGCAAGATAATACCGGTCATAGACCTGAGGAGAAGGCTTGGCCTGAGTGGCGCCTATGCACCTGAAAAACATGCAAGGGTGCTGATACTGAGGGGCCCGAAGGGCTCCATAGGGGTATGGGTGGACAGCGTCGATGAGGTCGTGAGAATCCCGGATAGTTCAATCCAGGAGCCGCCCGCCCATTTGTCCGATGTGGAGGTAAGGTTCATAGAAGGCATAGCCTTATGGGAGGGGAGGTTCATTTCCATTATGAAATCCAGTGAAGTCCTGAAACTAACGAAGGAGCCCGATGAAAAACAAGCTTGAATTCAAGATCCTTGGCGCAGGCTTTTTGATCCTGTTCATGGGGATTATTTTCATAACTTTCTTTGTGCTGATCCAACAGCGTGAAGACGTTTACCAGCTTGCGGAACAAAGGCTCAATGCAGTATCGGACGTGCTGTTCAATGACATACAGACCGCCATGCTGACCGGCAAGAGCGAAGTGGTCAAGCTCATGATCCCCGAACAGGGCAGGATGAAGGCGCTCGAATCCGTCAAGCTTTTCAACTGGGAGGGGAAAGAGGCCTTCAAGAACGGCGCCGCGCCGGAAGCGATGGACATGATAAACAGGCTCAAGGAAAAAGGCGGCCCCATACTCGAGAAGGACAAGACCAGGCTCATACTGTACAGGGCGCTTGAGAACAAGCCGCAGTGCAAGGTCTGCCATTCCGGTTTCCCCGGCATACTGGGCGTCGTCCGCGTGTCCGCCAGGCTGGACAACGAATACGGCAGGATAGAGGCGTTCGCCTACAAAATCGGCACGGGCAGCGCAATCGGCGCCATCCTGCTTGCGGTCCTCTTCTGGTACATACTCAACAGGTTTGTCATAGCGCCGGTGAAGGACATAGAAAAATCCGCAGGGAAACTGGCCGAAGGAGACCTTTCATTCAGGACCAGCATCCATTCGGAAGATGAGATAGGCAAATTGCAGGACTCCATACGGAACTCGCTCGCGTCCATAAGCAATATACTGCGCCGCGTGAAGGAGATATCAAGGCGCATAGAGGACGTTACCGAGAACGTCGAGAAGGACTCCGGCCGGATGATAGAGTTCACTCAGCTTGAGAGCGAAGCGGTCGGCGACATATCCACATCCGTCGAGGAACTGAACGCCTCCATTTCAGAGATAGCCGAAAGCGTGGACGGACTTGCCGCGTCCATGGAGCAGACGGCCGCGTCCGTGGAGCAGATTGCCGCCAGCATCGAAAGCATTTCCACGGTGGCCACCGAGCTTTCGGGAGCGGTTGACGAGACAGGCTCCTCGATAGAACAGCTCTCCGCAACCCTCAGGGAGGTGGCCGGAGGGGCCAAGGAGCTTGCGGAGACTTCCGACGAGACGCTTTCAGCCGTCGAGGAGATAATCCATTCAATCAAGGAAGTGGAACAGAAGGCCAGGGATTCAGCAACCTTCTCCGAGCGGGTCGCAACAGAGGCCTCCACCCTTGGTGTTTCCTCAATCGACAAGACGATAAAGGGCATGGAGAAGATAAAGTCGTCCGTCGAGAAGACCAGTGAGGCTGTCAAGAAGCTCGATACCCGCTCAGAGGAAATAGGGAAGATACTTACAGTCATAGACGAAATAACCGAACAGACGACCCTCCTTGCCCTGAACGCGGCCATTCTCGCCGCCCAGGCCGGGGAGAAGGGGAAAGGCTTTTCGGTCGTTGCCGATGAAATAAAGAGCCTCGCGGAAAGGACGGCGCTTTCCACCCAGGAGATAGGCTCTCTCATAGATGGCGTCAGGCTGGAGGTCAAGACGGCTGGCGAGGCGATGAGGGAGGGGATCAAGGCTGTTGATGACGGGATATCCATAACCAGGGAGGCCGGGGGGTCGCTCAAGAAGATACTGGAGGGCTCGACAAAATCCTCCGAGATGGTGAAGTCGATAGACCGGACCACCTCTGAGCAGGCGAAATCCGCCAAGCTGGTTTCAGAATCGCTGGAGCGCGTGAGGATAATGGTCGGACGCATGGCCCAGGCGACTTCCGAGCAGTCAAAAGGGGTCGCGTTGATAGCGACTGCCGCTGACAGGATGAGGGACGCCTCCATCCAGGTCAGAAACACCACGAGCCAGCAGGTTGAGAGCAGCCGCCAGATATCCAACGCGATAGAGGTGGTCTCGGAAAAAAGCCAGCACATATCCAAGGCTATAAATGAGCAGAAGCTCGGCTCCAACCAGATATGGACATCGGTGGAGAAGATAAAGGAGATACCCGGCCGGAGCCGGGACCTTTCTTTCAGGATAAACCGCTCGTTGAGGGAGCTGCTCAAGGATGCCGAGGTCCTGAACGTGGAGATGGAGCGTTTCAAGCTGTCCGAGTCCGGGAAGGATATCATCAGGTTCGGCATCACGCCTCTTGAGTCCCCGGTCGAGATGTACAAGAAGTTCGCCCCGCTTGCCGGCTACCTTACCCGGAAGCTGGACAGGAAGGTGGAGCTCAGGGTCGCTTCGAACTTTGAGTCCGCCATAAAGGAAATAGGCCAGGGAATGGTGGATTTCTGCTACATGACGCCATCCACTTATATCCTGGCCAACAAGACATACGGGGTGAAGGTGCTGGTGAAGGCGCTGAGGGAGGGCAAGCCCTTCCAGCATTCGGTTATTGTGGCCAGGGAAGGCGGGCATATCAAATCGCTCAAGGACCTCAAGGGTAAATCGTTCGCCTTCGGCGACGAGAACTCCACGTCCAGCCACATAGTGCCCAGGGCGATGCTGCTTGAAGACGGCATCGACCTCAAAGACCTTTCCTACTACAATTACCTGGGCCATCACAACGACGTCGCCGATGCTGTCTTGAAAGGCGAATTCGATGCGGGCGGGCTGATGGAGTCCACCGCATACAAGTACAAGGCCAAAGGGCTCACATTCCTGAAATTCTCGGCTGAGATACCGGAGTTCAACATAGTGTCCGGCAAAACGGATGAGGAGACTGTCCGCAGGCTGAAGAAGGCCCTTGCCGAGCTGAATTCGAGCGGGGCGGATTCCCCGGTGCTGAAATCCATCGATCCCGGCTACACCGGGTTCATGGAGGCATCGGATGAAGACTTCAGCGGCATCAGGAAGATGATGTCTTCCATAGGCATGTTTTGAAAATATTATAAACGGGGAGGTAAAAATGATCGTAGGCAATGCCATTTATTCCGGAAGCGGGGCGGCCTGCAAGTGATGAGGAGATCGCTGTCCAGGAGCTTTATCCTTATCGTGCTCATGATCCTGATAATAGGCCAGGGGCTGCTGTGGGTCTGGTTCCTTCAAGGCCAGAAAAAACATTACGAGAAACTGCTCGACGAAAAAATAAGGCTGACGGCTCTCCTTCTGGGGAGCGTTTCCAACGCCGCAATTACCGGCAATAATTACGGTTACCTGGAAAACTATATCGACGCGCTGTCAACCGACAACGACATCCTGTCGGTCACCATTACCGGCAGGGACGGCGGCATAATCAGGCAGAAGAGCTTCAGGCCGGACACCACGGATGTGAGCGCGGTCTTCAGGCTGCTGTATCTGCCCGCCGAGAGCACCTATGACCTGCCTGTAGTCACGTCCTCCGGCCAGAACGAAGGGAACATCCGCATCAAATACAGCGGAGACCATGCGAACCTCGCCCTGGAAAGGCTGATTACCATAGCGCCAATAGGGCAGCTGCTGGTCTTTGTACTCATCATATACGCCATTTATTTCTTCTTCCAGAAAAAGGTCGGCAGGCCTGTGGAGAAGCTCAATGCAAGGCTTGGCGCCATAACCGACGGCGACCTGGCCGTCGAGATAGACCCTGGCGAGGACAACGAAATAGGGGGCATAGGATCGGGGCTCAAATTCCTCAAGGAAAGCCTTGCGAGGACCATAAAAAAACTCAATGCCACATCCGCAGATGTAAGCAGGGCCATTACCCAGCTTAACGGCACATTCAACAGCGTTAAAAAAGGGATGGAGGCGCAGAGCAACTCGATAGGGGAGATATCCACCTCGCTCAGGATCGCGGCCGAGTCCCAGCGCAAGATAACGGCCGGGACTGAACAACTGGCCGAGTTTTCCACCGAGAACGTGACATCCCTCCTTGAGGTGAAGGCCACTTCGGAGGAGATAGCGGCCAGCACGGACAGGCTGTTCCAGGCGGTTGACGACTCCTATTCCGCTGTAGCGGAGCTTTCCCAGACGGCCAAGCGGATAGCCGAAAGCTCGCAGGAGGCGCTTACCTCGGTGGAGGAGACTTCCGCTTCGGTGGAGGAGATCAACGCCTCCGTAAGGGAAATAGAGCGGGGCGCAAAGGACTCAACCGAACTTGCCGAAAAAGTGCGGCAGGTCGCCGCTGAGGAAGGCGTGATAGTGATGACCGAAGCCATTGACGCCATGGAGAAGATATCCGAAAAGGTCCAGTCCGCCGTCGGAATGGTCACAAGGCTTGGTGCGCGGTCAAAGGACATAGAAGGCATGCTGTCGGTGATCAAGAACGTGACGGAGCAGACAAACCTCCTGAGCCTGAACGCCGCGATACTTGCCGCCCAGGCCGGCGAATATGGCAAGGGTTTTTCCGTCGTCGCCGATGAGATACACGCCCTCAGCGAACGGACAGCGGTCTCCACAAAGGACATCGAGGGCATAGTCGGGACTATACACACCGAGATAAAGGACGTCGTCTCGATTATCGAGGAGACCATGGATATGATGGAAACGGGCAAGCAGGTGTTCTACAAGGCTGGCACTTCCACCGGCGAGATAGTCACCGTGGCGCAAAACTCCGCCTCAATGGCGCATTCCATCCAGAAGGCAACGGAGGAGCAGGCCCGCGGGCTCTCCCAGATGACGATCACTATTGACCGCATAAGGGACATGATATACAAGATGGCCCACGCCACGGAAGAGCAGTTCAAAAGCTCCAATTACATGCTGGAGAAGATGAGCGAGGTCAAGGAGATTGCCGAGACCACCAAAAAGGGCACGCGCGAACAGGCGGTCGGCACAAAGCACATAACGGGGAACCTGGAAATTGCCAATGACAGGATAGCCGATATAAACCAGTCTGTCCAGAGCCAGCAGAAATCCAACGAGAACATTGTCCAGGCGGTCGAGCGCATAAAGAGCGTCGGCTTGAGCACGCTCAAGGACGTTGAGGATGTGGCCCATTCGATATCGGCCCTGCACTCCGAGATAATCGCCCTTACCAAGGAAATGGAGACATTCAGGACTTGAGCGATAAGTATATCATTTTCAGGGCTGGCCGCGAACTGTTCGGCATCGGGATCGGCCAGGTAGTCGAGATTCTTGATTCCATCAAAGTGAACCGTCTTCCCGAGATGCCCGGTTATATTGCCGGGGTTATAACACTAAGGGGGGCGGTAATACCCGTCATGGATATGAGAAAAAGGTTCGGCATCGCCCCCGAGCCCCAAAAGGAGCGCATCATAATAGTGAAAAACGGCAGGGAAAGGGTGGGCCTCATTGTTGACGAGGTGTTCGAAATCAAGGGGTTCAGCGAGAAGGAAATATTTCCTCCGCCTGCTGTTTTCAAGGGCCTGCATATGGAATACCTGAAAGGGCTCGCAAAGACGAAAAACGAGGTGGCGATACTGCTTGATATGGGCCGTGTCCTGGCATCGGAAGAAAAGCTGCTCCTTATTGCCGGAGAAGGCGATGCTTGAAGCAGTGCACAAAGATCTGAAGCATCCGGACATCGAGATAAGGCGTGCCGCTGTCCTGTCGCTTAAAGGTTTTTTTACCGGCTCCCATGACAAGGACCTGAGGAAAAAGTGTGCAGAAGCGCTCCTGGTTGCCCTGACTGACCAGAGCTGGCGTGTAAGAAAGACGGCCGAGGACCTCCTTATCGATGAATTCAGCCTTGAGGAATACGCCGGCGGGCTTATCGGCCTTTTGTACATCGAAGACAATGCGGGCGCCAGGAACGCCTCCATAGAAATGCTCTCCCGCCTGAACAGGCTGGCCACTCCTTACCTGGTGAACGCGTTTAAAACCGCGAACACGGACGTAAGGAAGTTCATCATAGACGTGCTTGGGGAATTCAGGGACCGCAGGAGCCTGCCTGTAATGCTCGAAGCGCTGGAGGACGAGGACGAAAACGTAAGGGCCTCGGCTGTGGAGCACCTGGGCGCAATGGGAGAGCCTTCGGTGGTTGACGCGCTGATGAACATCCTTGAAAACGGAGACCTGTGGACGGCCTATCCGGCGGCGGACGCACTTGGCAGGATAGGGGACAAAAGGGCCATTCCGTCTCTTCTTGCGGCGCTTGACAGGAAGGCGCTCAGGGAGCCTGCCCTGAAGGCGCTTGGGGCCCTTGGAGACGGAGAGACTGCAAGGCTCATCGCGCCTTTTCTGGAAGACCCCTCAAAAACGATACAGGAGCAGGCGCTCAAGTCAATAGAGCGCATCCATCGCAGGGGCACGCCCTCCGACCTTATCGCGGGGGCCATACGGAGCAGTTACGGCGAAGAGGCCGTGCAGGTGCTGACCGGGCACGCCCACAGCATAAAGGCCGAAGTGAAGATATCGGCAATCCTGCTGCTTGGCTTTCTCAAGGACGAAAGGGCGGTCGAAAGCCTGCTGGAGCTGTCATTCGAAAGCGATTTTACCGCCGATGCGGGCAAGGCGCTCGTCTGCATAAGCAGGGCGAAACCTGAAATCCTTCTGCCCCTTTTCGAAAGGGACAACCCGCATATAAGGAGATTTGTGGCCAGCGTGGCGGCCAGTGCGGCCAGCCCGCTTTATTACGATGCTTTTCTAAAGCTGCTTAAAGATGAGGACGGCCACGTCAGGGCGATTGCCTGCCGCGGACTTGCCGCGATTGGGGACTCGAGGGGCATACCGCATATCAGGGGGCTTTTGAACGACATGTATGCCGATGTCCAGGAGGCCGCGGTCGATTCCCTGGCCAAGCTCAAGGAAGGGCTCGATCTTCCGGGGATACTAAAAGGCCTGGAAAGCAAGCAGGCCGTTATAAGGAAGAACACGGCATACCTGATAGGAAAAATCGGGGCAAAACAGGCCATTCCGGGGCTTGGCTTCGCGATGAAGGACGAAAATATTGAGGTCAGGAAGGCGGTAATAGCTTCCCTGTCCGCCCTGAAAACACCGGAGTCGATAAGATATCTGATACTTGCGCTTGCCGACGAGAATCCGGATATCAGGGCGTCTGCCGCAATCTCGCTGGGTTCCTCCGGAAGCGATGCCGCTTTCGAGCCGCTGTGCATCCTCTCCGGCGACCCTGAGGACATAGTCAGGGCCGTTTCGGCAAAGGCATTGGGCGCTCTGGGGAAGAAGGAAGCGGTGCACTGTCTTGTCCGGCTCCTCTATGACAAGAACGGCTTTGTGATTACCGCGGCGATGAACGCCCTGGGCAGGATCGGTGGGGACGCGGCAAGGGAGGCCCTCCTGAGCATGCTTTCATCAGACGACCTCGAAATCAGGAGGACGGCCCTGAAGGCCCTCGCAGGGTTCAGGGATGTGAAGGATTGCGCCCTCCGCTTTGTAAAAGACCCGGACTGGGCGACAAGGATGGCCGCCGTCGAGGTGCTTGCGGGACAGGACTATTCCGCAGGGGAGCTTGAATCCCTCCTTGACACAGAAGACGACCCTGTCGTGAGGAAGGCGCTTGAAGGTCTTCTGAAAACCGGAAATGTTTGAAAACGAAAAAATAATAAAGCTGCCCGAAGAGGAGTTCAGGCTTTTAAGGGATCTGATAAAGGACTACTGCGGCATCTATTTCGATGACTCCTCCCGGTTCCTCCTTGAGAAGAGGCTTTCCAGGCGTATAGAGGCCCATCACCTCGACAACTTCAGGGATTACTACCGGCTGTTGCTCTACGGCAGGAACAGGGGCGAGGAGCTTGCGGCGGTCATGGACAACCTGACCGTAAACGAGACCTATTTCTTCCGGGAGCAGGCGCAATTAAAGGCCTTTTCCGACGAGTTGCTTGAAGAGTTCACGGGTCTCAGGAAAGACAGGAAATTGAGGATATGGTCCGCGGGGTGCTCATCGGGAGAAGAGCCGTACACTCTGGCTATGCTTGCCATGGAAAAGGGCCTTCCGGAAAAGGGCTGGGACGTGGTTATAGTGGCAAGCGACATAAATCAGCGGGTGTTGCAGACGGCCAGAAAGGGTGTTTACAGGAAAAACTCTTTCAGGACCACGGAGGATTACTACATTAAGAAATATTTCGAGGCGGAGGGCGATGGCCTTTACAGGATTAAGGACTCCGTCAGGCGCTTTGTCGACTTCAGCTGCATAAACCTTATGGACCCGCTGAAGGTCCGGTTCGTTGGCACCGTGGACATAATCTTCTGCCGGAATGTGCTAATTTACTTCGATCCCGAATCCAGGAAAAAAGTCATCGAAAATTTTTACACCAGGCTTTCAGACCTGGGCTATCTCATGCTGGGCCACGCCGAATCCCTGATAAACATATCGACGGCGTTCACGCTTAAACACCTTAAAAACGACATCGGATACCAGAAGCCGGACGGGAAGGGCGCGACGGCACGCCCGCCCGCCGGGTTCATGTGGAGCGACAAATGAAAACTCTCAGGGCGCTTGTTGTTGACGATTCCGCATTCAGCCGCCAGACGATCAGGAGGATACTCGAAGAGTGTCCGGGCGTGGAGGTCATCGGCCTTGCCGGCAATGGCATAGACGCAATCGCAAAGACGATGCGGCTGAAGCCGGACCTCATTACGCTCGACCTGGAAATGCCGGAGATGGACGGGTTCAGTTTTCTCCGGTGGATAATGATACAGAAGCCGACGGCCGTGATAATAGTCAGCTCATACTCCGATACCAAAACGGTTTTCAAGGCGCTCGAACTGGGGGCAATCGATTTCATAAACAAGCCCTCAAAAAGGGCATCGGTAGACCTGAAAGGCATAGAAAAGGACCTCAAACAGAAGGTGAACGCAGTGCGCGGGCTCAATATGGAGGTGCTGAGCAAGAACATCCGCCTGCTGGAACCGGCCATCGAAAAGCCGGTCCCGGTTGCGGAAAACACCGTTGACGTCGTGGCGATAGGCTCGTCGACGGGAGGGCCGGCCGCGCTCCAGATAATACTCACGAGGATGCCGGAGGATTTTCCTGCGGGCATAGTGATAAGCCAGCACATGCCAAAGGGGTTTACCGGACCGCTTGCCGAAAGGCTTAACAAGCTCTCTAACATCAGCATAAAGGAGGCGGAAGGGGGGGACGTAATAGAACCTGGCCGCGCCTTTATCTGCCCGGGGGCCTGCCATCTGGTCCTGAAAAAGAGGGCCGGAAAAACGAAGATCTTTCTGAAGGACGCCTCGAAGGAGGACAGGTACACCCCCTCGGTGGATATAATGATGGCCTCTGTTGCGGAAGTGTGCGGGGAGCGTTCAATAGGAGTTTTGCTTACCGGAATGGGCAGTGACGGCAGGCAGGGCATGTTGGAAATAAAATCGAAAGGCGGTTATACTATAGCGGAATCGAGGGAGACCGCGGTTGTCTTCGGGATGCCGCAGGAGGCCATAAAGGCCGGAGCGGCCATGAAAGTGCTTCCTTTAACCGATATACCGCCCGAGATGATCAGGATAGCAAAGACTGGAAGGTGAAATGGAAGAAGGCAGCATCATAAAGAAGGCTGACGAATTTCTCCAGGTATTCAAGAAAGGCGAGGAATTCACCAAAGACATCCTCCGCGAGAACGAACGCCTGCGCTTCAAGCTTGCAGAAGTTGAGGAGATGCTTGCCAGGGGCGGCGAGGAGGCCCGCGCCGGGGTTTATGCAAACCGCATAAAACTTCTGGAGGACGAGCTCAAGTCCCTTAAGGAAAGGTTTATGCAGGTTGAGGAGGAGAACAAGGATTTTGCCTCCAAATACCTGGAGGTTGAGGAGGAAAACAACAACCTTGCAAACCTCTATGTGGCCAGTTACCAGCTCCATTCGACGCTCGATTTCTCCGAGGTGCTGAGGATCGTGCTGGAAATAGTGATAAATCTCATCGGGGCCGAATGCTTCGGCCTGTATCTTGTCGATGAAAAGACGAACGAGCTTGAGGCTGTTGCCGCTGAGGGCATCTCCGCTTCCGAATTGCCGCGGGTCGTCATCGGGGAAGGGCTTATAGGGAAAGTGGCAAAGGAGGGGGACAGCTATTTCTCTGAAAACATTGAGGCGTCCTCCAGGAAACCGGATGAGCCGATAGTGTGCATCCCGCTCAAGATAAAAGAGCACGTGATAGGCGTTATCGCCATATATTCGCTCCTTGTGCAGAAGCGGAGCTTTTCCCATGTCGATTACGAGCTTTTCAATCTGCTCGCGGGGCATGCGGCGACAGCTATTTTTTCATCCAAGCTTTACACGCAGTCCGAGAGAAAGCTTTCCACGATACAGGGTTTTCTCGACCTGCTCAAGGACAAGCCCAGGAGATAGAGGCGGATGCCCAATATCCTGGTAGTTGAAGATTCCCCTACGATGAGACAGCTCATAAGCTTCGCCATGCGCCGTGTGCCCGCTTCCAAAGTGATAGAGGCCACAGACGGAGTTGACGCGCTGAAGAAGCTTTCTTCAAACGGCGTGGACCTCATCCTTGCCGACATAAACATGCCCGTGATGGACGGGCTGAAGCTTGTGAGCCTCGTAAGGGGCAACCCTGCTTACAAGGAAATCCCCATAATCATGATTACCACTGAGGGGGCCGAGGAAGACAAGAAGAGGGCACTTTCCATCGGCGCCAATGCCTATCTCACAAAACCCGTCCAGACCCAGCAGCTCGTAAAGCTTGTTGGCGATTTTTTAAGCAAATAAAAAGCGTTTTGATGAAAGCGCTTGTCCAGAGGGTTGACGGAGCGTCAGTCTTTGCGGCGGGCAAGCCCGTGTCTTCAATAGGCCGGGGGCTCCTTGTCTTCCTCGGCGTGGAAAAAGGCGATTCGGAAGCCGGCGCGGACTACCTGGCCGCCAAGGTATCAAAGCTCAGGGTATTCGAGGAGCCCAAAGGCAGGATGAACCTTTCCGTTTCCGATATCAAAGGCGGTGTGCTGGTTGTCTCGCAGTTCACCCTTGCAGCCGATACGGGAAAAGGCAACAGGCCGTCTTTCGAAAAGGCCGAGGAGCCAGGCAAGGCCAGGTCTCTTTACAGGCATTTCATATTGCGTCTTGAGGGCTCCGGCCTGGAAGTGAAAAAAGGTGTGTTCGGGGCGGATATGAAGATATCCCTTGTGAATGACGGGCCTGTTACCATCCTGCTCGAATCCGGGAAATGAAAGTGATTAAAGTTTTTTCCGGATTGCGGCGATAAAAATGACAGGACGCAAATAATAGACTGGAAGTGGGAGTTCCTTCATGAATGTAATCAAAATGATGTTTCTGTTTTCAGGCGCGCTTCTCGTATTTGCAAATCCGGTCCTGGCACGGAATCCTGTTTATCCTGGAAACGGTATTTTTACAGTGATGCTTGGATATGACGGCGGCTGGCTCGACTACAAGGAAAAAAACAAAGGGGCCGTCATAGACAGGGACACGGGATGGCTTAATGGCGCAAACGCCTCGATAAAGTACGAAAACACATACTTCTTTATGAAGGGGCTGTTTGAGTTCTCCGGTTCCAGCAATGCCACTTATAACGGAGCGCTTCAGGACGGCACGCCCATGAGGATGCGGACGTGGGAGACATTTTACAGGTACGAGGCCGACCTTGGATACAAGCTCATTGAAAACAGGGCCGTTGAGGTCGCCCCGTACGCCGGAATCGGCTACAGGGACTGGGAAAGGGGGGATGACGTGCTTCCCGATTACCGGGAATCATACACTTGGCCTTACGGAGCGTTTGGCGTTGCCTGCACGGCCTTCTTTGAGAATGTCTCTTTGGGCGTTGATGCCGCAGTGCAGACGCCATTTGATATGAGAATGGAAACCAATGTGGCAGGCACAGTGGACAAAGCCGCTTTTAATCTGGGTTCAAAGCCTGGTTACAGGGTCGAGCTGCCTGTTACGTACATGGCCCGAAGCAGCGGCAACATAAGGGGCTTCCTGTTCCTCACTCCCTATTACCAGCACTGGGCCATTGGGAAAAGCCCCGACGTAGTGCTCACAAAAAACGGAATTCCCGTTGATACTGCGTTCGAACCCGACAGCACAACGGACATGTACGGCGCCAAGGCTGGGGTGGGGTTTAGTTTTTAGACGGATAAAAAAGCTATTGCCTGATGGATCCGCCGGTTTTTTCAAGCAGGCTTGCGATGACGCCTTTGTGAATCGAGTCGATTTCCTCTTCGGTAAGCGTTTTCCCCCCGGACCTGTAGCGGATGTTGAAGGCAAGGCTCTTTTTACCGGGGCCCAGCTTCCCGCCCTTGTATAAATCGAACACTACGGCGTCTTCTATGTATTCCGACGGATATTCCCTGATGAGCTTTAAGATATCCGCCGCGCGCAGATATTCCTCGACCACAATCGCCACATCCCGCTCCATATAGGGGAATTTGGGTATAGGCCCATAGACCGGCACAGCGGGCAGGTTCTCAATCACCATATACAGATCCAGCTCGAACACCAGCACGTCTTCCCTTGCCTTAATGTCGAGCTTCTCCTTCAGCACCGGGGACAGGACGCCCACAAAACCGGCATCCTTTCCGCCGATGACTATTTTCGCGGATTTCCCCGGATGAAGGAACGGCTCCTGGCATTTCTCGAAAGACCGCCCGGTTATCCGGAACTCATCCAGAAGGGCCTCGACAACACCCTTGACGATGTAAAAATCCTCGCCGTTTTTCTGCCAGAAACGATAGGTCTTCTGGGCCATGAATATCCCGCCCAGCTTGAGCGGCTCGCGGGGAAGGTCTTCCCCTTCATCGCGGATAAAAACCTTGGACACCTCGAAAAGCCTGATGCTTCTTATGTCCCTTGAAAGATTGTATTTCAGGTCCTCAAGCAGTGACATGATTATCGTCGTCCGCAGGAGAGATTCCTCCTTGCGCAGCGGGTTCAATATCCGCACGGCGTTCCGCCTGATGTCTCCCGGCGCAAGCTCCAGAAAATCCAGGGCATCGGGGCTCATGAAGCTGAAATTGATGGCCTCGTCGAAGCCGGCCCCCCTGATGACATTTTTTACCTGTCTCATGAACTTCCGCATCGGGCCTATGCCTTCAGCGGAAAGGCTGGAAGAGGGCAGGGCCGTTGGAATCCCGTTATAGCCGTATATCCTTGCGATCTCCTCCACGATGTCGGCTTCGCGCTCGATATCATTGCGGTAGGAAGGCGGAGTCACCATTATCGAGGAGGCCTTCTCCTCCGGGCTGAATCCGAGCCTGTCCAGTATCGATATCATGTTTTTCTTTTCTATGGCGGTGCCCAGCAGACGGTTTACCCTGCCGGGGCTGGTCTCAATCCTTGCGGGCGTGAACTTTACAGGATAGGCATCCAGTTTTTTGGACGGCACCCCTCCGGCAAGCTCTTGTAGAAGGCAGGTTGCCCTGTCCAGCGCGACGGGCAATATCTCCAGGTCGGTGCCCCTTTCAAACCTGTATGAGGATTCCGAGCCAAGGCCCAGCGCTTTTGATGTCTTCCTGATGCTCTGGGGTTTGAACCATGCCGATTCAAGGAAAATGGAGGTCGTCGATTCCTCCACTTCCGTAAGCGCCCCGCCCATTACGCCCGCAACGGCCACAGGCCCCTCGGTGTCCGCTATGACGAGTGCGTCTTCGGGGAGCTTCCGTTCGATGCCGTCCAGGGTCTTTATCTTCTGGTATATTTTGTCCGCGGTGTCGATTATTATGCTGTCGCCCTTGAGCGTGTTCAGGTCAAACGCGTGGAGAGGATGTCCCAGCTCCACAAGAACGTAATTGGTCACATCCACTATATTGTTTATCGGCCTCATCCCGTAGCTTTCCAGCCTCTTCTGAAGCCACCGGGGGGAAGGGCCGGGTTTTATATTCTTTATTATCCTTCCGGTGTATCTTCTGCAAAGGGTCTCATCGCGTATCTCTATTTTCTTGCCGGGCTCCGTTTCGCCCTTTACCTCGCACGGGAGCATTTTAAGGGGCTTGCCCGTTAAAACCGCAAGTTCCCTCGCGATTCCGAGCAGGCTCAGGCAGTCTCCCCTGTTAGGGGTTACGTTTACCTCCAGTATCAAATCGTCGTCCGCAAGCTCAATGGCCTCGACCTCCAGCCCGGCCATCGTGAGGATGTCGGCAATCTCTTCGGCCGGTTTGTCGAGGGTGATGAATTCTGAAAGCCAGTCCAGTGATACGCGCATCAGAACTGCCTCAGGAAACGGATGTCGTTTTCGTAGAAAAGCCTTATATCGTCAATCGAGTATTTGAGCATGGCAATCCGCTCTATGCCCATCCCGAACGCAAAGCCGGAATAGACCTGAGGGTCGTAGCCGGACATCTCGAAGACGCGTGGGTTCACCATGCCCGCGCCAAGTATTTCTATCCAGCCGGATGTCTTGCACGTCCGGCACCCCGCGCCCTTGCAGAATATGCATCCTATGTCCACCTCGGCGGAAGGCTCCGTGAATGGGAAGTAGCTTGGTCTGAACCGCACCGGGACATCAGGGGAAAAAAACCTGTGAAGAAAGGCCTCGAGCACCGCTTTAAGATGGCTGAAGGAGATGTCCTCGCCGACCATCAGGCCCTCTATCTGGTGGAACATCGGGGTATGGGATATGTCGGCATCGCATCTGTAAACCTTCCCTGGCGCTATTATCCTGAAAGGCGGTTTCCTCTTCTGCATGGCCCTTATCTGCACGGGCGAGGTGTGGGTGCGGAGGACCACATCGTCGCTTACGTAAAAGGTGTCCTGCATGTCCCTGGCGGGATGCTCCCTTGGTATGTTCAGGGCCTCGAAATTATAATAGTCCGTCTCGACCTCCGGGCCTTCCTCGACGGAAAAGCCCATTGCGGAAAAGATGTCTATAATGTCCAGCATCGTCTGGGTGAGCGGATGTAGTCTGCCCGGAGGAGTGTAGTTGCCGGGGATCGTAATGTCCAGCGCCTCGGAGGCGAGCTTCTTTTCCAGTTCCCGGTTCTTCAGGGCCTGCTTCCTGAGCGCAAGCTCATTCTCCATCAGGACCTTCATCTCATTGAGGACAATGCCCGCGGACCGCCTTTCGTCCGGGGGCAGGGCCCCAAGGGTCTTCAGCTTCCCGGTAAGCACACCCTTCTTGCCGAGGTATTTCACCCTTATATCATCCAGCCCTGCTATCCCCTGAACCAGGCTTAATTCATGAAGGAAAGACTGCTTGATTGAGGAAAGGTCATCCATTAAGAGGCGAGCTTCTGCTTCACTGAATCGACGAGCTGTCCGAATGTCTGGGGGTCATTGGCCGCCATATCGGCAAGCACTTTCCGGTTGAGCCCTATATCAGACTTCTTGAGCCCGGACATGAGCTGGCTGTATGTAATCCCCTTCTCCCTGGCAGCTGCGTTTATGCGGACAATCCAGAGCGCGCGGAACTCCCTCTTCTTTTCCTTCCTGTGTTTGTAAGAATGCCCCATGGCCGTGTCGACGGCCTCGGTGGCTATCCTGAAAAGGCGGCTTCTCCCGCTGTAGAAGCCCTTTGCCATCTCAAGGACTTTCTTTCTCCTTCTCCTGGTCTTGAAACCACCCTTTGCTCTCGGCATCTGACGAATCCTCCTATGCGTTCAGCAGTCTTTTGATGTTCTGTGCTTCCTTGCCGCCAAGAATCGCGCTTTTAGCGAGATTTCTCTTTCTCTTGCGAGACTTGCTGGTAAGAAGGTGGCTCTTGTAGCCTTTCCTTATCTTGACCTTGCCTGTCCCGGTGAGCTTGAACCTTTTTGCCGCTCCCCTGTGTGACTTCTGCTTGGGCATTTTCTATCTGACCTCCGTCTCTACTTTGGCGTTCTTATTTCGGCCCCAACACCATCGTTATATGGTTGCCTTCAAGCCTCGCGGGCTGCTCCACGCTGTATTTGCCCGGCAGAAGCTCCAGAATCTTTTCAAAAACCTTCATCCCGAGGTCGGGCCTTACTATCTCCCTTCCCCTGAAATACATCGTGATCTTGGACTTGTTGCCCTCATCAAGGAACCTCCTCAGGTTCCTGACCTTCAGTTCCAGGTCGTGCGACTCTATCCTGACCCTGATCTTTATCTCCTTTACTTCTATCGTCTTTTTCTGAGTCTGCTTCTTGCTTATCTGATACTTGTATTTCCCGAAGTCCATTACCCTGCAAACGGGCGGTTTTGCCTGCGGGGCCACCTCCACCAGGTCCAGCCCCCTCTCCTTGGATATCCTCAAGGCCTCGGAGATGGGGACGACCCCAACCTGCTGCCCGTCCGCGTCAACAAGCCGGACTTCACGGGACTTGATCTTCTCGTTTACCTTTATATCCTTCTGTATGCTGTCACCTCCGCGAATTTATTTCATCCTTCAAAAGTTCGATGAAACCTGAAATACTTAAAGGGCCGACAGTCTCCCCGCTGCGCTTCCTGATAGAAAGCGCACTGCCTTCCTCAGATACTTCCTTGTCGCCTATTATAACCGAATACGGCGTTTTTCGCATGGCCGATATTCTTATTTTATAATTGATTTTTTCATTTTCAAGGTTTGTTTCGGCCCTTATGCCCTCCGCCCTGAGCGCTTCGGCCACTTTGAGGGCAAATTCGGCGTGCCGCTCGGCTATTGTGAGCACATCCACCTGCGCGGGGGCCAGCCACAGCGGGAACGCCCCGGCATAATGTTCTATAAGGATGCCAAAGAACCGCTCAAGGGAGCCCATAAGCGCCCTGTGTATCATGATGGGCCTGTGCTCCTGCCCGTCGCTTCCCCTGTATGTGACATCGAAGCGCTCGGGGTTATTGAAGTCCACCTGTATGGTGCTGCACTGCCATGCCCTTCCAAGCGAGTCCTTGACCTTTATGTCTATCTTGGGCCCGTAGAAGACGCCTTCCCCGGGGTCCACGGCATATTTGAGCCCCTTCTTCTCAAGCGCGAGCCTGAGGGCGTTTGTCGCCCGTTCCCAGTTCTCGTCCGAGCCGACGTATTTTTCCGGCCTCGTGGAGAGATAGATATCGTAATTGTAAAACCCGAAGGTGTTGAGGACAAAGAGCGTAAAGTCCAGAATCCTCTGCACCTCGTCCTCTATCTGGTCCTCGCGGGCGAATATGTGCGCGTCGTCCTGAGTGAAGCCCCTCACCCTCAAAAGCCCGTGCAGGACGCCGGAGCGCTCGAACCGGTAGACCGTCCCAAGCTCCGCGTACCGTATGGGCAGTTCGCGGTAGCTCCTCAGCGAGCTTTTGTAGACCTCTATGTGGAAGGGGCAGTTCATGGGCTTTATCTCGTATTCCACACCCTCCACTTCCATCGGCGAGTACATGTTCTCCCTGTAGAAATCCCAGTGGCCGCTCCTCCTCCAAAGGTCGAGCTTTGCCATGTGGGGGGAGAAGATGAGCTTGTACCCGGTCTTCAGGTGCTCCCCGCGCCAGAAGTCCTCTATGGTCTTCCTTATGAGCGCGCCGTTGGGGTGCCAGAGGATGAGCCCTGCGCCTATCTCCTCGTTTATGCTGAAGAGGTCCAACTCCCTGCCAAGCTTCCTGTGGTCCCTTTTTTTGACCTCTTCGAGGAACTCAAGGTATTTCTTGAGGTCTTCCTTGCTGTCGAAGGCCGTTCCATAGATGCGCTGGAGCATCTTCCTTTTTTCGTCCCCGCGCCAGTAAGCGCCCGCGACGGAAAGGAGTTTTACGGCCTTTATGCGTCCCGTCCCCGGGACGTGCGGGCCGCGGCAGAGGTCGGTAAAACCGTTCTCCTCATATAAGGAGACGGTCTCATCCGGCAGGGCCTCGATAAGCTCCATCTTGTATATTTCGCCCATCTTTCCAAACATTTCGAGCGCTTCTTTTTTCGAAATCTCTCTCCTGGTGAACGGGCTGTTTTTCTTTATTATCTCGGCCATCTTTTTCTCGATGGCGGCAAGGTCTTCCGGACTGAAGGGCCTGTCGATATCGAAGTCATAGTAAAAGCCGTCCTCGATGGCCGGGCCGATGGCGAGCTTTGCCTGAGGGAAAAGCTCTTTTACGGCATGGGCCAGGATGTGCGAGGCGCTGTGCCTGTAGACCTCCCTGCCCTCCGTGGACGAGAACGCGAGCCCCTGCACCGTGCCGACGGCGGGGATTTCCTTTAGCGCGCCCATGTCCAGAAGCCTGCCCTCAACCGAGAGGACAAAAACCCCCATTCCTTTCAGAAGCTTTTCCGCCTTTTCCGGGCTTTGGGCCTCGTATTGCCTATCGTCAACAAGCAGTTTGATCTCAAAACCTCCTGAAGAAAAATAAACATTATATTATAAGCTTTTTACACCTTTTTTCAACATGTTTAATCTGCCGCCGGATTTTATGTTATCCTTTTTTGATGCCATCTGAAAAAAGCGGGAAAAAGGCCGACGAGGCGTACATGAGACAGGCCCTCGCCCTTGCGCTCAAGGGGTGGGGAAACACTAGCCCCAACCCGATGGTGGGGGCCGTTATCGTAAAGGCCGGGAAGGTGATAGCGAAAGGCTTTCACAGGAAGGCCGGACTGCCGCATGCCGAGGCCGTGGCGATAGGAAATGCCGGACAGAAGGCGAGGGGGGCCACGCTTTATGTGACCCTGGAGCCCTGCTGCCACCTTAACAAGCGCACGCCGCCCTGCACAGGGGCTGTCATCCGGGCGGGGTTGAAGCGTGTTGTGGCCGCGATGCCAGACCCTAACCCGCTTGTAGCCGGATGCGGCATCAGCGAGCTGCGCAAGGCCGGAATCGAGGTGAAAACCGGCGTCCTCGAAGAAAAGGCCAGGGCCTTGAATGAGGCCTATATCAAGTACATCACTACGAAAAGGCCGTTTGTAATACTCAAATCGGCGATGAGCCTGGACGGAAAAATCGCCACTAAAACCGGCGAGTCCAAATGGCTTACCGGAGAAAAGGCAAGGGGGCTTGTCCACAGGGTGCGCTCCGGCGTGGACGCCATAATGACTGCCGTGGGCACGGTTAAGGCCGACAACCCTGAGCTTACAGCGAGGATAAAAGGCGGGAAAACCCCCATCAGGATAATAATAGACCCCGAAATGCTGAGTCCGGAAGACTCGAAGGTGTTCTTAGTCCCTCCCGAGACCATCATAGTCAGCCGGAAACCGCTTTCAAAGTCGCTTGAAGGCAAGGGTGTGGGAATAATAAATTTCGAGGGCAGGCTCTCTCTTGCCTGGCTGATGGAAAAGCTGGGTTCGATGGGCATTACGTCGCTGCTCATAGAGGGCGGCTCGTCGCTTAACGCGCACGCGATTGAGGAAGGCGTAGTAGACAAGATGATGCTCTTTTATGCCCCCCTGGTCATCGGCGGAAAGGACGCGTTCCCTTCCATCGGGGGCAGGGGAGTGGAAAAATTAATCGAGGCGTGCAGGCTTGAAAACCTTTCGGTGAGGAAAATCGGGGAAGATGTCCTTATAGAGGGTTACACCTTACCAACAGGAGAAAAACCGTCCGGCAGGGCAATCCATTCACTCAGGCCAGGTGGTCCCGGATAATTCAGCTCCTTTCACGAAAGACCGCATATCTGCCCGCCCGATTGCGGGCAATCCGTTATTAAGCGGCATTGCTTTTTGTCTGAATTTGTGGCGCCGGGCTCTCCGGGATGATTATGCGGTTCGAAAGCTGAAGGGGCCCTGATTTTAGCCCTTGTCTTTTGTCCCGACTACAAAGCTGTGGTATGGCAGCACGCCATGGACCTTGACACCGGAAAACCCGCCCTTCTGCATCTGGGCTGCTATCGTGTCTGCGTCAACCCGGATTGAAACCGGCGGGCCGTAGGGGGTTTCGGATTTTTTCCAGTCTATTATCATGAGATTGCCGCCTCCCTTCAGGAGGCGATGGCACTCCGCTATGACTTTCTCTGGCTCGTAAAGCTCGTGATGGAGGTTTATCATGTAAACCAGGTCCGCCATGCCGTCAGGGAGCGGGACGGAGCTTTCCTCCATCTTCACCGGGACCACCGAGTCCCTCGCGTCCGCCGGCAGGTTTTCATTCATCCAGTCTATCATCGCATCAGAGATGTCACAGGCGTACATCTTTCCGTTTGCGGTCTTTTTCATGAAACGGACTGCGAACACGCCTGTCCCGGCCCCTATGTCGACTAGCGTTTTGGCTTTACCAAGGGCCAGAGTGTTCCAGACAAGGTCCGGGTTGACGTATTCGAGCATTTTGGGATTGTTAAGCTTTTCGAGTTTCTTTACGTCGAATTTCTTTTCCATTGGAGAGCCCTTTCGCCTGAGGGAGAAATCAGCCTGCGGGGTTGTTGTTTTCGTCCAGTTTTACGATGACGGGGGAAAAGCCCTTTATCTCGTTGTCGTCAAGGTAGCAGTAGCTGAAGATTATTATCCGGTCTCCCACGAGGCCCTTTCTGGCCGTCGGCCCGTTCAGGCAAATCTCTCCGGGTTTTCCCGGGATTGCATATGTCTCGAACCGCTCGCCGTTGCTCATGTTGCTGATATGGACCTTTTCGTAAGGGACAATGCCTGTCTTCTCAAGCAGACCCGAGTCTATGGTTATGCTGCCCTCGTACCTGAGGTTTGCCTCGGTGACGCAGGCCATGTGCAGTTTAGCCCTCAAAAGACATCTTTTCATTCTTTTATTTTACTCTATTATCCGTGGGACGCGGTAGAAGTGGTCTGCCGGGTCGGGCGCGTTCTTCAGGGCCTCTTCCGGCGGGAGGGACGGTTTCACCTCGTCCTCTCTCAGCACGTTGTTAAGGTCCAGCACGTGGGAGGTGGGCGGGACGTCTTTGGTGCCTGCTTCGTTCAGCTGGCCGATATACCCAAGTATGTTGCTCAACTGTTCGGAGTAAAGGTCTATCTCTCCCTCGGAGAGGACGAGCCTTGAGAGCTTCGCGATGTTTATGACTTCTTTCCTGTCTATCTTCATCTGAGCGTTTCCAGATTGGCGAACTTGACGTTAAGTTTTTTCACCCCTATATTGGGGAAATTTACCGTCACCTTCGCCTCATCGCCTTCGCCGTGGCAGTCCCTTACAATGCCCACGCCCCATTTGGGGTGCTTTACCCTCGTGCCGGTCACATAAGGCGACGGCATGGGCTGGGCGGCGGCGGGCTCCTCGCGGCGCACGGCGCTGCTTACCGTTTTCTCTATGATAACACAACTGTTTTTGGGTATGTCCTGGAGGAAGCGCGAGGGCTTTTGCTCCTTTATCTTTTCAAAGAGGCGCCTGCGTCTTGCCCCGGTGAGTATGAGGACCTCCCTGGCGCGGGTCATCCCCACATAGAGGAGCCTTCTTTCCTCGGCCAGTTCATCGGGGGTCTTGGCCTTGAAATAAGGCAGAAGCCCCTCTTCAAGCCCTGCGATAAACACGACGGGGAACTCAAGACCCTTTGCGCTGTGCAGGGTTATCAGCGATACATGGCCGCCCTTGCAGTCGTCATCGGTGCTGCTTGCGAGCGATAGCCCGTCGGCGAAGTCTTTTATGTCCTTCCCCGTGGCCGAAACGATGAATTCCCTGATGTTTTCCGTCCGGTCATCGTCAGTGGCCTCTTCGTAGGCGGTGGACTCAAGCACGTCCTTGATGAGGTCCGCGGCGTCTTTGTGCCTGCGCTCCGTGAGCTTGTCCATAAGCTCCGTGAATGCCTCAAGTTTCTCCTTCATCGCGGCCATGAGCCCGTTTCCCCTGAGCAGGCTTTTTATCGCGGCATAGAGGCTCAGCCCTTTTTTCTTCGCGTGCTGCTCCACCTTGGAGAGCGTGGAGGCGCCTATGCCCCTCGGGGGGCAGTTGATGATCCTCCTCAGGGAGACGTTGTCGTCCCTGTTCAGTATCAGCTTGAGATACGCGACTATGTCTTTTATTTCCTTGCGCTGGTAGAAGCTGATGCCGCCCAGGACCTTATAAGGCACGGCTTCGGACTGGAGATGGTCCTCAAGCACCCTGGACTGGGTGTTTATCCTGTAGAGGACGGCGAAGTCCCCGTAGCCGTAGGTGTTCTTCAGGTAAAATTCCCTGATTATCTTTGCTATCTGGCGGGCCTCCTCCTCCTCGGAGTTGAGCCAGAAATAGCAGACCGACTCGCCGCTGCCCTTGTCGGTCCAGAGGCTCTTGTGCCTGCGCTTGAGGTTCTTGCTTATTACGCCGCCCGATACGTCCAGTATGTTCTGGGTGCACCGGTAGCTCTGTTCCAGTTTTATGATTTTGGCCTCGGGGAAATCCCTTTCGAAACTCAGGATGTTATTGAGGTCCGCACCTCTGAAGCGGTATATGCTCTGGTCGTCGTCGCCGACGGCGCAGATGTTCCTGTGCCCGTCGGCAAGTATCTTCAGCAGCTTGTACTGCGCGGCGTTCGTGTCCTGGAATTCGTCGACCAGGATATGCTCGAACATCTGCTGATATTTTTTGAGCACCTTCGGGTGCTCCTCGAAGAGCTTTATCGTAAGCATGATGAGGTCGTCAAAATCCAGGGCGTTGCTCTTTTTAAGCTCGTCCTGGTATCTCATGTAGACCTTGGCAAGCCTTTCCTCGAAACCGAAGCCGTCGGACTTGGACAGGAATTCCTCGGGCTTTATCAGGCAGGACTTGAGGCAGCTTATCTTTTGAAGGACGCCTTTATACAATGCCTCGTAAAGGTTCAGCTCCTTTAGTATGTGGCGTATGAGGCTGAGCTGGTCGTCATCGTCGTAGATGGAAAAGTCCTGGCTGTAGCCCAGATTGCCTATCTCTTTCCGCAGTATGCGGACGCACTGGGAATGGAAAGTCCCCATCCAGCACTGCTTCAGGTCTTTTTCCAGGATAAGAGAGGCGCGCTCCTTCATCTCGCTGGCGGCCTTGTTGGTGAACGTTACAGCAAGAATGGAGCACGGCTGGTTTTTTTTCGACAGGTGAGCGAACCTGTGGGTTATTACTTTCGTCTTTCCGCTGCCGGCCCCTGCCAGTATCAGGAGAGGGCCTCCGCAGTGAAGGATTGCATCCTTCTGCTGTGGGTTCAGCTCTGAAAGAATGTTTTTAGACATAGTGCCTGCCTTTTGATAATAACAAAATCCATTGATTTTAATCCAGATTTTTCATGACTCGCCGTTTTTTGCAAGGCGGATTTCTGCGGGTTTTTCTATTCAACGGTTACGCTCTTGGCAAGATTTCTTGGCTGGTCAACATCACACCCCCTGAGCACCCCTATATAGTATGCAAGGAGTTGAAGCGGCACGGCCATCAGCACCGCCGTAAGGAACTCGTTTGTCCCCGGCACGCTGAAATGGCTCGTGGAAAGCCTTTCAAGCTCCTCGTCCTGTCCGTCCGTGATGAGGATGAGGCTTGCCCTCCGGCTCCTCACCTCTTCCATGTTCGATACTATCTTTTCCCTGAGGAAGCTCTCCGTCGGGAGCAGGAAGAGCACAGGCATATCCTCGTCTATGAGCGCGATAGGCCCGTGCTTCATCTCCCCGGCCGGATAGCCCTCGGCGTGAATGTAGGAGATTTCCTTGAGTTTGAGGGCCCCTTCAAGGGCTATGGGGTAGTTTATCCCCCTGCCAAGGAAGAGGAAGTCCTTCTTCTTGAAGACCCCGCGGGCTATCTCCTCCACCTTTTCCTTTTCCTTGAGGATGAGTTCTATCTTCTCCGGGATCGACAGGAGCTCCCCAAGGAGGGCCTTCGACTGGTCAGCCGTGATGGCGCCTTTTGCCCGCGCGAAGGCTATGCCAAGCATGTAAAGGCTCACAAGCTGGGTCGTGAACGTCTTTGTGGAAGCCACCCCTATCTCCGGCCCGGAGCGGGTGAAAAAGACAGAGTCCGCATCGCGGGCCGCAGTGCTCCCGATTACGTTGGTGATGGAGAGCGTCCTGGCGCCCATCGATTTTGCAAGCCTCAGGGCGGCAAGGGTGTCGGCCGTCTCGCCGGACTGGGTTATCGCGATGAAAAGCTCGCTGCCCTTTACAACGGGCTTCCTGTACCTGAACTCGGAGGCGATGTCCACCTCGACGGGGACCAGGGCCAGGGGCTCCATTATGTACCTGGCGGCAAGGCCCGCGTGCCACGAGGTCCCGCAGGAGGCTATTATCACCTTCTCCGTCTTTTTGAGGATGTCTTCCGTAAGGCCGAACTCCTCCAGGTTCACTTCGCCTGTCTCGGCGTCCAGCCTGCCGCGGATGGTGTCCGAAATCGCCCTTGGCTGCTCGTGTATCTCCTTGAGCATGAAATGCTTGTATCCGTCCTTCTCGGCGGCCCCTGCGCTCCAGAGGAGCATTTGGGGATTTTTCTCAACCGGGCTGCCGTCCGCGGACATTATCCTGTAGCCATCGGGCGATACGACGACTATCTGGTCGTCTTCGAGGAATATGGCCCTTTTTGTGTAATTGAGAAATGCCGCGGCATCAGAGGACAGGAAATATTCGCCGTCGCCCACGCCAAACACAAGGGGGCTGTCCTTGCGCACCCCGATGATTTTTTGCGGTTCTTTTTCGCTGAGTATTGCAAGGGCGTAAGCGCCTTTCAGGTCCTTGACCGCGGCCATCACAGCCTCTTCAAAGGGCAGGGCCTTCGAGTATTTGTTTACAAGATGGCAGATGACCTCGGTGTCCGTTTCGGAATTGAACTTGCAGCCTTCCGCCTCAAGGCCCCTCTTCAGGGATATGTAGTTTTCGACGATGCCGTTGTGGACAAGGACGATGCCTCCGGATTTGTGGGGATGTGCGTTTTTTTCGGACGGCCCGCCGTGGGTGGCCCACCTTGTGTGGCCGATTGCAAGCCGGGCGCTCGCGGTTCCTTTTTCGCCAAGAAGGCCTTCAAGCTGCCGGATTTTTCCGGCACACCTGATTATCTTTATCCCGCCGCCTTCGAGCAGGGCGATGCCCGCGGAGTCGTAGCCCCTGTATTCGAGCCTCTTAAGCCCCTCCAAGGTTATGGATACGGCATTCCGGGGCCCTATATAGCCTATTATGCCGCACATGATTTTTTATGAGAGCAAGGCGGAGGGGTCATCTTCCCTTTTTCCCGTGCGCCGGTTTATCTTCATGTGCCTGTTTTCTTTTTCTGTTTTTGACCCATCCGGAAAGGTTTTTCTGCTCCGTACGGCTTATTGCGAGGCTTCCGGGAGGGACGTCCCTGTTTATGGTGGAGCCTGCCGCCACGTAAGCGCCTTTTTTAACCGATACGGGCGCGATGAGCTGCGAATCGCTCCCGATGAAAACGCCGTCTTCTATGACGGTCCTGTTCTTGTTCACTCCGTCGTAATTACAGGTGATCGTGCCCGCGCCGATGTTCACTTTTCTGCCGACAGACGCATCGCCTATATAAGAGAGGTGCATGGCCTTTGTCCCGGCGCCGATTTCGGAATTTTTTATCTCCACGAAATTGCCTATTTTTGCCGAAGGGTTGATGACGGCCCCGGGGCGCAGATGAGCAAAAGGGCCGATTTGGGCATTCTTTCCGATTGTGGAGTTTTCGATTACAGAAGAATCCTTCACTACCGCCCCCTCCCTGAGGACACTATCTATTATACGCACGTTTGGGTAAATAATACATCCCTTGCCGATTACCGTGCGGCCCTGCAGGTGGACGTTCGGGTATATCACCGCACCCGGCGCAATCTTTACCCCGGATTCTATAAAGACAAGCGCTGGTTCCATAAGGCGCACCCCTTTTTTAACGAGGCCCTCTGTCTGCCTTTTTCTGAGGACAAGTTCCGCCTGTCTTAGCTCAAGGGGGTTATTGATGCCCGCGAACTCCTCCTCGGTGGCAAGCGGGTAGACTCCGGCCTTCATTCCCCTGGTCATGGCAAGGCGGAGGATGTCGGTGAGATAATATTCTTTCTTGTTGGGGTTCATCGGGATTTCGTCAAGGAGCGCAAGCGCCTGGGGCTCAAGCACATAGAGGCCGCTGTTTACCTCCCTGATTTCAATTTGTTCCCCGGAGAGGTCCGATTTTTCGACTATGCCCACAGGGGAGCCCTTGCCGTCCCTCAGTATGCGCCCGTAAGCGCCCGGCTCATCCGTAATAAAAGACCCGAGCGAAAGGGAGTTCCCGTTTTTCCTGTGAAGGGAGACAAGGCGCTTAAGGGTCCCCGGCGTCATCAGGGGGGAATCCCCGTTCAGGACTATTGTGCTGCCATTGAAAAAAAAACCTTTCAGCCGCCTTGCCGCCTGGAGCAGGGCGTTTGCTGTCCCCAGGGGTTTTTCCTGTATGGCGAAATCCACCCTGCCGCCGTATGGCGCGAGCGATCTTTCAATCTCATTGTGGAACTTGCCCGTGACGACGATGGTTTTCACGGGGTTCAGGGAGAGCGCCGCGTCCAGGGCATAGAATATCATCGGGCTGCCGAGGAGCGGGTGGAGGACCTTGGGCAGCGGGGACTTCATCCTTTTGCCAAGCCCGCCCGCGAGCACCACGCAGGCTACCGCGTTTTTCCCGGCCGGGTCTTTCCCCCTCACTTCTTTTCCTCCAGTATCTGCTGGGGCGTTGCGATGCCGCCGGAGAGCACTATTTTTATCCCGTCCTCAACGGGGATATTCGTGAAGAAGATGTCCTCCCGGCTGAACAGCGCCACTTCCCCAAGATAGAGGTTGTTTGTGGGGATGTATACCGCCATCAGGGATTCCGTGTCTCCGTTATTGAACGTCTTTATAGTGTTTTCCCGCGTAAGAAAGCCGAAGGCGTAAACGCCCGGCCTCGGATACTGCACTATGACGAATTTCTTGAACGAGGACGAATTCGAAAAAGCGTCCATTATCGACTTTATCGGCGCGTAAAAGCTCTTGAAAACGGGTATGTTCAGCAGGGATTTCTCTATCGAGCGTATCACCTTCTGTCCGAAGACGTTCGTGGAGATGAGGCCCAGTATGAAGATGAGCACTATGGCTGAAATGAACCCCAGCCCCGGCATGTGGCGCTTGAAAAGGCCGTCGTAGACCGGGCTCAGAAAGCCGTCAATCGTCCTGAAAATCCATGCGAGGAGGAATACGGTGACAAGGGCCGGTATTGACACAACAAGACCCGCCAGGAACTTGCGCTTGAATGTCAGCCTTATCGATGTCATGCCAAATAAAAAAACCCTGTGGGCATCAAGCCTTTTCCATCACCTCTTCGGGCATATCGAAATTTGAGTACACGTTCTGGACATCGTCATGGTCCTCAAGGGCCTCGATCAATCTTGTCATCTGATCGCCCTGACGGGCGTCTATGGGCACGTAGTTCTTGGGGAGCATGGTAATCTCGGCAAGCGAGACGGCTATCCCGGCCTTTTCTATGGCCTCTTTCACCCTCATGAACTCCTCAGGGGCGGTGATTATCTCGTAGTTGTCCTCCGTGGGATCATTCTTCATGTCGAGCGCCCCGGCATCGAGTGCCACGGTCATCAGCGTGTCTTCGTCCACGGTCTTCTTGTCAACGAGTATGTAGCCGCGTTTGTCGAATATCCAGGAGACCGAGCCCGCCTCGCCCATGTTGCCGTTGTTCTTGGACATGAGGTGCCTCAGCTCGGATACGGTGCGGTTCTTGTTGTCTGTAAGCACCTCCATGAGGATGGCGGCGCCCCCGGGGCCGTAGCCCTCGTATATGACTTCCTCGTAGCTTGCGCCGGGCAGTTCCCCGGTCCCCTTGAGGACGGCCCTCTTTATGTTCTCCTGCGGCATATTGGCCTCTTTGGCCTTTTCGATTACGGTCTTCAGACGCGGGTTGCCGCCGGGGTCTCCGCCCCCGATCCTGGCCGCTATGGATATTTCCTTGGCCAGCTTGGAGAACGTCTTGCCCTTTTTTACGTCCGTGGCGGCCTTTTTATGCTTGATCTGTGCCCATTTTGAGTGTCCTGACATGGGGTTTCTTCTCCCTCTATTTTTTCTTTTTCATTTCCTCAAGACGGCCCCTGGAAAGTCTTGCTTCCGTCGAGGCCGAAAAATATTGTATCACGGTTTTATAGCCTTTTTCAGCTTCCACCCGGTCGCCCGTATTGAGCTTGTCTTCCGCGTAGAGGAACAGGAAGAACGGCCCGTTTATCTTTCCGGTCTTTATGTAATTGGCTATGGTGGGCCTTATGATCTGCATGAGGTCGCCCCATAACCTGTTTTCGTAGAAGAACCGGGCCAGCTTGTCCTGTATGACCGCGCCGAACTTGAAGTCAGGATATCGCTGTTCGTATTCCCTGTAAAGGTGCATTGCGTCGTCAATCCTGCGCGGATTGAAATCATCGAGGTCCATCTCTATCAGGTGCAGATAGCTCTCCTGGGCTATATATGTATCCGGGTAATTGTTGATTATATCGTGGTAAGCCTTTTCCAAGTCCGGCAGTATCTGCTGTCTGGGCTTGTCGACCGTGAGGTTCAGGATGTTGTTGAACGCCTTGAACGCGAGCTTTTCCTGCTCCGCCTTTGGCAGTCTGGACTCCGGCTTCCCTGCAGCCGGCGCCGGAGGGGGCGGGGCCTTTTTGACCTGGCCCGCGCACGATACCATAAGGACTGGAAGCACCAGTAAAAAAGCCAACAGCCTCAAATCGGATTTCTTTCTTTTCATTTATTCTCCCCGGCGTCTTTTGCGCACCTGAATCCGACGGCGTCGTCGGTTGCATACGGATCGGCCGTGTTCCTGTAATCAACCCTGAGGAACAATGCTGAATTATACCATGAACCGCCCCTTGCAACCTTAAGTTGCCCTTTTTCGGGCCCTTTGGGGTTGTTCTGGGGAGAGTGCTCGTAATAGTTCTCGTCGTACCAGTCGGAGCAGAATTCCCAGACGTTGCCTGCCATGTCGTAAAGCCCGTAGCCGTTGGGAAAGTAATTGCCGACCTGCTCTACCGGAGCCGGGACGGAGTTGTCCGTCCATGAACGGCTGAAGATGACCCCGCCCGTGGGTATCTCGTTGCCCCAGGGGTATATCTTGCCCTCAAGTCCTCCGCGTGCGGCCTTTTCCCATTCGGCCTCGGTCGGGAGCCGTTCGCCGGCCCACTTGCAGTAATCATACGCGGCGAACCAGCTCACGGATATGACCGGATACCTTTCAAAGCTTGGGAAGGGCTTGTAGTTCCCGCCCTCAAGGATTATCTCCGTCGGCCACCAGTCCTTTCTGTCGGCGGTCTGCAGGTCGGAGCGGGTCACCACAAAATCCCAGATGTCTTTTTTATGCCCGGTTGCGGCAAGATGGTTCAGGAATCTGGCGAATTGCCCGTTGGTGACTTCGTATTTGTCCATGTAAAAGGCGTCGGTGTACACCTTGTGGGGCTTGAACCCGAATTTACCCTCGACATAATCGGGGCTGCCCATTGTGAATATCCCCGCCGGGATGAGCATCATCTCTTCCCCGTCCCTGCCCGTGATGCTGTTTGGAAGACCGGCAGCGCCCGCAAGGCTGGCGGAAAAGACCATTGCGAGCGCAAACAGGAAAAATTGCTTTATCACTCCAGGCCGTACTCCTTTACCTTGGTCAGCAGGGTCTTATAGCTTACCTTGAGGGCTTCGGCCGCCCTGCTCTTATTGCCGTTTGACCGGGCAAGCGCCCGCCTTATCCTCTCGGTCTCCGCTATCCTCTGCGCCTGCCTGGAAACCTCTTCCAGGGAACTGTCCATATGAAGCCTCTCCGGCCCGGGCGAGCTCATGTTCAGGCTCAGGTGCCCGGGTTTTATCGTGTCCCCGTCGCATAGGATGAGCGCCCTTTCAATAGTGTTCTCAAGCTCCCTGACATTGCCTTTCCAGTTGTAGGAGACGAGCATTTCAATGGCATCGGGCGATATTGTCCTGTTGCCGATTTTAAGCTCTGCGGCGTATTTTTCCACGAAATACACGGCAAGGAGCGGGATGTCCTCCCTGCGCTCCCTGAGGGGCGGTATCGTGAGTGGGAAGACGTTAAGCCTGTAGAAAAGGTCCTCCCTGAACCTTTTATTGGCCACCTCGGCCTCCAGGTCCCTGTTGCTCGCGGCTACCACCCGCACGTCTATCCTTATGGGCCTTTGCCCGCCTATGCGCTCTATCTCCCCTTCCTGGAGCGCCCTCAGCAGCTTTGCCTGGAGCGGGAGCCCAAGCTCGCCGACCTCGTCCAGGAAGACGGTGCCCATATGCGCAAGCTCAAATTTGCCGGGTTTTGTCCTGTCCGCGCCGGTGAAAGCGCCTTTTTCATGCCCGAAAAGCTCGGACTCAAGCAGCTCGCCGGGGATGGCGGCGCAGTTTATGGGGACGAAGGGATAATCCTTCCTCGGGGAGAGGCAGTGTATCGCCCTTGCAAAAAGCTCTTTCCCGGTGCCGCTTTCGCCCATCAGCAATACCGTGCTTTTGGCCGGGGCGACGCGCTTCAGCTTTTCCGCTACGGCCGATATGGCCTCGCTCTTGCCGACAATCACCGGGAAGACCCTGGGGGCGAATTCCTCTTTCAACAGGATGTTTTCGGCAAGGAGCCTCTTGTTCTCAAGCGCCCGTTTTATGAGGAGCACAAGGTGTCCGGTATCGAAGGGCTTGGTTATGAAATCGTAGGCCCCAAGCTTCATCGCCTGCACGGCGCCTTCCACGGAGCCGTAAGCGGTCATCACGATGACAGGCCTTAAAGCGGAGCCCTCGCGCGAGGCGCGGAGGACTTCTATGCCGCTTTTCCCGGGGAGCTTCAGGTCGGTCAGCACAAGGTCTATGTCTTCTTCCCGGAGCTTTTTTAACGCGGCGGAGACGTCTCTGGCTGTTATTACCTGAAAACCTTCGGCTTCCAGTGTGGCCCTCAGCATCTGAGCCATCGATTCCCTGTCCTCGACAATGAGGATACACTGCATAACACAAAATTATAACATACCTCTGCCTCGTCCGGAGTCTTTAAATCCTTATTTGAAGTCTTTTAAAACGCGCTCTGGGCTATAATGTGGGATGCTTCTGCTTGCCGCCATAGATGCGGGCTCAAACGCCATAAGGATGCTGGTTGCCGGGTACGAAAAGGGGCAAATAAAAAGGCTCCGGTACGAGCGGACCACCACCAGGCTCGCCGCGGGTTTTTCCTCAAAGGGGAAAACCATTTCACCGGAAAGCATGGAGGACACCGTGAGCGCCTTCAGAAAGTATTCCGGCATCCTCTCAGGACTGCATGTTTGCCGGATGAGGGCTGTGGGCACAAGCGCGCTGCGCGAGGCCGCAAACTCCGGGGAACTGCTGGAAAGGGTATTGCGCGAAACGGGAATCGGCATAGATATCATCCCGGAGCAAAAAGAGGCCGAGCTTTCGGCAAAAGGGGTCTTGCGGTCCCTCGACTTGGACAGGGCGCTTATTCTGGACATTGGCGGCGGGAGCACGGAATGGACACTGGCCAGGGGGAAAAAGGCCGCCGGAAGCGGAAGTTTCCCGGTAGGGGTCGTAAAGCTTGCCGGGCTGATAAAAGAGAGGGGTGTGGAAGAAGGGACGGAGGCCGCCGGAAAGGAGGCCGCCATGCTTGCCCGGAAACTGGGGGAAGCCGCCGCGCCCCTTCCAAGGGGTACAACCCTTGTCCTTACCGGTGGGACAGGCTCCACGCTGGCCTCGATTGATGCGGGGCTTGCGCGCTATGAACACGAAAAGATCCACGGGAGGGTCCTGCCGCTTGCCCGCCTTAAAGATATCTGCGGTTTTTTGACGGCGCTTTCCCCGGAGCAGAGAAAAAATGTGAGGGGGCTGGAGCCCGACAGGGCCGACTTGATAATACCGGGTATCCGGCTTACAATAAATATAATGGAGTTTCTGGCCTTTGAAAAGGTGAAAATAAGCGATACCGGCCTGCCAGAGGGAATCATTTCAGAGCTTGCAGAGGACATCCCGGATGAAACTGAGGAGCGTTTTTAAAAAAAGGCTGATCGCCCCCTGTTTTGATTATATCAGGGAGCCCGCGGCGATTTTTGACTCCGGCGCATGCATCGTGGAGACCAATGAGTCCATGGCCCGCATGGTGAAGATTGGAAAGGAATCAATGCAGGGCATGCGCATAACGGACATAGAAGGTTTTGGCCCGCTTGCCGCAGGTATAGAGAGCAGTATCCGCGCGGGGCTTGAGAGGATAGAACAGGTAAGGCTTGCAGACCATATTTATAATGCGCTGATATATCCCGTCAAGCCGGACGGAGAGGACAGGAAAAAACTCTTCAGCATCGCATTTCAGGACATAACGCAGTTTGTTGACCTGGAAAACGAGCTTGTAAGACGAAACAGGCTCCTGATGACTATAAACACTATCTCGACGGCCTTCATCTATTCCGAGGACATCGGCTCCGTATTCGGAAAACTCCTCGAAAAGATACAGCTTGTTACCGATCTCGGCGTCTGCTGGATAGTGCTTAAGGAGAAAGAGGGCGGTTTTGTCCTCAGGGGGGCGCTGGGCATCTCCCGCGACTTCAGGGAGAAGCTGGAATCGGGCAGGCTGGACGGTTTCCATGAAATGGTGATGGTCTCAAGAGAGCCGTTTTTCGTCCTGGAGCCAGAGGGCCTGAAAGATTACCCCGATTTCGGGGCCGAGGGGCTGGCCTTTCTTGTGGCCCAGCCGCTTGCCATAGGCCCCGACAGGGCCGGCGTGCTTGCAATCGGCAACAGGGCCCCGGTTTCACTCGGGTTCGACCTGGCCGCGCTCATCCATCTGATAGGCAATCACGTATCGCTCATAATTGAGAAGGTGAGGCTTTACGAGGAGGCGGAATACCTTGCCAGGACGGACGCCCTGACAGGGCTGTTCAATTTAAGATATTTTTATGACGCCCTGGGGCTTGAGACCGCGCGCGGAAAACGCTATGGCAACAGGTTCTCGCTGACGGTGTTCGATATCGACGATTTCAAAACGATAAACGACACATACGGGCACCAGGCGGGGGACGAGGTGCTGAGGGACATAGCCTCCATTATGAAGCAGGTTTCCAGGGAGTCCGACGTGGTGGCGAGATATGGCGGCGAAGAGTTTGTTATAATTCTTGCCAGCACCTCCAGGGAGGAAGCCTTCAAACAGGCCCAAAGGGTCAAGAACGCAATTGAGGGCGGGAGCTACCTGGGGGGCAAGCTGAAAATTTCCATAAGCGGCGGGGTCGCGGCCTTCCCTGAAGACGGCGGCGACGAAAAAAAGCTGCTTTATTCTGCCGATATGGCCCTTTACGAGGCGAAGGCCATGGGCAAGAAGCAGATCCGCATGGCGGGAGGGTAGAAAGGAATGAGGAAAAAGGTTTTCGGCCGGCCCGAGGGGCTTAAGGATGCCCCCTTCAGGTTCTGCCCCGGTTGCGGCCACAGCATCCTGCACAGGATTGTGGCCGAGTGCGTGGACAAGCTGGACATCAGGGGGCGGAGCATCGCTATAGGGCCGGTGGGGTGCGCCGTATATGCGTACGATTATTTCAATTTTGACGTGATAGAGATACCGCACGGCAGGCCGCCTGCCGCGGCAACGGGCATGAAAAGGGCGCGGCCTGAAAGCATAGTGATATCATATCAGGGCGACGGAGACCTGGCGGCAATAGGGATGGGCGAGATCGTCCACGCCGCAAACAGGGGGGAGAACATCACGGTTTTTTTTGTGAACAACGGCATATACGGGATGACGGGCGGCCAGATGGCCCCCACGACCATCTGCGGCCAGAAGACGACGACGACCCCCGGCGGCAGGAGCGTGGCTGAGGCCGGATATCCCATGAAGATGGCGGAGCTTCTTTCCACGCTGGAGGGAAGCGCATATATTGCAAGGACGGCCATCGACAGCCCGAAAAACACCATCGCTACCAGGCGCCTTTTCGAGAAGGCCCTGCGCTACCAGATGGAAGGGAAGGGGTTCAGCCTTGTGGAGGTGCTTTCCCCGTGCCCGACAGACTGGAAAATGACCCCGGAGGAGTCGCTTAAATGGATAGAAAACGATATGCAGAAGATATTCCCGCTTGGGGTCTTCAAGGACAAATTCGCCGGGGCGGCCGCAAATGCATAGCCTGCTCATAGCCGGCTCCGGCGGACAGGGCATACTGTTTGCGGGCAAGCTCCTGGCACAGGCCGTGATGAACGAGGGCCGGAACGTGACGTGGTTTCCCTCCTACGGGGCGGAGGTGCGCGGCGGCACGGCAAACTGCACGGTCGTCATTTCAGAGGGGATGATAGGCTCGCCCGTGGTGCGCTACCCGGACACCGTTGTGGTCATGAACGAGGCGTCGCTCGGGCGCTTCCAGGAGAGGCCCAAAAAAGGGGGCTGCGTAATACTGAACTCGACAATGGTCAAGGCCCGGCCCGGAAGGGGCGATATGCGCGTCGTAGAAGTCCCGGCAGGTGATATAGCCATGTCCCTGGGGGCGCCGCTTTCGGCAAATATGGTCATAACCGGGGCCGTTGCCCGTGCGGAGTCGCTCTGTACGCTTGAGGGGCTAAAGAAGGCGCTGGAAGAGCTTTCGCCAAAGCGCGGCAGGGTACTGGAAGCCAACATGACTGCGCTCGAAAAAGGCTGGGAGTGCATTGGCGATTAGGAAGGCCCGCATCCCGGACATAAAAAAGGTCCATACGCTGGTAAATGAGTTCGCCCGCTCGCAGGAGATGCTCCCGCGCGCCCTGAACGAGCTTTACGAAAATATCCGGGACATTTACGTCTATGAGGAGGACGGGGAGATAAAAGGGACGTGCGCCATCCATATCGTCTGGGACGATTTGGCCGAGATACGCTCCCTGGCCGTCAAAAAAAACGCCCGCGACAGGGGGATAGGCACGTCCATGATCAAAAAATGCATTTCCGGCGCGAGGCAGCTCGGGGTGAAAAAGGTCTTTGCCCTTACCTACGCCCCGGAGTTCTTCAAAAAGCTGGGCTTTACGGAAGTGGACAAGACCGCTCTGCCCCACAAGATCTGGGGGGACTGCATCAGGTGCCCCAAATTCCCGGACTGCAATGAATACGCTTTCATAAAGGAAATAGCTTAAAAAGGGAGGTTTTTACCTTACTCATGCTTCAAGTCGGGGTGCTTGCCTCCGGGAGGGGGTCGAATTTTCAGGCCATCATAGACGCCGTTAAAAGCGGCAGAATAAAGGCCCGATTGCGGGTGCTCATAACGGACAAACCGGGCGCTTATGCCATGCAGCGCGCAAAGGAAAACGGCATAGAGGCGCTATACGCGGACCCGAAGGCATTTGCCTCGAAGGACGATTATTTCAAGGCCATAGCAGCCGAGCTTCAAAAAAGGGAAGCGGGTCTCGTCCTGCTCGCGGGTTTCATGAGGATAGTCAGAAAACCGCTCCTCGATGCCTTTCCGATGAGGGTCATGAATATCCATCCCGCACTCCTGCCGTCGTTCCCCGGCCTGCACGGGCAGAGACAGGCGGCTGACTACGGGGTGAAGATATCCGGGTGCACCGTGCACTTTGTTGACGAGGGGATGGACACTGGCCCCGTTATAATCCAGGCAGCCGTTCCGGCCAGTCACGGCGACACCGAAGACAGCCTTTCAGCGCGCATTCTCAAATGCGAGCATATGATTTACCCCGAGGCCGTGAGGCTTTTTGCCGAGGGCAGGCTGGAGGTCAGGGGAAAAAAGGTCGTTATAAAGGGCCATGAAGTCCCGGACGGTTTTTTGCCGCTCATAAATCCCCCGATCGGGCAATAAGAAATGAAGACGCTGTCAGGAGTCCGTTAATGGCCCAGGCATTGAAGCTCAGGAAGACCGGACTGAGGCCGACGCTCTCAAAGGTGAGGCAGGCGATCTTCAATATAATCGCCCGAAGGGTTGAGGGCTCGGTCTTCATGGACCTCTACGCAGGCACCGGGGCCATCGGGATGGAGGCAATGAGCAGGGGGGCAAGGGAGGTTTATTTTGTCGAGTCGGACAGGAAAACCGCCGGAATTTTAAGGGATTTGCTCGAAGGCTGCGGGTGCAGGCCGAAGGCCCATATTCTTCCCGTGAAGGCAGATGCCTTTTTAAAGCGGGCCGGGAAGGAGGGCGTCCGGGCGGACATCGTCTTCCTCGACCCGCCTTACGCCTCCGGGGAGCTTGAAAAAATCCTGCCGAGGATTACTTCGGAAAAGGTATTGGCTGAAGGCGCGGTGGTCATCGCGGAGCATTCGTCCAAGGTCTCCCTGCCGGAGGAGACCGGGATTCTCAGGAAAAAGAAAGTCTATAAATACGGGGATACGTCCCTGACTTTGTATGTTGCAATGGAAAGGGAGGAGGGGGAACAATGAAAAGGGCGGTCCTGCCAGGCACGTTCGACCCATTCACGAACGGCCATTTCGATATACTTCTAAGGGGGCTGAGGATATTCGACGAGGTTATAATCGCCGTGGCCCCGAACCCGAAAAAGCAGCCGACTTTCACGATAGAAGAGAGGATCGAGCTTATACGGGAGGCCACGAAGGACATTGGCAACATCAAGGTGGAGCCGTTCAGCGGGCTTCTTGTCGAATATGTAAAATCAAAGCGGGCGAGCGCGGTAATAAGGGGGCTCCGTGCGGTTTCGGACTTTGAATACGAGTTCCAGATGGCCCTCATGAACCGCAGCCTCGATGCGGAAGTGGAAACGGTTTTCCTTACGCCTTCCCTGGAGTATACTTTCCTTACAGCCACCATCATAAAGGAAGTCGCCTCATACGGCGGCTGCGTGACAGGGCTTGTCCCTGAAAATGTGGAAAGGGCCCTTAAGGCAAAGTTTAAGTAAAAGACCCCAAGTAGCTGAATAATCTGGGATTTTTTTAAAAGACCTTTCGTTCTCCAGACTTGTGAGGGACCGGACCGGTCCTAGGGAGGTTTTTCCAGATGGAGAAAAAGGAAGCCCTTCTTGTCCTGGACATGCTCGACGATTTCACTCGCGAAGGCTCCCCTTTGGAGGTGCCCGGAAACAGGAAAATAATACCGGCCATCAGGAGGGAGATGGAAAAGGCCAGGGTGGCTGGGAACCCCGTCATTTACGTCTGCGACAACCATGCCCCCGACGATGAAGAGTTTTCAAGGTTCGGCTGGCCGCCTCACGGGGTACGCGGCTCAAGAGGCCAGCAGGTTGTGGATGAGCTTAAGCCCCGGTCCGACGATATAATTATTAAAAAAACCCATTATTCCGCGTTCTTTGATACTAAACTTAAAGAGACACTTGATAGGTTGGGGGCGGGTTCAGTGAGGCTTACCGGGTGCCTCGCGCATATATGCGTACTTTTTACGGCGTATGAGGCGGCGATGAACGGCTATGGGGTGGTGGTTGTAAAGGACGGCATTGCCGACATCACACCTGAGGACAAAGAAGCCGCCATAAGGATAATGGGGAACACACTTAAAGTAAAATTTGAATAGACCGCCGCAAAGTGGAGGACTGGTTAGCGATGTTCCATACGGCCCGGCCCGAAGATGTCCTCGAAGGCAGGATAACGGATGTTTACTTCGAAAGGACCCTGCATGTCCTCAGGGAAAAAGGCATAAACCCTGTCGTAAAGATGGAGGTCATAGCCAAGGGTCTGCCCGGGGGCTGGCCCTGGGCCGTTTTTGCCGGGCTTGAGGAGGCAATGCGGCTTTTGAAGGCCCTCCCTGTCGCTGTCAGGGCGATGCAGGAGGGGACGGTGTTCTATCCGTACGAGCCCGTCATGGAGATAGAGGGGAGATACCAGGACTTTTGCGTATATGAAACGGCCATCCTCGGGCTTGTCTGCCAGGCGTCCGGTATCGCCACGCAGGCGGCCAGGTTCAGGCTGCTGGTTGAGGATAGGCTGTTGATAAGCTTTGGCGCAAGGAGGATGCATCCAGTCCTGGCCCCGATGATAGAGCGGAACGCCTACATAGGCGGCTGCGACGGGGTCTCGGTAGTGGCCTCCGGCGAACGGATAGGGGAAAAGGCATCGGGCACGATGCCCCATTCGCTTATCCTCTGCATCGGATCAACCGTGGAAGCCGTGCGTGCTTATGACGAGGTTGTCGCCCCGGAGGTGAAAAGGGTGGCCCTTATAGACACTTTTCTCGATGAAAAATTCGAGTGCATAAACGTGGCTGAAGCGTTTGGGGACAAGCTCTTCGCCGTCCGGTTCGATACTCCTGCCACAAGGCGTGGCGATTTTTACAGGATACTGGAGGAGTGCCGGTGGGAGCTTGACCTGAGGGGGCACAGAGGCATCAAATTCCTTGTGAGCGGCGGGATAAGGGAAAAAGACGTTCCCGTCATCAACCCGCTGGTCGCGGGGTACGGCATAGGCACCTCCATCAGCAATGCCCCCGTGGTGGATTTTGCGATGGACATAATGGAAAAGGACGGCAAACCTTATGCCAAGCGGGGCAAATGGTCCGGCAGCAAAAGGGTCTTGAGGTGCCCGGCCTGCGGCGGCCGCCGGATTGTGCCAAACGGAAACCAGGAACATTCATGCGGGTGCGGGGGCAGTTTCAGCGATATCCTCATACCGGTGCTTGAAAACGGGAAAGGGCTTATCGGCATCCCCGATGCCCGCCAGTTAAGACACCGCACGCTGGAAAACATCAGAAACCTGCCGCTTGGACCCCTTATTTGAATTGATACTTCCGGACGGTTATTTTACACTAATGGCTGAATGAAACGGGTTTTTTTTGCGTTTTTGCTTGCCATATTTTTTGCCTTGTGCGGGGGAAAAATTTCCCATGCGCAGGACGGGCTTGAGCTTACGCTCGGCAAGACGGTGGGGCTCGCCCTCAGGCAGAACCTGCTCTTGAAGCAGGAGGGGCTGAACATCTCCGGCGCGAGGGCCGGCATCATGACCGCCAAAGGTGAATTCGACCCCGCTTTCCGGGCCGGCGCGCTAATGAACTATTTAAGGACCCCTCCGGCAAGCATAATTTTCGTTTCCATGCAGAGAAAGACAGAGGTTTCGCTCGGTTTTTCAGGGAAGGTCCCCTATGGCACGAGATACGAGTTGAAATGGGTGAACGACAGGGTGCGCACAAGCGATACCTTCGGCCTCATCCTGAACCCCTATTACTCCTCCGAGGTCACCCTTACGCTGACCCAGCCCCTGCTAAAGGACAGGGGGCGCTCGGTCCAGGAGACCGCCTTGAACATGGCTAAAAACACCTTCGACATAACCTCCTTCAAGGAGCGGCAGAAGGCGGAATCGATTGTGATGCAGGCCGTTCAGGGCTATTGGGACCTCAAGTTCAGGATGGATGACGTTAATGTGGCGAAGCTTTCGCTCAGGCTGGCGGAATCCCTGCTGAATGAGACCAAAGAGAAGATAAGCGCGGGCTATCTGCCCCCGGTGGACGTCTATGAGGCGGAAGCGGAGGTCTATGCCCGCCGTGAAGGCCTCTTCAAGGCTGAAAAGGCCGTTAAGGACGAGGAGGACACTCTTAAAAACCTTTTGGACCTTTCCGACTGGACGGCTGACATAATACCTGTTGAGGGCCTTCCCGCCCCGGTCCTGAGGGAAAAACGGGAATCCCTGGGCGATGCTCTCCAGAGGAGATGGGACTACAAGGCGGCGCTTTCCGGCCTTAAAAATATGGAGCTTCAGGCCAGGTTCTACAAGAACCAGCAGTTGCCCCAGCTGGACGCCTATGCGTCATCCGGCCTCAACGGGCTCAATTCCGGCTACGACAGCACGCTGGAAGGGCTGGGGTCCGGGAATTTTTATTCCTGGGAAATAGGCATGAACCTTACCATCCCAATCGGCAACAGGACGGCAAGGGGCGCCTATTTAAAGGCGGAGTACGAGAAGCAGAAGGCGCAGATAAATTTAAGGATACTGGAGCAGAACATCAGGTACGAGTTGAGGGAGGCTGAAAGGGCTCTTCAGACGGCATACGATACCATAGAGGCCGCATCAAGCAAAAAGGTCGCGGCCCGGAAAAGATACGAGGCCGAGAAAGAGCGTTTTTCAGTCGGCCTTTCCGCCCTGAACGATGTGCTTAGATACGAGGTTGACTACAGCAGCTCGCTCTCCGATGAGAACAGGGCCAGGGCAGATTATGCCCTTGCCCTGACAAAACTGGAGCAGGCCTCCGGCAGGCTGCTGGATGATTTTCTCCCCGGAAACTGATTCTCAGCCAGGTCTTTAAACAATGTTTTAAAAAACAAATCGTTTGCTTTTAAAAACAAAAGCGAAAATGTTATATTACTCGCGAGACGTTTCTTTTTTTATTGGATAACATGAATATTTGCGAGATTTTTACCAGCATACAGGGAGAGTCCACCTATGTAGGTCAGCTCTCCACTTTCATAAGGCTTGCCACCTGCAATCTCCGGTGCACCTACTGCGATACAAAATATGCCTATCAGGACGGCATGGAGCTGACGGAGGCCGAGATAATGAACGAGGTCTCGGTGGTGGGCGTGAACCTGATAACCATAACGGGGGGCGAACCGCTTTTGCAGGAAGGGGTTTTCCATCTTATCGGGCGTCTTCTGAACGACGGGCACAAGGTGCTGGTTGAGACAAACGGCAGCCTGAGCATAAAGGACATAGACCCGAGGGCGGTTGTAATCCTCGACATAAAGACCCCAGGCAGCCGGATGTCCGAGGAGATGGACCTGTCGAACCTGGATTTCCTGAAGCCCGCCGATGAAGTCAAGTTCGTCATTACGGGCAGGGTGGATTACGAATGGTCCAGGGAGTTCATAAAGGAACACCGCCTGCAAAAAAAATGCAAACTGCTCTTTTCCCCTGCGTTCGGCCATCTGGAGCCGGTAAGGCTGGCCAACTGGATGCTTGAGGACAGGCTGGACGTTATCTTCAACCTCCAGGCGCACAAATACATCTTCGGGCCCGAAAAACGGGGCGTGTGAAATAATAAATCATTTTTTCAATAATGCCGGCTGTTCCATTTGATCGTTTCTGTCAGCCGGAGCCATTTCGTTTAGCGGAAGATTTTCCGGCGGTTAAATTTAGTTAATATAATAAGAAGGATGAAATGTGATGTCCTTGTCATCGGGGCTGGCGCCGCGGGGCTGATGTGCTCGATAGAGGCCGCAAGACGGGGGCGGTCCGTTATCGCTCTGGAGCACGGGAGAAAACCCGGCAGGAAGGTGCTTGCCTCGGGAGGCGGCCGCTCCAATTTCACGAATCTTAACCTCTCGGCCGATAATTACCTCTCTGAAAATCCCGATTTCCCAAAGTCCGCGCTGGCCGGGTTTACCCCCGCCGACATCGTCCAGTTCCTTGAAAGCCGGGGAGTGATGTTTGACGACAAGGGAAACGGGCAGCTTTTTCTAAGGGGGAAGTCCAGGGACCTCATGGACCTTTTGCTTGGTGAATGTAAAGACAACGGCGCAGATATAATTACCGGCATGAAGGTAAAGGGCGTGGGGAAAAACTCCGGCCGCTTCACCGTGAATACGGATAAAGGGCAATTCGACGCGGATTCGATGGTGGTGGCAACCGGCGGGCTCTCGTGCCCGGAGCTGGGGGCCACAAACCTTGGCTACAGGATAGCATCGCAATTCGGCTTGAGGGTTACCCCGCTGAGGCCGGCCCTTGTGCCGTTTACATTCGGCCCGGAAGAATTAAAGAGGTTCAGCGGCCTCAGCGGTCTGTCACTGAAGGCCGGGATCACCTATGGCAAAAAGTCCTTCAGGGGTGATGTCCTTTTTACCCACAAGGGGCTGAGCGGTCCGGCAGTTTTGCAGGCGTCTTTGTACTGGACTGGCGGAGGGGTGGCGATAGACCTCCTGCCTGATATCGACATCAAGGGAATGTTCATACATGACAGGGCCAGGTCCACGGAGATGCGTAATTATCTATCGGGGCATATGCCCCGGCGTTTCGCCCTGAGGTGGTGCGAGCTTTTTTCAGGCTCCAAACCTCTGCGCCTCTATTCTGCCCCGGAGCTTGAGAGGGCCGCTGAGGGCCTTCATAACTGGACCTTTCGGCCATCCGGAACGGAGGGATACAGGACGGCGGAGGTGACGGCTGGCGGCGTGGATACCAGGGAACTCTCTTCAAGGACGATGGAGTGCAGGAAAGTGCCCGGCCTTTTTTTTGCCGGAGAGGTGGTGGACGTAACGGGCCAGCTTGGGGGATATAATCTGCACTGGGCATGGGCGTCTGGCTGCGCGGCGGGCAAATATGCATAAAAAAAGTAAAAAAATAATACTTGCATCCGCCTCTGAAAGAAGAAGAGAAATATTGAGCCTGACGGGGCTTGAGTTTTTAGTTAAGGAGAGCGGAATCGAGGAGGAGATGCACGCCGGCATGCCGCCCCGAAGGCTTGCCCGTCTCCTTTCGAGACAGAAAGCGGCCGCCGTTGCGGCAAAAGAAAAAGATGCGATAATAATCGCGGCGGACACTTTCATAATCATTAATGGCCGGTATCTCGGCAAGGCGCATAACCAGACGGAGGCCAGGGCGATGCTCAAGGCATTAAGCGGAAGACCGCACCTTGTTATTACAGGCTATACCGTGATGGATTCTTCAAACGGCAGGCGGATATCCGGATCTTCCGAAACGAAGGTCTATTTCAGGCGGCTGGGGGAAGACGAGATGGATTCCTATGTAAAGACGGGCGAGCCAGTCGGCAAGGCCGGAGCATACGCCATACAGGGGCTTGGCGCAGCCCTTGTGAGGAAGATAGAAGGGGATTTCTTTAACGTGGTCGGCCTTCCGTTGAGCGCGTTACTCATGACATTGAAAAAATTCGGCATACGGCCCTTATAAGGCAAATGCTCGCGTTGCTTTTCCACTTTGAATGTCCTGGACCGGAATCTCTTCATTGACAGCAGTTGATGGTTTGAGGCGGGCAATTGAGACCTCGGAATGGGGGCGCAAAAAGGGGCACAGCGAGGGAAATAAAAAGGGGCTACATGCTGTAGCCCCTTGATTTCCTTGGCGTCCCCAACGGGATTCGAACCCGTGTTACCGCCTTGAAAGGGCGATGTCCTAGGCCGGGCTAGACGATGGGGACATGAGCCGCGAAGGATTCGAACCTTCGACCCACGCCTTAAAAGGGCGTTGCTCTACCAACTGAGCTAGCGGCCCTGTAAATATATAAATTACCCGCTAAAGGGTGTTTTTGTCAATCAATTATTGCTATAATTGATAATGAAAAAGATAGCCTTCCTTTGCACGGGGAACTCGTGCAGGAGCCAGATGGCGGAGGGTTTCGCCGCCCTCATGGGCCGCGGCCACGTGAAGGCGTTCAGCGCCGGGGTAATCGCCGCGGGAGTTAACGCCAACGCCGTTGCCGTCATGAAAGAGATAGGGATAGACATAGCCTCCCAGTGGTCCAAGACCATCGAGGATATCCCCCTTGAAGAGATGGACATGGTCGTTACCCTGTGCGACAACGCCAGGCAGTCCTGTCCGGCGGTTCCCGCGGAAAGGAGAGTTGTCCATATTTCCGTGAAGGACCCGGCCGGTACGCCGGGTGACCCGGAAACCGTTCTGAAGGAGTTCCGCAGGGCGCGGGACGAGATAGGGTTGATTGTGGCAAGGCTCCTGGATGGGGGAAATCCGGCAGAACCCACTGAAAAGTATTGACATTCTGGTGTAAAATTTAGTTAAATGAATAGTTGGGCGTTTTACAGCCCCTCCGGGGCTGGTTGCAGAAGTGGAACACGCGGTTTTTTCGCAGAGAATCTTCTATACTGGTTTTGGGAGGTATGAAATTTATGTATGCAATAATAGAGACGGGTGGAAAGCAGTACAGGGTTGCCTCGGGCGAAAAGGTCGCGGTCGAGAAGCTTGACCTTGACTCCGGCAGCGAGGTGGTGTTCGACAAGGTGCTCGTGGTGGCAAAGGAAGACGGCCCCGTTGTGGGCAATCCGTTCGTGCCGCAGGCTTCGGTAACGGCCGAGGTAGTCTCGGAGGGCAAGGCGGACAAGGTGCTCGTCTTCAAGCAGAAGGCCAGAAAAGGGCACAGGAAGTTGAGGGGCCACAGGCAGCCATTCACTGAGGTCAGGATCAAAGAGATAAAGATCGGAGGATAAAGGGCCATGGCACATAAAAAGGGAGTCGGAAGCACCAGAAACGGCAGGGAAAGCGAATCCAAGCGGCTCGGCTTGAAGAGGGCTGGCGGGCAGTTCGTGAAGGCAGGCAACATCCTTGTCAGGCAGAGGGGGACAAAATACCACCCTGGGGACAACGTCGGGATGGGCAGGGATCATACTATCTTCGCCAAGATAGACGGCATACTGACTTTCGGGCGCAAGGACCGCACAAGGCTTGAAGTCAACGTCGTTCCCGCTCAGGCAAGCTGAAAAACAAATCTCATATAACATATAACAGGGGCGGTCGTTGAGACCGCCTTTTTATTTTCCTGATAAATGAAATTCATCGACTACGTAAAGGTGCATATAAAATCCGGTGACGGCGGCAGCGGCATGGTCAGCTTCCGCAGGGAGAAATATGTGCCCAGGGGCGGCCCGGACGGAGGCGACGGCGGCAGGGGAGCGCACGTTATTTTCCGGGCGGACCCGGAGCTTGCGACCCTTCTGGACTTGAGATACCAGCGCCATTATACGGCTGAAAGGGGCCAGAACGGGATGAAGAAAAAGATGCACGGCAGGGACGGAAAAGACCTCGTTGTCCGTGTCCCGGTGGGCACCGTCCTGACCGACGCTCAGACAGAGGAGACGCTGGCCGACCTGGATGCTCCCGGCAAGGAGTGCGTGGCCGCGCGCGGAGGCAGGGGAGGGCTCGGCAATTCCCATTTCGCTACAGCCACCAGGCAGGTACCCAGGTTCGCACAGCCAGGCGAGCCGGGAGAGGAAAAGGACATAGTAGTGGAACTGAAGCTCCTTGCGGACGTGGGGCTCATAGGGCTCCCGAACGCGGGCAAGTCCACTCTCATATCCGTCATCTCCTCGGCAAAGCCCAAGGTGGCGGATTATCCGTTCACCACGCTGGAACCCGTACTGGGAGTGGTAAAATACTCCGACTTGAGGAGTTTTGTCGTAGCCGATATCCCGGGCCTTATCGAGGGCGCCCACAAGGGGGTGGGCCTGGGCTTCCAGTTTCTTAGGCATGTGGAAAGGACAAAGATTCTGCTCCATCTGGTCGATGTGTCGGTAAACTCACCCGGAGACCCGGTTGAGGACTTCCTGAAGATAAACAGGGAGCTTTTGCTCTACAGCCCGGAGCTTATGGAAAAGCCCCAGGCCGTTGCCGCAACCAAGACAGACTCGGCGGACAAGGACAAGCTGGAAAAGCTCAAGGCCCACTGCCGCAAGAACGGTATTGACTTTTTTGCCGTATCTGCCGTAAGAAAAGAGGGTACGGACAGGCTTTTGCTTTATCTGGCAAAAAAGACGGAAGGACACAAGGGATGAGGCTTGTAATCAAGATAGGCTCGAACATATTGGCCCCCAAGGGTGTCCTGGATGAAAACAGGATGAGGTCGATAGCTTCCGATATCGCCAGGATTTCCGCGGCCGGGCACGAAGCCGTCCTTGTCTCTTCCGGCGCCGTTGCCGCGGGCATTGGCAAGCTTGGCCTGAAGAAAAAACCCTCTGACATCCAGCTCAAGCAGGCGGTTGCGGCGGTAGGTCAGTCCGCCCTCATGTGGGCGTACGAGAAGGTGTTTGGCGAGACCGGCAAAAAGGTCGCCCAGATACTCCTCACGAGGGATGTTTTTACGGACAGGGCGAGGTACATCAATTCCAGGAACACCATCATTACGCTTCTGGGGCTTGGCGTAATCCCGGTCATAAACGAGAACGATACCGTCTCGGTGGAGGAGATAAAGTTCGGCGACAACGACCATCTTGCCGCGCTTGTCGCCTCATTGGTGGAGGCCGACAGGCTTGTGATACTTTCGGACGTGGACGGACTCTATCCGGCTGACCCCAAGCAGGACCCGGACGCGCGGATAATACCCCTTGTGACCGAAATAACCCCTCAGATGGAAAAACTGGCCGGAGGCGCGGGAAGCGCTGTCGGCACGGGCGGCATGTACTCAAAAATCCTTGCGGCCAAAAAGGCCATGGGCGCCGGGATAACCGTAAACATAATAAACGGCAGGAAACATAACCTGTTAATCGAGATCCTCGAAGGCCGCGCCTGCGGCACCGAATTCCGCCCCGGCAACGGGAGGCTTTCCGCCAGAAAGGGATGGATAGCATACGGGCTCAAGGCCAAGGGCAGGCTCATAATAGACGAGGGGGCAAAAGAGGCCCTGCTCTCAAAGGGAAAAAGCCTTTTGCCTTCGGGGATTGTCTCAGTGGAGGGCAGTTTCGACAAGGGAGACCCGGTCTACTGCATCTCCCCGGAAGGGGAGAGGATTGCCAAGGGTCTTTCCAATTACTCCGCGTGGGAGATTGAAAAGATCAGGGGGAGAAAGACGTCCGAGATAGAGGTTATCCTTGGCTACCGGTACTCCGATGAGGTCATCCACAGGGACAACCTCGTGCTTACGAAACATGCCTGACCTCTCTTTTCCCTTTTCCTGAAAGTCCGAGCCTTTCCATAAGGGCCTGTCTCATTTCATTGAACGCCAGCACATTTGCGGCGTCCTTGAAGTCTCTGTAAGTGTAGGTGTGCGGCACGAAGGTCTTTTTCCGCGCCGAGTACATAAGTGTGACCTCGGCGAAAATGCCTTTGCCCAGGTAAACCCTGTGGGAATAGTCCTTTGTGCTCGCAAGGACCAGCTTTGCGGGTGTAATGTAGCCTGGGTCGAGGTTTATCATCCGCCTTGAGCCCGGTCCGGAAAAAAAATCCGCCTCAAGCCTGTTGGTCAGCAGTTTTATGTCCGCAAGCAGGCCGGGGTCAATCAGGATGTCGAAAAAGAGAAAAACTCGCTTGATGGGCCAGCCAAGCTCGTCCCGGTAATACTCCGAATGCCAGTCCCCGGGGCCGGTTTCATAAAATATTTTTCCGAACTCGGAAGCAAGCGCCTTTTCCGCCTTTTCAAGATATGCCGCGTCGCAATAGAGCGCGCCGACCAGCAGCATTGCCTTCTGCACGGCTTTTCTGGGTACGCCCATTATTCTTTTGCGAGCTTTTCTATGTAGGAGACCACGTCGGGGGAGTCCCAGTTTATGGGGCCGATGATCTTGTCCCGCAGTATGCCTTTTTTGTCTATGAGATAGCTTTCCGGCACGCCGGTGCAGCCGTAGGCGGCAAACGTCTTTCCGCCGGGGTCAGAAAACACCGGTATTGTATAACCGTGCTGTGCGATGTATTGTTTGGCGTTTTCGGGCGTGTCGTTGTAAAGGACGGTCACAAGTCTGAAATCGGGCAGCCCTGAGACCTTTTTATAAAAGGCATTGAGTGTCGGTTTCTCAAGCTGGCAGGAGCCGCACCATGTGGCCCAGAAATTGACAAGGACAATATTTCCCCTCAGGGCCGGCAGCGTGAGAGGCTTTCCCTGGAAGTCTACCACGCTTATATTTGGGGCGGGTTTGCCCGGGGTGGCCGTCTGCGTGGTGCCGCTTTTGCTGCATGAAAACAAAAAAACGAGAAACAGCACCGGAAGCACTTTTTTTGCCTTCAGCGCTGTTTCCCGCATTCGTTCTAGTTGACGCTGCTAAGTACGTCTTCTTCAGCAGGCACAAAGGCCGGAGCGTTGCCTTCGAGCACAACCTTTATCTTTGTGCCCTCCTTGAACTTCCCTTTGAGTATCTCCTCCGAGAGGGGGTCCTCAATCTCTTTCTGCACCGCACGCCTCATCGGCCTTGCGCCGTAGGTCGGCTGATAGTATTTTTCGACCAGCCATTCCTTGACCTCAGGCGTAAGCTCTACCATAAGCTCCTGCTCCACAAGCTGCTTGTTCGTCTCGGAGACGAGCAGGTCTATTATCCTGAACAGGTGCTCCTTCTCAAGCGGATGGAATACCACAGTCTCGTCCACCCTGTTCAGGAACTCCGGATTAAAGGTCTTTTTCAAGGCGTCAAGCACGCTGTCTTTAATCTTCTGGTATGTCTCTGTTGCAGAGACCGTCTGGAAACCAAGCGGCGTCGCCTTGTCGATGAAACGCGCCCCCAGGTTGGAGGTCATGATTATGACCGTGTTCTTGAAGTCCACCTTCCTGCCGAAGCTGTCCGTGAGAATGCCCTCGTCCAGCACCTGCAGGAGTATGTTGAACACGTCCGGGTGCGCCTTTTCGATCTCGTCAAAGAGCACGACGGAGTAGGGGCGTTTCCTGATCTTCTCGGTAAGCTGCCCGCCTTCTTCGTAGCCCACGTAGCCGGGAGGCGCTCCCGTAAGCCTGGAGACGTTGAACCTCTCCATGTACTCCGACATGTCTATCTTCACAAGCGCGTTTTCGTCGTTGAAAAGGAATTCCGCCAGCGCCTTAGCAAGCTCGGTCTTCCCGACGCCCGTGGGCCCCAGAAAGAAGAACGAGCCAATAGGTTTGCGCCTGCTCTTGAGCCCTGCCCTTGAACGCCTTATCGCCTTGGAGATGACCTTTATGCCCTCGTCCTGGGCGATGATCCTTTTATGCAGCTCGTCCTCCATGCGCAGGAGCTTTTCGGACTCCTTCTCCTCGATCTTTATGAGCGGGATGCCGGTCATCTTGGCCACCGTGTAGGCGACATCCTCTTCGGTTGCGACGGGAATTTCTTTCTGCAGATTGCTCTTCCACTGGGCCTTCAGCTGTTCGTACAGCTTCTTGAGCCGCTCCTCCTCGTTTCTCAGCGAGGCGGCCTTCTCAAGGTCGTGGAGCCTCACGTAGAGGTTCTTTTCCTTTGTTATCCGCGCCAGGTCGTCCTCGATCTCCTTGAGTTCGGCGGGCGGGATGTACCGTTTCAGTCTCAGCCTCGCGCCGGTCTCGTCAATGACGTCAATGGCCTTGTCGGGCAGGAAGCGGTCGGTTATATACCTGTCCGAGAGCTTCACCGACTGAGAGATTGCCTCGTCATTGTATTTCACCTTGTGGTGAGACTCGTAGCGGCTCCTCAGCCCCTTCAGGATGCCGACGGCCTCCTCTACCTGGGGCGGGTTTATGTAGACGGGCTGGAACCTTCTTTCCAGCGCCCCGTCTTTTTCGATGTATTTTCTGTATTCGTTCGGGGTAGTGGCGCCTATGCACTGGATCTCGCCCCTTGAAAGGGCGGGTTTAAGCATGCTGGATGCGTCCACAGAGCCTTCCGCGGCCCCCGCGCCTATTATCGTATGGAACTCGTCGATGAAGAGGATGATGTTGTCAGACTGCATTATCTCCTTCATCACCACTTTCAGCCTCTCCTCGAACTGGCCCCTGTACTTGGTCCCGGCTATGAGGGCGCCAAGGTCCAGCCCCACAATGCGCTTGCCAAGCAGGTTCTCAGGGACGTCTCCGGCAATTATCTGCTGCGAGAGCCCTTCCACTATGGCCGTTTTCCCGACGCCGGGCTCTCCTATAATCGCGGGGTTGTTCTTTATGCGCCTGCCCAGTATCTGCATTATGCGCTCTATCTCGTCTTCCCTGCCCACTACAGGGTCCAGCTTGGACTCGCGGGCCATCTGGGTGAGGTCCCTGCCGAACTCATCCAGGGCGGGTGTAGTGCTTTTCCTCTCCTTCGGCTGCGTATATGCCTTCATCGAAAGATTTATCGTGAGCTGCCTGGCCCCGAGCAGGTTTGCGCCGAAGTTGCGCAGTATCTTGCCCGCTATGCCTTCGTCTTCCCTGATTATGCCCAGCAGGAGGTGCTCGCTGCCGATATAATTATGCCCCAGGAGCCTTGCCTCCTCCACGGCCAGTTCCAGGACCTTTTTTGCCCTGGGAGTGAACGGGACATCACTGAAAGTAAGCACATTGGTTCCCGCCGGAATGTTTCTTTCAACTTCCAGTTTCAGTTCCTCTGTTGAAAGACCCATCTTCTTGAGAATGGTAACGGGAAGGGAATCCTCTTCTCTCAGGAGAGCCAGTATCAGGTGCTCGGTCCCAAGATAATCATTCTGTCTTTTTTCCGCCTCTTCCTTGGCGTATATGATTATCTTTCTTCCTCTTTCGGTAAACTTCTCAAACATTTCAAAACCTTCCTTTTTTGGCCTGATTGCGGAAACCTTTATCTCTTAAAATCATAATACTCTCTCAAACTGCCAAAAGTCAATAATCATATATAAAAACCTTATTTATCAGGCAATTGCAAAACGGATATAGGCCAAAACCATTGAAAATGCTGGATTTCCGTAAAAATGCGTCATAAAAATGCTTTAAAAATAAATAGTTCAGTTGCAAAAGCGGAAGCTTTTTGTGAAGACGACTTTTGGGCCTTTCAATGGTAAAATTTATTAATTATGGCGGAGCGCATAATGGACGGGAAATCCGGTTTTTCTGGCGGGGGCGCGGCTGCCGCATGGCCGGGCTGTGAAAAGTTGCACACAGGGACTCCTTCAGGTATGTTTTAATATCTGGTATGAACATCAAGAAGGTCCTCATAGTGGAGGATGAAGCCGATATAAGGGAGCTGATAGAATACAACCTCAGGAAGCAGGGCTATTCTACCGAGTCCTCCAGGGACGGCCTGGATGCCCTGGGGAAGATCCGGAAGGGGGGCATCGGCCTGATCCTGCTTGACCTCATGCTGCCGGGCATGGACGGGCTTGAGCTGTGCCGCCTGATAAAGTCCGGAAAAGACACGGCGGGCATTCCGGTGATAATGCTCACCGCCCGCTCCGAGGAGATAGACAAGGTCCTGGGCCTTGAGCTTGGGGCGGACGACTACGTCACCAAGCCCTTCAGCCCCCGGGAGCTTATGGCGCGGGTCAAGGCGGTCCTGAGGCGCTACACCCCTGTTTCCGGAACGGAACCGGGCCTTATTAGCGCAGGCAAGCTTGTCATAGACCCCGATAGGTATTCTGTCATGAAGGATGGCAAATCCGTCGAGCTTAGCGCAATGGAGTTCAAGCTGCTCCTCTACCTTGCCCAACGGCCCGGCAAGGTCATGAGCCGCGATTTCCTTCTGGATGCCGTCTGGGGCGACGAGTCATATGTGGAGCCCCGGACGGTCGACGTACACGTAAGGAGGCTGAGAGAGAAGATAGAGGACGACCCGTCCAATCCGGAATACATACTGACAAAAAGAGGCATAGGGTATTATTTCACCCGCGAGGCGGGCGGGAAAAAAGGATGATAACGCTCGAATTCGCGCTCTTCATAATTCTGGTTGCGGTGGTCTACATTGCGGTAAGAGGGCTCTTCACCTTCAGGCGGCTCCGGGAGCTTGGCGGGTTCATAGAGGAACTGGCCAAAGGCAATCTCGAAAAGAGGCTTTACCTCAAGGGGAAACACGGCTTCCCCAGAATTATGACCAACCTGAGCATACTTGCGGCCAACCTTCAGGACAGGATAAAGGAGGCCGAAGAACTGAGGCGCAGGATGGACGTGCTGATGAAAAGCACTCCGGACGGCATCATACTCGTCGATTCAAAAAACAGGATAAAAACGGTCAATCCGTCGCTTGAGGGGATTTTCAACGTGAAGGGTGCGGGCATTTCGGGCAGGAGGCTTGCCGAGGCCCTGAACGTGACCGGGTTGAACAAGCTCATCGGCAATGCCAGGGAAAACGGCGCCGGGAAAAGCGAAATCTTCACGATAGACTCCAAGTACATAAGCGTAAGCGCATTCCCCTTTTCCGGCCCGCAGGAGCACTATGCGGGCTCTGTGCTTGTCGCCCGCGATATAACGGCTGAAAAGAGGATAGACGAGATAAGGCGTGATTTTGTCGCCAACGTGTCCCATGAGCTGAAGACGCCCGTTACGGCCATTAAGGGGTTTGCAGAGACACTGCTGGACGGGGCGCTCGACAACAGGGAGGACTCGGTAAGGTTCCTGAACACGATAAAGTTCCAGTCGGAGCGGATGGAGCAGCTCATAAAAGACCTGATAGTGCTCTCGAAGATAGAATTCGGGGCGGTGCCGATAGAGAAAAAGGCCGTTTCGCTTCCCGGAATAGTTGACAACGTGTTTTCACTGTTTGAGGAAAAGGCTTCGTCGAAAGGCCTTTACCTGAAAAAAGACATAGAGTGCGACTCGATAGACGCCGACCCGGAACGGCTGATGCAAATACTGGTGAACCTGCTTGACAACGCCATCAAATACACGGACTCTGGCGGCCTCATCATCAGGGCGAGGGAGGCGGACAACTGGCAGTGCGTCCTTACGGTTTCGGACACAGGCATAGGCGTGCCGAAGAAATACATCTCCAGGCTGGGAGAGAGGTTTTTCCGGGTGGACCCTTCCCGCTCGCGCGAGCTTGGCGGCACGGGCCTGGGGCTTGCGATTGTTAAACACCTGATACTTGCGCAGGGCTGGAAGATGCACATAGACAGCGACCTGGGCAAGGGCACCTCCGTGCGCATCTACATAAAATAAAAAGCCATCAGACCAAAATTAACACTCCTGTAACACTCCTGTAATATTCCTCCCCTATAATTTTAAAAAACAAAATGAATATGCATCAACAAGGAGGACGCAGATGAAGACATCGTTGAAGATGGTTCTGGCCGCGGTGCTTTCAATAATCGTGCTTGCATCCGGCCTGGCCTTTGCGGCAGCGGCCATGAACGGGGCGGGGTCCACTTTCGCATACCCCATATACTCTGCCTGGGCATATGCCTATAACAGGTCTACGGGCGTACAGCTCAATTATCAGTCCATAGGCTCGGGCGGCGGGCAGCAGCAGATAATCAACAGGACGGTGGACTTCGGGGCGTCCGACGAGCCGCTGAAGCCGGAGAAGCTCAAAAGGGACAGGCTTCTTCAGTTCCCTGCTGTAATGGGCGGCGTGGTCATAGTCGTTAACATGCCCGGGATGCGGCCCGGGGCCCTTAAGCTGGACCCAAACACCCTCTGCGCCATATTCCTTGGCAACATCAAATTCTGGGACGACACGAGGATTACCTCGTTGAACAGGGGAATGAATCTGCCGCACAGGCCGATAACGGTGGTGCACAGGTCGGAGGGGTCTGGCACAACGGCCATATTCACGACGTACCTGAGCGAGGTGTGCAGGGACTGGAAGACGAGGGTCGGTTCAGGAAATGCCGTGAACTGGCCCGTGGGCATCGGCGGCAAGGGAAGCGAGGGTGTTTCCAATTACGTAAAGAGGACATCTTACTCGATAGGCTATGTGGAGTTTGCCTATGCCCTGCAGAACAGGATGACATACACCCTTCTTAAAAACGCCGCCGGCAATTTCGTCGCGCCCACCTTCGCGACCTTCAAGGAAGCGGCCGCCACGGCCAATTTCGACCCCAGAAAGGATTTTTATCTCTGGATGGTCAATGCCCCTGGCAGGAACGCATGGCCGATAGCCGGGGCGACATTCATACTGCTCTCCAAAGAGCAGCCCGCCGCGAATAAGAAAGTGGCCAGGTTCTTTGACTGGGCATTCAAAAATGGGGACAGGACTGCGGAGAACCTCGCGTATGTCCCGCTTCCGGCCTCTCTGAAGGAAAAAATCAGGGGCTATTGGAAGAAAGAGGGTGTGTATTAAAAAGAGGATTGAAAATTGAAAAAAACGGGCCGGGGAGCTTAATATATCCTGGCCCGTTTAAAAATGCCCTTTGGAAATGATAAATTGGCTTTAATAAAAATACCGTTTTATAAAAGGAATCCGGTTGACATAACCTTCACCGGCCTGACCGCGCTTGCCGCGCTGTCCACGGTTGCCGTTTTTCTGGGCATCCTGTATGTATTGTTCCAGCAGTCAGCCCTTGCGATAAAGACATTCGGCTTTTTCAGGTTCATTTTTTCGAAGGAGTGGGACCCGGTAAGAGATGTTTTTGGCGCGGCCACCAACATCTACGGCACATTAATAACAACCTTGCTCTCGCTTGCGATAGCCATTCCCGTCGCGCTCGGGATAGCCATATTCATAACTGAAATCGCCCCGGATTTTCTTAAGGGGCCCATGGGAGTGGCAATCGAGCTTCTGGCGGCCATCCCGAGCATAATATACGGGATGTGGGGGCTTTTTACTCTTGCCCCCATAATGCAGAACTACATAGAACCGGCCCTGATAGATACAATAGGCAAGCTGCCGGTCGTGGGCGTGCTTTTTCAGGGCACCCCGATGGGCATAGACCTGCTCACGGCAAGCGTCATACTCAGCATAATGATAATCCCCTTTACGGCCAGCATCTCAAGGGACGCGTTCAACCTGGCCCCGGCGATAATAAAGGAGTCCGCATACGCGGTAGGCGCGACAAAATGGGAGGTTGTAAGCAATATCGTTATCCCCTATTCCAAGCTGGGCATTGCGGGCGGCGTGATACTTTCATTGGGCAGGGCGCTTGGCGAGACAATGGCCGTGGCGTTCGTGCTCGGCAACAACCACCAGATAACGTCATCCCTGCTCGATGCCGCGGCGACCATAACGGTGACCCTTGCAAACGAGTTCACGGAGGCAAGCTCGGATATCTATCTTTCATCCCTGTTCTATCTGGCGCTCCTGCTGTTCATATTCAGCTTTATAATCCTTGCCGTGGCCAAGCTTTTCCTCATTAAAACTGAAAAGAGCACGGCCTCTAGATGATAAACAGGGAACGGATAAGAAAGGCAAAAAGTTTCATTGCGCTCTCGCTGAGCGCCCTTGCCACTTTGCTGGGGCTTTTCTGGCTTGTTTTCATAATCGGGGACGTGATTGTGCAGGGGGCCAGCGCGCTTAACCTGAGCCTTTTTTTAAACAATCCGGCCCCTCCGGGCGTGTCGGGCGGCGGCCTCAAGAACGCCTTCGTGGGGCAGCTCCTTATAACGGTTTTCGCCACGGTGATCGGCGTTCCGATAGGCGTGCTCGGCGGCACTTTTCTGGCTGAATATGCCAGGGGCAAACAGTTCGCCCGTTTGATAAGCGTGCTTTCGGACATAATGGTCAGCGTGCCCACGATAGTTGTCGGCACATTCGTTTACGCCTGGATGGTCAAGCCCCTGGGCCATTTCAGCGGCTGGGCCGGGGCGCTTGCGCTTGCGATAATAATGATACCGGTCGTCCTCAGGACCACCGAGAACATGCTCACGCTGGTCCCGTGGACGCTGAGGGAGGCCGCCTTCGCCCTTGGCGCCCCTTATTACAAGGTCATCATACAGGTGGTTTACAGGGGGGCCGCAACTGGCATCCTGACGGGCATATTGCTTTCGATTGCCAGGGTGGCAGGGGAGACTGCTCCGCTGCTTTTCACGTCCTTCAACAACAATTTCTTCTCGACTGACATGAACAACCCCATTTCCTCTCTCACGGTGACAATATTCCAGTACGCGATGGGCCCCTACGATGACTGGCACAGGCAGGCATGGGCGGCGGCCCTTGTGATAACATTCTTCATACTCGTCATTACGATAACGGGCAAACTGATAATAAGAATGAGGTACGGCAGGAAATGACACTTGACATGGAAGTGAAGGACCTTAACTTCTACTACGCGGGCAGCCACCTGGTGCTCCAGAACATAAACCTGAGCATTTACAAGAACACGGTCACTGCGCTCATAGGGCCTTCGGGATGCGGCAAGACCACCCTCCTGCGCTGTTTCAACCGGATGCACGACCTCTATCCGGGCAACCGCTATGAGGGCGAGATAATATTCCAGCAGAGGAACATCCTTGCAAAGGACATGGACCTCATAGACCTGAGGAGCCGGATAGGGATGGTCTTCCAGAAGCCCACGCCTTTTCCGATGACCATATTCGACAACATCGCATATGGCATGAGGCTGCGGGGCGTGAAAAAGAAGTCCCTGCTTTCGGAAAAGGTGGAGCACGCGCTGAAGCAGTCCGCGCTGTGGGAGGAGGTAAAAGACAAGCTGCACCAGAGCGCGTATGCCCTCTCCGGAGGCCAGCAGCAGCGGCTCGTGATTGCCAGGGCCCTTGCGGTAGAGCCCGAGGCGCTCCTCTTCGACGAGCCCACGTCGGCGCTGGACCCTATTTCAACGGCAAAAATAGAAGAACTTCTTGAAGAGCTTAAAAAAAATGTTACAATCATAATCGTTACGCACAATCTCCAGCAGGCCGCGAGGGTGTCCGAATGGACCGGGTTCCTTATGCTTGGCGAGCTCATCGAGTTCGGCAGGACCGAGGCGATGTTCACGGTCCCCAGGGAGAAGCTCACGGAAGATTACGTTACAGGCAGGTTCGGATAATGACAGAAGAGGGTAGGGTTAAAGGCAAATGACAGTCAGAAAAGAGGATTTCGCAAAGCTCAGGGAAGACCTGCTCACAATGGCCCAGCTTGTGCAGACGGCCATAAAGGAATCCGTCAGGAGTCTCGTGGAGCGGAATTCAGACCTGGCCAGGGCGGTTATCGAGGGCGACAGGCTGATAAACACCTACGACGTGAAGATAGACGAAGAGTGCATAAGACTCATCGCGCTCAGCCAGCCGATGGGCAGGGACCTGCGCGCGCTTACCACCGCCATGAAGATTACCACCGACCTGGAGCGCATTGCCGACAACGCCGTCAACATAGCCGAGCGGGCGCTTGAACTTAATGAGGAGCCCCAGCTGAAGCCCTATATAGACATCCCGAAAATGAGCGAGATATCTCAGGGGATGGTCAAAAACGCGATAGACGCGTTCCTGAATGAGGACAAGAACCTGGCGATAGAGGTGATAAAGCAGGACGACGAAATTGACGACCTCAACGAGGCCGTCCTCCTTGAGCTGACCTTCATCATGACCCAGGACCCGGCGACTGTCTCACGCGCAATGAAGATAAGCTACATATCCAAGTACCTGGAGCGTATCGGCGACCACGCGACAAATATCGCGGAGATGGTCGTCTACATGGTAAAAGGCAGGATGATCAGGCACATGCTCCCGGAACAGCTTGAGGAACTGGAGCAGGAATAGCCTCAAGCCACCTCCAGCCGTTTTCCCCTAAAACATCACTCCAGCCTCTGCGAAAGGCCCCTTTATCCTGACCTGCGCATCCAAATCCTGACGGTCAATCTTGAGGTCTTCCCACCGGTAGCCGGCCGCCACGAAAATGGGCGAAACGGGGATTATCTTGACCCTTCCTATTACGTCATAATAATGTTCCGAGTTGTAAAGGATTCCCCTGCCTTCGGCCTCGATGCTTAAGAAGTCTACAGGCCTGAACTGGGCCCCGGCATATACCATCGGGACTACTATGGTGGCGTTCTTTGCGGCAAAAGCTCCGGTGGTGCCCTGGTTCAGTTCCGAACGGAAATCTATCACCCGCGCGTTAAGCCCGAGTTCCACGTTAATGATGCGTGTCGGGAGCATCCTTGTGAGCGAATAGAATGCGGCGATGTCGTAATGGTTCAGTTTGACCCTGGAATAAAAAGGTATGTTGCCTGCGAATGTCTGCTGGTTGTAAACAAAAGACGTGCTCTTCTTTCCGGTCGCCTCGTATTTTACCGAAGTGGCCATCAGGTACATATTAGGAAGCGGACCGGGCAGATAGACTTTCAACCTGCCGGTCAGTTTATCGTGCCTCGTGTAATTGAGGTTGTCCCTTACGTCAAGGGAATCTCCCTTATAGGCGATGCTGCCGGAAGGGTCTTCCCTCCAGAAGCCGATGGCGGCTTCGATACCCGCGGCATACGATCTGGAAGAAAACAGCAGAGACAGGATTAAGGAAAACAAGACTGGCAGGACCGTTTTTTTCAC